>JAHCAK010000015.1 GCA_019634955.1 Burkholderiales bacterium
GGAGAGCTGCGCCAGCACGCACGCCACCGGCACGTCGGCCTTGGCCGCGGGCCCGCGCGCGATGCCGACCTGCAGCACCTTCGCGCTCGTGCCCCCCTGCACGATCGTCGCCGGCGCGAGGGCGAAGACGTAGACGCTGCCGGTGGTGCCCACGTCCTGCTGGCGGAAGCGGATGTCTGCCGTGATGTCCCCCGCCGCGCCCGAGGCGGCCACGAGGAACACCGGCACCTTGTCGCCGGGAATCGAGGAGGCGGCGCCCGGGTCGAGGTCGAGGAACCAGTCGCCGCCGGCGAGGCTTCCCGCGCCGCCCTCGCGAAGGACCACCACCGGGGTGGCGCGGTCGATGAAGGTGCCGTCGCCGAGGCGGCCGTCGAGGTTGGTGCCCCACGCGCGCACGCTGCCGTCGGCGGTGAGCGCGATGCCGTGCTGGCCCCCGGCCGAGGCCATCGCCACCGTGCCCGCCTCGCGCACCGGCACGGGCGTGCGCCGCTCGAGCCACGAGCCGTCGCCCACCTGGCGCGCCCAGTTCGCGCCCCACGCCCACAGCAGGCCGTCGGCGCCCACCGCCTGCGAGAAGCCGGCGCCGGCCGCGATGGCGCGGATGCCGGAGAGCTCCGGCACGCGCCCGGGCAGCCCGCGGTCGGCGGCGGACCCGTCGCCCAGCTCGCCGGAGTAATTGCCGCCCCAGGACCAGACGGCGCCCGCGGCGGTGAGCGCGAGCGAGTGCGCCTCGCCGGCGGCGATCGCGCGGATGTCCTGCAGGCCCGTGGCCCCGCTCACGCGCACGGGCCGCGTGCGCTGGACGGTCGTGCCGTCGCCCAGTTGCCCCGTGCCGTTGCCGCCCCAGGCCCACAGCGTCCCGTCGGTCGCCAGCGCCAGGACATGCGAGGGCCCGCTCGCGATGGCGGCGATGCGCGAGAGCCCCTCGACCTGCGCAGGCCGGTTCACGCTGTCGTTGGTGCCGTTGCCGAGCTGCCCGTCGTAGCCGTAGCCCCACATCCACACGGTGCCGTCCGACTTGAGCGCCATGGAGTGGTAGTAGCCGGCCGCGATCGCCTGCACGCCGGCCAGCCCGGGCACGGGGGCCGGGCTCGAGCGGGAAGTTCCCGTGCCGTCACCCAGCTGCCCGAGTCCGTTGCCGCCCCACGCGAGCACGGTGCCGTCGTCGCGCAGGGCGAGGCTGTGCAGCCCGCCGGCGGCGACCGCCGTGACCCGCGTGGCGCCGGGTACGACCGCCGGCGTCGAGCGAAGCGTGCGCACGCCGTCGCCCACCTCGCCGAAATCGTTGCTTCCCCACGCGAAGGCGCGCCCGTCGGCCGCGACCGCGAAGCCGTGGTTGCCTCCGGCGGCGATGGACGCCGCCGCGGGAAGGCCTGTCACCACGACGGGGCTGGGGCGGTCCGTCGTCGTCCCGTCCCCCAGCTGGCCGACGCCGTTCTGCCCCCACGCGTGCACGACGCCGTCGCGCGTTCGCGCCAGCGAGAGGAAGTTGCCGGCGGCGATCTCGGCGACATCGGCGAGCCCCATCACCGTCACCGGCGTGGCCGAGGGCGTGCTGCGCCCGTCGCCCAGCTGCCCGGCCCAGCCGTCGCCCCAGGCGCGCACCGTCCCGTCCTCCCGCAGCGCCAGCGTGTGGAAGAGCCCCGCCGCCACGGACTTCACGCCCGAGAGGCCCGCCACGGAGAAAGGCGTCCCCGTGCTGCCGGTCGCGCCGGCGCCGAGCTGGCCCGCGTAGTTGTCTCCCCAGACCATCACCGTGCCGTCGGCCTTCAAGGCGACGCCGTGCCGCCAGCCGGCGGAGATCGCGACGATGCCCGCGAGGACCGCGGCCTGGCGCGGCTGCGACCGCCCGGTGTAAGGCTCCGCGATCGTGCCGTCGCCCAGCTGGCCCGCGTCGTTGGCGCCCCAGCCCCACACCGTCCCGTCGCGCGCGAGCGCGAGGCTGTGGCCGCCGCCGGCCGACACGGCCGCGATGGCGGGCAGCCCCGCCACGCGGACCGGAACGAGCGCGCTGTCCTCCTCGCGGCCGAGTTGTCCCTGGTAGTTCATGCCCCAAGACCACACGGACCCGTCGGCCGTGAGCGCGAGGGTGTGGCCGTTGCCGGCCGACACCGCCACCACGCCGGCGAGCCCGGGCACGGGCGCGGCAGTGGCGCGGCTCGTTCGCGTGCCGTCGCCGAGCTGGCCGAGGGTGTTCTCGCCCCACGCCCACACGGTGCCGTCGCGGGCGAGCGCGACGACGTGGGTCTGGCCCGAACTGATGCGGTCGATGCCGGCGAGGCCGGAGACGCGCGCCGGCGTGGTGATGAGGAGCGCCCGCGCGAGCCCCAGCTGGCCGGAGGAGTCGTCGCCCCAGGCGCGCACGGCGCCGTCCGCGCCCAAGGCGAGGACATGGCGGTTGCCGGCAGAGACGGAGGGGGCGGGGAAGGCGGGAAGCGCGACGGCGAGCAGCGTCGCCGCGAAAAGTGCAGCGGCCCGCGTGCGGTAACCGGGGGTTGCGCGGCTTCGGCTGGGCATCGCGATCGGCGCCCTCCAGGAAGGCCCGGTGCGGCGGGCCGTCGCGCATTCTGCCCCGGGCATGCGGCGAGAGGCAACGCAGGTGCGAAAATGGCGGCTTTCGCCCCCGCTCCCGCCCCATGCTCCGCCTCTCGAACCTCACCCTCGCCCGCGGCGCGCGCATCCTGCTGAAGGACGCCTCGCTCACGGTCTTCCCCGGCCACCGCGTCGGGCTCGTGGGCGCCAACGGCGCCGGCAAGTCGAGCCTCTTCGCGCTCGTGCTGGGCGAGCTGCACCAGGAAGCGGGCGAGGTGGAGCTGCCGGCGCGCTGGGTGGTCTCCCACGTGGCGCAGGAGCTCGTCGACACGGAGCGCGGCGCGCTCGACTTCGTGATGGACGGCGACGCGGAGCTTCGCGAGGTCGAGGCCGCCATCGCCGCGGCCGAGGCCGCGCACGAGGAGGGCGAGCGCGCGGCACTCCTGCACGCGCGCTACGACGAGATCGGCGGCTACGCGGCGAAACCGCGCGCGCAGGCGCTCATGTCCGGCCTGGGCTTCGCGCCCGGGGCGGAGGTGCTGCCCGTTGCCTCGTTCTCGGGCGGCTGGCGCATGCGGCTGAACCTCGCGCGCGCGCTCATGTGCCGCTCGGACCTGCTGCTGCTGGACGAGCCCACCAACCACCTCGACCTCGACGCCGTGCTGTGGCTGGAGGACTGGCTGAAGGCCTACCCCGGCGCGCTGCTGCTCATCACGCACGACCGCGAGTTCCTCGACGGCGTCGCCGGCACGATCGTGCACGTGGACGGGCAGCGGCTCGTCGCCTACGCCGGCAACTACTCCGCCTTCGAGCGCCAGCGCGCCGAGCGCCTCGCGCAGCAGCAGTCGGCCTTCGAGCGCCAGCAGCGCACGCGCGCGCACCTGCAGGCCTTCATCGACCGCTTCCGCGCCAAGGCCACCAAGGCGCGCCAGGCGCAGAGCCGCATCAAGGCGCTGGAGAAGCTCGAGGACATCGCCGAGGCGCACGTCGATTCCCCCTTCACCTTCGCCTTCCGCCCGCCGCCCGTGAAACCGAAGCTCCTCTTCCGCGTGGCCGAGGCGTCGGTGGGCTACGGCGACCGCGCCGTCGTCTCCGGCGTCGAGTGGAGCGTCTATTTCGGCGAGGCCATCGGCCTGCTCGGCCCCAACGGCGCCGGCAAGTCCACGCTCCTCAAGACGATCGTGGGGGACCTCGCGCCCGTGGCGGGAGAGGTCATCCGCTCGCCCGACCTGCGCATCGGCTACTTCGCGCAGCACCAGGTGGAGAAGCTGCGGCTGGAGGAGAGCGTGATGTGGCACCTCGCCCGCCTCGCTCCGGAATCGCGCGAGCAGGACCTGCGCGATTTCCTCGGCGGCTTCGACTTCCGCGGCGACCAGGTCTTCCAGCGGGTGGAGAGCCTCTCCGGCGGCGAGAAGGCGCGCCTCGCGCTCGCGCTCATCGTCTGGGAGCGGCCCAACCTGCTGGTGCTGGACGAGCCCACCAACCACCTCGACATCGAGATGCGCGAGGCGCTGGCGCAGGCGCTGCAGGATTTCGAGGGCACCCTCATCGTGGTCGCGCACGACCGCCACCTTCTGGAGGCCGCGACCGACCAGTGGTGGCTCGTGGCCGACGGGCGCGTCGCACCCTTCGACGGCGACCTGGACGACTACCGCGAATGGTCGCGGCAGTACCGCGCGCGCGGGCGGCCGGAGCCGAAGGAGGGCGCCCTCGACCGCAAGGCGCAGAAGCGCGCCGAGGCGGAGGCCCGCCAGCGCGTCGCCGAGGCGAGGAAGCCCTTCGAGAAGAGGATCGCCGCGATCGAGAAGGAGCTGGCGCTGTTGCAGCCGGAGAAGGACGCGCTGGATGCCTGGCTCGCTTCCGGGGAGGCCTACGCGGAGGCGATGCGCGAGACGCTCGCGGAGCGCTCTCGAAGGCACGGGGAGTTGGCGGGGCGCATCGGCCAGCTCGAGGAGGACTGGCTGTGGGCCAGCGCGGAGATGGAAGCCGAGGTCAACCGCGCGCGGGGATGAGCGTTTTCCGGTATGCGGCCGCGCATGTCGACGCGGCCTCACCCAGACCGGAGGCCCCATGCATCTCGAATCCGCATTGCCCATCGTGAAAGCGCTGGCGGACGGCGTGAACCCCGTCACCGGCGAGCAGTACCCCGAGGCGAGCCCCTACGCGGAGCCGCGCGCGCTGCGCGCGCTCTTCACCGCCGTCGACCTCATGCAGCGCGAGGTGGAGAAGGAAAGGCGCCGCGAGCGCCTGCCCGCCAACTTCGGCAAGCAGTGGTCGCCGGACGAGGACCGCCTCATCGCCGAGGCCTTCGATTCCGGGACCGCGATCCCGGAGATGGCGCGCAAGCACGCGCGCACGCAGGGCTCCATCCGCCTGCGCCTCGAGAAGCTGGGCAAGCTCCCGCCGTCGGGCGACGCGCGCTACGAGAACCGGCCTATCGCGGCCTGAACCGGAGCGACGCGCTGTTCATGCAGTAGCGCAGCCCGGTGGGCTTCGGCCCGTCTTCGAACACGTGCCCGAGGTGGGCGTCGCAGTTGGCGCACACCACCTCGGTGCGCACCATGCCGTGGCTCGTGTCGCGTCGCTCCTCCACGGCGCCGGGCGCGACCGGCTGGAAGAACGACGGCCAGCCGCAGCCGGCGTCGAACTTGGTGTCGGAGACGAACAGGTCCTCGCCGCAGCACACGCAGGCGTAGGTGCCCGCCACCCAGTGGTTCTCGTACTCGCCCGTGAAGGGGCGCTCGGTGGCGGCGCGGCGCGTCACCTCGAACTGCAGCGGCGTGAGCTGCGCCTTCCACTCGTCGAAGGTCTTGAAGAGCTTGGCCATGGCCTTGCCTCGGTGTGCGGCCGGGGAGGGCCGCGGTCGGGGCATTCTACTTCCGGTATCCTCTCCCGCACCTTGCCCGCCGCCTCCTACTCCGCCGTCTTCCGCGACCGCCGCCTCGCGGTCATCCTGCTGCTCGGCTTCTCCTCTGGCCTGCCGCTCGCCCTCACCGGCGGCACGCTGCAGGCGTGGATGACGGTCGAGGGGGTGGACCTCTCCACCATCGGCATCTTCACGCTCGTGGGGCTTCCCTACACCTGGAAGTTCCTGTGGGCGCCGCTCATGGACCGCTTCGTGCCGCCCTTCCTCGGGCGGCGGCGCGGCTGGCTCCTCGTCACGCAGCTCTCGCTCGCCGCGCTCATCGCGGCCATGGCCTTCGCCTCGCCGCGCGGCGACCTCGCGTGGCTCGCGCTCCTCGCGGTGGCGGTCGCCTTCGCCTCCGCCTCGCAGGACATCGTCTTCGACGCCTACCGCACCGACGTCGCGAAGCCCGAGCAGCGCGGGCTGGCCGCGGCCTTCACCGTCGTGGGCTACCGCGTGGCGATGCTCACCTCGGGGGCGGCGGCGCTGGTGCTGGTCGCGGGCTCGGGCTTCATCCCGGCGCTGGGGTGGAAGAACACCTACCTCGTGATGGCGGGCCTCATGGGGCTGGGGGCGCTCGCCACGCTGTGGGGCCCCGAGCCCGAAGTGGCCGCGCCGCCGCCGCGCTCGCTGGACGAGGCGGTGTGGGCGCCGCTCAGGGAGTTCTTCTCGCGCAACGGCGCGTGGGTGCTGCTCGCGCTCATCGTGCTCTACAAGCTGGGGGATGCGTTCGCGGGCTCCCTCACCACGGCGTTCCTGCTGCGCGGCGCGGGCTTCGCGCTGGACGACGTGGGCTACGTGAACAAGGGCATGGGGCTCGCGGCGACGATCTTCGGCGCGCTCTTCGGCGGTGCGCTCATGGTGCGGCTGGGGCTGTACCGCGCGCTCATGGCCTTCGGTGTCCTGCAGGCGGTGTCCAACCTCGCCTTCATGGCGCTCGCGGGCGCGGGCAAGAGCTGGCCGCTGATGGTGTTCGCGGTGGGCTTCGAGAACCTCTCCGGGGGCATGGGCACCGCCGCGTTCGTGGCGCTGCTCATGGCGCTCTGCGACCACCGCTTCACGGCGACGCAGTACGCGCTCCTCTCGGCGCTCGCCTCCTTCGGGCGCGTCTACGTGGGCCCCGCGGCGGGCTATGCCACCGACCCCAAGTACCTCGGCCTCTCGTGGACGGTGTTCTTCTTCCTCACCTTCCTCCTCGCGCTGCCGGGCCTGGCCCTCCTGTGGTGGAAGCGCGAGACTCTCAAGGCCCTCGGCTAGAATCCGGGACAGGTTTCGGGGACGGTTCCGAAGAACCGTCCCCGAAACCTGTCCCCGAAACGCGTCCCGGAAACCTGCCCCATGACGATGCCCCCGTTCCACCTCGCCTTCCCCGTCCGCGACCTCGAGGAGGCGCGCCGCTTCTACGGCGGCCTGCTCGGCTGCCCCGAGGGCCGCAGCTCGCCCGACTGGATCGACTTCGACTTCCACGGCCACCAGATCGTGGCCCACCTCTCGCCCGACGAGGCGGGCCACCGCCACACGAGCGCCGTGGACGGCGACAACGTCCCCGTGCGCCACTTCGGGCTGGTGCTGCCGATGGGGGAGTGGAAGGCGCTCGCGGACAAGCTCGAGGCGGCCGGGGTCAAGTTCGTCATCGAGCCGCACATCCGCTTCAAGGGCCTGCCGGGCGAGCAGGCGACGATGTTCTTCCTCGACCCCTCGGGCAACGCGCTCGAGTTCAAGGCGTTCGAGGATCCCTCGCGTCTCTTCGCGAAGCAGTAGCCGCCGCGCCCGCGAGCAGCAGCCCCGCCGCGAGCCAGAGCGCGCCCGGCGCCCACGCGAGCACGGGCTTCCACGCGGCCTGCTGCGGCACCTGGGCGATCACGAGCGCGATGCGCGTGAAGGCCGCCACCGCGAGGAGCGCCCACAGCGCCCCGGCCACGAAGCCCTCGCGCCCCGTGCGCCCCATCGCGAGGGCGGCGGCGAGCGCGCTCATCGTCACGCAGCCCCACGCGGCGCCGGCGAAGAACTGCGCCGCGACCATCACGGGCAGCGATCCCGCGTTCGCGACGACCGCCGCCGCGAGGCCGCCCGCCGCCGCACCCACCGCCATCATGGCCATCCCGCCCCAGCGCTTCGTGGCGAGGGAGGCCGGCAGGATGAGCAGGTTGAAGCCGATCCAGAACACCGGCATCAGCCAGGGCAGGTCCTCGGGCTTGGCGAGGCGCAGGAACCCCGGCGCGGCGTTCAATGCGAAGTGCGCCTGGAAGCCGAGGCCGAGGAGCGCCACGGCCAGCAGGAACATCGCCACGGGCCGGCCGCGCACGGGCGTCGAAACGGACGCCATCGGTGTCGCCGGCTGCGGGTTGGCGCGGATCGCGCGCGTCATGAAGGCCGTCGCCGCGGCGAGCGCGACCGCCGAAAGCGCGAAGGGCAGCCGCGGGTCGGCCTCCTTCAGCGCGATCGTGAGGTAGGGCGCGACGGCCCCCGCGATGCCCAGCCCGAGCATGAAGAGCCCGGCCGCCCACGGCTGCGACGGGCCCGGCACGTGCCGCCCGATGAGCGCGAGCGGCGGCGCGCGCAGCGCGGACGAGGTCGCCGACCACACCACCGTCACGGCGACGAGCAGCGCGGGCGACCCGGCCGGCGCCACGAACGGGAGCATCAGGAACGCCCCGCACGAGACGAGCGTCGCGAGCAGGATCGCGTTGGCCAGCCGCTCCATCGCCCCCGCCATGCGGTCGGCCATCGTGCCGAGCGCCCAGTCCATGGCCGCGAAGATCGCCTGGTCCAGCAGCAGCAGCCACGGCACCATCGCCTTCGCGAGGCCCGCCTGCGCGGCGAGCGCCGGCAGGTAGATCACGTACACCGTCCACCCGAGGGCCAGGAAGAGCTGGACCCACAGGCTCGCGGCGGCCACGCTACCTCCGGCGGCGGAAGCGGAAGACGCCCAGGCTCCCCAGCAGGTTGGGGAGCGTCCCCACGATCTCGCCCTCGTGCAGCACGCGCTCGTCGAGGATCTCGGCGCCCACCTGCGCGCAGAGCGCCTCGAAATCCTTCACCGTGCACAGGTGGATGTTGGGCGTGTCGAACCACTGGTACGGCAGCGCCTTCGACACCGGCATGCGGCCCCCGAGGATGGCGAGGCGGTGGCGCCAGTAGCCGAAGTTGGGAAAGGTGACGATGCCCTCGTGCCCCACGCGCAGCATCTCCTTCAGGATCAGGTCGGAGCGGCGCATGGCCTGCAGCGTCTGCGACAGGATCACGAAGTCGAAGGCGTCGTCCTCGAACATCGAGAGCCCGCTCTCGAGGTCCATCTGGATCACGCTCACGCCATGGCCCACGGCGGCCAGCACGCGGGCCGGGTCGATCTCCACGCCGTAGCCCTTCACGCCGCGCGTGGCCGCGAGGCCCGCGAGGAGCTCGCCGTCGCCGCAGCCGAGGTCGAGCACGCGCGCGCCCTGCGGGATCCAGGACGAAATGAGGTCGTAGTCGAAGCGGGGCGTCATGCCTTCGCCCTCCCCGTGTAGCCCTTCATCTCCTCGAGCTCGGCGCCGCCGACGACGAGCGGCCTCGTGCGCCCGCCCGCGCCCACCTCGGCGGCCACGTTGTCCATGTAGGCCGCCACCACGCGGTGGTAGTGCGCGTCGTCCAGCAGGAAGGCGTCGTGGCCGTGCGGCGCCTCGATCTCCGCGTAGGTCACTCGCTTGCCGCCCTTCACCAGCGCCTGCACGATCTCGCGCGAGCGCTCCGGCGGGAAGCGCCAGTCGCTCGAGAACGAGGTCACGAGGAAGCCGGCCTTCGCGGGCGCCAATGCCCGGGCGAAGTCGCCGCCGGTCTCGCGCGCCGGGTCGAAGTAGTCGAGCGCCTTGGTCATGATCAGGTAGGTGTTGGCGTCGAACACCTGGGCGAACTTGTCGCCCTGGTAGCGCAGGTACGACTCGATCTCGAACTCCACCTCGTAGTTGAAGCCGTACTCGCCGCCCTTCACGTCGCGGCCGAACTTCTCGCCCAGCAGGTCCTCGGAGAGGTAGGTGATGTGCCCGAGCATGCGCGCGAGCTTGAGGCCCCGCGCCGGGAAGGTCTTCAGCGCGTAGAAGTTGCCGCCGTGGAAGTCGGGGTCGGAGACGATCGCCTGCCGCGCCACGTCGTTGAAGGCGATGTTCTGGGTGGAGAGCTTGGGGGCCGCGGCGATCACGATCGCGTGCGCGATGCGGTCGGGGTAGTCGAGCGTCCACTGCAGCGCCTGCATGCCGCCCAGCGAGCCGCCCATCGCCACGGCGAGCCGCTCGATGCCCAGCCGGTCCATGAGGCGCGCCTGCGAGGCGACCCAGTCCTCCACGGTCACCACCGGGAAGGCCGCGCCGTAGGGCTGGCCGGTGGCGCGGTCGATGGACGCCGGCCCCGTGGAGCCGTGGCAGCCGCCGAGGTTGTTCACGCCGATCACGAAGAAGCGGTCGGTGTCGATCGCCTTGCCGGGGCCGACCATGTTGTCCCACCAGCCGGTCTTCTTCGGGCTGTCGGCGTGCCAGCCGGCGACGTGGTGGTGGCCGGAGAGCGCGTGGCAGACGAGGACCGCGTTCGACCGCGCGGCGTTGAGCGTGCCGTAGGTCTCGTAGACCAGCTCGTAGGAGGCGAGCGTGCGCCCCGCCTTGAGGATGAGGGGCTCGAGGAAGCCGGCGCGCTGCGGCGCGACTTCTCCCACGGAGCCGACAGGAATCTCGGTCATTGCGCCTTCACCATGAAAAAACCCGACCGGCTATCGCGGGGTCGGGTTCTCTTCGGGAGACCTGCCTCTCGCTTTAGCCGCATTTATTTCGCGCCCGCAAGCTGAGTTCAAATCCGGCGCGTGACGGCGATTATGGGGCCGCCCCCGGGGGGCCGCAAGTCAGGTGCCGCAGAACGTCTGGTAGCAGGCGGTGACGGCGGGCGGGGCGGGCTCGCCGTAAGGGGCGAGTTCCGGGGCCTCGTCGAAGGGGCGCCGCAGGGCGTCCAGCAGCCGCTCGAAGGGCGCGAGGTCGCCCGCGTCGGAGGCGGCCGCGAGCGCCTCCTCGACGCGGTGGTTGCGCGGGATCACGAAGGGGCTCGCGCCGCGCATGGCCTGCGCGCGGGCCGGGCCGTCGCGCCCGTCTTCCGCGCAGCGCTCGCGCCAGCGGTCGAGCCACGCCGAGGGCGCCTCGCGCTCGGCAAAGAGCGCGCGAAGCGGCGCCTCGTCCCCGGCCGCGGCGTCGGCGAGCCGCCGCCACCCGAGCGTGAAGTCGACGCGCTGGCGGTGCAGGAGGTCCAGCCAGCCGGCCGCGAGCGCTTCGTCCGCCGCGTCGTCGCCGGCGCCGATCCCGAGCTTCTCGCGCCGCCCCGCCAGCAGGTGCCGGTGGTAGCGCGCCGGGAAGTCGTCCAGCACTTCCATCGCGAGCGCCGCGGCGCGGTCGGGGTCGGGGTCGATCGCGGGCAGGAGCGCCTCGGCCAGCCGCGCGAGGTTCCACTGCGCGATGGGCGGCTGGTTGGCCCAGGCGTAGCGCCCGTGGTGGTCGATGGAGCTGAACACCGCCGCCGGGTCGAAGGCCTCCATGAAGGCGCAGGGGCCGTAGTCGATCGTCTCGCCGGAGATCGCCATGTTGTCCGTGTTCATGACGCCGTGGATGAAGCCCGCGTTCATCCAGCGCACGACGAGCGCGGCCTGCCGCGCGGCCACGGCGCGCAGCAGCGCGAGCGCCGGCACGGGGTCGCCCGCGAGGCCCGGGTCGTGCCGCGCGAGGGCGTAGCCGGCGAGCTTGCGCACGCGCTCGTGCTCCCCGCGGGCCGCGAAGTACTCGAAGGTGCCCACGCGCAGGTGGGAGGCGGCGATGCGCGTGAGCACCGCGCCCGGCAGCGTGCGCTCGCGGTGGACGGGTTCCCCCGTGGCGGCGACGGCCAGCGCGCGCGTGGTGGGGATGCCCAGCGCGTGCATGGCCTCGCCCACCAGCACCTCGCGCAGCATCGGCCCCACCGCGGCCTTGCCGTCGCCGTTGCGGGCGAAGGGCGTGCGGCCGGAGCCCTTGAAGGCGACGTCGCGGCGCAGGCCCCGGCGGTCGATCACCTCGCCCAGGAGCAACGCGCGGCCGTCGCCAAGCTGCGGCGAGAAGCCGCCGAACTGGTGGCCGGCGTAGGCCTGCGCGATGGGCTGGGCGCCCTCGGGGAGCGCGTTGCCTGCGAAGAGGTCTGCGCCGCGCGCCCCGGCGAGCGAATCGGGGTCGAGCCCGAGTTCCTCCGCCAGGGCGCGGTTGAGGAAGAGGAGCCGCGGCGCGGCCACGGCCGCCGGCTTCCACGGCACGTAGAAGCCCTCCAGCTCCCGCGCGTAGGAGTTGTCGAACGCGAACGCCGCGGTCATGCGTTCAGCTTCTCGACCAGCGTCACCAGCTTCTCGGGGTCGTCGGCCTTGAGGATCCTCGCCACGAGCGGGGCGATGTCCGGCAGGCTCGTGGTGAGCACGCGCTGCTTCACCGGCAGCAGGCTCGCCGGGTGCATCGAGAAGTGCCTGAGGCCCATGCCCAGCAGCAGCCGCGTGAGGGCGACGTCGCCCGCCATCTCGCCGCACACGGCCGCGGGCTTCTCCGCCTGCTGCGCCGTGCGGATCACGCCCGCGATGAGCGAGAGCACCGCCGGGTGAAGCGGGTCGTAGAGGTGCGCGACGGCGTCGTCCGAGCGGTCGATCGCGAGCGTGTACTGGATGAGGTCGTTGGTGCCGATGGACAGGAAGTCGAGCTTGCGCACGAACATCGGCAGCGCGATGGCCGCGGCCGGGATCTCGATCATCCCGCCCACCGGCACGAAGGGGTCGAACTTCTCGCCCTCGGCCTTCAGCTCCTCCTTGGCTCGCTCCACCGCCGCGGCCGCCTGGTTGAGCTCCGCCCACGACGAGAGCATCGGGATGAGGATCGCGGCCTTGCCGTGGCGCGAGGCGCGCAGGATCGCGCGCAGCTGCGTGTTGAAGAGCCTGGGCTCGGCGAGGCAGTAGCGGATGGCGCGCAGCCCCAGCGCCGGGTTCTCCGCCGAGCCCTCGCCGCCGTCCAGCGCCTTGTCGGCGCCGATGTCGAGCGTGCGGATGGTGACCGGGCGCCCCTTCATGCCCTCCACCACCGAGCGGTAGGCCTCGTACTGCTCGTCCTCGTCCGGCAGCTCGCGGCGGTTCATGAACAGGAACTCGCTGCGGAAGAGCCCGATGCCGGCCGCGCCCGCGGCCTTCACGGCGTCGAGGTCCGAGGGCAGCTCGATGTTGGCGTAGAGGTGCACGGGCGTGCCGTCGAGCGTCGCCGCCGGGGCGGACTTCAGGCGCTTGAGCTTCTCGCGCTCCAGCCGCGCCTGGTTCTGGCGCAGGCGGTACTCCGCCAGCACCGCGCGGTCGGGGTTGACGATGACCACGCCCTGCGTGCCGTCGACGATGATCAGCTCGTCCTCGCGGATGAGCGTGCGCGAGTGGTGCAGCGCCACGATCGCGGGGATGGCGAGCGAGCGCGCGATGATCGCCGTGTGCGAGGTGGCGCCGCCCATGTCGGTCACGAACGCGGCGAACGGGTGCTCGCGGAAGAGGATCACGTCGGCGGGCGAGAGGTCGCGCGCGACGAGGATCATGTCGGCGTCCTCGCGCGTGGGCCGCATGGCGAGCAGGCGCTTGGAGCCGGCCAGCGCCGTGAGGATGCGCTCGGCCACCTGGCGCACGTCCGTCTCGCGCTCGCGCAGGTACTCGTCCTGGATGTCGCCGAACTGCGCCGTCAGCTCGTCCAGCTGCGTGCGCAGCGCCCACTCGGCGTTGCACTTCTCCTCCGCGATGATCTCGCGCGGCGCCTCCGAGAAGGCGGCGTCCTCGAGCAGCATCAGGTGCACGTTCACGAAGGGCGCGAGCTCGGAGGCGGCGCTGTGGCGCACGCTCTCGGCGAGGCCCTTCAGCTCCTCGCGCACCTCCTTCACCGCGCGGTCGAAGCGGCGCTGCTCGCGGCTCACCTCGTGCGACGGGATCTGGTAGTGGTCCACCTCGGTGGACATGCCGAGGAAGAGGTGCGCGTGCCCGATGGCGATGCCGCCGGACACGCCGATGCCGTGCATCGTGAAGCAGACGTTGCGCGCGGCGGAGGCGGCGGCGCCGTCGGCGGCCATGGGGCGGGCCCTATTCGCCCTCGCCGAACTTGTCGGCGAAGAGCTTCGCGAGGGCGGCGAGCGCCTCCTCCTCCTGCGCGCCCTCGGTCTCGATCTCGACCGTGGAGCCGAGGCCCGCGGCGAGCATCATCACGCCCATGATGCTCTTCGCGTTCACGCGCTTGCCGTTTCGCGAGAGGTGCACCGCGCAGGGGTAGCGCGCGGCCATCTGGGTGAGCTTGGCGCTGGCCCGCGCGTGCAGGCCCAGCTTGTTCACGACGGGGACGGACTGCTTCTGCACGGCCGCCCCCTTCAGGACTTCGCCGGCATGCGGAACACCCCCGCCGTGCCGCCGGAGACGGCCTTCTCCACCACCGCTTCGAGCGGCTCCTCGCGGTAGGTGAGCGCGCGGATGAGCATGGGCAGGTTCACGCCGGCGATGCCCTCGACCCTCCCGGGCCTGAGCAGCCGCGCGGCGATGTTGGAGGGCGTGGCCCCGTAGATGTCGGTCATCACGAGGACGCCCTGCCCCTGGTCGAGGAAGCGGATGAGGTCTTCCGCCGTGGGCAGGATCTCGTCGGGGTCGTCGTGGACCGTGACGCCGAGCTGGCGGACGTAGAGGGGGCGCTTGCCCAGCACGTGACTCGCGCAGTGGATGAGGGATTCGCCGAAGGCGCCGTGGGAGACGAGGAGGATGCCGATCATGCGGCCATTCTAGGCCAGCGGCGCGCCCGCCGCAGCGTCATGCCGCCCGGATGGGCGTGACCTCGGCGCTCCTGCCCGACGCCGGCGCGAGCCGCGTCGCGGGGAAGACGCAGGAGAAGGTGCTGCCCTCGCCCGGCTCGCTCGTGATCTCGAGGCGCCCCTGGTGGCGCTGCAGCACGTGCTTCACGATGGCGAGCCCGAGGCCCGTGCCGCCGGAGGAGCGCGACCTGCTGCGGTCCACGCGGTAGAACCGCTCGGTGAGCCGCGGGATGTGCTCCGGCGCGATGCCCTCGCCGTTGTCGCGCACGCTCAGCACGGGCGCGCCGTCCTCCACGCCCCAGCTGACGAGGATGTCGCCGCCGGCCGGCGTGTAGCGGATGGCGTTGGTGACGAGGTTCGTGAAGGCGCTCCGGATCTCCTCGCGGCTGGCGAGGAGCCACGCGGGCGCCACCCGGGAGGCGATGCGGTGCTGGCCCCGGTTGATGCCCTCGGCCTCCAGCAGCACCGCGTGCAGGAGCGCCGGCACGTCGACGGCCTCCTCCTTGAGCGGGTAGCGCGAGTCCTCGAGCCGCGAGAGCATGAGGAGGTCCTCCACCAGGCGCTGCATGCGCTCGGCCTGCCCCGTCATGAGCTCGAGCGACCGGCGGTAGACCTTCTCGTCGGACGCGCGCGCGTCGGAGAGCGTCTCGAGGAAGCCGCGCAGCACGGTGAGGGGCGTGCGCAGCTCGTGGGAGACGTTGGCGATGAAGTCGCGGCGCATCGACTCCAGCCGCTCCCAGCGCGTGACGTCGCGCGACAGGAGCAGCTTCTCGTGGTTGCCGTAGGGCACGAGGTTCACGGAGAGCACGCGGTCGGTCTCGACGAGCCCCTTGAGCAGGAGCGGCTCGCCGTAGTTCTGCGCCGCCAGGTAGTCGACGAAGGCCGGGCTGCGGATGAGGTTCGTCACCGCCTGCCCGCGGTCGCGCTTGAAGGTGAGGCCGAAGTGGTCCTCCGCGGAGGGGTTCAGCCACTCGATCCGGTCGTCGGCGTCCAGCACGAGCACGCCGTCGGGCATCGCCTCGCCCGCCTGCCGGAAGCGCCACAGCGCGTGCGAGAGGCTCGCGCGGCTGGCCGTCTGCTCGCGCAGGATCCGGTGCAGGCGCGCGTAGATCTCGCCCCACGGGCCGTCGTCGTCGGGCATGTCGTCGGGGGAAGGGTGCGCGAGCCATTTCGCGAGCCGCACGCGCGCGCGAAGGCCGATCGCGACGACGGCGACGAGGTACGCGAACAGGAAGAGCGAGGCGAAGACCGGGCCCAGCAGCCACCCCGCGAGCAGGGCGCCCACGGCCGCGATGAAGGCGATCGAGGCGAGGCGGCCGATCCAGTCGCTCATGGCGGGGCGGGGAAGGGGGACGCCCCCATTCTACGCCCGCGAGAACCGGTAGCCGCTGCCGCGGATCGTCTGGATGAAGGCGTGGTGGCCGCTCTTCTCGAGCGCGGAGCGCAGGCGGCGGATGTGCACGTCCACCGTGCGCTCCTCGATGAAGACGTGGTCGCCCCACACCTGGTCGAGGAGCTGGGTGCGCGAATAGACGCGCTCCGGGTGCGTCATGAAGAAGTGCAGCAGGCGGAACTCGGTGGGGCCCATCGCGAGGTCCTTGCCCTTGCCCGTGATGCGGTGCGAGGCGGGGTCGAGCCGCAGCCCGTGGTACTCCACCGCGTCGTCGGTGATTTCCGGGGCCCGCCGGCGCAGCACCGCCTTGATGCGCGCCTGCAGCTCCTTCACCGAGAAGGGCTTGGTGATGTAGTCGTCCGCGCCCGTCTCCAGCCCGCGCAGCTTGTCCTCCTCGTCGCCGCGGGCGGTGAGCATGATGATCGGGAGCTTCTTCGTGCGCGCGTCCCCGCGCAGCCGCCGGGCCAGCTCCAGGCCGCTCTGCCCGGGGAGCATCCAGTCGAGCAGCACGAGGTCCGGCAGCGCCTCCTGGATGCGCTCGAGGGCCTGCTCGGCGCTGGAGGCCATGACCGGGCGCTGCCCCGCCTGCTCGAGGTTCAGGGCGATGAGCTCCTGGATGGCCGGTTCGTCTTCGACGACGAGGATCTGGGCGGGCATGGGGGCGGTATCGTGATTGTTTCCGGCATGTTACGGCCCGGTCGTGACAGGGAGATTACAGGGGGGGAAGGGGTCGGCTCGCCTATAATGTCGGCTCGACCCGGAGCCTCGCCCCCATGGACCGCAATACCCCCCGACCCACCGAGATCAAGCTGCACCAGAAGTCGCGCCTCCTCGAGATCGCCTTCGACGACGGCAGCCGCTTCAGCCTGCCCTGCGAGTACCTGCGCGTGTTCTCGCCCTCCGCCGAGGTGCGCGGCCACGGCCCCGGGCAGGAGGTCCTGCAGGTGGGCAAGCGCCTCGTCGAGATCAAGGAGATCGAGCCGGTGGGCAACTACGCCGTGAAGCTCGTCTTCTCCGACGGCCACGACACGGGGCTCTACTCGTGGGACTACCTGCACGAGCTGGGCGAGAAGCAGGAAACGAGCTGGAAGAGCTACCTCGCGCGGCTGGAAGCGGCCGGCGCCTCGCGCGACCCGAAATGAGCGACAAGACCACCCACTTCGGCTTCCGCGAGGTCCCGGAGGCCGAGAAGGGCGCCCACGTCGGGCGCGTGTTCACCTCGGTCGCGCAGGACTACGACCGCATGAACGACCTGATGTCGCTGGGGATGCACCGGCTGTGGAAGCACTTCGCCATCGGCATGGCGGACGTGAAGCCCGGCCAGAAGGTGCTGGACGTGGCCTCCGGCAGCGGCGACCTCGCGCTCGCCTTCGCGAAGCGCGCGGGCGAGTCGGGCCTCGTGGTGATGACCGACATCAACGCCGAGATGCTGGCCGTGGGCCGCGACAAAGTGATGGACCACGGGCGGATCGCCCCGCCGGCGCTGTGCAACGGCGAGCGGCTCCCCTTCCCCGACGACACGTTCGACTGCGTCACCATCGCCTTCGGCCTGCGCAACTTCACGCACAAGGAGCGGGGGCTCGCCGAGTTCGCGCGCGTCACCCGCCCCGGCGGGCGCGTGCTGGTGCTGGAGTTCTCGAAGGTGTGGAAGCCGCTCGCGAAGCCCTACGACCTCTACTCCTTCAACGTGCTGCCGTGGCTGGGCCGGCACGTGGCCAGGGACGAGGACGCCTACCAGTACCTCGCGGAATCGATCCGCATGCACCCGGACCAGGAGACGCTCAAGGGCATGATGGAAGCCGCGGGCCTGGTGAAGGTCGAGTACCACAACCTCACGATGGGGGTCGTGGCGCTGCACCGGGGGTTCAAGCCGTGATCGCCGGGGCCCCGGCGGCCGTCGCCTCGCGCGCCATCAACCGGCTCACGGCGGCCACGCCGCTCGCGCGCAGCCGCCTCGGGCGCTTCGCCGGCAGGACGGCGCTCTTTCGCGTGGGGCCGGTCTCGGCCTCGCTCACCGTGCAGACCACGGGCGAGGTGTTGCCGGCGGCCGACGGTGCCGCGGCCGATCTCGAGGTGCGCATTTCCCCCTTCCTCCTGCCGCGCCTCGCGGCGCACGACGAGGCGGCCTACCGCGAAGTCGAGACGGTGGGTGACATGGAGCTCGCCGGCGAGGTCGCCTTCCTCGCGAAGCACCTCCAGTGGGACGTCGAGGAGGATCTCTCGAAGGTCGTGGGCGATGCCGCCGCGAACCGGGCCGTCTCCACCGCCCGCGCCGCCGCCGCGTGGGGCAAGGATGCGACCGGGCGGCTCGCCGCCGGGGCCGCCGAGTACTTCACCGAGGAATCCCCGCTCATCGCCTCGCGCGTGAAGGTGGAGGATTTCGTCGCCGGCGTCACCGAGCTTCGCGACGCCGTCGAGCGCCTCGACAAGCGCATCCAGAACCTCGAAAAGGCCGGATGAGCGAAGGGGGCCGGGTTCCCCTTTCGGGAATCGTCCTCATCGTCGTGTCGGCCTGCGCCTTCGGGTCGATGGCGATCCTCGCGCGAGGCGTCTACGCGGCCGGGGGCAACGTCCCCGGGCTCCTGCTCGCGCGCTTCGCCATCGCCGGCGCCATCCTCGCCGCGATCATGGTCGCCACGCGCCGGCGCTGGCCGCGCGGGCGCCCGCTCGCGGTGGCGGTCGGCATGGGCGCCATCGGCTACGCGGGGCAGGCCGCGTGCTTCTTCGCCGCGCTGCACTACGCCTCCGCGGGGCTCGTGGCGCTGCTCCTCTACGTCTACCCCACGCTGGTGGTGATCCTCTCGGCGGTCTTCCTCGGCGAGCGGCTCACCGCGGGGCGCATCGCGCTGCTGGCCGTGGGGTTCGCGGGGCTCGCCCTCATGCTGGGCGGCGGCTCGGGGACGGCCACCGGGGTGGCGCTGGGGCTCGGGGCCGCGGCCATCTACTCCGTCTACATACTCGTGGGCGCGCGCGAGCTCGCCCGCACCGACGCGCTCGCGAGCACCACCGTCATCTGCCTCGCCGCCGCGGCCACCTTCGCCATCGCCTGGCCCGTCACGGCGCCGCGGTTCCCCGGCACGGCGTGGGGCTGGGCCGCCCTCGCCGGGCTCGCCGTCGTCGGCAGCGTCGTCGCCATCCTCGCGTTCTTCGAGGGGCTCAAGCGCGTGGGGCCCGCCACCGCCTCCATCGTCTCGACCTTCGAGCCGGTGTTCACGGCGGCGCTCGCGTGGCTGCTGCTGGGCGAGAGCCTCACGCCGGCGCAGATGGGCGGCGGGGCCATGGTCCTCGTTGCGGCCCTCTTCCTCGCGCGCCGGCCGCCCCCCGCCGCACGCGAGGCCCGCTCGCTGGGATAATTCCCCTTTCAGCCGCCACGCCATCCCCCATGCGCTCCGTCTCCCTCTCCCGCTTCCTCATCGATGAACAGTGGCAGAGCCACGCCATCCCCGCCGACCTGCGCCTGCTCGTGGAGGTGGTCGCGCGCGCCGTGAAGGCCATTTCCATCGCCGTGGGCAAGGGCGCGCTCGCGGGCGTCCTGGGGGACGCGGGCAGCGGCAACGTGCAGGGCGAGGCGCAGAAGAAGCTCGACGTCATCGCCAACGAGATCCTGCTGGAGGCCAACGAGTGGGGCGGGCACCTCGCCGCCATGGCCTCGGAGGAAATGGAGCACCCGCAGGGCATCCCGCACCGCTTCCCCAAGGGCGAGTACCTGCTGCTGTTCGACCCGCTGGACGGCTCCTCCAACATCGACGTGAACGTGTCGGTCGGCACCATCTTCTCGGTGCTGCGCTGCCCGGAG
Source organism: Burkholderiales bacterium (assembly GCA_019634955.1). GTDB lineage: Bacteria > Pseudomonadota > Gammaproteobacteria > Burkholderiales > Usitatibacteraceae > FEB-7. The sequence goes on from JAHCAK010000015.1 coordinate 19,459, forward strand.
GGCGTGGACCCCACGAGCGAGCAGGCCTTCCTGCAGCCGGGCACGCAGCAGGTCTGCGCCGGGTTCGCGGTCTACGGCCCCTCCACGGTGCTCGTCCTCACGCTGGGCAAGGGCGTGCACGCCTTCACGCTGGACCGCGAGCTGGGCTCCTTCCTCCTCACGCGCGAGTCGATCCGCATTCCCGAGGAGACGAAGGAATTCGCGATCAACATGTCCAACCAGCGCTTCTGGGAGCCGCCCGTGCAGCGCTACGTGGGCGAGCTCCTCGCCGGCAAGGCCGGCCCCCGCGGCAAGGACTACAACATGCGCTGGGTGGCCTCCATGGTGGCCGATGTCTTCCGCATCCTCTCGCGCGGCGGCGTGTTCCTCTACCCGCGCGACCTGAAGGACCCGTCGAAGCCCGGCCGGCTGCGGCTCATGTACGAGGCGAACCCCATGGCGATGATCGTCGAGCAGGCGGGCGGCGCCGCCACCACGGGACGCGAACGCATCCTCGACATCGTGCCCGCCTCCCTCCACGAACGCGTGGCGGTGATCCTCGGCTCGAAGGCCGAGGTCGAGGTCGCGACGCGCTACCACCAGGGCTAGGTGGCCACGCGCGCCGCCATCGCGCTCTTCCTGCTGCTGGGCGCGGGCGCGGCGGCGGCGGAGCCGCGCCCGGGCCTCCCCGTCGACTGGGAGGCGCCCCCGGAGCTTCGCGTCCTCTTCGAGCGGCACCTGCCCGCCCCGCCCGCCGAGGCCGGCGAGGACCGCGGCGCGCTTCGCCGCTGGACGCGCGAGGTGCGCCGCCGCGCCCCGGAGATCGCCGCGGCCGAGGGCTGGTTCTCCGCGAAGGTGGAAGTGACGGAGGAGGGCGGCCGCGTGAAGGCGGTCCTCGTGCCCGGCGAGCGCGCCATCGTCGCCGCGGTGGCGTTCGAGTTCCGCGGCGATCTCGCCGGCGAAGGCGGTTTCCGCGCCGAGCGGCGGCGCGCGCTCGAGGGGGCGTGGGCGCTTCGCGAGGGCGCCGTGTTCCGGCAGGCCGCGTGGGACGAGGCCAAGGCGCGCCTGCTGGAAGCGCTAACCGCCGACGACTACGCCGCCGGCGAGATCGCGGCGAGCGAGGCGCGCGTGGATGCCGCCACCGCCAGGGTGCGCCTCACCCTCGTCCTCGACAGCGGGCCGGCGTTCTCGCTGGGCGAGGTGCGCGTCACGGGGCTTTCGCGCTACCCCGCCTTCCTCGTCGACCGGCTGCTCGACATCGACCCGGGCGAGCCCTACCGCACCGAGCGCCTCCTCGACCTGCAGCGGGTGCTGCAGAGCGCGCCGTGGTTCGCCAACGTGCAGGTGGAGATCGAGCGCGACCGGGCGCGGCCCGCGCGCGTGCCCGTGCTCGTGACCGTGCTCGAACGGCCCGTGGCCGACGTGGGGCTCTCGCTCGGCTACGGCACCGACGCAGGGCCTCGCGGCGAGGTGTCGCTGCGCTACCGCAACGCGTTCGGCCGCGGCTACGACATGCACTCCGCCCTGCAGGCCGATCCGGCGCGCCAGGTCGGCTACGCCGACTTCCACCTCCCGCCGGGGACGATGGGCGCGCCCTTCCTCGGCAGCGTGGCCACGCGCGACAGCGTCGGCATCCTCGGCGAGCGCACCTCCAACCAGGGCCTGGACACGCGGCGCATCGCCGTGGCCGGCTACCGCCAGTTCCTCTACGAAAGCGTGGAGCTTCGCCTGGGGCTCTCCTTCCAGAACGAGCAGGCGATCCCCGAGGGGGCGGAGCGAACCCTCAAGCGCGCGCTCGCGCCCACGGGCCAGCTCGTGTGGCGCCGCGTCGACAACGTGCTCGATCCGCGGCGCGGCGGCGTCCTCACGCTGCAGTTCGCCGGCGGCGCCAAGGCCGCGCTCTCGGACCAGGACTTCATCCGCACCTATGCGCAGTACCAGCACTGGTTCGCGCTCTCGCCCGCGGACCAGCTGATCCTGCGGGGAGAGGCGGGCTACACGATCGCGCCGGGCCGCGAGGGCATCCCCGAGGATTTCCTCTTCCGCGCCGGCGGCTCGCGTTCCGTGCGCGGCTACGCGTGGCAGAGCCTGGGCGCGCGCGCGGGCGAGGCCGTCGTCGGCGGGCGCTACCTCGCCACGGGCACGGTGGAGTACGTGCGCTGGCTAACGCCTTCCTGGGGCGCAGCGGTGTTCCTCGACGTGGGCGACGCGGCCGATGCGCGCGAGGAGCTGGGCGCGAACAAGGGCTACGGCGTCGGCGCGCGCTGGCGCACGCCCGCCGGCCCGCTCGCGATCGACCTCGCGTACGGCGAGAGCGACCGCAAGGTGCGCCTCTCCTTCTCCGTCTCGGTGGCCTTCTGAGCGCGCGATGACCGAGCCCGCCCGCCCCTCGCGCCTTCGCCGCTGGCTCTTCGGGAGCGCCTGGGCCACGGCCGGCACGCTCGCGCTCGCAGGCGCCGCGGTGGGCTGGCTCCTCTTCACGACGGCGGGCGCGCGGTTCGTGCTGGAGCGCGCGGCGGCCTTCCCGGGCGGCACGGTGGAGGCGGTCGAAGGCAGCCTCGCGGGGCCGCTCTCGGCAGGCAGGCTTTCGATCGATTCGCCCACGCTTCGGGTGCGCGCCGAGCGCGTGGCGCTCGACTGGTCGCCGCTCGCGCTCGTCGCGGGCGAGGTCCGCGTCACGCGCCTGCACGCCGCGTCGGTCGACATCGCGACGGCGCCCTCGAACGAGCCGGCGAAACCGCCGCGCTCGCTCGCGATCCCGGTGAAGCTCGTGGTCGCGCAGGCCGGCGTGGACCGGCTGCGCACGGGCACGCTGGGCGAGGCGGGCGGCGGCACGGAGCTTCGCGACCTCTCGCTCAAGCTCGCGGGCGGGCCGCTGGCCTGGGTCCTGGGCGACGCGCGTGCCGTGACCGCGTTCGGCGAGGTGAAGGCGGGCGGCACGCTGGGCGCGACCGCGCCGTTCGCGCTCGAGGCGAAGGGCGAGATCGCCGGGAAGCGCGGCGACAACGCATGGCGCGCCTCGCTCGAAGCGAAGGGCCCGCTCGCGAAGGTCGAGGTGGCGCTCGCCGGGCGCGACGGCGGGCTTTCGGGAACGGGTGCGGCGACGGTGGAGCCCTTCGCCGAGGCACCCCTGCGGCGGCTCGTCGCGAAGCTGGAGGGCGTGGATCTCGCGGCCTTCGCCGCCGCGCCGCGCACGCGGCTCGCGATCGAGGCGGATCTCGCGCCGGCGGGCGCGGCCTTCCTCGCCGGCCCGGTGCGGATCGCGAACGCCGAGCCGGGGCCTCTCGACAAGGATCGCCTGCCCATTGCCGCGGCATCGGCGCGACTCGCCATCGCGAAGGGGCGCACGGAGGCGAAGGACCTCGAGATCGCGTTCGCCGGCGGCGGCCGCGCGCGCGGCGAGGCGGCGTGGGCGGGCGGCAAGCTCGACGCGAGGCTCGCGGTGGCGCAGGCCGACCTGCTCGCGTGGCACTCCGCGCTGCGCGCGACGAGGCTCTCGGGCGACCTCGCGGCCACGGCCACGGCGGACGCGCAATCGTTCACGGTGGCGCTCGCCGACCCGCGCTTCTCCCTCGACGGGCGCGCGCGCATCGCGGGCGGGCGGCTCACGGTGGAACGCGCGAGGCTTTCGCGCGGCGAGGCGTACGCGGAGGCGAAGGGCTCGCTGGAGCTTGCCGGCGCGCGTGCGTTCGCCGCCGAGGGCCGCATCGGCAAGCTCGACCCCGCTGCCTTCGCGAAGGTGCCCGCGGGCGAGATAAACGCCGCGTTCGCCGCGAAGGGCGCGCTCGCCGGCAAGCCCTCGGGCGAGCTCACGCTCGACCTCGCGGGCAGCCGCTTCGCCGGCATGGCGGCCGAGGGCACGCTGGCCGTCGCCGCGAAGCAGGCGCGCGTATCGGTGTCGCGAGCCGACCTCACGCTGGGCGCGACGCGCCTCCTCGCGAAGGGCGCGCTGGGCCACGCGGGCGACACGCTCGAACTCGAGCTCGCCTCCACCGACCTCGGGCCGGCGGGCCGCGCCTTCGGCCTCGCGCTCGGCGGGCGCGTGGCGCTGGCGGCGAAGGTCTCGGGCGCATGGGATGCGCTCGCGGGCCTCGCGTCGCTGGATGCGGCCAACCTCCGCCTGCCGGGCGAGGTGCGCGTGGCCTCCGCGCAAGCGCGCTTCGAGGTGGGGGCCGGCGCCGACGCGGCCGCCAACGGCCGCCTGGTGATCCGCTCGGTGGCGCTGCGCGGAGCCGCGAAGCCCGCCGTGGAGGAGGCTTCGCTTGCGATCTCCGGCACGCGCGGCCGGCACGAGGCCCGGCTCGAGGCGCAGCTGGCCGACGGCAACGCGGTGCGCGCGCTGCTCGACGGCGGCCTCGCGGCGGGCGGCAGGCTTCCCGAATGGCGCGGCCGCGTGGAACTGCTGGAGCTCACGGGGCAGGCGGCCTTCGCGCTCGCGGCGCCGGCGCCGCTCCTCGTGTCCGCCGGCCGCGTCGAGCTGGGCGAGGCGGTGCTCGGCGGCGAGCCGGGCGAGATCCGCCTCCAGCACACGCGCTGGACGCCGGCCGGCTTCGAGACGCGCGGGTCCTCCAGCGCGGTGGTGGTGCGCACGATCCAGCAGCTCCTCGGCCTGCAGGGCGCGATGGGCTCGAACCTCGTGCTCGTGGGCGAGTGGGACGTGCGCGCGGGCGAAACGCTCGACGGGTTCCTGCAGGTCCGGCGCGCGCGCGGCGACGTGCGCGTGGGGGAGCCGCGCCAGGCGCTGGGTCTGGAGACCCTCGCGATTCGCGCGGAAGCGGCGGCGGGGCGCGTGACGGCCACCGCCGACATCCGCGGCAAGCTCGCAGGGCAATGGAAGGGCGAGGCGGGCGCGACCGTGCGCCGTGGCGACGGCGGCTGGGAGATCTCGCCCGTGGCGCCGGTCGAGGGCCGCTTCACCGTCGACGTGCCGGACCTCGCCTTCCTCGCGGCGTGGATCGGGCCCGAGGCGCGGGCGGCCGGGCGGCTCCGCGGCGAGGGATCGCTCGCGGGCACGATCCGCGAGCCGAGCTGGAGCGGCCGCATGGAGGCGACGGGGCTCGCGATCCGGGAGCCCGCGCTCGGGGCCGAGGTCGCCGAGGGCACGGTGGCGATCGTGCTCACGGACCGCGAGGCGCGCATCGAGCGCTTCCGGCTCGCCATGCCGTGGCAGCCGGGCGACGACGCGGCGCGTGCCATCGCCGCGGCGAAGCGGCCGGAGACGGGCGTGGTGACGGCCGAAGGCTCCATCGACCTCGGCACGCGCAAGGGCGAGATCCGCGTGAAGGCGGCGGGCTACCCGCTCACGCGGCTTCCCTCGCGCTTCCTCGCGGTCTCCGGCGAGGGCCGCGCGGTGATGGATGGCGCGGCGACCACGCTCACCGGCGACTTCACGGCGGATGCGGGCTGGTTCGGCATTCCGGCTTCCGCGCCGCCGTCACTCTCCGACGATGTCATTGTCGACCGGGGCGACACGGCGCCCGCGGCCGCGCGCGCCGCCGAGCGCATCCGCCTCGACTTGCGCGTGAACCTGGGCGAGCACCTGCACTTCCGCGGGCGCGGGCTCTCGACGCGGCTCGCGGGGTCGCTGCGGCTCGCGGGCGAGGCGGGCGCCAACCTGCGCGCCACCGGCACGATCCGCGCGGTGGGCGGCACCTACGATGCCTACGGCCGCACGCTCGCGCTGGAGCGCGGCGCGCTCAACTTCCAGGGGCCCGTCGACAACCCCGGGCTCAACGTGCTCGCGCTGCGCAAGGGCCTGCCGGTGGAGGCGGGCGTCGAGGTGCTGGGCACGGTGGCCCGGCCGAGGGCGCGGCTGGTCTCGTCCCCCGACGTGCCGGAGCCCGAGAAGCTCGCTTGGCTGGTGCTGGGGCGCGGGCAGGGCGACGTGTCGGCGGGCGACGCGGCGACGCTCGTGCAGGCGGCCAACGCGCTGCTGGGAAGCGACGCGCCGGGGCCCGCGAGGATCCTCGGCGGCTTCGGCCTGGACGACGTCCGCCTGGGCCGCGACGACTCGAGCGCGCTGGGCACGCTGCCGCAGAGCACGGTCGCGGGCCGCACGGGGCAGGCCTCCGCGGCCGAGGTCGTCACGGTGGGCAAGCGCCTCACCGACGACATCTACGTCTCCTACCGGCAGGGCCTCGCCGACGCGGAGGGGTCGCTGCGCATCGCGTGGCAGCTCACGCAGGGGCTCCAGCTCATCCTGCGCGCCGGCTACCTGCCCGGCGTGGACGCGGTGTACCGCTTCTCCTTCCGCTGAACGCCTACATCGCCTCGAGGGCGGCGACCACCTTTTCCCGCACCTGCCGGGCGAGCGGGGCGATGTCGTCGCGCCTGGTGAGCGTGACCATCGTCTCGGGGTCGAGCACCGACACGACGGTCCTGCCGTCCGCCGGGTTCTCGTAGACGGTCACGTTGCAGGGCAGCAGCAGCCCGATGTCGATCTCGCCCGAGAGCGCCTGGAAGGCGAAGCCCGGGTTGCATGCGCCCAGGATCACGTACTTCGTGAAGTCCTTGTCGATCTTCTTCTTGAGCGTGGCCTTCACGTCGATCTCGGTGAGGATGCCGAAGCCCTGCTCCTTGAGCGTCGCGGTGACGCGCTCGACGGCCTGCTCGTAGGGGAGGTCGACCGTGCGCGAGTAGCCGTAGTTGCCCTTCTTCACTGCAGACATGGTGTGCGTTCCGCGGTTCGAGAATAAGGAAACGCTGATTTTACCCCGGCGGCGCTACGCGGCGGGCCCGTCGATCGCCCACCCCGCCGCCGCGCGCGCGTGGATCGCGGTGGTGTCGAACGCGGGCACGGGAGAATCGGCCCCGCCCACGAGCATGGGGATCTCGGTGCAGGCGAGAAGGATGCCTTCCGCGCCCTGCGCCACCAGCCCCTCGATGATCCGCCTGAACTCCGCGCGCGAGCCGTCGAGCACCTTGCCCAGGCACAGCTCGTCGTAGATCACGCGGTGGACGAGCGCGCGGTCGGCCTCGCCGGGCGTCACCGCCTCGATGCCGTGGCGGTCGCGCAGCCGGGCCCGGTAGAAGTCCTGCTCCATCGTGAAGCGCGTGCCGAGGAGCCCCACCTTGCCGATGCCGCGCGCCTTCACCTCGGCGGCGGTGGCGTCCGCGATGTGCAGCAGCGGGATGCGAACGGAGGACTCGATCGCGCCGGCGACCTTGTGCATGGTGTTCGTGCAGACGACGAGGAAATCCGCGCCGGCGCGCTCCAGCGACCGGGCCGTGTCCGCGAGGAGCCGGCCCGCGGCCTCCCAGTCGCCGTCGCGCTGCATGCGCTCCACCTCCGCGAAGTCGACGCTCGCGAGGAGGACCTTCGCCGAGTGCAGGCCGCCGAGGCGCCGCGCCACCGTCTCGTTGGCGATGCGGTAGTAGGGGACGGTCGACTCCCAGCTCATGCCGCCGATCATGCCGATGGTCTTCATGCCCGCCATGTTGACATCGAAGATATTTCGATTAAGATAGAAATACCGAACGATGAAAGGGCCAGGAGATGGGCAACCGGGAATCGGAAGACCTCTCGCGCTTCGCCGACATGCTCTCCGCCATGGGAACGGAGCCGCGGCTTCGCATCATGCGGCTGCTGCTCTCCGCCCATCCCGAGGGGATGGTCGCGGGCGAGATCGGCGCGGCGCTGGAGATCGCCGGCTCCACGCTCTCGCACCACCTCGAGCGGCTGCGCAACGAGGGCCTCGTGACCGTGCGCCGCGAGGGCACCTTCCTCTGGTATTCGGCCAACGCCGTGGCGCTGCAGGACCTGCTGCGGTTCCTCTACGCGGAATGCTGCACGCGCAGCCGCGCCTGCGAGCCCCGCAAGATCCTCGCCTGACGAAAGGAAAGACCATGAACGCACCGGAGACCATCAAGGATGTCGTGCGCGAGAAGTACGGCGAGGCGGCCAGGCGCGTGAAGGCGGGCGGGGGCGGGTGCTGCGGGCCCGCGCCGGCCGCGGCGTCGTGCTGTGCGCCGGCGCCCGCCGCCACGAGCTGCTGCGGCACGCCATCCTCGGCTTCGCGCGGCTCGGGCGATCCCATCACCTCGAACCTCTATGATCCGGCGCAGGCGGGCGCGGTGCCGGCGGCGGCGATGGCCGCCTCGCTCGGCTGCGGCAACCCCACGGCGCTGGCGGAACTGCGGCCCGGCGAGGCCGTGCTGGACCTCGGCAGCGGCGGCGGCATCGACGTGCTGCTCTCGGCGCGGCGCGTGGGGCCGACGGGCAAGGCCTACGGCCTCGACATGACCGACGAGATGCTGGCGCTGGCGCAGGAGAACAAGGCGAGGAGCGGGCTCGCGAACGTGGAGTTCCTGCGCGGGGAGATCGAGAACATCCCGCTGCCGGCGGCGAGCGTGGACGTGGTCATCTCCAACTGCGTGATCAACCTCTCCGGCGACAAGGACCGCGTGCTGCGCGAGGCCTTTCGCGTGCTGCGGCCCGGCGGGCGGTTCGCCGTCTCCGACGTCGTGGTGCGCGGGGAGGTGCCCGCCGCGATCCGCAGGAGCCTGGAGCTGTGGGCCGGCTGCATCGCCGGCGCGCTCTCAGAGGAGGACTACCGCGCCAAGCTTGCCGCCGCGGGCTTCACGGACATCGGCGTCGAGGTCACGCGCGTCTACGGCGGCGACGATGCGCGCGCCTTCCTCGCGGGGCAGGGGTTCGACGACGCGATGGCCGCCGCGGTCGACGGCAAGTTCGTCTCCGCCTTCATCCGCGCGCGCAAGCCCTGATCGGGGACGCTCCCCGGGGGAGCGCCCCTAGCTTCCTTTCAGCGCCCAGCCGAGGTAAAGCAGGCCGATGGCGGCGATCCAGCTCCCGGCCGCGCGCACGGCGACGCGCTGCCAGGGCCGGGTGACCGAGGACGCGCCCCGCGATACGAGGAGCGAGACGACCAGCACCGCGCCCGCCGTGCCGGCAAGCGCGAGCAAGGCCTCGCCCCCCGCGCCGGCGAGAGCCGCGCCGTTGAGGGCGCCATGCATCAACCCGACACCGGCCGCGAGGGCGAGGGGGATTGCCGAAGGCGCGCGGCGATCCGCCGCAACGAGGATCCCCACCAGGAGCAGGGAGAGCGCGGTCGCGGAAGCCGGCACGCGCGTGGCGAAGCCGAGCCAGCCCGCCACGCCGCCCACGAGCCACGCGGCCGGAAGCGCCAGCGTCACGCGTCGCGCGAGGGCTCGCCCCCCCAGGCCGGCGAGCATCGCCATCGCCACGACCGCGAGCAGGTCGTCGAAGCCGAGGAAGAGGTGGGCGAAGCCGTCGGCCACCGGGCCGAGGCCCGTGGACGATTCGTGCGCGAACGCGATACCGGGGACGAGCAGGAATGCGCCGGCCAACCGCGCCGGCGCGAGGCGCCTCACGCGAGGGCCCGCCAGGCGAAGAAGACGCCCGCCGCCGTCACCGCCGCGCCCGCGCCGCGAAGCGCGAGTCGCCCGCGCTCCCAGCGGTGCACGAGGCCGACGGCGATGCCGGTCGCGTGCAGGAGCCCCGTCACGATGACGAAGCCCACGCTGTAGAGGAGCCCGCTTGCACCCACCGGCAGCTCGGTCCCGTGGGCGTGGCCGTGGAACACGGCGAAGAAGCCCACGAGCGCGATGGCGACGCCGAGCGGCGGCCGCGACTGCGTGGCGACCATCACGCCCAGCAGCACCGCGGAGAGCGCGATGCCGATCTCCACGCCCGGCACCGGCACGCCCATGAGGCCGAGGAAGCCGCCGAAGGCCATCACGAGCGGGAAGGCCACCGGCAGAAGCCAGATCGCGGGCGCGCCGAGCTGCGCGCCCCAGAGGCCCACGGCCACCATGGCGAGGACGTGGTCGAGGCCCGAGACGGGATGGAGCATCCCGGAAAGGAAGCCGGCGGCCTGGCCGCCTCCTTCGTGGGCCCAGGCCGGCAGCGCGACGAGGAGGATGGCCGCGGCGAGCGCCGCGCGGTTCGGGGCTTCGGAGGCTTGCAGGGGCTTCATGGCGTTCTCCCGGGAATCGCGCCATTCTCGCGCTGCGGCGTGTAGCGCAATTGAGAAAGGTCATAACCCTGCGCCCGCGCGGCGGCGAGCGCCTGCTCGAGCAGCGGGCCCGGCAGCCGCGGGGTGCGCGAGAGGATCCACAGGTACCGCCGCTCCGGGTTGCCGACGACGGCCCAGCGATAGCCGTCGTCGAGCCCGATCACCCAGTAGTCCGCGCGGAAGGGCCAGAAGAACGACACCTTGAGCTTCGCATTGCCGCTGCCTTCCACCGCCCAGGCCCGCGCGGTGGCCTCGTCGAAGCCGTCCTCGGTGCGGCAGCGGTTCACCACCGAGAGGTCGCCGTCGTCGCGCACGCCATACTCCGCCGTGGTGTCGCCGAGGCAACGGCGCTGGAAATACATCGGGAAGGCGGCGATCTCGTGCCACTTGCCCGCGTAGCGGGCGAGGTCCACGGCGGCGACCGTCCTGACGGGCGGCGGCTCCGCGGGCGCGAGGGCAGGCAGGCACGCGAGGAGTGCGACAAGGCGAACGGCGAGTGTCTTCATCATGATCGCGAACGGGTCCCGGGCGGGCGCCCTTGCGGCTACAATTGCGGCCCGCACCACGCCTCCATTGTCGCACCCCGCAATGTCCGCCTCCGCATCCCCCGCTTCGCAAGCCCGCATCACCCAGCTCATCGCAGACGAACTCGGCGTGAAGGCCGCGCAGGTGGCCGCCGCCGTGGCCCTCCTCGACGAGGGCGCCACCGTCCCCTTCATCGCCCGCTACCGCAAGGAAGCCACGGGCAACCTCGACGACACGCAACTGCGCGCGCTCGAGGAGCGCCTCGGCTACCTGCGCGAGATGGAGGACCGCCGCGCGGCCGTCCTCGCGTCGATTGCCGAACAGGGCAAGCTCACCGACGACCTGCGCGCGGCGATCGAGTCGGCGGCCACGAAGCAGGCCATCGAGGACCTCTACCTGCCCTACAAGCCGAAGCGGCGCACCAAGGCGCAGGTCGCGCGCGAGGCGGGGCTGGAGCCGCTCGCCGACGCCCTGCTCGCCGACCCGATGCTCGTGCCGGAGGCGGAGGCCGCGAAGTTCGTGAAGGTCGTTCCCGCCTCGGAAGGCGTGGAGGCGATCCATGTCCCCGACGCCAGGGCGGCGCTGGAGGGCGCGCGCGACATCCTCGCCGAGCGCTTCGCCGAGACCGCGGAGCTGCTGGAGAAGCTGCGCGGGCGCCTGTGGGACCAGGGGCTCCTCGCCTCGAAGGTGGTGGAGGGGAAGGAAGCGGCGGAGGAGGAGAAGTTCCGCGATTACTACGACTGGTCCGAGCCCATCCGCTCGATCCCGTCGCACCGGGCGCTGGCGCTCTTCCGCGGCCGCACGCTGGGCGTGCTCGAGGTGACGCTCACGCTGGGGGAGGCGCTCGAGGCCGCGGTACCGCACCCGTGCGTGGCCATGATCGCCGCGCACTTCGGCATCGCCGACCGCGGCCGCCCCGCGGACAAGTGGCTCGCGGACGCGTGCCGCTGGACCTGGAAGGTGAAGGCGTCCTGGCAGCTCTCGGGCGAGCTCATGAACCGCGTGCGCGAGGCGGCCGAGGCCGAGGCCATCCGCATCTTCGGCCGGAACCTCCGCGAGCTGCTGCTGGCGGCGCCCGCGGGCCCGAAGACGGTGCTGGGCCTGGACCCCGGCGTGCGCACCGGCTGCAAGGCGGCCGTGGTCGACCCCACGGGCAAGCTGCTGGAGACCGCCACCATCTACCCGCACCAGCCGCGCAACGACTGGCACGGCTCCCTCGCCACGCTGGCGCGGCTTGTGGTGCAGCACGGCGTGGAGCTCGTGGCGATCGGCAACGGCACGGCGAGCCGCGAGACCGACCGGCTGGCGGCGGACCTCATCAAGGCGGTGGCCGCGAAGGCGCCGGAGAGGAAGCTCGCGAAGATCGTCGTGAGCGAGGCGGGCGCCTCGGTGTATTCCGCGTCGGAGCTCGCGGCGAAGGAGTTCCCCGACCTCGACGTGAGCCTGCGCGGCGCGGTGTCGATCGCGCGGCGCCTGCAGGACCCGCTCGCGGAGCTGGTGAAGATCGACCCCAAGGCGATCGGCGTGGGCCAGTACCAGCACGACGTGAACCCCTACGGCCTCGCGCGCACGCTGGACGCGACGGTGGAGGACTGCGTGAACGCGGTCGGCGTGGACGTGAACACCGCCTCGGTGCCGTTGCTCGCGCGGGTGTCGGGCCTCAACGCCTCGCTCGCGAGGAACATCGTCGACCACCGCGACGCGAACGGGCCGTTCGTGAACCGCGCGCGGCTGCGCGACGTGCCGCGGCTGGGGGAGAAGACCTTCGAGCAGGCGGCGGGGTTCCTGCGCATCGCGAACGACCGGCCGGGCGCGAACCCGCTGGACCGCTCGGCCGTGCACCCCGAGGCCTATCCGGTGGTGGAGCGCATCCTCGCGCGCATCGGCAAGGGCATCGGCGAGGTGATGGGGCAGCCGGCGCTGCTCAAGGGGCTCTCGCCCGCGGACTTCACCGACGAGCGCTTTGGCGCGCCCACGGTGCGCGACATCCTCGCCGAGCTGGAGAAGCCCGGCCGCGACCCGCGCCCGGAGTTCCGGACGGCCACCTTCCAGGAAGGCGTGGAATCCCCCGCCGACCTGCGGGCCGGCATGGTGCTCGAGGGCGTGGTCACCAACGTGGCCGCCTTCGGCGCGTTCGTGGACGTGGGCGTGCACCAGGACGGGCTCGTGCACGTCTCGGCGCTGGCCAACCGCTTCGTGAAGGACCCGCACGAGGTCGTGAAGCCCGGGCAGGTCGTCAAGGTGAAGGTGCTCGAGGTGGATCTCAAGCGCAACCGCATCGCCCTCACCCTGCGCCTGGACGACGCGCCCGGCGCGCGCGCCGACCGCCCCGCGAGCAGCCCCTCCCCCCGCCGCGACCCGCGCGCCCGCCCCGACCCGGCTCCCGCCGGCGCCATGGCGCTGGCCCTCGCCAGGCTCAAGCGCTGAGCGCGGAGGGGCTGGCAGTCTTGGGGACTGTCCCCGATTTTGGGGACTGTCCCCAAGACTGCCGGGCGCTCCCCGGGGACAGTCCCCAAGTTCGGGGACGGTCCCCGGGGAGCGCCCACCAGCCCCTCCGCGCTCAGCGGCCGAAGACGGTGCGCAGCAGGTCGGTGGTGCGGGCGGCGGGGTTGGTGCGGATCTTCTTCTCCTCCTCGCCCACCATGCGGAAGAGGCCGTCGAGCGACTTGTTGGTGACGTAGTCGTCGAGGTCGAGCGACTGCCGGCCGCCCATCATCGGCACCTTGTCGAAGCGGCCCATCATGTCCGTGTAGGCGCGCGTGGCGCCGACCTCGCCCACCTTCTTCGCCACCACCGGCTTGAAGGCCGCGTAGAGCTTGTCGCGCGTCTTGCGGCTGAAGAAGTCGGTGGCCGCGGTGTCGCCCCCGGAGAGGATGCCGCGCACGTCCTCCAGCGTCATGTCGCGGATGGCGTCGCCGAAGAACTTCGCCGCGAGCGGCGCCGCCGCCTCGGCCGCGCGGTTCATGCTGAGCACGAACTCGTCCACCTGCCGCTGGAAGCCGGCCATGCGGGCGACCTCCGACACCTTGCGGATCTTCTCCGGCATGAGGATCTTCACCGCCTCGTTGGCGAAGTAGCCGTCGGGGCGGCCCAGGCTCTTCACCGCGTTCTCGGTGCCGACGGCGAGGGCCTCCTTGATGCCCGCCGCGCCGGTCCTGTCGTCCGTGGCGCCGATCGAGGAGCCCTTGAGCCCGGCGGCGCCCTTGAGCAGGTCGTCGAGCTTCGGCATCTGGGCCGCGGCCGTGATCGCGAGGCAGAGCCCCGCGGCAAGCGCGAGCAGTCGCTTCATGGAGGTTTCCCCTTCGAAGGATGGTCAATCCAGCTTGCGGGAGCGACCCGCCCCGCGCAAGGGGACCTTCGGGGAGCGCGCGGCCGGCGCGCCCCCGTGCTCCGCCGCGAGCGCGAGCGCCGCCTCCGCCACGGCAACGCGCAGCGCGTCGGGCTCGCGCACCGCGAAGCGGAACGGCAGCCGCATCAGCTCGCGCGCGTACCAGGCGAGCTCGGAGGCCGAACCTCTGAGCAGCACGCCGCCTTCCGCTTCCTCGGTGACGCCCATCGTGGGGTGCAGCTCGCGCCGCGCGCACTGCGGGTCGGTGAAGAGCATGACCTCCACGGGAATGGCGCGCGGCAGCGTCGCCATGGCGCGGTCCAGGTACGCCACCGCATCGAAGCCCTCCGGCCGCACGAACGCGCGCGGCGTGACCTCGGCGTGCGCCACGCGGTCCAGCCGCAGGGAGCGCAGGCCCGCGCGCAGGTGGCAGTGCCCCACCACGTACCAGCGCCCGGCGCGGAACACGAGCCCGTAGGGATCGAATTCCCGCGAGGTGAGCGTGCCGTCGGCCGCGCGGTAACGCAGCGCCGCCGTGCGCCGCGCCTGCGCCGACTCGGAGAGCACGCGCAGCAGCCGCGCGTCGGCGCTCGCCCGCGCATCGCCCGTCTGCAGCGCGACGCTCTCCCGCAGCGCCGAGATCGTGCGGCGCGGCGCGGAAGGCAGCACGCGGTCGAGCTTCGCCTGCACGCTCTCGATGGCCGGGGCGGCATCCGCCAGCCCCAGGCCGCGCGCGGCGATGAGGCCGAGCGAAAGCGCCTGCGCCTCCTCGTCGGTGAACATCATGGGCGGCAGCTTGTAGCCGGGCACGAGCCGGTAGCCGCCGTAGCGCCCCTGCTCGGTGGTGATGGGAATGCCCATCTCCTCGAGCATGGCGATGTAGCGCCTGAGCGTGCGGCGGTCGACGCCGACGCGCGCGGCGAGCTCCGCCCCGCCGATCTGCGCCTGCGACTGCAGGATCTCGAGGACGGCGAGCATCCGGGTGGTGGGATGGGACATAGCGCCACCTTACTCAGGAACTAGGACGGGAATCGCCCTAGTTCGGCGGTAGTGTACGCCGCATGGACCGACTGCCCCGCCTCGCCGCCCTCGCCCTCCTCCTCGCTTGCCTCGCGATGGCGGGGTGCCAGCAGTACGCCGCCGCCGCCGCAACCGCGACCGCCCTCGGGGCGTGCCGTTCGTCACCTTGACCCCCTCCCGGGGCTCGGCTACCTTCGGACGGGACAGTCCCGCCACCCCGCCGGAGGAACAAGAATGAAGATCGCACAACGGCTCGCCGGGAAGGCCTCCCGGCTCCTCGCAATCCTTGCCGTGCCCCTCGCCTGCCTCGCCGCCGCGTTCCCCGCCGCCGCGGCCGACACCGTCAACGTCTACTCGATCTGGCCCGAGAACTGGGCGCGCCCGATGTTCCAGGAGTTCGAGAAGGCCACCGGCATCAAGGTGAACTTCGTGCGCTTCTCCTCGGGGGAAGCGCTGGCGCGCGTGATCGCGGAGAAGAACAACCCGCGCGTGGACGTGCTCTTCGGCGGCCCCGTCGAGACGCATGCCGCCGGCATCAAGGAAGGCATCTTCGAGCCCTACAAGCCGCCGTCCTTCGCGAAGCTCCCGGCGCGCTTCAAGCACCCCGACGGGCAGTGGGTGGCCATCGCCGACGACCCGCTCGTGTTCATGACGAACGCGAAGTTCCTCAAGGAGAACAACCTGCAGCCGCCGGCCTCCTGGAACGACCTGCTGCACCCGGCCTACAAGAACATGCTGCAGATGGCGGACGCGCGCACCTCCGGCACGGCCGTCACGCGCATCTTCTCGGTGCTCGAGGTGAACGGCCGCGACGAGGCGAAGGCCTTCGAGTACATGAGGAAGCTGCGCCCCAACATCCAGCTCTACACCAAGAGCGGCGGCGGCGGCACGCTCCCGGTGGGCCTCGGCCAGGCCGGCGGCGGCATCTTCTTCATCGTCGACGCGCTGGACACGAAGGCCAAGGGCTACGACGTGGTGATCAGCTTCCCGAAGGAGGGGATCGGCACCGCGGCCGAGGCGATCGCGCTCATCAAGGGCGCGAAGAACCCGGAGCTGGGCAGGAAGCTCATCGACTGGGCCAGCTCCCCGGCCATGCAGAACACCCTCGCGAAGCACAAGATCAACTTCCTGCCGGCGCACCCGGACGTCGCCGTCGAGCCGGGGCTGGCCGCCGTGATCAAGGACGCGAAGATCTTCCCCATCGACGCGGACTACGCCGGCGCCAACCGCAAGCGCATGGTGGAGCGCTGGATCGCCGAAGTGCTGAACCCCTGAGCGCTCCGGGATGGCGAGCGTAGCGCCGGCCGCGGGCCCGGCCCGCGGCCTCGCGTGGGCGCGGCAGGACCCCGCCCTCTCCGCGACGGTCCTCGTGCTGTGGCTGCTGCTCGGGCTCTTCGTGGTCTTTCCCCTCGCGATGCTCACCGCGAGGGTGTTCTGGGACGGCGGGCACTTTTCCGTGGCGGGCATCGGCGCGATCCTCACGGACCGCCACCAGGTGCAGGCCTTCTGGAACAGCCTGCTGCTCGCGACGCTGGTGGGGCTGCTCGGCACCCTCGTGGGCTTCGTGTTCGCGTTCACGGTGGCGCGCGGGGGCCTGCCGCGCTGGGTGGTGACGGCGATCGACGGCGCGGTGCTGCTGCCGCTCATCTCGCCGCCGTTCACCACCGCCATCGCGATGGTGTTCTCCTTCGGGCCGCGCGGGCTCATCACCTACGAGCTGCTGGGCCTGAAGGGCGTCACCGTGTACGGGATGACGAGCACGCTCTTCTCCGAGGCGCTCACCTACTTCCCCATCGCCTACCTGGCGCTTCGCCCCATCCTCGCCGCCATCGACTCCAACATCGAGGGCATGGCGATGAGCCTGGGCGCCTCGCGCATGCGGGTGTTCCGGACGGTCACGCTGCCGCTGTGCATCCCGGGGCTCGCGAACTCGTTCCTGCTGCTCTTCGCCGCCTCGCTGGCCGACTTCGCCACGCCGCTCATCCTGGCCGGCAACGCCTTCCCGGTGCTGCCCACGCAGGCCTTCCTGCAGATCACCGGCATGTTCGACCTGCGCGGCGGCGCGGTGCTCTCGCTCGTGCTGCTGGTGCCCGCGGTGGCGGTCTTCGTGCTGCAGCGCTACTGGGTGAGCCAGCGCTTCTACGTGACCGTCACGGGCAAGGGCGCCGGGCAGCAGCCCTTCGAGAGCGTGGCGCCCTGGGTGCGCTGGGCGCTGGTGGGCGCCTGCCTCGCGGTGACGATCGTGATCGTGTACCTGTACGCGCTGCTCCTCTACGCCTCCCTCGTGATGGCCTTCGGCGCCAACCACGCCTTCACGCTGCGCCACTACGGCGTGATCTTCACGGAGGGGCTGAAGGCCATCAAGGACACGCTCCTGATCGCCGGCTTCAGCATGCCGCTGGGCGGGCTCTACGGCGTGCTGCTGGGCTACCTGGTCGTGCGCAAGGTCTTCCCGGGCCGGCGCACGATGGAGGTCGTGTCGATGGTCAACTACGCGCTGCCCGGGACCATCGTGGGCATCGCCTACCTCATCGCCTTCAACGACCCGCCGGTCGAGCTGGCGGGCACGGCGCTCGTGATCGTCGCCTGCTACGTCTTCCGCTACGGGCCCACGGGCATCCGCACGACCATCGCGCTTCTGCAGCAGATCGACCGCAGCCTCGAGGAGGCCTCGCAGAGCCTGGGCGCGGCGAGCGGCACGACCTTCCGGCGCGTGACGCTGCCGCTCATCCTGCCGGCCTTCTTCGCCGGGCTGGGCGTGGTCTTCATCCGCTCGATGACCGCCATCAGCGCCACGATCTTCCTCGTGTCGATCAGCTGGACGCTCATCACGGTGAAGATCCTGGAGAACATGACGGAGCTCTCGCTGGGGCCTGCGGCGGCGTTCTCCGTGCTGGTGATCGTGATCGTGTTCGTGGTGATCGGCGCCATCAGCTGGGGGCTGCGCTTCTTCCGCGCGCCCGGCTCGGAGCCGGTGACGAGCCTCTTGGGCGGATAGGGGGAATCGATGGAAGCGGTGGGGGTCCGGGTCGAGGGCGTGTCGAAGCGCTACTCGCACAAGGTGAAGGGCGAGGTGTACGCGGCGCGCGACGTGACGCTCGACGTGCGGCCCGGGGAGTTCGTGACGATGCTGGGGCCTTCGGGCTGCGGCAAGACCACGACGCTGCGCATCATCGCGGGCTTCGAGACGCCGGACGCGGGGCGCGTCGTGATCGGCGGGCGCGACGTCACGCACGACCTCGCCAACCAGAGGAACATCGGCTTCGTCTTCCAGAACTACGCGCTCTTCCCGCACCTCTCGATCGGGGAGAACGTGGCCTACGGGCTGCGCGTGCGCAACGTCGCCGCGGCGGAGATCGAGCGGCGCGTGAGGGAGGTGCTCGCGCTCGTGGGCCTCGCGGGCTACGAGCACCAGTTCTCCAACCAGCTCTCCGGCGGCGAGCAGCAGCGCGTGGCGCTCGCCCGCGCGATCGTGATCCGCCCGCAGGTGCTGCTCTTCGACGAGCCGCTCTCCAACCTCGACGCGAAGCTGCGCGTGGCGATGCGCCAGGAGATCCGCGACCTGCAGCGGCGCCTCGCCATCACCACCGTCTACGTGACCCACGACCAGGAGGAGGCCATGGCCGTCTCCGACCGCATCGCGGTGATGAACCAGGGCTCGATCGTGCAG
Organism: Burkholderiales bacterium; assembly: GCA_019634955.1. Lineage (GTDB taxonomy): Bacteria > Pseudomonadota > Gammaproteobacteria > Burkholderiales > Usitatibacteraceae > FEB-7. The sequence continues at coordinate 37,976 of JAHCAK010000015.1, forward strand.
GAGGGCAGCGCCGACGACCTCTACTACCGGCCGGCCTCGGCGTTCGTCGCGCAGTTCATCGGGCGCGTGAACCTCCTGCCCGCGCGCGTGGAGGCGGCTTCCGGCGGCGGGGGCGAGGTGACGGTGCTGGGCCACCGGCTGGCCGTGGCGGCGCTGCCGGCCGCGGCCCGCGCGGGCGACACCGTGCGGCTCGTGCTGCGCCCGGAGGCCATCGCCGTGCGGCCCGCGCAAGACGCCGGGACGCTCCCGCAGGGCACGGTGGCCGGCCGCATGTTCCTCGGCGAGAAGGTCGAGTACCTGGTGCGCTGCGGCGAGATGGCGCTGCAGGTCGTGAGCTACGACGCCCGCCCCGGCGACCTGCTCGCGGAGGGCGCGCCGGTGGGGGTGGACTTCAAGGGGCCGGACATTCCCGTGCTCCCGGAAGAGAGGCCGTGAGCGCGGGGCGCAGGGCGTTTCTCGCGTCGCTGGCGGCGCTCGCGCTCGCCGCGCCGGCCGCGGCGCGCGAGCTGCACGGCGAAAGCGACGTGTTCGCCGCCGACGGGGTGGCGATCGCGTGGGGCATCCTGCGCGCGGCGCAGCCCGACGAGGCCACCGTCGTGATGCGCATCGCGCGCGACGAGTCGCGCTACCCGGCTCTCGCCGTGGTTGCCATCGACCCGTTCGGCGGGCAGTCGATCGTCGTGCGCGCGCCGGCCGCCGCACCCGGCGTGGTCGACGTGCCCTCGCGGAGAGGCCGCTTCGCCGACCACGCGCGCACGGAGGTGCGGCTCTACGCGAGCGCGAAGCCGGGGCCGGGCGAGGCGCCCGCGCTCGTGGTCTTCTACCAGGGCGTTCCCGACACGACGCCCGAGTTCGAATCGGATGCGAAGCTCGCCGCCTGGCTGGAGGCGCGCCTCGCGAAGCTGCGCGCGAGCGCGAAAGGGAAGAAGCCATGAAGCGGGAGGAGATGGCGAGGCTGCTGGACCACTCGGTGCTCAAGCCCGAGGCGCCGGAGGCGGACGTGCGTGCGGGGGCGGAACTGGTGCGGGGCTGGCCCGGCGGCTTCTACTGCGTGCAGCCCAGCTGGGTGTCCCTGGCGGCACGGATGCTGGCCGGCACGCCGGTCGGCGTGATCTCGGTCGTGGGCTTTCCGCACGGCTGCGACCGCACCGAGGTGAAGGCGCGCGCCGCGCAGGTGGCGGTGGCGGAAGGGGCCGCCGAGATCGACATGGTGCTGAACCTGGGCCTCGTGAAGAGCGGGCGCGCGGCCGAGGCGGGGCGCGACGTGGGCGAGGTGGCGCGCGCCGTGGCCGGCACGCCCGTCAAGGTGATCCTGGAGACCGCGGCGCTCACGCCGGAGGAGATCCGCCTCGCCTGCCGGCTGTGCGTGGAGGCGGGCGCCGCGTTCGTGAAGACCTCCACGGGCTTCCACCCGGCCGGCGGCGCCACGGTGGAGGCCGTGCGGCTCATGCGCGAGACGGTCGGCACCTCGGTCGGCGTGAAGGCTTCGGGCGGCATCCGCAGCCTCGACGACGCGATGCGCATGATCGAGGCGGGCGCGAACCGCATCGGCACCTCGGCCAGCGCCGCGATCCTCGCCGCGCTCGGCTGACTGCCCCGGCTCAGTTGAGCTTGATGTCGGCGGCCTTGATGATCGGCCACCACTTCTCGATCTCGGCCTTCTGGTGCGCCCCCAGCGCCTCGGGCGACTGCCGCTCCGGCGGCACGATCTCCATGCCGAGGTCGCCGAGACGCTTGCGCGTGTCAGGGTCGGCGAGCGCGTCCCGCACCGCCTGGTTCAGCTTCGCGACCGCTTCCTTCGGCGTGCCGCGCGGCGCCCAGATGCCGTACCAGATCGCGATGTGCAGCCCCGGCAGGCCCGCCTCGTCCACGGTGGGCATGTCGGGCGCGGCCGCCGAGCGCTCCTTCGCGGTGATGGCGTAGCCCCTGATGCGGCCGGCCTTCACCTGCGGGATGGAGTTGGAGAGCTGGTCGACCATCATGTCGATCTGGCCGCCCATGAGGTCCTTCATCGCCGGGCCCGTGCCCTTGTACGGGATGAACTGCAGCTTCGCGCCGATCTCGTTCGCGAAGTAGATGCCGGCGATGTGGGTCGAGGAGCCCGCGCCCGCGGTGCCCACGTTCACCTTCTCGTGGTTTGCCCTCACCCACGCGACGAGTTCCTTGAGGCTCGCGGCCTCCACGCCCGGCTTCGCGACGATGATCATCGGGTTGCCGCCGATCATGCCCACCGGCTCGAGGTCCTTGAGCAGGTCGTAGGCGAGCGGGTAGACGGCGCCGTTCACCACGTGGGTGCTCCAGTGGCCGATGGAGAGCGTGTAGCCGTCGGGTGCGGCGCGCGCGACGCGCCCCACGCCGATGCTGCCTCCCGCGCCGGTGGTGCTCTCGACCACGACGGGCTGCCCCAGCGACTTGCGCATGGGCTCGGCGAGGATGCGCGCGACCGTGTCCACCGGGCCGCCGGCCGCGAAGGGCACGACCATCGTCACGGCGCGCGTCGGGAAGGACTGGGCCTGGGCGGCCCACACGAAGGACAGCAGCACCCATGGCAGCAGCTTCTTCACGGCGTTCTCCTCGTCGTGTTGGATTCGTAGCCGGCGGCATCGCGGCGGTGTCAATTGAAACGCGCCGCGGGCGTTCGCGCAATCGTCCTGAAAGAGCGGCCGCCCAGAATAGGTGCATGGACAAGGCACTTTTTCACCTCATCTACGTGAGCACGGCGCGCGAGGAGCTGTCGGTCGCGGAACTGGACCGCATCCTCGAGTCGGCGGCGAAATACAACGCGATTTCCGGCGTGACGGGCGTCCTGCTCTACGCCGGCGGCACCTTCATGCAGGTTCTCGAAGGCGGCGAGGCCGAGATCGACGAGACCTTCGCGCGCATCCGCGAGGACCCGCGCCACGCGAGCCTCATCGTGATCGAGCGCGCGCCCATCGCGGAGCGCAGCTTCCCGCAGTGGAGCATGGGATTCCGGCGCGTGGGCGCCACCGAGGCCGCGGCGCACCCGGCCTGGGCGCCGTTCTTCGACCCCGGCTTCTGCGCGAGGGAGCTGGGCGCCAAGCCCGGCGTCGCGCTCGACATGCTCAAGGACTTCGTGCGCAACCAGCGCGAGGGGCGCTTCGGCTAGGGCCCTCCTCGCGGGCGGGCGGTATAGTTCGCCCTGTGAAGAAGGCAGCGATTCCCCGCGCCGGCGCCTCGGCGCTCGCGCGCACGTGGCTGCGCCTGCGCGGCCGTCCCGTGGCCGCGAGCGTGCTGGACGACCTCCCGCGCATCCCGGTGGCCGCCGGGCGTGTCGCGACGCTCGCCGGCCCGGCCGAGTTCCGCGACCGGCTCCTCGCGCTCATCGCCGGCGCGCGCGAGCGCATCGTCATCGCCGCGCTCTACCTGCAGGACGACGAGGCGGGCCGCGAGATCCTCGCCGCGCTGCACGCCGCGAAGTTCGTGCGGCCGGCGCTCGAGATCTTCGTGTTCGTCGACTGGCACCGCGCGCGCCGCGGGCTGATCGGCCGCGAGCGAAGCCCCGGCAACGCGGCGCTCTACCGCGATTGGGCCGAACGCTGCGGGCCGGGCGTGGCGGTGATGGGCGTGCCCGTGAAGACGCGGGAGGTGCTGGGCGTCATGCACCTCAAGGGCTTCGTGGTGGACGACACGGTGCTCTACAGCGGCGCGAGCCTGAACGACGTGTACCTCGGCCGCAACGGGCGCTACCGTCTCGACCGCTACCACGTGATCCGCGACCGGCGGCTCGCCGACAGCCTCACGGGGTTCCTGCTGCGCACGGTGGGCGAGAGCCCGGCGGTGAGCCCGCTCGACGGCGACCCGGAGGCGACCCGCGCGCCCCTTCGCCCCGCGGTGGCCCGCCTGCAGCACGCGCTGCGGCGCGCCCGCTACCCCTTCTCCGGCGGCACCGTGCGCAAGGGCGAGGTGGGCATCACGCCTCTCGTGGGCATCGGCGGGCGGGGCAACGAGCTGAACACGGTGGTGCTCGAGCTCATCGGCCGGGCGAGGAGGCGGCTCGTCGTCTACACGCCGTACTTCAACCTGCCGGGGCCGGTGCGCCGTGCCGTGGACGGGCGGCTCAATGCCGGTTGCCAGGTCACGCTCGTCGTGGGCGACAAGGTCGCCAACGATTTCTACATCCCGCCGGAGGCGCCCTTCAAGGCCATCGGCGCGCTGCCGTACCTCTACGAGTCGAACCTGCGGCGCTGGTGCCGCGCGCGCCAGCGCTTCCTCGACGCGGGGCTGCTCGAGGTGCGGCTTTGGCGCGACGGCGCGAACACCTACCACCTCAAGGGCCTGCTCGCCGACGACGAGTGGATGCTGCTCACCGGGCACAACCTCAACCCGCGCGCCTGGCGCATGGACCTCGAGAACGGGCTCCTCGTCCACGACCCGCACCATCTGCTGCGGCCGCAGGGCCAGGCCGAGCTCGCGCGCGTGCTCGCGAACGCGCGCCGCGTGGAGAGCTGGAAGTCGCTGGAGACGCTGGAGGACTACCCTGCGCCGGCGCGGCGCCTCCTCAAGCGGCTTGCGCGCACCGCCGTCGACCGGCTGGTGAACCAGGTTCTCTAGGGTCCCGGCCGGGCCGCGCCCGCGTCGCAGTTCCTTGATGCAGGACATCCTTCGCCGTCCCGGCCGGCGTAGCGTGGAATCGACTCCCTCTCACGCAGGAGGGGTGGCATGTATCCGCGCATCCCGGCACGCGTGGCCATCGTCTTGGCGGCCGCACTCCTGCCACTTCCCGCGGCACCCACGCCCACGCTCGAAGCGGGCCTCAGCCACAACCTCGCGATCACGGCCTCGAAGCGGGTCGTCGCCTGGGGAGAGAACACCTACGGCGCGCTCGGCAACGGCACCCAAGCCCACGCGTCCACGCCGGTCCGCTCCGGGACCCTCGAAAGCGTCGTGGCCGTCGCCGCCGGCCGCGACCTCTCCGTCGCGCTGCGAAGCGACGGCACGGTGTGGACCTGGGGCGGCGGCATGGGTGTCGGGCTCACCGCGCCCGAAACCTGCTTCACGCGGCCATGCTCCCTCGTCCCGCGCCAGGTGCACGGCCTCACCGGGGTGCGGGCCATCGCCGCCAGCGGCGGGGGCGACTTCGTGCTCGCGCTGCGCGCCGACGGCAGCGTGGTCGCCTGGGGCCGCAACGCCTACGGCACGCTCGGCAACGGCACCGAGACCGACCGGCTCACCCCCGCCGCCGTTGCGCTCGCGAAGCCGGCCGTGGCCATCGCGGCCGGCGACCGGCACGGCGTAGCCCTGCTCGACGACGGCACCGTGTGGACCTGGGGCACGAACGCGATGGGCGAGCTGGGCACCGCGCTCACGGCCACGGCGGCGAATACCTGTGCCATCGGTGGCGGAACACCGTGCGCGAAGATGCCCGTGAGAGCCGGCGCGGGGCGCGTCATCACCGCGGATACCTTCGGGGGCGTGGCGGCCATCTCCGCGAAGGGCAGGCACACGCTGGCACTCAAGGCGGACGGCACGGTCTGGGCATGGGGCTCGGACTATTACGGGCAGCTCGGTGACGGCAAGGTGGTCGACCGCGCCGACCCGGAGGCGGTTCCGGGGATGGCCGGGGTCGCGGCCGTCGCCGCGGGCTTCTCCCACTCGATCGCCGTGAAGCGCGACGGTTCCTACTGGGCCTGGGGGCTCGATCTCTCGGGCCAGCTGGGCGCCGCGCCGGCCACGGAGACCTGCGAGGCACGGCCCCTCCCCGGGGGATCGCTCATTCCGCCCTACATGCTCGGCAAGACCTGGGCGTGCCGGAAGAAGCCCACGTTCGTGAAGGCGCGGGATGGCGCGGTCGCGATCGTCGGAGGCGGCGCGCACTCGCTCACCGTGCGTCCCGACGGGGCGATCGTCGCCTTCGGGCTCAACAGCTTCGGGCAGCGTGGCGACGGCGATATCCGGTCCACGCTGGTCGGGGTCTTCTGCTATTCCGATCCCGGCTCCTGCCCGGGCTTGCCGCAGGGCGCCACGGCCACCGGCATCTCCATCGGCAGGGCCGCCACGGCCGGCAGCCTGAACGCGGAAACGCTCGACGATGGCCTCGTCTTCGCGGAGCAGGCGGTGGGAACGACGTCGTCCGCGCAGGAGCTTCGCATCACCAGCGTGGGTGATTCCTTCCGCGTCACGGCCATCACGACCACCGGCGACTTCCGTCACACGAGCAACTGCGGCACGACGCTGCTCGTGCGCGACGCTTCCTGCGGCATCTTCATCACCTTCTCGCCTGCCGGGGCCGGCACGCGCAACGGCACGGTGACGGTCGCCACCGACCTCGAGGTGGGCTCGACCGCCTCCCTCAACCTGCGGGGAACGGGCCTCGCCACGAGCCACGCGCTGTCGGTTTCCCGGTCGGGAACCGGGTCCGGGCGCGTGACGTCCTCTCCGGCGGGCATCGATTGCGGGACCACCTGCTCGGCGCAGTTCGCCGCGGGCCTTTCCGTCACGCTCACGGCCACGCCGGCCTCGGGCTCGACCTTCGGCGGTTGGAGCGGCGCGTGCACGGGCACCGGCTCGTGCGTCGTCGCGATGACCGCGAGCCGCAGCGTGGCGGCGAGCTTCACGGCCGGCACGACGACAAATTACACGCTCACCGTCGCCCGCATCGGCACGGGAGCCGGGACCGTCTCGTCGAGCCCCGCGGGGATCGACTGCGGCGCCGCCTGCTCGGCGCAGTACGCATCGGGCACGTCGGTCACGCTCGCGGCGACGCCGGCCGCAGGCTCGGCCTTCGGCGGCTGGAGCGGCGCGTGCACGGGCACGGGCTCGTGCAGCGTGGCGATGACCTCGGCCAGGAGCGTGACCGCGAGCTTCACGGCGAGCCCGGCAAGCCACCTCCTCACGGTGACGCGAAGCGGCAACGGGACGGGCACGGTCGCCTCGAGCCCCGCGGGAATCCTGTGCGGCACCACGTGCGCCGCGACCTTCAACGGCGGCACGCTCGTGGCGCTTTCGGCCAGCCCGGCCGCGGGATCGATTTTCGGCGGCTGGGGTGGCGCCTGCGGCGGCACGGGCGCCTGCAGCGTGACGATGAACGCGCCGGCGTCGGTGTCCGCCACCTTCTCGATCGCCCCGACGGGCGGGGACAACTACACGGCGCTGTGGTGGAACCCGGGCGAATCCGGGTGGGGGCTCAACATCAGCCACCAGGGCGACATCCTCTTCGGGACGCTCTTCACCTACGACGCAACCGGCCGGCCGCTGTGGCTCGTCATGCCGGCGGGCGAGCGGCAGGGCACCTCGACCACCTACAACGGCACGCTCTACCGGACGACCGGCCCGCCATTCAACGCGGTGCCGTTCACGCCCATCGGCCCGCAGAACCTCACGGTGGTCGGCGCGATGACCTTCACCTACACCGGCAGCGGTGCCGCGCTCGCCTATTCGTACGACGGCGTGACGGTGAGCAAGCTCGTGCAGAAGCAGGTGTTCGGCTCGCGCGCCGCGACGTGCGTGCCTACGACCGGCTCGCGCGCGGCGCTCGTGAACTACCAGGATCTCTGGTGGAACGCGGACGAGTCCGGATGGGGCGTGAACATCACGCACCAGGGCGACACGCTCTTCGCGACGCTCTTCACCTACGACGCCACCGGCCGCGGCCTCTGGCTGGTGCTGCCGGCGGGCACTCGGCAGGCCGACGGGAGCTACTTCGGCCGGCTCCTGCGCACGCGCGGCCCGCCGTTCAACGCGGCGCCCTTCACGCCGATCGGCGAGGCGGACCTCACCGAAGTGGGCACGATGCGCTTCACCTTCTCGAGCGGCACGGCCGGCGTGATGACCTACACCGTGAGCGGGATCACCGTCACGAAGGCGATCACGCGGCAGGTGTTCTCGACGCCGGTGCCCGCGTGCGCGGGCTGACGGCCCGGCGGCCCCGGGGCCGTCGTATCATGGCGGCCATGCAACGCAAGGCCCTTGGCTTCACCTGGATCGAGCTCCTGCTCGTGCTCGCCGTGTTCGCGGTCCTCGCGGCCATGGCCATCCCCGGCTTCCGCGACGCCGCGCTCAGGAAGCAGGTGGCCGAAGGGATGGCGCTCGCGGCAATCGCGAAGCAGGGCGTCCAGGCGGCGTGGAGCGCCAAGGGCGAGATGCCCGCCGACAACGCGGGCGCGGCGCTGCCCCCGCGCGACAAGATCGTCGGCAACCTCGTGAAGGACGTGAACGTGGCCGAGGGCGCGGTGACGCTCACCTTCGGCAACAACGCGGCCTCGGCGCTCCAGGGCAAGCGCGTGACGGTCCGGCCGGCGGTCGTGGCCGACCAGCCCGTCGTGCCGATCGCGTGGCTCTGCCATGCCGTGCCCGTGCCCAAGGGCATGGAGGTGCGCGGCAAGGACGAGACGGACATCCCCCCGGCGTTCCTGCCCGTGGAGTGCCGCGGGACGGGCGCGGCGAAGTAGGGCGCCTACCGCAGCGCCGCGGGCGCGGGTCCCGCCACCGGGATCTCCATGAGGTCCTCCCCGAACACGATGTTGCCGCGGTAGGCGCGGCTCATCTCGGCGACGACGCGCTCGCGCACGCCCGGGCGGTCCAGCTGCTCCGTCACGTGGGTGATGACCAGCGTCTTCGCGCGGGCCTTCTCGGCGAGTTGCGCGAGCTCCAGGTGGCCCGTCACCGACTGCGCGAACGCCTTGCTGGGCGAGGTGCCCGAGAGGTAGTGGCACATGTGCACGAGCACGTCGCAATCCTGCGCGAGCCGCTCCATCGCGGCGCAGGGGCCCGTGTCGCCGGAATAGACGAACGAGCCCTGCGGGCAGTCGAGGCGGTAGCCATACGAGACGAGGTGCGGCCCGAAGTGCGCCACGCCCGCGCTCCTCACCGCCCAGCCCTCGCCCTCGACGGTCTCGTTGGGCCCGAGCTCGCGAACCACCGGGCGTGGCGGCGGGCGCTCGCCTATGCCGCCGCGGGCGCGGTAGACGTCGAGGCTCACCTCGTTGCGCGTGCGCGAGACGATGTCCGGCCCGAAGGCGCCGTCCTCGCCCCAGAGGCGCTCGCCGATGCGCGCGAGCGGCGGCGGGCCGTAGACCCGGAGTTCCGGAATCCGCGCGGCGCCCTGGTCCCAGCGCGTGAGCACCAGCCGCGCGAGGTCGCCCATGTGGTCGTAGTGGTGGTGGCTCAGGAAGGCGTGCGTGACTTCCGTGGGGGCGATGCCAAGCTCCAGCAGGCGGTGGTGCGCGCCGAACCCGTGGTCGAAGACGATCGTCGACCCGCCCGCGCGCACGACGTAGCCCGAGCACATGCGCCGCAGCGACGGCGTCGGCGTCCCCGTGCCGAGGAGGTGGATGCGCATCCGCTCAGCGCTCCCGCAGGCCGAGCGCGTCGATCATGGCGCCGTACTTCTTCTGCTCCGCCGCCACGAACGCGGCGAAATCCGCGGGCGTGCCGGGGATCGTCTCCACGCCCTGGTTGGCGAGCGACTCGCGCAGGTCCGGCTGGACGACGGCGGCCGAGATGACCTCGTTCAGGCGCTTGATCACGGGCGCCGGGGTGCCCTTGGGCACGAAGAAGCCGAACCAGCCGGAGAGGTCGAAGTTGCGCAGGCCCACTTCGTCCATCGTCGGCACGCTGGGCAGCGCCGGGGAGCGCTGCCTCCCCGTGACGGCCAGCGCCTTGAGCTTGCCCGCGCGCACGTGCGGAACGGCCGGCGGAAAGCCCGAGAAGTAGATGTGCACCACGCCCGCGAGCGTGTCGGTCACGGCCTGCGCGCCGCCCTTGTACGGCACGTGCAGCAGGCTGATGCCGGCGGACTTCCTGAGCTGCTCGCCCGCGAACTGCGCGGGGCTGCCCGCGCCAGCCGAGGCGTAGGCGTACTTGTCGGGCGCGGCCTTGGCGGCCTTGATGAAGTCCGCGAGCGTGTCGCCCGGCGCGGACGGGTGCGCGACCAGCAGCAGCGGGCTCACGCCGCCGAGCGCCACGGGCTCGAAGTCGCGCACCGTGTCGTAGGCCGGGTTCTTCGCCATCTGCGGCGCGACCGTCATCTCGGAGGTGTAGCCGAGCAGCACCGTGTAGCCGTCGGGCGGCGCCTTCGCCACCGTGCCCGCGCCGAGCATGCCCGCGGCGCCGGGCTTGTTCTCGATCACCACGGGCTGGCCGAAGGCGTCTCCCATCTTCCTGCCGATGGAGCGCGCCAGCACGTCGCCCAGCCCGCCCGGGCCGTAGGGGACCACGATTCGCACGGCCTTGTCCGGCCACGCCTGGGCCTGCGCGGCGGGCGCGAGGCCGAGGGCGGGAAGCGCCGCAAGGAGGGTCAGGAGGGCACGGCGATGGCGGTCGGTCATGGGTCGCTCCTCGGGAGGGGATGGGCCGAGTATACGAAGTCGAGATAACCGAACAGGCCAAAGGTGGCATGAAGTGATAACCTTCAGGGCATGGCCGAAACGGACCTCCGGACTCGCCTGCGGTCACGGCTCAAGGCCCGGCAGCTCGCGACGCTGCTCGCCATCGCCGAGAAGGGGAGCCTCGGTCGCGCGGCCGTGACGCTCGGCGTGAGCCAGCCCGCGCTCAGCAAGGCCCTCCGGGAGCTGGAGGCGGCGCTGGGGCACGCCCTCTTCACGCGGTCGCGTCGCGGCCTCGTTGCCAACGCGCACGGCACGGCGACCATCGAGCACGCCCGGCGGCTGCTCCAGGACGTGGACGCGCTCGCGGCGACGCTGGACGCGGTCGATCGCGGCGCGGGCGGGAGGCTGCGACTGGGCGTGATTCCCTACGTGTCGTCGGACTGGCTGCGCGGCGTGGCCGCGCGGCTGCTGGACGAGGCGCCGCCCATCGCGCTGCAGATCTCGGAGGCCGCCACCGACAGCCTGCTCGAGGCCCTGCGCCACCGGAGCCTCGACGTGGTCGTCGGCCGCATCACGCCGGCCAACGCGGGGAGCGACCTCGCGTGGCGGCCGGTCTTCGAGCAGGTGCTTCGCGTCGTCGCGCGGGCGCGGCACCCGCTCTTTCGCCGCGCGCGCGTGACGATCGCGCACCTGGCCGATGGCGAGTGGATGCTGCCACCGCCGGCCTCGCCCACGCGCCTGCTGCTGGAGCAGGTGTTCGCGCAGGCGGGCCTGCCCGCGCCGCAGTCGCGGCTCGAGACCTACTCCCTTCCGATCATGGAGAGCTTCCTCGTCGCGAGCGACCGGCTCGCCGCCGTGCCGGGAGACATCGCCGCGCAGCTCGAGCGGCGCGGGCGCATCCGCGCGCTGCCGTTCCGGTGGCCCATGCCCCCGATCTGCCTCGCGTGGCTCGCGGGCGACGAGCCCAGCCCGCTCATCCGGCGCTTCGAGGCCGCCGCGGCCGGCGACCGGCGGCCATAGCGCCCTCTAACTTCGCAACGAGGACCCGACCATGAACGATTCCTTCTGCAGCAACTGCCGCCGGCTCGCGCTGGCGGCCGCGGCCGTGCTTCTGCCCGTCATCGCGGCCGCCCAGGCCGCGCCCATCCCGCTGGTCGGCGTGCCCGACTTCGCCCGGATCACGCGGACCTACGGCCCCGCCGTCGTCAACATCAGCGTGAGCGGGATGCGCACCGTCTCCGCGGGCAGCGACGACGAGGAGGACGGCGACGGCGCCGGCGCCGACCCGTCATCCGACGAGATGCGCAGCTTCCTGCGCCGCTTCCAGCAGCAGTTCGGCGGCAAGGGCGCCACGATGCAGGTGCCGGTGAGCGGGCTGGGCTCCGGCTTCATCGTGAGCGAGGAGGGGCTCATCCTCACGAGCGCGCACGTGGTGGCCCACGCGAGCGAGGTGATCGTGAAGCTCACGGACCGTCGCGAGTTCCGCGCCAGGGTGCTGGGCGCCGACCGCCGCACCGACGTCGCCGTGCTCAAGATCGACGCGGGACGCCTGCCGGTCGTGGCCATCGGCAACCCGGACGAACTGGCCGTCGGCGAGTGGGTGGTCGCCATCGGCTCGCCCTTCGGCTTCGACAACAGCGTCTCGGTCGGCGTGGTGAGCGCGAAGGGGCGCGCGCTGCAGGAAGGCAGCGCCGTCCCCTTCATCCAGACCGACGCTGCCGTGAACCCGGGCAACTCCGGCGGCCCCCTCTTCAATTCGCGCGGGGAAGTCGTCGGCATCAACTCGCAGATCTACAGCCGCTCGGGCGGCTACCAGGGCCTGAGCTTCGCGATCCCCATCGACCTCGCGCAGAGCGTGGCGAAGCAGATCGCGAGCACGGGGCGCGTGTCGCACGGCCTGATGGGCGTGGCCGTGCAGGAACTGAACCAGGCGCTGGCGGACGCCTTCCGGCTTCCCAAGCCGGTGGGGGCGCTCGTCTACGACCTCCAGCCGGGCGGTGCCGGGGCCGCGGCGGGGCTGCGGCCCGGCGACGTGATCCTGCAGGTCGACAAGCGCCCGATCCTTTCCTCGGCGGAGCTCCCGGCGCTCGTGGCGATGGCCGCGCCCGGGCAGCGCATCGACCTCGACATCTGGCGCGACGGCGCGCGGCAGCGGATCACCGCCACGCTGGGCGATTCGAGCAAGCCCGTGCGCGAGCCTGCGCCGGCCGCCCCGCCGAAGCCCGCGCCGGGCCAGCTCGGTCTCGTGCTGAGGGGCCTGGAGCCGAGCGAGCTGCGCCTGCTCGGGCTGGGGGCGGGGCTGGTGGTGGAGGGCGCGAGCGGCCCGGCGCTGGAGGCTGGCCTGCAGCCCGGCGACATCATCCTCGCGGTGAACGGCAAGCCGGTAGCCGAGGTCGAGCAGCTGCGCGCCGCGGTGGCCGGCGCCACGAAGCCGGTGGCGCTTCTCATCCAGCGCGAGGGGCAGCGCACCTTCGTGCCGGTCGCGGTGCCGTAGGCGGGCGCGCGGGCCGCCGCTACCGCGCGGGCTTCACGATGGAGACGAGCGTCGTCTTCATCATCGCGCCCGTCTTCATGTCCATCCACGGCGACTGGATCGTCACGTCCACGCCGCCCTTGCGGAACATGGCGCTTTCCTTGCCGGCCTCGCCGATGGCCTTGAGGCCCTGCGCCTTGTAGAACGCCGCCACCTTGGCGATGGGGTCGGCCGTGGTGAAGCACGCGGCCTCGCCGCCGACCATCTCCTTCACGGCATTCGAGGTGGCGGCATCGTGCTTCGCGCCGGGATAGACGGTGACGCCCAGCTTCTCCTCGGCCTGGGCGGCACCGAGCGTGGCGAGGAGGGCGAGCGTGGCGACGAGGGACTTCACTTTCAAGGCTTTTCCTTTCCGGATGCGGTTGTCGTGCGGCGCCGTGCGCGCCATTCGCGCACGCCGGCCGGCAGTATAGGAACGCCGGCCGCGCGGTTCATCCGGAAATCGGCTTGACAAGCCCGCGGGCCGGTCACTTCTCCGCGGCGAGGTAGTCCTGGACCAGCCGCTCCCAGATGACCTCCAGCTCGTAGGCGCTCGCGCGCGCGAGGCCCTCGAGGTCCGGGAAGAGGCTCGCGTAGGTGACGTTCATGCGGTAGAGCGCCTCCATCGCCTGCGCGCGCACTTCGAACGGCAGCACGAACTTGAGCAGCAGCTCGTCGGCGTGCCGGTAGTGGCCGAGCACCTCGTCGAGGGGCCGGTCGATCACGCCGGGCACGACGAAGAGGCCGGACTGGGCCACGAGGCGCAGGTCCATCTGCGAGGGCTCGCCGAACCACACCACCGGGTGGTCGTTGCGCAGGAAGTACCGCTCGAAGTTCCCGGCCACGCGCGGGTCGATCGCGTCGCGGTCGAGCTGCGGGTGGGTGTCGGGCGCGAGCCCCCACAGCGCCGGCGTGTTGAGCGCGTACACGGCGGCGTCGCCCGTGGCGCTCTCCAGCGCGAAGAACGCGGCCACGTGCGGCGACTTGGTGAAGTCGAGCAGCCGCGTGGGCGCGCCATGGTGCTGCATCAACGCGAGCGAGCGCAGGTCGTCGTCCAGTGCGGAGCTGTCCTGAAGGTGGTTGTGGGCCTTGCGGCGGAAGATGCGCAGCGCCCGCGATTCCCGCAGCGGCCAGAGCTTCCGGTCCGGGCAGTAGGTGTGCATCTTGCGGCCGAGGGAGGTGAGGAGCGGCCAGTGGGCCGACACCTCGCCGCGGAAGGCCCAGCCCGGGAGCGTGCCGAGGCGGTCCTCGAATTCCTTCCAGTCGCCGAGTCGGACGGTGCGCATGCCGCGATTATCCGCCCTCCCGGAACGGCGCGCCGCTCCGCCATGACAGACGCCGCCCGTCGGCCGGGTGGGCGAGCGCCAGCCGCTCCGCGTGCAGCAGCAGCCGCGTTGCCGCGCGGGCCAGCGGCTCCGGCGCGTAGAGCGCATCGCCCACGACCGGGTGGCCGATGGCCGCGAGGTGCACGCGGAGCTGGTGCGAACGGCCAGTGACGGGCTCGAGTTCGAGGAGCGTGCCGGCGCCCCAGGGGCCGGGCGCGTCCCCGATCGCCCGCCATCGCGTGAGGCTGGGCCGGCCGTGCGCCGCGTCCACCTTCTGCCGCGGCCGCGCGGGCCAGTCGGCGGCGAGCGGGAGGTCGATCACGCTCCAGCCATCGGCATCCGGATCCCAGGGCCGCGGCACGCCCGCCACCACCGCGACATACCGCTTGCCGACTTCGCGCGAAGCGAAGGCGCGCGAGAGGGTGCGCTGCGCCTCGATGCCGCGCGCGAACACCATGAGGCCCGAGGTTGCCATGTCCAGCCGGTGGACGACGAGCGCGTCTGGCCATTGCCGGCGCACGCGCGCATGCAGGCAGTCCTCGCCCGCCGGGCCGCGGCCGGCCACCGAGAGCAGGCCGGCGGGCTTGTCGGCGACGACCAGCCAGTCGTCGAGGTGCAGGGGGACGATCATGCGGCCGTCGCGCCGCTCAGTCGACGTGGGAGTAGCGCGCCAGCGTGACCTTCCCGTCCCGTGCCTTTACCGTGCAGAGGTGGAGCGAAGGCGGAATGGCGCCGTAGAAAGAAACGGTGAGCTCGTCGTCCGAGAGGGTGACGAACTGCCTGTCGATCTCCGCCCGGGCCGCCTGCCCGGCCTCCAGGAACGCGGTGCCGGGCTTGAACCGGTCGCAGAACGCCATCGCCTTGCCCGCGGCGCGGTTCTCCATGGCGACCACGACGGCGACGCCGCCGGCTGCCAGCACGACCAACCCCGCCATCCATTTCGCCAAGCGTCGCATGTGCCGATGGGCCCGATTGCCGCCTCCGGCGATTCTGGTCGCGCGGGTGCGGGCGGTCAACGGCGGGCGCTTACCCCCCGCTCAGCGCCTGGAAGATGATGACCTCGTCGGACTCCTTCACGGGCACGTCGAGGCGCCGCGCCTCGTCCTTGTTCACCCAGACGCGGATGTGGCGCCGGATGGCGTCCTGCTCGTCGACCATGCGGAAGCGGATGCCCGGGTAGCGCCGGTCGAGGTCCGCCATCACTTCGGCGAGCGTGGTACCCGCGGCCTCGACATCGCTGCGGCCGCCCGTGTAGGAGCGCAGTGGCGTGGGGATGAAGACCTTCACCGCGGAAGCTCGACCGCCTCCACCGCGTAGATCTCCGGCAGGTGGCGCACGATGCACGACCACTTCGCGCCCTCGTCGCGGCTCGCCCAGATCTCCCCGCCCGTCGTGCCGAAGTAGACGCCCACCGGATCGTGCGCGTCCGTGCTCATGGCCTGCCGCTTCACCGTGAACCAGCCCTGGCTCTTCGGCAGCCCGGCGTCTTGCCGCTTCCAGGTGCGGCCGCCGTTGCGCGTGGCGTAGGCCGCGGGCTTGCCGCCCGGGCTCGTGCGCGGCCACACCGTGCTGCCGTCCATCGGGAACACCCACGCCGTGCCGGCGTCGCGCGGGTGCAGCACCACGGGGAAGCCCACGTCGCCCACGGACTTCGGCAGGTTGTCGCCGATGCGCTGCCACACCGTGCCCGGGCGATCCAGCCGGTAGAGGCCGCAGTGCGTCTGCTGGTAGAGCACGTCGGGTGCCGCGGGGTGCTGGCGCAGGCAGTGGGAATCGTGCCCGTACTCGGGGTACTTCTCGGGCAGGAAGTCCGCGAGCATCCCCTGGTTGAGCGGCCGCCAGCTCGCGCCTGCGTCGAGGCTCTCGAACACGCCGCCGCTCGACATGCCGAGGTAGAGGTGGCGCGGGTCGCGCGGGTCCACGTTGATCGAGTGCAGCATCGGGCCGCTGGGCGTGCCGTCCTGCTCGCCGCCCGTCCACTTCTCGTACATGGGGTGGTCGTTGAAGCCGGCGACGGAAGTCCAGGTCACGCCGTCGTCGGTCGAGCGGAAGAGCCCCTGGGGCGAGGTGCCCACGTACCAGGTCCCGGGCTCGCTCGCGTGCCCCGGCGTGATCCAGAAGTTGTGGTGCACGGCGCGCGCCCGCTGCCCCTCGCGGGCCTTCGGGAAGGCGGGGGGCTTCGCGGCCTCCTTCCACGACCGGCCCAGGTCGGTCGAGCGGAACATCGTGGGCCCGAGGTGCCCCGTGCTCGCCGCGGCGAGCATCGTGCGCCCGCCCTTCGGGCCCGGCCGCGGGTCGAGGACGAGGTGGTGGACGATGTGGCCGAAGAACATCGGCCCGGCCACGCGCCAGGCGCGCCGCGCCTTGTCGGAGCGATAGATGAACGCCCCCTTGCGCGTCGCGACGAGCAGCGCGACCGTGCCGGTGGCGGACTTGGCGGGCTTGGCGGAACGGGATTGCGGTTTGCGGGCGGCGTTCATCGGGTTCCTCCCGGGGCGGATCGGGAAGCGATGTTACACCGACCGTTACGCGGCTGTTGTCCACAACCCCGGCAGCCCGTTCCGCGGTCCGCGGCGCGGGCGATAACCTCGGCGCATGAGAGTCCGGGTGAAGGCCATGCGCCGGCAGGGACGGCGCGTCTCGGAGTACGGCACGCTCGCGGGCGAGCGCTCCGCGGGCGAGCTCACGCTGCAGACGGTGGTGGGCGGCCGCGGCGCCTACGCGGTCGCGACCCTCAAGGGCGGCTCGGCCCCGAAGGACCCGGACCTGCTCCCGCCCCTTTACGAGCCTGTGCTCGTCGCCGTCGGCGGCACCGGGTTCCTGCTGCGCGGGTTCGAGTCGGCCGGGGACGCGAGCTACGTGCAGGAGTGGCACTGCGAAGTGTGAGGCCGTCTCAAAGCTGCACGCGCGTCCCCAGCTCCACCACGCGGTTCGTGGGAATGCCGAAGTAGTCGGTCGCGTTGCCGGCGTTGCGCGCCATCGCGGCGAAGGCGCGGTTGCGCCAGCGCTCCAGCAGCTTCCGGCCTTCCGCAACGGGCAGGATCTTCTCCCGCGAGAGGAAGTACGATACCTCGCCCGGATCGACCTCGAGCCCCTGCGGCCCGCACAGCTCGAGGGCGGCGGCCACGTCGGCGCGGTTCATGAAGCCGTAGCGCACCTCCACGCGCCAGCAATCGTGGCCCAGCGGCTCGCAGCGCACGCGGTCGCCGAAGGCGATCCACGGCACGTCGTGGAAGCCGACGGTGAGGAAGATGTTGCGCGCGTGCAGCGCGCGGTAGTGCTTGAGGCTGTGCAGCAGCGCGTGCGGTGTGGCGTCCGGCGTGGCGGTGAGGAACACCGCGGTGCCGGGCACCCGCTGCGGTGGCGCGAGGAAGAGCGATTCCAGGAAGGGCTCGAGAGGCACGGAGGAGGCCTGCAACGTGCGCAGCAGCGCGGTGCGGCCGCGGCGCCAGGTGATCATGAGGCCGAAGACGCCCGCGCCGAGAAGCAGCGGGAACCACCCGCCCTCCAGCACCTTGTGCATGGCCGCCGCGAAAAACGTCGCGTCGATCGCCGCGAAGAGGCCGGTGGCGAGCGCGCACAGCCACAACGGGTAGCCCCACTTGTAGCGGATCACGAAGAAGGTGAGGAAGGTCGTGACCAGCATCGTGCCCATGACCGCGACGCCGTAGGCCGAGGCGAGGCGGGTGGAGGAGCCGAAGCCCACGACCGCGGCCACCACCGCGGCGAGCAGGATCCAGTTCACCGCCGGCATGTAGACCTGCCCCATCGTCCTGGAGGACGTGTGCAGGATCTGCGCGCGCGGCAGGAACCCCAGCTGGATCGCCTGCCGCGTCATCGAGTAGGCGCCCGAGATCGTGGCCTGCGAGGCTATCACCGTGGCCGCCGTGGCGAGCGCCACCATCGGGTAGAGGGCCCACGAGGGAAAAGCGAGGTAGAACGGGTTCTCCACCGCTTTCGGGTTGGCGAGCAGCAACGCCCCCTGCCCGAAGTAGTTGAGCACCAGCGCTGGCGCGACGAGCCCGAACCAGGCCACGCGGATCGCGCGACTGCCGAAGTGGCCCATGTCCGCGTAGAGCGCCTCCGCGCCCGTCACGGCGAGCAGCACCGAGCCCAGCACGAGGAACGAGGCGAGCCCGTGCGCGGTGAGGAAGTGCAGGGCGTGCGCCGGGTCGAGGGCGCGGAGGACGGCCGGGTTTCCGGCGATGTTCCACACGCCCGCCGCCGCGAGCGCCAGGAACCACGCCGCGCACACCGGGCCAAAGAGCGCGCCCACGAGCCCCGTGCCGTGCTTCTGGATGAGGAACAGCGCGACGATGATGCCCACCGAGATGGGCACGATCCAGGGCTTGAAGGCCTCGGTGCCGACCTCCAGGCCCTCGACGGCGGAGAGCACCGAGATCGCCGGCGTGAGCACCGCATCGCCGTAGAAGAGGGCGGCACCGAAGACGCCGGTGACGAGAAGCGCCGCGCGCAGCCGCTTCCTGCCCTCGACGGCCTCGGAGGCGAGCGCCAGCAGCGCCATGATCCCGCCCTCGCCGCGGTTGCTCGCGCGCAGCACGAGCGTCACGTACTTGAGGGACACGACCAGCATCAGCGCCCAGAAGATGCAGGACAGGCCGCCGAGGATGTTGGCTTCCACGAGCGGGATGCCGTGCGCGGGGTTGAAGGTCTCCTTCACGGCGTAGAGGGGGCTCGTGCCGATGTCGCCGTAGACGACGCCCAGCGCGAGGAGCGCGAGCGCCGCGGTCGACTGCGGCTTGCCGGTTCCTGATTCGTTCATTAGGGGGCCTCGCGGATCGAAAGTGCCCGCAGTCTAGGGTGGCCGCGACCCCCGGCCGCGCCGCGCCGGCCCCTTTTTGATGGCATCTTTACGGGGCAGTGGCTAGAGTCGTCGCCATGGACATCGCCCGCGACTGGAAGGGATACGCTGCCGCCGCCATCGCCGCGGCCGGGTGCACGCTCGCGGGGCTGGCGATGAAAGGCCGCTTCGACATCGTGAACATCGCGATGGTGTACGTCCTCGCCGTCGTGATCATCGCCGTTCGCTACAGCCGCAGCGCGGCGATCGCGAGCGCCGCAACTTCCGTCATCGCGTTCGACGTGGCGTTCGTGCCCCCCGAGGGCGCGTTCACCGTGAACGACGTGCAGTACCTGTTCACCTTCGCGATCATGGTCGCGGTTGCGCTCGTGATCTCCCACCTGATGGAGAAGGGGCGGCGCGAGGAAGTGGCGCGCGCGCGCCTCGCGCTGGAGGCCGAGTCGGAGCGCATCCGCAGCACGCTGCTCGCCTCCATCACCCACGACCTGCGGACGCCCCTCGCGGTGCTCACGGGGGCCTCGTCCACGCTCGTTGAAGGGGGCGAGCGCCTTCCGGCGGCGCAGCGGGAGGCGCTTTCGCGCAGCATCTACGGCCAGGCGAGGGACCTCTTCGACCAGGTGGAGAAGATCCTGCAGATGACGCGCCTGGAGGCCGGCAGCGTCCGGCCGGAGCGCGACTGGGCCTCGCTCGCCGAGATCGCGGGCAGCGTGCTCTCGCGCATGGGCGACCGACTGGCGACGCACCGCGTCGTGGTGGAGATGGCACCCGACCTGCCCCTCGTTCGCGTCGACGCGCCGCTCGTCGAGCAGGTGCTCGTGAACGTGCTCGACAATGCCGCGCGCCACACGCCGCCGGGCACCGTGGTGGTGCTGCGCGCGAAGCGGGCCGGAGGCGATCTCGTCGTGGCGGTGGAGGACAACGGGCCCGGGCCGGGCGAGCACGACCTGGATGGGCTTTTCGGCAAGTTCCGCGGCGGCGGCGAGGAGGGCGCGCGCGGCGGCTTCGGGCTGGGGCTCGCCATCTGCCGGGCCATCGTGGAGCTGCACGGCGGGCGCATCCGGGCGGAGGCGAACCCCGGCGGCGGCCTCGCGATCCGCTTCACCCTGCCCGTCGAAGCCTCGCCGCCGCCCCCTGTCGAGGCGGCAGGGGGCTGACATGCCCGAAGCGCGCGCCACGATCCTGGTGGTCGAGGATGATCCGGAGATCCGGCGCTTCGTGTGCTCCGCGCTCGCGGCGGAGGGCCACAAGGTCGTCGAGTCCGCGAATGCGCGCCGGGGCGCCATCGACGCGACCACGCACCGGCCGGATGTCGCGATCGTCGACCTGGGCCTGCCGGACTTCGACGGCCTCGAGGTGATCCGCGGCATCCGCCGCTGGTCGCCGATGCCGGTCATCGTTCTTTCCGCGCGCTCGCGCGAGCACGCCAAGATCGAGGCCTTCGACGCGGGCGCGGACGACTACGTCACGAAGCCCTTCGGCGTGGGCGAGCTGCTCGCGCGGGTGCGCGTGGCGTTGCGCCACGCGGTGCGGCCAGCCTCCGGCGAGGGCGCGCTCCGCCTCGGCCCGTCCACGATCGACCTCGTGGCGCGGCGGGCGACGCGCGACGGCGCGGAGGTCCACCTCACGCCCACGGAGTTCCGGCTGGTGGGCTGCCTCGCGAAGCACGCCGGCATGGTGGTCTCGCACAAGCAGCTGCTGGGCGAGGTGTGGGGACCCACGCACCTCGCGGACACGCACTATCTACGCATCTACATGAAGCAGCTTCGCGACAAGCTGGAGGCCGACCCGCTGCGGCCGAGGCACTTCATCACGGAGACGGGCGTGGGATACCGCCTGCTGGCGGACGATCCGGCGTGAGCGTGGCCATCGCCGCGCGCACGACATTGCGCCCCGACGCCTTCGCCTCGTAGAGCGCCTCGTCCGCGCGCCTGAGCACCGCCTCCGCGGCGATGTCGCGGCTCGCTGGCATCGTGGCCACGCCGACGCTCAGGGTGACGCGGCCGGAGGGCGAATCCTCGTGGGGAATCGCGAGGCCCTCCACGCCCTGCCGGACGTTCTCGGCCATCCGGGCGGCCGCCTCGGCAGGCATGTCGGAGTAGACGATGGCGAACTCCTCGCCGCCGTACCGCGCCGCCACGTCGCCCGAGCGGCGGGTGAATGTCTTGAGGACGCCTGCGATGCGCACGAGGCAGTCGTCGCCGGCGAGGTGGCCGTAGCGGTCGTTGAAGCGCTTGAAGTGGTCGACGTCGACCATGAGCACGGCGAAGGGGGAGCCGCGGCGCGCGGCCCGCGACCACTCGGAGGCGAGGAGGCGGTCGAAGTGCCGGCGGTTCGAGAGCCCCGTGAGCGCGTCCGTCACCGAGAGTTCCTCGAGCTTGCGGTTGGCCTCCTGCAGCTCCGCGCCTGCGCGCTCCTCGACCATCAGCACGAGCCCCATCGCGAGCAGCATCGGCATGAGGACCGCCACCATGAACGAAGCCTGCTGGACGGGGCTGCCGGAGAGGATCGACGCCATCTCGAAGGGCCCGCGCAGGGCGGCCACGATGCGGCCGGCGAAGATCAGGACGACGAGCGCGAAGCCCGCCATCAGGACGTACTGCCCGCGTCCGGGCGTCACCTTGCGGTGCTGGACGAGCGCAACCAGGATAACGAGCGCCTGCGCCGAGAACACCACGCCGGCCACGATCACGCGGACCCGGGCGTCGTCGAGAAACGCCGCGAACGCGACCGCGACCACCACGGCCGGCCCCCACAGCGCCACCAGCGGGAAGCGGCGCCCCTGGAACTGGGCGAGGCCGGCGGCGAAGAGCGCGAACGTCGCCGAGAGCGCCACGTTGGCGACGACGATCGACAGGAGATCGGGAATCGCGCCCCGCAGCATGAAGAGGACGTAGGTCACGCCGTGCGCGGCGAGGGCGCCCGCCCAGGAGAGGAATGCCGCCATCCGCCGGTACGCCACGATCGCGAGCGCCGCCGCCATCACGAAGCTCGCGACGGCGGTCGCGGCGAGCAGGGTGGGGACGCTCAGGCCCGTCATGCGAAGGCCGCCAGCGCCCACCCGCCGGCCGCGGCGAGCACGACCACGACCACCGGCGACACCTTGCCCACCACGAGCAGCCCGAACGCGGCGAGCGCGAGGCCGAAGTCGGCCTTCGAGCGGATGGCGCTCGTCCACACGGGGTCGTAGAGGGCCGCGGCGAGCACGCCGACGACGGCCGCGTTCACGCCCGCCATGGCGCGCTGCACGCCGTCGCGCTGGCGCAGCGCCTCCCAGTGCGGCAGCGCGCCCGCGACGAGCAGGAACGCCGGCAGGAAGATCGCGAGCAGCATCGCCGCGCCGCCCGCCCAGCCCCCGAGGGGCGAGGGCATCGCCGCACCGAGGAAGGCCGCGAAGGTGAAGAGTGGGCCGGGCACGGCCTGCGCCGCACCGTAGCCCGCGAGGAAGGTGTCGGCGCCGACCCACCCCGGCGGAACGACGCTCGACTGCAGCAGCGGCAGCACGACGTGGCCGCCGCCGAACACGAGCGAGCCGGCCTGGTAGAACGCGGAGAAGGCCGGGAGCGCAAGGGAATCGTCCATGGCCGCGAGCGCCGGCAGCAGCACGAGGAGCAGGCCGAAGGCAGCGAGGAGCACCGTGCCCGTCGTCCGGCTCACGCCGTAGTCGCGGTGCTGCAGCGCGGGCAGGTGCCCGAGCGAAAGGGCCCACCGGCCGATGAGCCCGCCGGCGACGATCACGCCGACCTGCCCCGCCGCCGTCGGCATCGCCAGCACCGCGATCGTCGCGCCGAATGCGATCGCGGCGCGCGGCCGGTCCGGGCAGAGGGAGCGCGCCATGCCCCACACCGCCTGCGCGACCACCGCCACCGCCACGACCTTGAGCCCGTGCACGGCGCCGGAGCGGGCGAGGCCTTCCCACTGCGCGATGCCGAACGCGAACAGCACGAGCGCGATCGCCGAGGGCAGCGTGAAGCCCGCCCACGCCGCGAGCGCCCCCAGCCAGCCCGCGCGGCCGAGGCCGAGGGCGATGCCGACCTGGCTGCTCGCGGGCCCGGGCAGGAAATGGCACAGCGCGACGAGGTCGGCGTAGCTCTTGTCGTCGAGCCACTTGCGGCGCTCGACGAATTCGGTGCGGAAATAGCCCAGGTGCGCGACCGGCCCGCCGAAGGAAGTGAGGCCGAGCTTCAGGAAGGCGGCGAGCACCTCCAGCGGCGAGGCGCGCTGCCCGGCGGGATGGGTCTCGCCGCTCGCGGGCGTGCCGGGATCCGGGGTCATCGGTGCGATTCTCGCCTAAACGCCGAGCGCCCGGGTCACCCGGCTCACGAACCCCGCCGAATGCGCCCCGTCGAGCCAGCGCGCGACGACGACCGCCTCGCGCGCCGGGTCGATCCATGTCATGTGGCCCCCGGCGCCGAACATGAACCAGCTCTCGCGCGAGGCGTCGGCGAAGAGGTGCCCGTCGCGGTTGAGCCAGGAGAGGAAGCCGTAGAACGGCGCCACGGCGCACGGCTCGCGCATGCGCCGCACCCAGTCGCGCGGCACGAGCTCGCGGCTCTCGTGGATGCCTTCGTCGAGGAGGAGCTGGCCGATGCGCGCCTGGTCGCGCGCGCCGATCGAGACGCCGCCGCCCCAGTGCGTGCCGCCGGGCACCGACGGCATGCGCCGCCCGTCGATCTCCACCCACGCGTCGTCGTAGCCCTCCCAGCGGAAATCGCGGCCGCCGCCGAGCGGCTGCAGGACGCTTTCGAGGAAGACTTCCGGCAACGGCCGCCGGAACAGGTGCAGCAGCGCCAGCGCGAGCTGGTTGATGCGCACGTCGTTGTACTCCCAGTAAGTGCCCGGCTCGCGAAGCGCCCGGCGCTCGCCCTTCCTGCCCGTGGGCGGCTTCGGGTCGTGGGAGACGCGCCGGTGGTGCTCCACCTGGTCGGGCATGCCGAAGCACTCGCCCTCCCACTCGCTCGTCTGCGTGAGGAGGTGCTCCCAGGTGATGGCGCGGTCGTGCGGCGAGTCGAAGCCGATGCCCGGGAGCCGCTCGCCCACGCGCTCGCCGGGTTCGAGAAGGCCGCGCGCATGCGCGATGCCCGCCAGCATCGCGAGGTAGGTCTTCGCGACGCTGAAGGTCTGGTCGGCGCGGTCGGGCTCTCCCCAGGCCGCGACTTCCTCGCCGCGCACGCGGATCACGCCGGAGACGCCGCCGCGCGGATGCACCGGCCCGCGCAGGCGGTTGAACGGCGGGGGATCGTCGTGGTGCACGCCCCAGCGCGCGGGGTCGGCCGACGGATCGCGGGGCCAGCCGATCTCGTGGGACTGCGCGAAGGCGACGGCTTCGTCGAAGCGCCGCGAGTTCGTGGCCATGGCGGTGGCTCAGGCTTCGCGCCGCGCCAGCGCCAGGTAGGCCGCCAGCCCCAGCATCGTGACGCCCGACACGCGGGTCATCAGGCGCGCGCGCGCCGCGCGGGCGGCGCCTGAGCGGAGCAGGCGATCGGTCGCTAAGACCGCGACGACGTCGACGAGCGTATTGAGCGCCACGCAGACGCTCCCGAGCAGCACCAGTTGCGGGACCAGCGGCTCGGCCGGCGCCACGAACTGCGGCAGGAAGGCGAGGAAGAAGAGCGCCGTCTTCACGTTGAGCACCTCGACGAGAATGCCCTCGAACAGCGCGCGGCGGGCGCCTTGCGAGGCGACGCGCTCCACCGCGAGCGCGTGATCCTGGCGAAGCAGCAGGCGGATGCCGAGGTAGGCGAGGTAGGCCGCGCCCAGATATTTCACGACCGTGAACGCTGCGGCCGACTGGGCCACGAGGATCGACAGCCCGAGCGCCGCCGCAAGCACGTGGAGCATCCCGCCGATCCCCGTGCCAAGGCACGACGCAAGCCCTTCCGGTCGCCCGCCGGCGACCGTGCGCGCGACGACATAGGCGATGCCCGGGCCGGGCGTGACGGCCAGCACGGTGGCGGCGATGGCGAAGGCGAGGAGGGACATGCCGTCAGGAGCTGCAAAGGGCGCAAGGCGGGACCGTCATTCTGCCCGACGGCGCGGTGCGCCGGGACGTCACTCCTTTTCCGCCCGGCACTCCCGCCACGCCGCGTATGCCAAAAGGAGCGTGGGCACCGCGAAGACCAGCCGCGCGCCGAGCTCGCCGATCGAGCCCGCGAGGGCGGAGACGAGGGCGCCGAGCCTCGGCCCCCGCGCGAGGATCTCGAACGGGACGAGGAGCACGACGAGCGCCAGCGCCACCATCAGCACGGCGATGAAGGCGGGCACGGCGGCGCTAGCCCAGCGCCCGGCGCAGCCTCGCGGCATAGTCCTCTAGCAGGGCAGGCGGCGGGTCCTTGCGCGGCCACGACAGCGCGATGCCGTCGCCCGCGTGCCGGGGCACCACGTGCAGGTGGAAGTGGAAGACCGTCTGGTCGCCTTCCTTGCCGTTGGCTTGCAGGAGCGTCATCCCCGGGGGATCGAACGTTGCCTTGACCGCGAGCGCCACGCGCCGCGCGGTGCGCATGACGGCCGCTGCCTCGTCGGGCGTGATGTCGAGCAGCGTGGCCGCGTGGCGCTTCACCGCGACGAGCGTGTGGCCGGGGTTGAGCTGGCCGAGATCCATGAACGCGAGCGTCAGCTCGTCCTCGTGGACGCGGTGCGACGGGATCTCGCCGGCGATGAGGCGGCAGAAGATGCAGGAAACAGGCGGGTTGCCCATGGGAGCGGGCCCTCAGCCGATGGCGCGGGTCAGCCCGCCGTCGACGCGGATGTTCTGGCCCGTGATGTAGGCGGCGCCCTCGGAGGCGAGGAAGGCGATCGTCGCGGCCACCTCCTCGCTCCGGCCGTAGCGCTTCATCGGCACGCCCTGCCGTCGCTCCTCGGTGGCGGGCAGGCTGTCGATCCAGCCGGGCAGCACGTTGTTCATGCGCACGCCGTCCGCGGCATACTGGTCGGCGAAGATCTTCGTGAAGGCCGCGAGCCCCGCCCGCGCCACGGCCGAGGTCGGGAACTGCGCGCTCGGCTCGAAGGCCCACGCCGTGGAGATGTTGATGATGGCGCCCGCCTTCTGCCGCACCATCACCGGCGTCACGAGGCGCGCGGGCCGGATCACGTTGAGCAGGTAGGTGTCGATCCCCTGGTGCCACTGCTCGTCGGTGATCTCCAGGATCGGCGCGCGCGGCCCGTGGCCCGCGCTGTTCACGAGGACGTCGATCCGGCCCCAGCGTTCGAGCGCCGCGTCTACGAGGCGCTTCAGGTCCTCGTGGGACTGGTTCGAGCCCGTCACCCCGAGGCCGCCGAGTTCCTTCGCGAGCGCCTCGCCCTTGCCGGACGACGACAGGATCGCGACCTGGTACCCGTCCGCCGCGAGCCGGCGGGCCGCGGCGGCACCCATGCCGCTGCCGCCCGCGGTGACGATGGCCACCTTCTCTACGCTCATGTCCCGTTCTCCGATCTCACTGCCTCAAAGCGGCGTCGCCTCCCGGCGGGGATATTCGCGGCATCGGACATGGGTCCTCCAGTCCCGATGCGGACACATCATGAAGCCAAATGAGGCGCCGTGCCATCGCGGGTTTGGGTCGCGCTATCGCCGCCGACCCGACCGTCGTGGCCCGCGTCCTGCATTGGAACGACCCGCTGCTCAGGTGGAGCCGTCGGCTGCTTCACCGCCCGTGTCCGCCTGCTGCGGCTCCATCCCCGCGCCGATCGCCTGGTACAAGGCCACGCTGTCCGCGAGGCGCTGCGCCCGGGCAGCGACGAGAGCCAGCCGGGTCCGCCGCGCCTGTTGCCGCGCGACGAGCACCTCGACGTGGCTCGAGGCGCCGAGCCGGTATCGTTGCTCGACCGCATTGGCGGAGCCGCCCGCGGCAACGGCGGCGGCAGCCAGGGCGGCAAGCGCCTGCGCATCGCTTTCCACCGCGCGCAGGGAGTCGGCCACGCCACGGAACGCGTCCAGCACGACGGCCTGGTGATTGGCGACCGCCGCGTCGAATGCCGCGAGCGCTGCGCGCTTCTCCGCGGCGAGCCCCGGCCTGAAGAGCGGCTGGACGAGCTGTGCGACGAGCCCGCCCACCGCCGTTCCGCCGCCGAACAGGGCGGCGGCCGTGAGCGCCTGGCTGCCGGCGCTCGCGCTCAGCGACACGGCGGGGTAGAGCCTTGCGACGGCCGCCCCGTAGTCCGCATTCGCCGCGCGCAGCAGGGCTTCCGATGCGCGGATGTCCGGCCGGCGCCGGAGGAGTTCGGAGGGCACGGTCACGGGAAGCTCGGCAGGGAGGGAGAACTCCTCCAGCGTGAAGTCGGGCACGCCGCGCGCATCCGGCGTTCGACCCGCGAGGGTCGCGAGCAGGTGCTCGGCATGCCGAAGTTGCTTGAGGAGTGCCGGCAGCTCGGCGCGCGTTTGCGCGGCCTGCACCTGCAGGCCCAGCACCTCCTCGGGTGCGGCCTGCCCGAGGCGCAGCCGCTCGCCGGCGACCTGCACGAGTTCAACCTGCTCGCCGAGAAGCGCCGCTGTCGCCTCGAATTGCGCCGCAAGCCTTGCCCGCGCGATGGCGGCGGTGGCGATGTTGCCCGCAAGCATGAGGCGCGCGGCATCCAGCTCGTGGCTTCGGTAGTCCGCGCGCGCGGCGAGCGCCTCGAGCACGCGGCGGTTCCCGCCGGCGAGGTCCAGGTCGTAGCGAACGGCGACGCCGGCGTTGTAGAGGTCGAACTCCCGGGGGTCGCCCGGCAGCCCGAGGGTCCCCGGGTTGGTTCGCTGGTGCTGCGCGCCCAGCGTCGCCTCCACCTGAGGAAGGCGAGCCGATGCGGCCTGCGCGGCCTGCAGCTCCCGCGCCTGGCGAAGCGTGGCGCGTGCCGCCGCGAGCGACGGGTTCGCGTCGAGCGCGGATTCGATCAATGCATCGAGCCGGGGCGACTTCAGCTCGCGCCACCAGCGGGCGTCCGTCGGGAGCCCCGGGACGAGCCGCTGCGCCTCGCCCTGCGGAGTGGGGGCGGACGCGGTGCGCGCCGAAACCGGTTCGGCCGTGAAGCTTCGCGCCTCGGGATCGGGCGGTCGGCGGAAATCGGGCCCGGCGGCGCAGCCGGCGAGCGCGAGGGCGATGGCTGGCGCCGCGAGGCGGGACGCAGAAAGGGATCGGTTCGTCATCGTGTGGTTCTCGAGTGCGTGTTGTCCGACTGAGGCCCGCCTCCGTGCTCCGCGGGCGGCGCCTCCCGGGCGTAAACGAGGCGGTAGGGTACCGGCTGGCCCTGGAAAACCTCGGCCTTGGCGTCGATGACAAGGTGCCCCGTCCGGCCATCGATCCGCCAGTGCTCGACAAGCCTCAGGCCGATCGCGGCCGTCTCGATCACGAGCACGCCGCCTTCCCACCCTGCGGTGGCGACCCGCTGATGCAGCCCGCCGATGGCGGATACGCTTGCGCCGCGAAATCCGGTGTGGAGTTGCTGTCGACGATCACGCTCGTCGGCGATCGACAGCGCGGGATCCTGGTGGGTGACGCGCATCCTCATGGCCGGCTCCGGAAGCGCCGACAGTGCGGCCGCGGGCAGCGCGTCGTCGTCCCGTGCGCCTGCCTGCCCGACGCCTCCCGCACGTGCGCTACGCCCCTTGCCGCGGCCCGGCATGCCGGCCCCGACGTGTCCGCTCGCGGCGCCCTTGGATTGGCGTGATTCCTGCCACGCTTCGCGGGCCTTCTTCCGCGGATCGTCGCTTGCCCCGGCATCGAGCATCCAGTCGCCCGAGAAGTCCGGCCGTGCGGCATGGCGCGTTTCCGCATCAACGCCCACGCCTTGGGCCTCCGCGACCGCCAGCGCGAGCGCGAGTGCACACGCGGTCCACTGCGGGATTCCGGTACGGGCCATCACCATGTGCGCCCCGCCAGCGCGATGCGGAACGTGGCGAACGCCAGCGCGGCCTGGAATTCAAGGCGCCCTCGGCGAAAGGGCGTGGCCGTGGCCGTGCGCACGAGGTGCTGGATGAGGCCCACGAGGACGTCAGCCGCGTTTCCGGGGTCCACGTCGGCTCCCACGGCGCCGCGTTCCTTCGCGCGGGCGATGATCCAGGCCAGGCGGCTGGTGTAGCGATCGATGAGCCTTCGAACGCGTCGCTGGATGCCCGGGCGGGCGTCGTCCGCCAGCCACGCGAGAAGGCGCAGCGGCACCTCGGGATGGCGCGCGATGAAGGCCATCTGCCGATGGAACGCGACGTGCAGCTCCCGCATCGGGTCGCCGCCGGCGGCGCGACCGGCCGGGCGCATGAGCCGGCCCCGCACCCTCGCGAGAAACCGGCGTTGCCCTCCCCCACTGGCGGTGGCCGGTGGCGACCAGGCCTCGTCGGCCAGTCGCTCCTCCCGAATCGCGTGCACGGTCATTCGAATGCCCGGCCTTCGCCGGCCTCCTCGTGGGTCACGCCATCACGGATGTGATAGATGCGCCGGAAGGTCGGGATGATCTTCTCGTCGTGGGTCACGACGATGATCGCGGTCTCGAATCGCCGCGCCATGTCGTTGAGGATCCGGACTACCGCCATTGCGCGCTCCGAATCGAGCGGCGCGGTGGGCTCGTCGGCGAGGATGACGGGAGGGCGATTCACGAGCCCGCGCGCGATCGCCACCCGCTGCTGCTCTCCGCCGGAAAGCTGCGAAGGCATGGCGCGCGCGCGGTGCCGCACGTCCAGCGCCGCGAGCAGTTCGAGCGCCCGCGCCCGCGCCTCGGCGTTCGGCGCGCCCGCGAGCATGGGCGGGAGCGCCACGTTGTCGGTGACGTCGAGGAACGGGATGAGATAGGGCGCCTGGAACACGAACCCGATGCGGTCGCGGCGCAGCGCGCGCAGGTCGCGCACTTTCCACCCGTCGTCATAGGTCGCCTCGTCGCCCAGCGTCATGCGCCCGGCCGTCGGGTCGATCACCGCGCCCAGGCACTTGAGCAGCGTGCTCTTGCCCGAGCCCGAGGGGCCGATGAGCCCGACGACCTCGCCGGGCTCGACGTGCATGTCGACTCTCCGCAAGGCGTCGACGGCCGTGTCGCCCGAGCCGTAGCGCTTCCTGAGGCCCTCGATCCGGATTCCGCGCGTGCCCATCTCAGCCCCCGATCGCCTCGGCCGGGTCGACCCGGAGGGCCATGCGGATGGCCACGAGGCTCGCCAGCGCGCAGATCGCCAGCACCGCCAGCAGGCCCGAGACGGCGTCGCGTGGCAGCAGCAGCACGTACTTCGGGAAGAAGGGGCCCGCGAAGGTCGCAGTGATCTTCCCGACCGCGAAGCCGATCACGCCGAGGGCGAGCGCCTGCTGCATGATCATCGCGGCGATGGTGCGGTTGCGCGTGCCGATGAGCTTGAGCACCGCGATCTCGCGGATCTTGTCCATGGTGAGCGTGTAGATGATGAAGGCGACGATGGCGGCGCTCACGACCGCCAGAATCGCGAGGAACATGCCGATCTGCCTCGCCGACGTGGCGATCAGCTTGCCGACGAGGATCTCCTCCATCTGTGCCCGCGTGTAGACCGTCAGCCGCTTCCAGCGACGGATCGTCTCGGCGACTTGCGAGGGCGAGGCACCCGGCTCGAGCCGCACGAGGATCGCGTTCACGTAGGCGTTGCTCGACTGCGAGTCGATGGCCGCCTCCAGCAATCCCGGCACGCCGGGCCGGTTGAAGGCGGGGTTGGCCTCCGTGCGGCGCCGTCCCTGGAGAATGGCGTCGTTGTCCTTGAGGAACTGCGCCTCCTGCGCGTCCCTGAGCGGGATGAACACCATCGGGTCGCCGCTCGAGGACACCATGCGCCGCGTGAGGCCGACCACGGTGTACTCGTTGCGCCGGATGCGGATGCGATCTCCCGTGGCGAAGCCGGTGGCGACGTCGGCCACGGCCTCGTAGTGACCGCGCGTGATCTGCCGGCCCGCCACGAGGTGGGGCGGCCAGCCGGGCGCGCAGACCTCCCCGGACGGGACGATGCCCACCACCATCGCGCGCACGTCCTGCCCGCCCTGGCGCACCTGCATCGTGAGGTAGGTCACGTTCGCGGCGCGAGCCACGCGGGGCATTGCGAGGATCGACCGGTAGAGGTCGTCGTGGAGGCTGGAGGATTCGGCGTACGGGCCGAGAGTGTCCCTCTGCACGACCCACAGGTCCGCGCCGCTGTTGTCGAGGAGCGCCTTGCCGTCGTCCACCATCCCCCGGTAGACGCCTGCCATCACCAGCGTCACGCCGATGAGCAGGCCCAGGCCGAAGCCGGTGAAGATGAACTTCCCCCAGGCGTGAAGGATGTCGCGGCCGGCGAGGCTGATCATCTCGGGGTCCCGGGAATCCGGTCCACCACCTTCACCCGCGTGCCGGGGGCCAGCACCCTTTCGCTGTGCACCACGATGCGGTCGCCCGCGCGAAGGCCGTGCATCACCTGCACGCGCCCGTCGAGGTCGGCGCGCCCCAGCTTCACGGGCACGAACGAGGGCTCGTCGCCTTCGACCTTCCACACACCGACCTGGCCGCGCTGGCCGTGAACGGCGGCGTTGGGGACGATGGGCGCGGCGGGCAGCGCCGGCAGGCCGACGGTCACCTCGGCGAGTTCGCCCAGCGGCGGCAGGGGCGAGGGCGCCCCGTCGAACACCACTTTCACCCGGGTCTCCTCCGTGACGGCGTCCGCGCGGGGCTCCACCCTCGAGACGCGCCCCTGCAGGAGCTCGCCGTCGCGCGAGCGAAGCACGATCTGCGCCGGCAGGCTCGCGGCGAGGCCCGAGGCGCTCCCCTGGTCGAAGCGGGCATCGATCCACAGGCTGCGCGGATCGATCACTTCCACGACGGCCTGGCCGGCGACGATGGTGGTGCCCGGGTCGGCATCGCGGAGCGTCACGAGCCCGTCGACGGGCGCGACGAGCCGCAGGTTGCCGCGCTGCGCCGCCAAGGCATCGCGGTCGGCGCGCGCGCGGGCCTGCTCCTCCCGGGCGACGGCGAGGGCGGCATCGGCCACCTGGAATTCCTGGCGCTTCGTGGCGAGCGTTTCCTCGCTGGTGGCGTGGACGGCCAGCATCCGCTCGTAGCGCTTCGCCTGGAGCTCCGCGTGGGAATGGCGCGCCGACGCCTCGCGAATCGCCGCCTCCGCGCGCCTGAGCGCCGCGTCCTGGGCGCGGATGCGCTCGTCGAGGTCGACCGGGTCCATCTCGCCGAGCACCTGGCCCGCCTTCACGGCATCGCCCACGTGCACGTCGAGTCGCTTCAGCCGGCCGGCGAACGTCGGGCCGATGCGGTAGGTGTAGCGCGCCTCGACGGTGCCGATGCCGAACAACGCGGGGCGGATCGAGCGGGATTCCACCGCGGCTTCGGTCACGGCCACCGGTGCCATCGGGCCGGAGCGAAGGGCGACGTACGCGAGCAGCGCGACGAGCGGCACGACGGCCGCGAGGACCGCGAGCGTTCGGCGTTGCAGGGGGAACATCTTCATGGCTGGCACCCGATTCCTCGGCGGTAGATCGCGAAGAGGCGCGGGGCGTCCCGGCGAACGCGCGTCACGTCGCCTTCGAGCAGCGACTGCATGACGAGGCCCTGGATCATGCCCACCAGGAGGGTGGCGGCAGCCTCGCCGTCGACCGCCTGGGACAGCTCGCCCGCCGCCTTGCCTTGCTCGATGAGCGCGCGAAGCCGCTCGCCGTAGCGGCGCACGAGGGCCTGCGCCATGCGCTTGGGCGCCGTGAGCTCGGCGCGCTGGAGCTCGCCGAATAGCATGCGCGGCACTCCCGGATGCTCCGCCACGAACTCCACGTGCGCGAGGAACATCGCCTCGATGGCGGCCAGGGGAGTCGACGCCGAGCAGGCGGCGTTCTCGACCCGCGACAGAAGGCGCTCGGCCACCCACTCCATCACGGCCTGAAGGATGGAATCCTTGGTCGGGAAGTGCTTGAAGAGCGCGCCCTGCGTCACGCCCATGTGCTTGGCGATGGCGGTCGTGGTGATGTCGCTCGGGTTGCTCTCCGCCGCGAGCTTCACGACGGCCTCGACCGTGACGGCGCGGCGCTCGTCCGCGGGAAGGTGCTTCGGGTGGGTTCTCATGGGCTGGCGCAAAGTAAGTAACTTATTACTATCTTACTCGCCGGCCCGTCGATGTCAACCCCGGAATCCCAAACGACGAGGCCCGCAGCGGTTTCCCGTTGCGGGCCTCGTCTTCCGCCTGCGTCCGGCCGGGCCCTACCCGCAGGCTCCCACCCACCCGCACGCGCTGCAGAAGTCGCAGCCGTCCTTGCGGATGACGGTCATGTTCCCGCACTCGGTGCACTTGGTGCCCTTCATGAGCGCGGGCTCGTCGCCGCGGCGCGGGGTCTCGAGGATGCCCATCTCCTGCTTGGGATACCCGTTCTCGTCCAGCACGCCCAGCATCGAGTAGCGGTGGATCACGAGGCGCGCGAGGTAGGCCACCGTCGAGGGCCAGTTCTGCTGCCGGCGCTGGCCGGGCACGAAGGCCATGAAGTCGCCCAGCGGCTCGCTGTAGTCGAGGAGCTTCCTGAGCTTCATGCCGATCCACGCCGGGTCCATCACGCGCATGTCGAGCGAGAGGAGCTTCGCGAGCCCGTCGAGCGCGCGCGGGTAGTGCCCCGAGAGCCACATCGAGTAGGGCCGCGTGCCGCCGTCGGGCATGTGCATCTCCTTCAGGCCCATCACGAACTCCTCGCCCGAGGCGGGGTTGGCGATGTCGACCGTCCAGGCGAGCGTGCCGTCGGTGCCGGTGCGCGGCTCCTCGAGGCTGAACATGGCGTCCAGCAGCGGCGAGGCGCCGGCGTCGTCGAAGGCCTTGAGCGACTCGCAGCGCCAGCGCACCACCTGGCCCAGCGCCGAGACCATGCTGGGCACGCGCTTCTTCTCGCCGTGCGGCGGCATGCGCATGTCGAAGCCGTCGTCGCCCACCGTGAGG
Source organism: Burkholderiales bacterium (assembly GCA_019634955.1). Classification (GTDB taxonomy): domain Bacteria; phylum Pseudomonadota; class Gammaproteobacteria; order Burkholderiales; family Usitatibacteraceae; genus FEB-7. The sequence continues at coordinate 71,781 of JAHCAK010000015.1, forward strand.
GCCAGCGCGTCGAGCTTCATCTTGAGCCAGGCGCGGTCGTTGGCGCGCATGTCCATGGAGAGGGTCTTCGCGACCGCCCCCAGGCCGCGCGGCTGCTCGGCGCCGTTCACCCACACCTCGAACGGGAAGGCGCGCTGCACGGCCTCGCCCTCGACGTGCCCGATGAAGAGCGCGAACTTGCCCACGGGCGAATCGATCATGTAGGTCCAGGCCGGGTTGCCCTCGGGCAGCTCCGGGCGGCCGGGCCAGCGCAGGCTCGCGAGCACCGGCTCCGGCAGCGTCTTGATCGAAAGGCGCCGGTTCATCGCGTCTTCCGGCAGGCTCACCACGGCCTTGGCCTCGACGGGCTTCGCGGGCTCCGTGGAGAGCACCGAGCCCAGCACGCTGTTGGGCCGGTAGGTGGCCATGCCCTTGAGGCCCGCCTTCCACGCCGAGAGGTAGAGCCCCTCGAAGTCGGAGTAGGGGTAGTCCTCGGGCACGTTCACCGTCTTGGAGATGGCGGTGTCCACGAACGGGGCCACGGCGGCCACCATCGCCTTGTGCGCCTCCGCGCTGATCTCGAGCGCGGTCACGAACCAGTCGGGCAGCTTCGCGTCCTCGCCGTTCACGTACTTGTAGAGGCGGTAGGCGTGGTCCTCGACGCGGAACTCCTTGTGCGTGCCGTCGGGCATGCGCTTCTTGCGCGTGTACGTCCAGGAGAACGGCGGCTCGATGCCGTTGGAGGCGTTGTCGGCGAAGGCGAGCGAGATCGTCCCCGTGGGCGCGATCGAGATCAGGTGCGAGTTGCGGATGCCGTGCTTGCGGATCCGGTCCTTGATCTCCTGCGGCAGGCGCGAGGCGAAGTTGCCGCCGGAGAGGTAGAGGTCGGCGTTGAAGAGCGGGAAGGCGCCGCGCTCGCGCGCGAGCTCGACGCTCGCCTCGTAGGCGCTGTCGCGCATGTGCTCGCTGATCTTCGAGGCCATGGCCCGCGCCTCTTCCGTGTCGTAGGCGAGGCGGAGCATGAGGAGCGCATCGCCCAGCCCCGTGAAGCCCAGGCCCACGCGGCGCTTGTTGGAGGCTTCCTTCTTCTGCTGCGGCAGCGGCCACGGCGTCACGTCCAGCACGTTGTCCAGCATGCGGATGGAAGTGGCGACCACCTTGCCGAAGGCCTCGAAGTCGAAGCTGCAGTCCTCGGCGAAGGGGTTCCTCACGAAGCGCGCGACGTCGATGGAGCCGAGGCAGCAGCAGCCGTAGGACGGAAGCGGCTGTTCGCCGCAGTTCGACACGTACAGGCCGTTCGCGTCGAAGGCGTGCACGTCGGAGATCGTCACGTCGTACACCGCTTCCTCGCCGTCGGCGGAAAGCGACTCGACCGTCGCGAGGAAGCGCTCGTGGTTCATCGCGCGTCGGTAGCCCGCGAGCGCCACTTCGAGCTTCTGCGACTTGTCGGCATCCGCGAAGCCGACGAGATCGGCGTAGCGCTCGAGATTCTCGTTGGCGATCACGAGGTCGTGGACGGCCTGCGTCGGGTAGGGCTTCGAGCCGCCGTGCCCGTCGGGCATCTCGCGCACGCCGGCTTCGCGGCGGTTCTCGTAGATCGTGGAGGCGATGCCCAGGCGGCCGAGCATGCGCTGCGCGGCGCGGAGCGTCTTCGCGTCGACCTGCGTGAGGCGGACGGAAACGCCCTTCTCCTGCGAGCCCTGCACGGAGCCGTCCGCGTCGAACAGCCCGCGCAGGAAAGCGCGCGTGAAGTCCGACGAGGCGCACTCCATCTTCGGCGTGATGGCCTTGGCCGCAGGCCGCATGCCCATCTCGATGGCGAGGCCGTGGAGTGCGGCGAGCTTCAGGCGGAAGTGCCCCGGCTGGCCGCCGACCTCGTGCCAGCCGCGGAAATCCTTGCGATGCGGGAGCTGGCGGGCGGCTTCCTCCGCGGCTTGCATCATGGAGGCGACGCCGGGGGAGAGGACCGTGCCCCCGTTGGCCTCGCGGCGCGCGCCGGCATCCCACGCGCCGAGGACGGCCTCATCCAGCTTGAGGTGGCCGTCGCCCAGCAGCAGGCCGAGCAGGTAGCCTTCGGCATGGCCGTAGTCGCCCTCCCAGCGCACGAGCCCGCGGTGGTCGTTGAGCGCGATGCGGTCGCCCGCGGCGAGCTCGCCGGCCTTCACCCACTCGGTCTCCGCGCGGTAGCGCGTGGCGTGCCAGACGCGGCGCACGGGGTGATCCGCCGTGAGGCGAAGCTCGTGGCCTTCGCGCGTGCGCAGCTTCAGCACCGGCTTCACGCCCGTGGCGAAGAAGCCCTGCGACTCGGTCCGGTAGGCGCGGCCGTCGACCACGGCCTCGAACGGCTGCCCCACGAGGTCGGCCACCTGGCGCGGACCTTCGCTCGTCATGACCCAGGTATCCGCGGTCACGCACGGGTTCGTGGCCTCGATCGCCTCGCAGTAATAGAGGTTGTTGTCGCGGTTGATGCGGTCGAGGAAGAGGATGCCCGGCTCGGCGTGGTCGTACGTCGAGCGCATGATCTGGTCCCACAGGTCCTGCGCGCGCACCTTGCGGTAGACCCACAGGCCGTCGCCGCGCTGGTAGCCGCCGGCGTCCTTCACCTCTTGCGAGGGCTCGGCGCGGTGCACCAGCTCCACGTCGCCGTTGGCCTCCACCGCCTGCATGAAGGCGTCGGTGACGCCCACGGAGACGTTGAAGTTGGTGAGGTCGCCCTTGTCCTTGGCGTGGATGAAGCGCTCGATGTCCGGGTGGTCGCAGCGCAGCACGCCCATCTGCGCGCCGCGGCGGGCGCCGGCGGATTCCACCGTCTCGCAGCTCTGGTCGAAGACGCGCATGTACGAAACCGGGCCGCTCGCGCGCGAGTTGGTGCCCTTCACCCACGCGCCTTCGGGGCGGATGGAGCTGAAGTCGTAGCCCACGCCGCCGCCGCGCCGCATGGTCTCCGCGGCTTCCGCGAGCGCCGTGTAGATGCCGGGGCGGCCGTCGACGATCTCGGTGATGGAGTCGCCCACCGGCTGCACGAAGCAGTTGATGAGGGTGGCGGTGAGGCTCGTGCCCGCGGCGGAGTTGATGCGCCCGGCGGGGATGAAGCCGTTCTCCTGGGCCTCGAGGAACTTCGCCTCCCAGAAGGCGCGGCGGTCCTCGTTCTCGTGCGCGGCCAGGGCCTTGGCGACCCGGGCTCTCACTTCCCTTATGGAGGTTTCCCCGTCCTTGGCGTACTTCTCGACGAGGACTTCGGTGCTGATTTCCTGGGCGGGCAGCTTGGAAATGTCGGCTGCGGGAATGCGGGACTTTGCCACGCTCATCGGGATATCCCCCTCTACTGCACTGCCGTTATGGATAAACTCGCCTGCTTCTTGGGCGGGCGGAGGCCGAATTCTCCGGGATGCCGTCCCCTTTCTGGTTGTGCCAGATCAAGTGGCGTGCGATCGCGGAAACCCCCACATTTTGTGGTCGGGGGGTGTTCCTGTCCAGCATTTTTCAATATCTTGTGGCTGATTTCCGGCGCGCTTCTTGCAAAGTCGCCGCCTCACGACAAGGAGTCGCCCCATGACGACCGAAATGGCAACACTGGCTGGCGGTTGTTTCTGGTGCCTGGAGGCGGTCTTCGACCAGCTTCAGGGAGTGCAAAGCGTGGAATCGGGCTACATGGGCGGCGATTCCCCCAATCCGAGTTACGAAGCCGTCTGTACGGGCCAGACGGGCCACGCGGAGGTGGTGCGGATCACCTTCGACCCGGCGGTGGTGAGCTACCGGGACCTGCTGGCGGTCTTCTTCACCATCCACGACCCGACGACGCTCAACCGGCAGGGCAACGACCGCGGCACGCAGTACCGCTCGGCCATCTTCTTCCACACGCCGGAGCAGGAGCAGGCGGCGCGCGAGGTGATCGCCAGCCTCACCGCGAAGGCGCTCTTCTCGGACCGGATCGTGACGCAGGTGGTTCCCGCCACGACCTTCTGGCAGGCCGAGGACTACCACCAGGAATACTTCGAGCGCGTGGGCTCGCAGAACCCCTACTGCACCTTCGTCGTCGAGCCCAAGGTCGCCAAGTTCCGCAAGCACTTCACCGACCGGCTGAAGAAGTAGGGACGCTCCCTGGGGACTGTCCCCGATTCTGGGGACTGTCCCCAGGGAGCGTCCCGATCGAGCGTCCCCGAAACGGTAGAATCGCGGTTCCATGCGGGTCTTCCGTCTCCTCCGTATCCTTTCCACGATCGGTCGCCACGGGCTCGACGAGTTCATCGTCGGGCGCGGGACGGCGCTCGTGCGCCTGCCGTTCCGCGTCGCCTTCTTCTGGGCCGACCGGTCGCGGCCGCGGGCGGTGCGGCTGCGCGAGGCGCTGCAGGAACTCGGCCCCATCTTCGTGAAGTTCGGGCAGCTGCTGTCGATCCGCCCCGACCTCATCCCCGCCGACATCGTCGAGGAGCTCTCGAAGCTTCAGGACGCCGTGCCGCCCTTCCCCGCGGAGCAGGTGGTGGCCACGCTCGACCGCGCCTACGCGAAGCCCCACGCGGAGGTCTTCCGCAATTTCAACCTCACCCCCGTGGCGAGCGCGTCCGTCGCGCAGGTGCACTTCGCCGAGCTGCCGGACGGACGCGAGGTGGCGGTGAAGATCCTGCGCCCGGGCATCGGCGAGACGATCGACAAGGACACGCAACTTCTCTACGCGATCGCCGGGCTGATCGAACGCCTGCACCCGCTCTCGGACCTGCTTCGCGCCCGCGAGGTGATCGGCGAGTTCGACAAGATCATCCACGACGAGCTGGACCTGCTGCGCGAGGCCTCCAGCATGAGCACCGTCCGGCGCAACTTCGCCGGCTCGAAGATCCTCTACGTGCCCGACGTGCACTTCGACTGGTGCACGAGGGAAGTCATGGTGATGGAGCGCATCGACGCCATCCCCGTGAACGACCTGGACGCCATGCGCGCCGAGGGCATCGACATCAAGCAGCTCGGCCGGAACGGCGTGGAGATCTTCTTCACGCAGGTCTTCCGCGACGGTTTCTTCCACGCCGACATGCACCCCGGCAACATCTTCGTGGCGCGGGATGGCCGCTACTGCGGCATCGACTACGGAATCATGGGTTCGCTGCCGGAGGTGGACAAGAACTGCCTCGCGATGATCTTCGTCTCCTTCTTCAAGCGCGACTACAAGGGCGTGGCCGTCGCGCACATCGAGGCCGGGTGGGTGCCGGAGGACACGGGCGTCGAGGAGTTCGAGGGCGCCATCCGCTCCGTGTGCGAGCCCATCTTCGACAAGCCGCTCAAGGACATCTACTTCGGCAAGCTCCTGCTGCGGCTCTTCGAGGTCGGCCGCCGCTTCCGCATGGACATCCAGCCGCAGCTCGTCCTGCTGCAGAAGACGCTCCTGCAGGTGGAGGGGCTGGGGCGTCACCTCGACCCGGAGCTGGACCTGCGCAGCTCCGCGCAGCCCATCCTCGAGAAGTGGATGCGCGAGAACTACGGCCCGCGCGGGCTGTGGAAGCAGATCCGCAACGAGTCGCCGATGTGGGGCAGGACGCTTCCGCAGATCCCGCGTCTCGTCCACAAGGTGCTCGCCGACGACGCGCCCGGTCGCATCGAGCGCGCGCTGCGCGCCCTCGAGGCCGCCCAGCGCCGGCAGACCAACATCCTGCTCGCCATCGCGCTCATCCTCGGCTTCCTCGTCCTCGGCCTCGTCCTCCAGTCAGTCTGACGGGGTTGGGGCCGGGGAATTCGGGGACTGTCCCCGATTCTGGGGACTGTCCCCGAATTCCCGGGCTTACCGGAGCAAGCTGGCGAGGATCCGTTCCTTCGCCGCGCAGCGCGCTTCGCCCCAGCACGGGCGGTGCGTGGCGACCACCTTCCCGTCCTTGCGGATCACGACCTCCCACGGCCGCTTCATGAGCACGGTGTGGACGTAGCTCACGAAGGACTCCGCGAAGTCGTCGCCGGGGCTGGTGGCCGCATAGAGCGTGGGGAAGTCGGTCTTCGCCAGCGCCGCGTAGGCCGGCGCCATGTCCGCCGCCTCCAGCTTCGCGCCGAGGTAATACACGACGGACGCGCGCATCGGGAACGCGGCATCGAACCGCGAAGCGTACTTCCCTTCCTTGCGGTCGATCGTCCAGGAAAGCTCGAAGAACGGGAACCGCGCCCCCGACGGCACGTCCTTCGGCGCGAGGCTCCAGCTCGGGTGCACGTCGCGGTTGATCGAGAGCACGTGCCCCAGCTCGTGCAGGAGAATGTAGCGGATGGCCCCGCGCCGGTCGTCGCCCGCGGGCGCCTCGATCCTCGCCTCGAGGCTCCACCCCGGCGCCGGCTTGAACGGCGTGTTCTCCTTCCACGTCGCCCATGCGTTCGCCTTGAACTTCCCCAGCACCGCCGCATCCAGCACGATGAAGCCGCCCTCGGGCCGGCCCTTGCCGTCGAGGAACAGGTCCGTGAAGCCGGTGCCGCCGAGGTCGTCCACGAACCACACGCCGGCGAAGGACGCACCGAATGCGCGCCGCACGGCCGGGGGCAGGTCCGCGATGGCGCCGCGCACGTCCGCGAGGAAATCCGGCGAGAGCCGGCTCGGCCGCGGCTTCTCGGGAAAGCCGTTCACGAGGTTGTCCAGGCGCAGGAACTCCGCGAGCCCCTCGGGCGCGGGCCCCACGCGCTCGGCGACGGGTTTCGCGAGCGCGCCCTGCCAGAAGGCCCGCGTCTTGGCGGGGTGGGCCTTCATCGCCTTCATCAGGCAGGGCTTGTCGGTGGCGGCACAGCCCGCCAGCGGCTCGGCCCGGGCGCCATCGGCGACGGCAACCGACGCCAGCGACACGATGAATACGAAAGCCTGCCGCCAGGCCATCGCCGGGGGACTCAGCGCCCGTCGAACTCGAGCAGCACGGGTTGGTGGTCGGAGACGCGCGTGTCGCCGTCCACGCGGATGTCGCGCACGCGCGCGAGGATGTCCTCGCTCACGAACACGAAATCGCAGCAGTACGGGAACTTCGCGTAGCGCGTGTCGTGCACGCAGAAGGTGGGCGCGTGCGGCGCGCGGCCGTGCACGTGCGCCCACGCGTCGCGGTACGCCGGCCCCCCGCAGGCGAGCGGCTTCTGGATGTCGTCGTACGCCGGGTTCTCCGGCGGCAGGTTGAAGTCGCCCGTGAGGATGGCCGCCGTCGCCTGCGCCGTGAGGTCGAAGGGCCCGTCCTCCGCGGTGGGGAAGCCGGGGCGCATCGCGCGGTCGCAGGCCTCGTCGTGCAGCTCGCGAAGCCGCGCCGCCTGCGCCGAGCGCTGCACCCCAGAGTAGTACTCCAGGTGCGTGGTGGTGACGCGCACCGGCCCCATCGGGAACTGCAGCGTCGCCTCCACCGCCACGCGCGGCATCGATTCCTTGCCGGGATCCGCGGGCCACGGCAGCGCGTGCCGGCGCGCGGCGATCACCGGGAGCCGCGTGAGGATCAGGTTGCCGAAGCGCCGTCGGCGGCCGCCCGGGCCCTGCAGGTCCACGCCATAGCCGGGGATCGCCGTGTAGCCCGGCAGCAGCGCCGCGAGCCGCGCGAACTGGTCCGCGTCGTCGTTGCCCGCGAGCCCCGGGAAGTTGTCGGCGATTTCCTGCACGTTCAGCACGTCGAAATCGGCCATCTCGCGTGCGTGCGCGACGATGCGCGCGAGGTCCACGCGCCCGTCCAGGCCGCGGCCCCACTGCAGGTTCCAGGTGATGAGCTTCATCGTGGCGGCTTGCCCTCGTCTCGCCCCGATTCTGCCAGATTCGCCGCGTAGCCTCCGGGCATCATCCCCGCCGGAGACCGCCGTGAAACGCTACGTGCCGCCGCTCTTCTCGCTCTTCGTCGCCGCCGCCGCCCACGCCGCCGAGTGGGTCGAGGTGCCCGCCTGGAGGCGCCACTTCGCCGCGAGGCGCCTTACGGGCACCTTCGTGCTCTTCGAGCCCTACGAGAACCGCTGGCGCGTGCTGGACCTCGCGCGCGCGAAGCGCGGCTACCTTCCCGCTTCCACCTTCAAGATCGCCAACGCGTTGATCGGCATCGAGACGGGCGCCATCGCGGGCGAGGACGAGGTCTTCCGCTGGGACGGCACGGCCAAGCCCGTCGACGCGTGGGAGGCCGACCACACCCTGGCCTCGGGCATGCGAGAAAGCGTCGTGTGGATGTTCCAGGAGGTGGCGCGGCGCATCGGCAAGGCACGCATGCGCGAGTGGCTGGACCGCTTCGACTACGGCAACCGCGACCTCGCGGGCGGCATCGACCAGTTCTGGCTGCGCGGCGCGCTTCGCATCAGCGCGGTGCAGCAGGTGGAGTTCCTGCGCAAGCTGGCCGAGGGGCGCCTGCCGGTGGGCCCGCGCGCGCGGCGGCTCGTGCGCGATGCCCTCGTCGTCGAGCGCGGCGAGGGCTGGGTGCTGCGCGGCAAGACCGGCACGGCACGGGGAGATGCGGATGCCGTCGCGTGGTGGGTGGGTTGGGTGGAGCGCGACGGGCGCCCCGCCGCCTACTTCGCGCTCAACCACGCCCCGGGCGAGGGCGGCTCGCGGCAGGACCGCCTCGCGGTGGCGCGGGCGATCCTGCGCGAGGCCGGCGTGCTCTAGAACGCGAGCCGCGTGATGCGCTTCGTCCCCGGCTGCCCGTTCACCGTGTAGCTGAAGGTGGCGATGCCTTCCTCGCCCGGCTTCTGCTGGAACTCGAAAGCGGCCTCGCCCACGGCGGTGCGCGTGACGGCGGCGGGATCGAACGCGGGGCCCGGGAAGTAGGCCGGCCCGGAAGTGCGGTAGACCTTGCCGGCCCAGCGCGTGGCGCTCGTCCACTGCCCGTCCTGGATCACGTACCACGCGGGCGATCCGTCCGCGTCGTAGACGTACCACGCCGCGAAGACGACGTGCGTCGGGCTTTGGTGGAACGAGAGCCCCCAGCCCGACTCGGCGGCGCGGAACCAGTGCCCCGAGTAGTCGGTGAGCGGCCGCGGCGGGCGCGGGAAGATCGCGATCTCCGGCCGGCCGCGCACAGAGAAGAAGATGCGCTCGCTCGCCGGGCCGTCGGGGTTGCCGTCCGGGTGCACCTCGACGCGCCAGTCGCCGATGGGGAGAGTCCCCAGGCGGATGTCCACGATGCGCGGCTCGCCCGGCACGAGGCACAGGTTCGGCCGGTGCGCGACGCGGATCACGCCGGCGGCGGCGGTGACGGAGACGGTCTCGGGCACGAAGTAGCAGGAGTCGACGTTCAGGCGCAGGTTCACGGCGTCGAACTCGTAGGGCTCGGCGGGCGTGACCTGGGAAGCGGCGAAGGCGGCGGGTGCGGCGGACGCGAGCAGGACGGCGAGGAATCGTGCGTTCATGGTCGTGGCGGAATGGCGATTGGCGCGATGGCGAATTATCGCGCCGGGCATCGGCGTGGGGGTTACCGTTCATTCCCTGGAATGCGCGGTTCGTCGCATCCCGGCCGGGAAGGCCCGTCCCGTTATCGGGATAGAATTGGATTTCCGGGGAGAACTCGACAACAACGACCCGCATGTCCGAAATCGTTCTCGAGCAGGTGACGAAGCGCTTCGGCCCCGTGAAGGCCGTGGACTCGGTGAGCTTCCGGGCCGAACAGGGCAAGTTCGTGGTGCTGCTGGGCCCCTCGGGCTGCGGGAAGTCGACGCTGCTTCGCCTCATCGCCGGGCTGGAGGACGTGAGCGAGGGCCGCATCCTCATCGACGGCGCGGACGTGACGCGCCTTTCGCCCGAGAAGCGGCGCGTGTCGATGGTGTTCCAGTCCTACGCGCTCTTCCCGCACCTTTCCACCGCGGAGAACATCGTCTTCGGCCTCAAGGTGCGCCGCACCCCCGAGGAGGAGCGCAGGAAGCGCCTCGAGCACGTGGCCGAGGTCGTCGGGCTCGCCGCCTACCTCGACCGCAAGCCCCAGGAGCTCTCCGGCGGCCAGCGCCAGCGCGTGGCGCTCGCGCGGGCCATCATCGCCGAGAACCGCATCTGCCTCATGGACGAGCCGCTCTCCAACCTCGACGCGCAGCTTCGCCACGGCATGCGGGTCGAGATCCGCGGCCTGCAGCAGCGCCTCGGCATGACCGTGGTGTACGTGACGCACGACCAGGTCGAGGCCATGAGCATGGCCGACCGCGTGGTGCTCGTGCGCGAGGGGCGCATCGAGCAGGAGGGCTCCCCCGAGGAGCTCTACGCGAAGCCGGCGACGATGTTCGCCGCGCGCTTCATCGGCACGCCGGGCATGAACCTCGTGGCGCTGGCCGACGGCCCGGGCGGCGCGGTCGTTCGCGGTTCGGCGGACACGCTATTCGCGCGCGGCGGCAATGGCCTCACGCTGGGCGTGCGCCCGGAGCACGTGGGGCTCGTCGAGGCGGGCGGCATTCGCGGCACCGTCACGAGCTCCGAATACCATGGCGCGGACACCATCCTCACCGTGAAGGTGGGCGAGGAGACCTTCCTCGTGCGCGCGCCGGGGCAGCTCGCCCACCCGCCGGGCTCGGCGGTGCGGCTCGGCTGGAAGCCGGGCATGGCCCATCTCTTCGACACGGCCTCCGGGAGGCGCGTGCCGGATGGGGTTCTGTAGCAGCGACGAAGGGAAGTCCGTTTCGCACATCCAGGGAGACACACCATGCGTTCGATGATTGCGTTGTTCACGGCAGCGCTCCTGGGCCTCGCCCAGGCGGCGTGGGCCCAGGTGGAGCTCACGTTCTACTACCCGATCGCGGTCGGCGGCCCGCTCACCAAGGTGATCGACGGCTACGCCGCGGAGTTCGAGAAGGCCAACCCCGGCGTGAAGGTGAAGCCGATCTACGCCGGCAACTACGACGACGCGCGCATCAAGGCGCTCGCCGCGCTCAAGGCCGGGCAGCCCGCGCAGATCTCGGTGCTCTTCTCGATCGACATCTACGAGCTGCTCGAGCAGGACGTGATCGTCCCCTGGGACGAGGCCGCCACCACCGCCGACGACAAGGCGTGGCTCAAGAGCTTCTACCCCGCCCTCATGATGAACGGCACCTACAAGAACAAGGTGTACGGCATCCCGTTCCAGCGCTCGACGATCGTCCTCTACTGGAACAAGGAGGCGTTCAAGGAAGTGGGGCTCGACCCCGAGAAGGCGCCCGCCAACTGGACCGAGATGACAGCCATGGCGCAGAAGCTCATGAAGAAGGACGCCTCCGGCAACGTGCAGCGCTGGGGCGTGATGGTGCCCTCCACCGGCTACGCCTACTGGATGTTCCAGGCGTTCGCGCGCCAGAACGGCCAGGACCTCATGAACCGCGACGGCAACCAGACCAACTACGCGCACCCGGACGTGATCGGCGCGCTGCAGTACTGGCGCGACCTGGGCGCCAAGCACAAGGTGATGCCGGAAGGCACCGTGGAGTGGGGGACGCTCCGCCAGGCGTTCACCGAGGGCAAGACCGCCATGATGTGGCACACCACGGGCAACCTCACGGCCGTGAAGGGCTCGGCCAAGTTCCCCTTCGGCGTGGCGATGCTGCCCGCTTCCAAGCAGCGCGGCTCGCCCACCGGCGGCGGCAATTTCTACCTCTTCAAGAAGACGACGCCCGAGGAACGCAAGGCCGCGCTCGCCTTCGTGAAGTTCATGACCGCGCCCGAGCGCGCCGCCGACTGGAGCATGGCCACCGGCTATGTGGCGACCTCGCCCGCCGCCTACGACACGCCGAAGCTCAAGGCCTATGCCGCCGAGTTCCCGCCGGCCGTGGTCGCGCGCGACCAGTTCCAGTACGCCACGCCCGAGCTCTCCACCTTCCAGACCGGGCGCGTGAGGAAGCTCCTCGACGACGCGATCCAGGCGTCCCTCACCGGGCAGAAGCAGCCGGCGGACGCGCTCAAGGCCGCGCAGGCCGAGGCCGACAGGCTCCTCAAGTCCTACCGCTGACCGCCCGCCGATGAAGAACGTGTACGGATGGCTGCTGCTCACCCCGGCAGCCATCCTGCTCGTCGGCTTCACGCACTACCCCGCCGTCGCGACGCTGATCGACAGCTTCTTCACGACGGGAACGGTGGTGCGGCCGTCGAAGTTCGCGGGGCTCGCGAACTACGCCTCGCTCGCCGACGACCCGATCTTCTGGCAGGTCCTTCGCAACAACCTCTACTTCGCGGCCGCGACGATCCCCACCTCGATCGCGATCGCGATGCTCATGGCCATCTGGGTGAACGACCGCCTGCCCGCGCGGGCGCTCGTGCGCATGAGCTACTTCACGCCGACCATCCTGCCGATGGTGGCGGTGGCGAACCTCTGGCTCTTCTTCTACACGCCGCAGATCGGCCTGCTGGACAAGGTGGGCGCGATGTTCGGCGCCGCCAGCCACAACTGGCTGGGCGACCCGTCGACCGTGATGGCCTGCATGGCGGTGATGACCGTGTGGAAGGAGGCCGGCTTCTTCATGATCTTCTACCTCGCGGCGCTGCAGTCGCTGCCGCCGGAGCTGGAGGAGGCCGCGAAGGTCGAGGGCGCCTCGCGCTGGTACTACTTCCGGCGCGTGACCTTCCCGCTCCTCATGCCCACGACGCTCTTCGTGCTGGTGAACGCGACCATCAACTCCTTCAAGCTGGTCGACCACCTGTTCATCCTCACCAAGGGCGGGCCGGACAACGCGTCCAACCTGCTGCTCTACTACATCTACCAGGTGGCGTTCAGCTTCTTCGACACGGCCTACGCCTCCACCCTCACCGTGGTGCTGCTCGCGCTCCTCGCGGGCATGGCCATCATCCAGTTCCAGCTGATCGAGAAGCGGGTGCACTACCGATGAGGGTGCTCGGGAAGAAGCTTCCGGTCCTGGAGACGACGGCGGCGTGGCTGCTCGCGGCGCTGTGGATCGCGCCGCTCGCCTACGCCTTCTGGGCGGCCTTCCACCCGGCGGCGATGGCCACGCACTTCGACCTCCTCGCGCCCCTCACGCTGGACAACTTCCGCAAGGCGTGGACCTACGCGCCCTTCCCGCGCCACTTCCTCAACACGCTGATCCTCGTGACGATGGTGCTCGCGGCGCAGCTGGTGCTGTGCACGCTGGCCGGGTTCGCCTTCGCGCGCTTCGACTTCGCGGGCCGCAACATCGCCTTCGGGCTGGTGCTGGTGCAGCTCATGGTGATGCCCGAGGTGCTGATCGTGGAGAACTACCTCACGATGGCGAAGCTGGGCCTCGTGGACACGATCCTGGGGATCGGGCTGCCGTACATGGCGAGCGCCTTCGGCATCTTCCTCATGCGCCAGACCTTCAAGACCATCCCGCGCGAGCTGGAGGAGGCCGCGCGCGTCGAGGGCTGCTCGATGATCGGCGTGCTGTGGCGCGTGTACGTGCCGCTCGCCCGGCCCACCTACCTCGCCTACGCGCTGGTCTCCGTGAGCTACCACTGGAACAACTTCCTCTGGCCGCTCGTCATCACCAACTCCGTCAATACGCGCCCGCTCACCGTGGGGCTCGCGATCTTCGGCGCGCCCGAGTCCGGCGTCGACTGGGCCGTGATCAGCGCCGGCACGCTCATGGCCGTCTCGCCGCTGCTCGTGGCGTTCCTGCTCTTCCAGCGCCAGTTCATGCAGTCGTTCATGCAGGCGGGGATCAAGTAGGCGCCCTCACCCCCGACCCCTCTCCCGCAAGCGGGAGAGGGGAGAAAACCCCGCCTTTTTGCTAGACTCGCCGGCTATCCGCCCCCCGGCCCGCCCCGCGCCATGACCTCCCTCGTCCTCTTCACGATCGCCTACCTGGTCGTCACGATCGCGATCGGCCTCTACGCCGCCCGGTTCGTCTCCAGCGCCAAGGACTACCTGGTCGCCGGCCGCAACCTCCCCCTCTACATGAACACGGCCACCGTCTTCGCCACCTGGTTCGGGGCGGAGACGGTGCTCTCGGTCTCGGCCACCTTCGTGCAGGACGGCCTGGGCGGCATCCCGGCCGACCCCTTCGGGGCCACCTTCTGCCTCATCTTCGTGGCGCTCTTCTTCGCCCGGGCCTTCTACCGGCTGGACCTCCTGACCATCGGCGACTTCTACAAGAAGCGCTACGGCAAGGGGGTGGAGGTGCTCACCAGCCTCGCGGTGACCCTCTCCTATCTCGGCTGGACCTCCGCGCAGCTCACCGCGCTGGGCATCGTCTTCAACTCCCTCTCTCAGGGCGCCATCACGCTGGACCAGGGCATCCTCCTCGGCGCCGTGATCGTGCTCGTCTACACGACGATGGGCGGGATGTGGTCGGTGGCGCTCACCGACCTCTTCCAGTCCGTGGTGATCGTGCTGGGGCTCTTCTACGTGGCCATCCTCGCGACCGACCAGGCGGGCGGCGTGGCCCGGGTGATCTCGCACGCGTCGGAAGCCGGCAAGTTCCAGTTCTGGCCGACCGGGGGGAGCAAGGAGTGGTGGGCCTTCGTGGCGGCCTGGGCGACGCTTGCCATCGGCTCCATCCCGCAGCAGGACGTCTTCCAGCGCGTCACCAGCGCGAAGAACGAGAACACGGCCGTGCGCGGGTCGCTCCTCGGGGCGGCGGCCTACTTCTGCCTCGCCTTCGTGCCCATGTACCTCGCCTACTCGGCGCTGCTGGTCGACCCCGCGGTGGTGAACGGCCTGCTCAAGGAAGGCGGGCGCGAGGTGCAGCTCATCCTGCCCAACATGGTGCTCCTGCACATGCCGCTCTTCGCGCAGGTGATGTTCTTCGGGGCGCTGCTCTCGGCCATCCTCTCGACCTCCTCGGGCGCGCTGCTGGCCCCCACGGCGCTCTTCACCGAGAACGTGGTGAAGCCCCTCTTCGGGCAGATGAGCGACAAGCGCTTCCTGCTGGCCCTGCGGGTGATCCTCGTCTTCTTCACGGCCGGGGTGCTCGTCTTCGCCCTCAATAACACCAGCACCATGTATGAAATGGTGCAGAACGCCTACAAGGTCACGCTGGTGGGGGCCTTCGTGCCGCTCGCCTGCGGGATCTACTGGCGCCGGGCGTCCACGCAGGGGGCGCTGCTTTCGTCCCTGGTGGGCCTCGCCGTCTGGGTCATCTGCGAGAAATTCTTCGCCGAGGCCGACATCCCGCCGCAGATGTGGGGGCTCTTCGCCTCAATCGCGGGGATGGTGGTCGGCTCCTACGCGCCGCAGCTCATCAAGGACGGCCGGCAGGACGCCTTCGCCAAGGGCTGACCGCTTCCGCAGGGGGCCATCGGGCCGTCCGGCTCATCACCATACCCCCCGCCGGCGGCATTTCGCGCCGCCTTTTCCGCATTTCGTCGCTTTCCGCTTCAGCGGGGCTTGCCGCCTCCTTAATCTGGCGCCAAGTCGTAAGCGCCCGCCGGGCGCCGAGCCGTGAAGAGAAGGAGAGAGACCATGAGCAAGCTGGAAAAACTGGACCTGATGGGTGTCGCCTCGCTGGGCGTCGTCGCCGCCGCGCTGCTGGTCGGCTGGATCGCCACCACGCAGGACATCGCCGCGCGCCATGCCCGGCAGTCCGCCAAGCCCGAGGCCGTGGCCCTCACCGAGAACGGCAGCATGAAGCTCACGGTCACCGCGGCGCGCGAGGAAGCCTCGCCCGCCACGGTCACCCGCACCGCCTCGGTGCGCACGGCGGGTGGCCCGTCGCTGGAAGTCGCGCTGCCCTTCGCGTTCCGTCCGTAAGGGGGCGGCCATGAGCACCCTGGACCGCGTCGTCTCGCCGCAGGCCTTCCGGGTCTCGACCGCCGTCACCGTGGTGATCGCAGGTTGGTTCGCGCTCACCTTCGCCATCACCGTGGGCGGGCTCCTGGCCGGCGCCTGACCACGAACCGGGGCTCCCATCCCCAAACCCCAACCCGGCTTCGGCCGGGTTTTTTTTCCCGCTTTCCGGGGACAGTCCCCAAGAGCGGGGACAGTCCCCGGAAAGCGAAGCGCGTCCTGACCCCCCCGAGGCGCGTTTCGTCGCAGTCCGGTTTGACCGGGGAGGGC
>JAHCAK010000016.1 GCA_019634955.1 Burkholderiales bacterium
GACAGCAGGCCGACCTTCTCGAGCGGCTCGACGCCCTCGACTTCCGGTCCTTCCGGCTCCGCTGGTGGCGGCGGAAGGCCCTCTCGCCGCTGACACTTTGGGGACGTACCCCGGGGTACGTCCCCGGGGTCTGTCCCCGGGGTACGTCCCTGATCGATGCGGTCTCTGAAGAGGCTGATACGGCCTGAAAAGTCGCTCTATTGGGCCTTGCTCGCGCTGATCGTGTGGCTCCCCGTGCCGTTGGGGAGCAACCGGGCGTGGGCGTGGGCGCTGATGGAGGTGGCCGCCTTCACGATGCTGGGCCTGTGGCTGGTGCTGTGGGCGCGGAACAAGGTCGTGGTCGAGGTCCCCCTTCGCAAGAGCTGGCCCGTGTTCGCGCTTCTCGGCGCGTGGGTCATGCTCCTCCTCCTGCAGATCATCCCGATGCCGGTGTCGATGGTGGAGGCACTGTCGCCGGAATCGGCGCGGATCCACGGGCTCACTTCCGTGCTGGGGGTGACGAAGGACTGGATCACGATCTCGATCGAGCCGCACGCGACGCAGATCGCGCTGCTGAAGACGCTCGCGTACATCGCCATCTTTTTTCTCTTCTTGGCCTTGGTGAACAACCGCGAGCGGGTGCAGAACGCGGCGCGGGTGCTGGTGTATGCCGCGGTGCTGCACGCGATCTACGGGGTGCTGATGCACCTCTCGGGCGTGAAGGGCGTGTACCTCGGCGAGGAGTTCGTGCACGGGGGCTCGGCGAGCGGCTTCTATCCCAACCGAAACCACTTCGCCGGCATGCTCAACATGATGCTCGCGATCGGCATCGGCCTCCTCATCGCTGGGCTGGCGGAGCGCAAGGCCACGACCTGGAAGAAGGTGGCGGCGAACCTCATCGAGTGGATCCTCTCGCCGAAGATGCTGCTGAGGCTGTCGCTGTGCATCCTGGTGATCGCGCTCACCACGACGCATTCTCGGATGGGCAACACTTCCTTCTTCGCCGCGCTGCTGATCGCGGGGATGATCGGCATCGCGCTCTCGCGGCACGCCACGCGCAACGTGGTGGTGCTGCTGGTGAGCCTCGTGGTGCTGGATCTCGCGATCGTAGGGAGCTGGTTCGGTGTGGAGAAGCTGGTGAAGCGGCTGGAGGAGACCACAGTCCAAAGCGTTGAGGAGCGGGAAGAGCCGGCCGCCTATGCCTTGGGGATCATCGAGAACTTCCCTGCGTTCGGTTCAGGTGCGGGGAGTTTCTACGTGACCTTCCCGAAGTACCGGCCGGAGACGATCAAGCCTTTCTTCGACTACGCGCACAATGACTATGCGCAGATCGCCTCCGAGACGGGCGTGGTTGGGTTCGGCCTGCTGGGGCTGGTCGTGGCGATCACGCTGGGCGTGGCGCTGCGGGCGCAGGCGGTACGGCGTGACCCCTTGATGCGCGGCATGTCCTTCGCCTCGATCATGGGCATCACCGCGATCCTCATCCACTCGTGGGTGGACTTCAACCTCTACATCCCCGCCAACGCCGTGTTCTTCATGGTGCTGCTGGCGCTGGGGTGGATCTCCCTCTACATGGATCGGCAACCGCCGGCGCCGGAAGCTGGACCGGTTCCGTAGACCGGTTCCGTAGACCGGTTCCGCGGAACCGGTCAAAACTTGGGCAGCGGGCTGTTCTGCAGCGCCTTCTGGCGTTCCTTGTCGGTGGCGGCGCGGCGGGACTTGAGCATGGGCTGGTAGTCCTCGTGCAGCGTGGCCACGTCGGTCACGTTGAGGTCGTAGCGCTCGATCATGCGGCCGATGGGCGTCTCGCGGATGTACATCTGCACCGTGACGAAGAGCGCGCAGAAGGGCTGCCCGTTGGCCTCCACGCGCGCGCTGATCGGGTGGAAGCCCATGAAGTCGCTCTGGCCGCGCGGGAACTCCTCGCCGCCGAAGAGCTTGCCGAAGGCGGCGTTGGCGTAGCCGGCCTCCTCGATCTTCTCGCGGAAGCACTCGTCGCCGGTGACCATCTTGCCCGCGGGCGTCACGCCCCACTCCAGCGCGCCCTTGGTGACGCGGGTGAGGAAGTTCTCGATCACGCCGGGGATGCCGAAGCGGTCGCGCAGGGCGTTCAGGAACACTTCCTCGAGCGGGAGGTTGTCCTGCGGCCACATCTCGGAGCGCTTGATGAGCGCCACCTTGTTGCCGCGGATGGTGGAGACGGCCATCACCACCTGGCCTTCGCGCGGGCCGTCCTTGGGGCCTTCCTTCACGCCGATCACGCCGCCGCCCAGCAGCTCCGGGAAGCTGCCGGTGGTGAAGTTGCCCGTGAAGACCTTGTAGCCCTCCTTCTGCAGGCTGGCGGAGAGCTTGAGCACGCCCTTGGGGCCTTCGCCCAGCTTCGCGCCGCCGAGGGGCGGGAAGGCCTTGCCGTAGGGGGTGCCGGCGACCGTGTTGAGGTCCGGGTCGGGCGGGGGCTTCGTGGGGTCGGCGGGGATGGCGGCGGGGTTCAGGGCGGGGGCGGCGCCTTCGAGGAGCTCCGCGCGCTCCGAGGGCGTGCAGTTCAGCTCGTTGCTGCGGTCGCCGAGGCAGAGCGAGACCTGCCGCCCGTTGATCCAGCGCGCCGCGAAGGGGACGCCGTTGCGCAGGCCCTGGTTCACGCCGCTCCAGATCTTGCCCTTGCGGTATTCGAGCGAGCCCACGCGGCCGTCGGGCAGCACGATGCGGTAGGGGCCGTTGGGCTCGTTGTTCGAGTAGAAGGCGTCGATGCGGGTCGTGCCGCGGGCGGTGGTGGTGACGATGGCCACGCGGCCGTTGAGCTTGCCCTCGGCGAATTCGCCGGCGTACTCGCGGGTGGTGTCGGCGTTGGCGCCGATGGTCACCGAGTACTTGCCCCGGCCGTGGGCGAGGCCGTTGCGGCAGTCGCCGGTGTAGGGGGTGGAGAGGGTCGCGTTGGGTATCGCGGGGATGACCTTGCAGGCGGTTGCCTGTGGTGCGGCGGGGGCGGCGGTGGCGGCGGTGGCGGTGGTTATGGCGGTCGCACCGGCGCCGGCGAGGAGGGCTGCGGCGGCGAGGAGGGTGGGGCTTGTTCTCGTTGTCATCGGCAAATCATACCAATCCGCCCCTCTCCCTCAATTTGGGGACGGTTCTTAAGAACCGTCCCCAAAAGGTGTCCCTAGCCGCCAGGAGTCCAGCCCCAGCCCGGGATGGCGATGTCGTACCGCGTCGATCGCCCCGCCCCGGCACGCACGAGCAGGCCGGCGTTCGCGAGGTCCGCGAGGTCGCGGCTCGCGGTGGCGCTGGATGCGCCCGTGAGCGCGCGGTACTTGCGCACTGTCATGCCGCCCTCGAAGTGGCCGGGGCCGGCCTCCAGCATGCGATCGAGTGCCTTGCGCTGGCGCTCGTTGAGCGGCGTGTTGCGGTGCTCGGCCCAGAATCGCGCGCGGGCGATGGATTCGTCGAGCATCCGCGCGGCGCCGCTGCACGAATCGATGAATGTCTCGATGAACCACGCGAGCCACGGCGTGACGTCGCCCGATCCGCGCTGGGCCCGATTCAGCTCCTCGTAGTACTGCGCCTGCCGGGCGCGCATCGCCGCCGAGACGCCGTGGAGGCGATGCGGCAGCCGCACCGATTGCGCGAGGGCCATGTCGACGATGGCGCGGCCCACGCGCCCGTTGCCGTCCTCGAACGGGTGGATCGTCTCGAACCAGGCGTGGGCGAGGCCCGCCCGCACGATGCCGTCCATCGACGCGCCCGCCCGCGTGCCGTTGAACCACGCGAGGAACCGTGTCATCTCGCGAGGCACGTCGCGGGAGGGCGGGGCTTCGTAGTGGACGGCTTCCTTCCCCACCGGGCCGGAGACGATCTGCATCGGCTCGTCGCGCTCCCGGTAACGCCCGGTGGCCACGGGGCGCAGCAGCGAGTGGCCGGCGGGGAAGAGGGCGCCTTGCCAGCGGCAGAGGCGGTCGTGGGTGAGGTCGGAGTCCCAGCCGGCGGCGGCGTCCTCCATCACGTCGAGCAGTCCCTCGACGCTTCGCGGCACGGCGGCAGTGAAATCGGGCGAGATGCCCAGGCGCCTCGCGACCGAGGACCGGACCGCCGCGATGTCGATGGTCTCCCCTTCGATGGCCGCCGTGGCCACCGCGTCGCCGGACCAGGTGTCGCGGATCGCGTGCGCGAGGCCCTGCCCGGCCAACGCCTGGGCCTTGCCGATGAGTATCCCCTGCTCGAGGCGTGCGCGGGCCAAGGCGGCCGAGAGCGTGTCCTGGTCGAAGGTGAGGGTTGGCCAGGCGGGGGACTGCCAGAGCCACTGAAGGGTCGGAGGCTTATTCATGTCATATGGTGATGTGATTGGCGAGATTAATCCCATCCAGACGGGCTGGCAAGCCTATTCACATCAAGAATTGCGCTGATTTTGCCCAAGAATCCCCTCATAGTAGAATGCCCCGATGAGAATCCTCGTCACCGGCGCAGCCGGCTTCATCGGCTCCACCCTGTCGAACCGGCTGCTGGCCCGTGGTGATGAGGTCATCGGCGTCGACAACCTCAACGACTACTACGACCCCACCCTCAAGGAGGCGCGGCTGGCCCGGCTGCAGGCGCAGGCGCGGTTCGGCTTCCGGCGGCTGGATATCGCGGACCGCGAGGGGATGGCCGCGCTCTTCGCGGCCGAGCGCTTCGACTGCGTGGTGAACCTCGCGGCGCAGGCGGGGGTGCGGTACTCGCTCGTGAACCCGCACGCGTATGTCGACGCGAACGTGACCGGGTTCCTGAACGTGCTGGAGGGGGTGCGGCACCACGGGGGGCACCTGGTGTTCGCCTCGTCGTCGTCGGTGTATGGCGGGAACACGCGGCTGCCGTTCAGCGAGAAGGATTCGGTCGATCACCCCGTTTCCCTCTACGCGGCCACCAAGCGCGCCAACGAGCTGATGGCGCATTCGTACTCGCACCTCTTCGGCGTGCGGGCGACGGGCTTGCGGTTCTTCACCGTGTACGGGCCCTGGGGGCGGCCGGACATGGCGCTTTTCCTCTTCACCAAGGGGATCCTCGCGGGCGAGCCGATCCCGGTGTTCAACGAGGGGAAGATGGTGCGCGACTTCACCTACATCGACGACATCGTCGAGGGCGTGGTACGGGTGATCGATTCGCCGGCGGCTCCGGATCCCGCGTGGGATAGCGATGCGCCGTCGCCGGCCACGAGCCGGGCGCCGTGGCGGATCTTCAACATCGGCAACAACAAGCGCGTGGAACTGATGCGCTACATCCGCGCGATCGAGAGCGTGCTGGGGCGGCAAGCGAAGCTCAACCTGCTGCCGATGCAGGCCGGGGATGTGCAGGCGACGGAGGCGGATACTTCGCTCCTTTCGGCCGCGGTCGGGTTCAAGCCCGATACGCCGGTGGAGGAGGGGGTGCGGCGGTTCGTGGAGTGGTATTGCGACTACTACAAGGTGACCCGGTGAAAGTGAAACGCAACAGCGTCGCGCTCGCCCTGAAGCTCTGGGTGCTCGCGAGCGTCTTCGTCGTCCCCTTCCTCGACTGGTGGGAGATCGGCCTGTGGTGCCTGCCGGGCATCGTCCTGGCCCTCTGGTGGCGCTCCCTGCCCGAGGATCCGCCCGAGCCCGTCGAGCGCCTGCCCTACCAGCACCTCTACGAGCGCCCGCCCGAGAAGTAGACCGGTTCCGTAGACCGGTTCCGCGGAACCGGTCTATTTTCGCTTGCGGGGGGCGGCCGCGCGGATGATCTCGCCGGCTTCGTCGATCGCGATGCGCACCATGCGCGAGTCGCCGATGTAGCCGGCGAGGGCTTCCTCGGCGCGCGCGCGGACCGCCTCCTCGTCCAGCAGGCCTGCGGCGGCGAGGCTGCGGATGTCTTCGCGATCGTTCGGCGCCATCCGGGCGATCTTCGATACGGCCAGGTCGGTCGGGGAGAGCACGCGCAGGTCGATCAGGTTCCTGTCGATGCCCTCGACCTCGAGCGTGACGGAGTCTTCGTAGGCATTCTCGTGCAGCAGGCCGAGCGTGTCGTTGTACTGGCGGTCGAAGTACAGCACGCGAGGGGTGCCGTCGCGGTCGCGGTACGACACCTCGAGGTTCTCGGGGAGCAGCACGCGCCGGGAAAGCGTGGCATCGATGTCCGCCGAGATCCTGGCGCCCGTGTAGGCGTGCACGGCGGCGCCGCCCGCAACGAAGATCCTCACGGGTTCCGTGAGCATCGCCCGGCTTCCGTGGAGCGAGGACTGGATCCTTCGCACGATCTCGGCGAAGGCATCGAGGTAGCCCGGCCAGGCTTTCGTGGCCTTCATGCGGCAAGCCGGCGTGCGTCGCGCAACATGGGAAGGAAGCGGGATGGCCGCGCGGGCGACTTCTCGAGCCATCGGGCGAACTCGGCGGGATCGCGCATCGCAGGGCAGAGCGCGGCTGCGAGCGCGAGGTAGCCATCGCGGTCGGCTTGGTCGTCGTTCGCGCAGAGCGTCGCCAGGCCGGCCATGAAGTAATCGGGGCCGGCGTTCTTCCACGCGCGGATGTCGAGTGTGCCGCTGGCGCACAGGCGCAGGCAGGCATCCTCGGCTTCGCGGTCCCACTTCGGGGGCAGGGCTCGGTCCGGTTCCGGGATGAGGTCGATCCTGTGTCCCACGGCGGCGGCGAGTTTCGTGAGCGTGGATAGGTCGCAATCGGCGCGGTGGAAGAGGCGCGAGAGGGTTTCCTTGGGCAGCCCCGCTCGTTGTGCCCATTGCGTGCGCGACATCCCGCGCGCTTCGGCGGCGAGCGCGAGGGGCTCCAGGGTGGCGTGCAGGGTGTGCTTCATCGACCCATTTTGCCGGCGAGTTGATGTTAAAGTCAACAAACCGGCGTAGACCGGTTCCGCAGACCGGTTCCGTAGACCGGTTCCGTAGACCGGTTCCGGGAAGGCTTTGAGCGGGAAGGGAAATCGGGCTATAATCGCGGGCTCCCCAAGGCGGCAACAGGGCCTTCGGGAGGACAATTCGACCCCTTGCCCCACCGCATGCGCATGCCGGGGGGCTTCACCCATAAGGAGACTTCATGCGCCATTACGAGATCGTTTTCATCGTGCATCCCGATCAGAGCGAGCAGGTGCCCGCCATGATCGAGCGCTACCGGGCCACCATCACGGCCGGCAGCGGCAAGGTGCACCGCATCGAGGATTGGGGCCGGCGCCAGCTGGCGTATCCCATCCAGAAGATATTCAAGGCGCACTACGTGCTCATGAATATCGAGGTCAACAACGAGACCCTCGCCGAGCTCGAGCACGCCTTCAAGTTCAACGACGCCGTCCTTCGCCACCTCACCGTGTCGATGAAGGAAGCGGTCACCGGCCCCTCCCCGATGATGAAGGAGGAGAAGAGCCGCAACGTGACCGAAGGCGCCGACAGGAAGGAAGGCGCCGAGAAGAAGGAAGAGGCTGCCAAGCCCGCCGAACAGGCCCAGGCCTGAGGCGCGGCGGGGTGAAGCGGAACCAGTTCCTCCTCGACGCCGAGATCCTCGACGTGGGCCCTCTCCGGAGGACGCCCGCCGGGATCGAAAGCGTGGCGTTGAGGCTGAAGCACCTGTCCGAGCAGGACGAAAGCGGTGCTTCGAGGCAGGCGGAACTGACGATCGACGCCTCCGCCTTCGGAGAGCTTGCCCCGCAGCTGGGCGCGCTCGCCAAGGGCCAGAAGGTGGCGGTCAAGGGCTTCCTCACCAAGCGCAGCCATTCCAGCGACATCCCGGTGCTCATCATCAACGAATTCAGATCGATCTAAGCGAGGATATCCATGCCCAGACCCGGACCCCGCGGCCGCGGCCGCGACGGAAAGAAGGACGGAAAGCGCCCCAATCGCGGTGGCGGCCTGTTCCGTCGCCGCAAGTTCTGCCGCTTCACGGCGGAGAAGATCAAGGAAGTCGACTACAAGGACATCGCGATCCTGAAGGACTTCATCAACGAGAACGGCAAGATCATCCCGGCGCGCATCACCGGGACGAAGGCCCGCTACCAGCGCCAGCTCGGCGTGGCGATCAAGCGCGCGCGCTTCCTGGCGCTCTTGCACTACACCGACAAGCACTGAGGAGACCGCCATGCAAGTGATCCTGATGGAAAAGGTGGTGAACCTCGGCAGCCTCGGCGACGTGGTGAAGGTGAAGGACGGCTATGCCCGCAACTTCCTCATCCCGCACGGCAAGGCCAAGCGCGCGACCGCAGCCAACCTGAAGGAGTTCGAGGGCCGCCGCGCGGAGCTCGAGAAGAAGGCCGCGGAAATCCTCACGGCCGCCCAGGAGCGCGCCACAAGGCTCGAGGGGCTGGTGGTGCAGGTCACGCGCAAGGCCGGCGTGGACGGGCGCCTCTTCGGCTCCGTCACCAACGCGGACATCTCGGAGGCGCTCGAGGCCCAGGGCATCAAGGTGCCGAAGGCCGAGATCCGCATGCCGCAGGGCCCGCTCAAGCACGTGGGCGAGTTCCCGATGACGGCGCAACTGCACTCGGACGTGGTCGCCAACTTCACGGTCACGGTGCTGGGCGAGCAGTAACCCTTTCCCGGGTTCCCCCGCGGGCCGCCTTCGGGCGGCCCGTTTCATTTGGGGATGTCATTCGGGGACTCCATTTGGGGACTGTCCCCGCTCTTGGGGGACTGTCCCCAAATGGAGTCATCGGGGACAGTCCCCAATTGTCCACACTTTGTCCACAGGGTTATGCATTGAGGGCGCCGAAGGTAAGGTGACAGAATCCCGAATGGCCTCCATCCCCAATTCCGACCGCTTCCACGCAGGCCGCCCCGGCGGCGACACGCAGGTGGAATCCCTCAAGCTCCCGCCCCACTCGGTGGAGGCGGAGCAAAGCGTGCTCGGCGGCCTCCTGCTCTCCAACCCCTCCTGGGACCGCATCGGCGACACGCTGGGCGAGAGCGACTTCTACCGCGCCGACCACCGCGTCATCTGGCGCACGATCTCGCGCCTCATCGAGGACAACAAGCCCGCCGACGTCCTCACGGTCGCCGAAGCCCTCAAGCAGAACGGCGAGCTCGACGCCGTGGGCGGCCTCGCCTACCTGCAGGGCCTCGCCTCCGCCACGCCATCGGCCGCCAACATCCGCCGTTACGCGGAGATCGTCCGGGAGCGGGCGATCATGAGGAAGCTCGCCGAGGTCGGCACCGCCATCGCCGACAGCGCCTTCACGCCGCAGGGCAAGGAGGCCAAGCAGCTCCTCGACGAGGCCGAGACGAAGATCCTCGAGATCGGCGAATCCGGCGGCCGCAGCCAGCACGGCCTGCGCAAGATGTCGAACCTGCTCGGCGAGGTGATGGAGCGCATCGACGAGCTCTACAAGAACCCGGCCTCCGTCACGGGGGTGGCCACGGGCTTCGTGGATCTCGACGAGATGACCTCGGGGCTGCATCCGGGGGAGCTCATCATCGTCGCGGGAAGGCCCTCGATGGGGAAGGCCCAGCCGCTCGACGCCCGCGTGAAGACCCGCGCCGGCTGGAAGGCGATGGGCGAGGTCCAGGTGGGCGACGCGCTCGCTTCCATCGACGGCGCGCCCTCCATCGTGACGGGCGTCTTCCCGCAAGGCGAGCGGCAGGCCTACCGAGTCACCTTCTCCGACGGCCGCAGCACCGAATGCTGCGCGGAGCACCTCTGGCGCATCTACTACCGCTCGTGGGCCGGGCCCCGCGTGGTCGCCACCGCCAAGCTCATCGAGATGCTCTCCCGCAAGCGCTACCGGCATCGCCTGTGGGTGGACATGGTCGAGGGCGAGTTCGGCCACGCCGACCCGCTCCCCATCGATCCGTGGGTGCTCGGCGCGCTTATCGGCGATGGAACGCTGGGCGGCGCGACACCCATCTTCTCGACCGCCTCCGAGGAGATGATCGAGCGCATGCACGCCCATATCGGCGAAGGCATGCGCGTGAGCTACGCGCAGGGTTACGAGTTCCGCCTGGCCAATGCCTCGTTCGCGGGCCGCGTGGGCAGCGGCCGCAAGCCGAACCCGATCACCGAAGGGCTGCGCGCGCTCGGCTTGTGGGGCAAGGGCTCGCACGAGAAGTTCATCCCGCCGCTCTACCTCTCGGCCAACCGGGCGGCGCGGCTGAACCTGCTGCGCGGGTTGCTCGATACCGATGGCTGGGTGGAGAAATGGGGCTCCGTGCGCTTCTGCACGAGCAGCTACCAGCTCGCGCGGGATGTGGTGGAACTCGTCCGGTCGCTGGGTGGCTGGTCCACGCTGAACGACAAGCGGACCACTTTCTCGCACAAGGGTGAACGGCGCGAAGGCAAGCACGCATTCGTCGTGAGCATCCATCATCACGATCCTCGCTCGTTCTTCCTGCTTTCGGAGAAGCGAGATCGTCTTCCCGCCGAGTGGACGAGGAATTGGAAACCCGTCGTCACGTCGATCGTCCCCACGCGCGTCACCGCCACGCAGTGCATCTCGGTCTCCCACCCGTCGCGCCTCTACGTGACGGACGATTACGTGGTCACCCACAACACCGCGTTCAGCCTCAACATCGCCGAGCACGTCGGCATGGAGCTCAAGCTCCCCGTCCTCGTCTTCTCGATGGAAATGGGCGGCGCGCAGCTCGCCACGCGGATGCTCGGCTCCGTCGGCCGCGTCGATGCGCAGAAGCTGCGCACGGGCCGCCTGGACACGAGTGACTGGGACCGCCTCGGCGCCGCGCTGGGCAAGCTGAACGAGACGCCGATCCTCATCGACGAGACGCCCGCGCTGAACCCTCTCGAGCTTCGCGCCCGCGCCCGCCGCATGTGGCGCGAGTACGGCGGCCTGGGCCTCATCGTCATCGACTACCTGCAGCTCATGAGCGCGGCGGAATCCGGCGTCGAGAACCGCGCCACCGAGATCAGCGAGATCTCGCGCTCGATGAAGGCGATGTCGAAGGAGCTGCAGGTGCCCGTGATCGCCCTCTCGCAGCTCAATCGCGGCCTCGAGCAGCGGCCGAACAAGCGGCCGGTGATGTCGGATCTTCGTGAAAGTGGGGCCCTGGAACAGGACGCAGACGTGATCGTCTTCATCTACCGCGACGAGGTCTACCACGAGGATTCGCCCGACAAGGGCATCGCCGAGATCATCATCGGCAAGCAGCGCAACGGCCCCATCGGCACCGTGAAGCTCACCTTCCTCGGCCGCCACACGCGCTTCGAGAACTACGCCGGGCCCGCCGGCTTCTGACGGCGCGCCGCGCGAAGACGACGGCCGCCGTGTCCCGACCCATCCACGCGGAAATCCGGCTCGCCGCGTTCGGCCGCAACTACGCGGTGGCGAAGCGCGCGGCCCCGGGCTCCCGCGTGCTCGCCGTCGTGAAGGCCAACGCGTACGGCCACGGCATCGCGCGCGTGGCCAGGGCGCTCCCGCAGGCGGACGGCTTCGCCACGCTGGAACTCGACGGCGCGGTGCGGCTTCGCGAGCAGGGCTTCGCGAAGGAGATCCTCCTTCTCGAGGGCTTCTTCGAGGCGGGCGAGCTTCCCGTCCTCGCGCACCACCGCATCGCCACCAGCGTGCACTGCGAGGAGCAGCTTCGCATGCTGGAGGTGAACCCGCCCCCCGCGCCCGTCGACTGCTACTTGAAGATCAACACGGGCATGAACCGGCTGGGCTTCATGCCGGAGGCGGCGATCCCCGCGCTGGAGCGCCTGCAGGCCTGCGGCGCCGCGCGCT
Source organism: Burkholderiales bacterium (assembly GCA_019634955.1). Lineage (GTDB taxonomy): Bacteria > Pseudomonadota > Gammaproteobacteria > Burkholderiales > Usitatibacteraceae > FEB-7. The sequence goes on from JAHCAK010000016.1 coordinate 11,623, forward strand.
CCATCACGCTCATGACGCACTTCGCCACCGCCGACGGCCCCGAGGGCGTGCACGAGGCGATGAACCGCTTCGAGGCGGCCACGCGCGGCGTGTCGCTCCCGAGAAGCCTCGCCAACTCCGCGGCCATCCTCGCCCACCCGCGCACGCACGCCGAGACGGTGCGCCTGGGCATCGCCCTCTACGGCGCAACGCCCTTCGCGGACCGAAGCGCGGAGAGCCTCGGCCTCGCACCCGCGATGACGCTGCGCTCGCGCCTCATCAGTGTGCAGGACATCGGCCCCGGCGAGCACGTGGGCTACGGCGCCACCTTCTTCGCGCCGCACGCGATGCGGATCGGGGTCGTCGCCTGCGGCTACGCGGACGGCTACCCGCGCCACGCGCCCAACGGCACGCCGGTGCTGGTCGACGGCGTGCGCACGGTCACGGCCGGCCGCGTGTCGATGGACATGATCACGGTGGATCTCACGCCGGTGCCGGCGGCGCGCATCGGCTCGCCCGTGGTGCTGTGGGGCGAGGGGCTTCCCATCGACGAGGTGGCCGCGCACGCGGGCACGGTGGGCTACGAGCTCATGTGCGCGCTGGCCCCGCGCGTGCCGGTGGTGGAGGTCGCGTGAAGCGGCGCGCGAAGGGCGAGGCGGCCCTCACGCGCGACGCCGTCCGCTCGGAGGTGGCGAAGCGCTACGCCACGCGCTTCCACATGTCGCTCATCATCGCCGGCAGCGTCGCGATGGGCACGCTCGTGACTTCCTTCCTCATGCATGCGGGCGTGGATTCGCTGTGGCTCCGGTGGCTGCCGGCACTCGCCTCCGCGTACCTCGCGTTCTTCGCGGGCGTGTGGCTGTGGCTGCACCTCTCGGCGTACGGGCGGCACCTGCGGGAATCATCTCGGTCGCGCGGCAGTTCCGTCGTGGACGCGGGCGTGGACGTGCTGGATGCGCTCACGGACATCCCGATCCCGCGCGGTGGCGGCACGGTCGCGCGCGAGGTGCTGCGCGCGGGCGGCGGCGCGTTCGATGGCGGGGGCGCGTCGGCGAGCTGGGTGGCCGATTCGGCGTCGCAGCTCGTGTCGTCGGGTTCGTCCGGCGTCACTCGCGGCATCGGGGAGGCGGCTGGCGAGGCGGTGGGCGAGGCGGTGGGCGGCATCGCGAGCGACGAGGGCGGATTCGCGCTCGTGGTGGCGATCGCGCTGCTGGCCATCGTGCTCGCGCTCTTCTTCGGCGCCGCGGCGTTCGTCGTCTGGCAGGCGCCGGCCATCCTGGGCGAAGTCGTGTTCGAGGTGATGCTGGGCTCGCCGCTCGTGAAGGGCGTGAAGGCCGTGGGCGCGGGCAACTGGGCCGGGGCGCTGCTCGCGCACACCTGGAAGCCGTTCGGGCTCGTGGCGGGGTTCGCGATGGCATTCGCCGTGTTCGCGGCGGCGATGGCGCCGCAGGCGCGGTCGGCGATGGAGGTGATCGCGGTGCTTTCGGCCGGGGCAACGGGAAATTGATATGGATTGCCGGGCATTTCTCCTGGCATCGCGCTCTCCGTATCGACCATCCTGGGAATGCGTCCAGCGCGGTGAGGCAGCCCAGGGGCGATCATGCGATTCGAGTGGGACCGCGCAATGGCGGTCGCAAATCTCGCCAGACACAAGGTATCCTTCGTCGAAGCGGTGACCGTCTTTTTCGATCCGCTGTCGGCAACGGTGCCGGATCCCGATCACTCTTTCGGCGAGCACCGATTCGTCACGATGGGGATGTCGACCGAGGGGCGGTTGCTCGTGGTATCCCACAGGGATTTCGCATCATCCATCAGGATCATCTCCGCCAGGGTGGCGGGATCGAGCGAGCGAAAGCGCTATGAAGCCTAAGGCCCGGAAGGTTGCCCAGATGCGCGCCGAGTACGATTTCACCGGCGCCGTCCGCGGCAAGTACCACGATCGCCTCGGCGAGGAGGGGTCGAACGTGGTGGTCCTCGATCCCGACGTGGCGAAGGTCTTTCCCGATTCCACTGCCGTGAACGAGGCGCTGCGGGTGGTGATCAAGGCGAGCCGCGCGGTTCGCCGGCCCGCGCGAGCATCGAGGGCGCCGTCGGCGAAACCGGCTGCCGGATCGAAGTCTCGCTCGTCGTAATCGATGGCCAAGCCCAAGTCGGTCTACACCTGCACCGAGTGCGGCGGCCAGTCGCCCAAGTGGCAGGGCCAGTGCCCGCACTGCGACGCGTGGAACACGCTCGTCGAATCCGTGGTCGAGCCCGGCAAGGGCGCGGGCGCCAACCGCTTCGCCTCGCTGGGCGGCGCGGGGGAGGTCGTCACGCTCTCGGAGGTGGAGGCGAAGGACTTCCCGCGCATGCCCACGCTCATCGGGGAGTTCGACCGCGTGCTGGGCGGCGGCATGGTCGAGGGCGGCGTGGTGCTGATCGGCGGCGACCCGGGCATCGGCAAGTCGACGCTGCTGCTGCAGGCGGCGGCGCGGCTGGCGGAGCAGGGCGGCGTGCTCTACGTGACGGGCGAGGAGAGCGCGCAGCAGGTGGCGCTGCGGGCGCGGCGGCTGGAGGTGAACGCGTCGAAGATCCGGCTGCTGCCCGAGATCGAGCTGGAGAAGGTGCAGGCGACGATCGCGTCTTTGAAGCCCCGGGTGGCGGTGATCGATTCCATCCAGACGCTCTATTCCTCCGCGCTCACCTCGGCGCCGGGGTCGGTGGCGCAGGTGCGCGAATGTGCCGCGCAGCTCACGCGCGTGGCCAAGCAGTCGGGCACGGCGATCGTGTTCGTGGGGCACGTCACGAAGGAGGGCGCGCTCGCGGGCCCTCGCGTGCTCGAGCACATGGTCGACACGGTGCTCTACTTCGAGGGCGACACGCACACGAGCTTCCGGCTCATCCGCGCGTTCAAGAACCGCTTCGGCGCCGTGAACGAGATGGGCGTCTTCGCGATGACGGAGAAGGGCCTGCGGGAGGTGACGAACCCCTCGGCGTTGTTCCTTTCGCACCACCGGGCGGATGTTCCGGGGTCGTGCGTGATGGTCACGCAGGAGGGGACGCGGCCGCTGCTGGTGGAGCTGCAGGCGCTCGTGGACGAGGCGCACAGCCCGCAGCCGCGGCGGTTGACCGTCGGCCTGGAGCAGAACCGCCTCGCGATGCTGCTCGCGGTGCTGCACCGGCACGCGGGGATCGCGCTATTCGACCAGGATGTCTTCGTGAACGCGGTGGGCGGCGTGCGGATCGCGGAGCCGGGGGCGGATCTCGCCGTCACGCTCGCCATCGTCTCGAGCCTGCGCAACAAGGCGCTGCCGGCGAAGCACGTCGTGTTCGGCGAGGTGGGGCTCGCGGGCGAGGTGCGGCCCGTGCAGCGCGGGCAGGAGCGGCTTCGCGAGGCAGCCAAGCTCGGCTTCACCCACGCCATCGTCCCCACGGCCAACAAGCCGAGGCAGCGCATCGAGGGCATCGAGGTCATCGCCGTCGACCGCCTCTCCGACGCCGTCGACCGGTAATTGGGGACGGTTCCTATACGCGAGCAAGCGCGGTGGAGTGTGCGTGCTCCGTGGCCTTCCTGGGACGTACCCGCGGGTCTGTCCCGCGGGTCTGTCCCGCGGGTACGTCCCGCGGGTACGTCCCCGGGGTACGTCCCTACTTGATGAGGAGGGTGACGAGGAGGGCGATGGCCGCGATCGAGAGGACGACGATCGCGATGAGCGCCGGGGCGTTGGAGCCGGTGCTCTCGGGGAAGTCGGGGGCGGCCTGGCGCGCCTCGGGCGGCGGGGCGGCGAAGCGGGGGATGGGCTTGAAGCGGGGCTGCTCGGGCTCGGGCGGCGCGGGGTCCTGCGCGGCCGGCGGCGGCACGGCGGGGGCGAGCGGGCTGCCCGGCTCGATCCGGCCGCGGTAGGCGCGCATCTTCTGCGTCGCCGTGATGTACTCCTCGAACTCCTCGGTCTGGTTCGTCATCGAGGCGAGCCGGAGCGTCGCGTCGAAGGAGTCGAACCCCTTGGCGATCCCCAGCGGCTTGGTGCTCTCGTCGTCCTTCACCGCGGCCTTGTCGAGCTTGGGCTCGGCGAGCGGGATGGTCGAGACGTCGGGTGCGAGTGCCTCGGGCGCCGGCCGCGGCGGCGGCGCCGACCGGGCCTTCAGCGCGACCGAAGGCTTGGCGGAGTCGAGTTGCCGCCGCACCTCGCGCAGGTCGTCGGCGAACTCCTTCACCGTCTGGTAGCGGTCGTCCACGGCCTTGGCCATCGCCTTGGCCACGATGAGATCCAGCATCGCAGGGACGTTGCGGTTGTGCATCGACGGCGGCGGCGGCGCCGTGTTCACCGTCGCGTACATGATCGCGTTCACGTTGTCGCCGTCGAACGGCGCCTGCCCCGTGAGCGCCTCGTAGAGCACCACGCCCAGGGAGAAGATGTCGGTGCGCGTGTCGAGCGACTTGCCGATCACCTGCTCCGGCGACATGTAGCGGGGCGAGCCCAGGATCAGCCCCGTCATCGTCTTCACGGCGGAATTCGGCAGCCGCGCGATGCCGAAGTCGGTGATCTTCGCGATCCCGCCCTTGAGCACCATGATGTTGGAGGGCTTCACGTCGCGGTGCACGATGTCCTGCTGGTGCGCGAACCACAGCCCGTCGGCCACCTGCGCGATGATGTCCACCACCTGCTCGGTGGGCGGCAGCTGCCCGGTGGCGATGAGGTCCTTGAGCTCCTTGCCCTCGAGGAACTCCATCGCCATGTAGGCGACCTGGTCGTTCTTGCCGACGTCGTAGATCGTGACGATGTTCGGGTGGTTCAGCCGCCCGGCCGCCTTGATCTCCTGCTGGAAGCGCGCCTCGTACTCCTCGAGCTCCTGCCGCGAGAGGTTCAGGTTGATCGTCTTGATCGCGACCGTGCGGTCGATGATCGGGTCGACGGCCTTGTAGACCGTGCCCATCGCGCCCTGGCCGATCTCGGCGACTATCCGGTACCGCCCGAGGCTCGGGATCATGGCGCCTTCTTCTTGGCCTTCTCGGCGAGCGCCTTCTTGGCCTGGGCCTTCGCCCCGGCGAAAGTGCGCGTCCACGACGGGTGGCCGGCCTCCGCGGGGGTGAGGTCGAAGTCGGGGTCGATGTCGTAGATGCGGATGAACTCCGCGCGGCACGCCGGCCAGCGGTTGAGCAGGCACAGGCTGAAGGCCGCGTGCTTGAGGGCGCGCACCTGGTCCTTCTTCTCCTTGAGCCCCTCGGCGAAGGCGCCCTCGAGGAGCTTGTGCGCCTCGGCGTACTCGCCCGCGTCGTACTTCACGAGGCCGTCGACCAGCAACTGCTCGGCCTTGGCGAGCGCCGCCTTGGGCTTGCCCTCGGCCGCCTCGCGCTCGGCGATGAGGGTCGCGCGCACCGTGCGGTACACCGGGCCCCAGATCGGGTGGCCGTCCTCGGCCGCGGTGAGCACGAACGCGGGGTTGATCTCGAAGGCCTTGCGGAACTCCGCGGCGCACTGCGGCTCGCGGTTGCCCACGCAGTGGATGAAGGCGAGGTACTTGCGCGCGCGGCTCTGGTCGACGCGGTCCAGCAGGCCGTGGTCCAGCGAGGCCGAGAAGCTCTTCGCCGCGCCGTCGAAATCGCCGGCGTCGTAGAGCTTGAGCCCCGTGGCGAGCTGCTCCTGCGCGCGGGCGCGCAGCGAGTCCTCGGTGATCTGCGGCGCCACGACGGGCTTGGGGGCGTCCTTCGGCGGCACCGGCGCGCACGCGGCGAGCGCCGCGACGAGGGCGGCCGCGCAGGCGTGGCGGAGGGCGGCAAGGCTTCGCATCACTGGAACCGGTGCCGGATGGTGAGCTCGTCGCGCGACTTCACCTCGATCGACTCGGTGTGGGCGGCGAAGGTGGTGTTCCGGATCTCGATCTTGTACTTGCCCGGCGCGAGCTTCATCGACTTCATGGGCGGGCTCACGCCGCCGGACTTGCCGTTCACGAACACCTCGCCCCACGGCTGGATGGCGAAGACGACGGTGGCGGGCGGGACGGCGGGCGCGGCGGGCTTGGCGGGCTCCGAGGGCTTGCCGGCATCGCCCTTGGCGGGCTCCGCGGGCTTGGCGGGCTCTGCCTTCTGGTGCACGGCGGGGCCCGCGGGCTTGGGCGGCTCGGCGGGCTTGGCGGGCTCGGCGGCGGGCTTGGCGGGCTCGGCGTGCTTCCCGTCCGCGCCGCTGGCCGGGGCCGCCTTGGGCGCCTCCGCGGTGGGCACTGGCGCGGGTGGCGTCGTGGATTGCGGGGTGTCCGGCGCGGTGAGGGCGGCGACCGCGGGCGGCGCCTCGCCCTTCTTCGTCACGACGAGATAGCCCAGCACCGCGACCACGCCGGCGAGCACCCCGGCCACCAGGGTGAGCTTCTTCTTGTCCTGCGCGAAGTTGGGGATGGTGAGGGTGACGGTGGCCGAGCCCACGGGGCCGGTCGCGGAGGCCGTGCGCTTCACGTTGGTGCTCGTGGTCGCGGCCCGGTCCTTCATGCTGTCCTTGGCCTTCTTGAGCGCGCCCTCGTTGTGGCCCACCACGTAGATCTCGTGCTCGCGCACGTGCTTGTCGGTGCGCGAGCCCTCGTAGGTGAAGAGCTTGGCGTACTCGCTCGCGAGGTTGGACACCACGTCGTAGTACGAGCGCGACACCACGATCTGGCCGGGGCGCGCGAAGCTCATGATGCGCTGCGCCACGTTGATGCCGTCGCCGATGATGTTGGGGTGCCCGTTGATGTCCTTCACCAGCTTCACCGGGCCGAGGTTGATGCCCATGCGCACGGCGTCGTCGCCGCCTTCCTCGATCTGGGTGGCGGTCTGGTTCTCGCGCACCATCGCCTCGCGCAGCGACAGCGTGGTGAAGAGCGCGTCCTCGGGGTCGCCGAGGAACGAGAGCGCCGCGCCATCCCCGGTGTCGAGGATGATGCGGTCGTTCACCGGGATGTCCTTGATGGCCTCGGAGAGGTTGTTCGTGAGGCTGGTCTTCAGGCGGATCTGCTCGGCCACCGGCTTCTTGGAATAGCCGACGAGGTCGATGAACACGACGCTGCAGATGAATGTCCGGTTGGCCTGATCGAGCATCGAGCGACCTGGTACGGCGGTGCGCCGCCTCCCTCCAGAGTGTTTATTGCTTTAAAAAAAAGGACTTACCGAGCGAAGTTCGGCAAAGACTTAGTTTAGCCGATTCCCGCCGAGGATGCCTGTGGATTAAGTCACGATATCCAGCGGGAGGCTTCCGCAGGACCGTCCCTCGGGCCCGAGCAGGCGCAGGTAGGCGTGCGCGACGCTTTCGGCCGATGGCAGGGCCGCGCGGTTCTCGCCCGGGTGGCTCTGGGCGCGCTGCGGCGTGGCCACGGGGCCGGGCACCACCACGTGGAAGCGGGGCTTGCCGGCCTGCTCGCACTCGTCGGCCCAGATGGCGGCCAGCGTCCCGAGCCCGGCCTTCGAGACGGCGAACGCGCCCCAGTAGGCGGCGGGGTGGAAGGCGTGCGTCTCGGCCGTGAACACCACCGCGCCGTCGGGGGCGGCTTCCAGCATCGGCAGGCAGGCGCGCGTGAGGGCGAAGGGCGCGGCGAGGTTCACGCGCAGGTGCGCGAGGCACTGCTCCAGCGGCTGGTCGCGCAGCGGGATGAGCGGCGTGAAGTGCACGGCGCAGTGCACGATCGCGTCCAGGCGCTTCATGTCGTGGCGCAGCATCCCCGCGAGCGTCTCGAACTCGCGGTCGCCCGCGCCGGCGAGGTCCAGCGGGATGGCGACGGGCTCCGCGCCCCCCGCGGCCACGATGGCGTCGTAGGTCCCGGTGAGCGCGTCGGGCTTCCTGCCCAGCAGCGCCACGGTGGCCCCGTGGGCGGCGCACGCCAACGCGACCGCGCGCCCCAGCCCGCGCCCGGCGCCGGTCACCAGCACCACGCGGTCCTTCAGGAAGCCGGCCGGCGCCTGCCAGCTCGCGGAAATCGTCGTCTTGTCGTTCATGTCGTCTGCCTGTTCGTGAAATGGGCGGCGGCGCGCAGGCCGCTCGCGACGGCCGCCTCCAGGGTGGCGGGGTAGGGCCCCTCGGTGTAGTCGCCGGCCAGCACCAGCCCGGGCTCGCCCGTTTCCGCCGGCGGGCGGAAGGCGCCCGGCACGCAGGCGAAGGTGGCGCGCTTCTCGGTGATCACCTTCGTCCATCGCGGCGGGTCGATGGTGCCGCCGAGCCGCTCGACCTCGCGGTGCACGGCGGTGGCGAGCACGTCGTGGTCCAGCGCGGCCTGCGCGCGCGAGGCCGAGATCACCGCGGCCACCAGCCCGCGCGGGCCGCCGAGGGCCTCGCGGTCGAAGAGCCACTGCGCGTGCCCGCTTTCCACGCCCGTCATGGGGAAGGGCAGCGTCGCGCGCGCGTCGTATTGCAGGTACACGGTGGTGATGGGCTCGTGCGCGATGGCCGAGAGCCGCGCGGCCAGCGGCGCGAGCGCGGGGACGCCCCCGAGTAGCGCGGCCGCCTCGTAGGGGGCCGTCGCGCAAACCACGCCGTCGAAGGCGCGCGCGCCCTCGGGCGTCGCGAGCCGCCAGCCATCGCCCGCGCGGGCGAGCGACTGCACGCGCGCGCCCAGCACGATCTCGGTGCCGCGCTCGCCCAGCCACGCGATGGCCGGGTCGGGCAGCAGCGTCGAGAGGTCCCACGCCGGAAGGAGGAGGTCGGAATCCTCGCGGCGCCGCAGGAGCGCGTCGCGCAGCACGCGCGCGAAGACGGCGGCGTCGGCCCGCTCGGCCGGCGTGTTGAGCGCCGCCACGCAGAGCGGCTCCCACAGCAGCCGCCGCAGCCGCTCGGGCTGCCCGAGCCGCGCGAGGAAACCGGCCACCGTCTCGCCGGGGGTCGCCGCGGCCTCCGCGCGCCGCAGCGCCATCGAGAGCCGCATCGCCGCCAGGCGTTCCCCGGCCGAGAGCCCGCGGGCCAGCGCGAGCGCCGTGGCCAGGTGCAGCGGCGCGGGCAGCCCCGGCGCGGCGAAATCGAGCGCGCCGGGGTAGTGGATCGCGAGGCGGTGGCGGCGCACGGCGCTCGCGGGGACGCCGACGGCCTCCATCAGGGCGAGCGTCTCGCGGTAGGCGCCCAGCAGGACGTGCTGGCCGTTGTCGAGCGTGGTGCCGCGGTACTCCACGCGCCGCGCCCGCCCGCCGGCCGTGCGGTTGGCGTCGAAGAGCGTGACGGGGGCGCCGGCCTGCACGAGCGCGACCGCCGCGGCAATGCCCGAGTAACCCGCCCCGATGACGGCGATGCGACCGGTGGCCAACGCCTCAGCCCCCGATCCAGGTCTTCCACGCGATCCAGAGCTTGCGGATCGGGGTGAGGGAGACGCGGCCCTCGAGCACCGGGAAGCCGTCGCGGCGGATCTCGGCGAGCAAGGTGCGGTAGATCGCGGCCATGATGAGCCCGGCGCGCTGGTTGCGGCGGTCCTCGGGGTGCAGCCTCGCGATGGCTCGCGCGTAGGTGGCTTCCGCCCGGTCGGCCTGCCCGGCCATCACGGCGCGGAAGGCCTCGCCGCCGCGGCGCGAGAGGATGTCCTCCACCGTGAGGCCGTGGCGCGCGAGCTCGTCGGCCGGGAGGTACACGCGGCCGCGGCGCGCGTCCTCGCCCACGTCGCGGATGATGTTGGTGAGCTGGAAGGCGAGGCCCAGCTCCTCGGCGTACTCGAGGGTGGCGGCGTGGCGGTAGCCGAAGATGCCGGCCGAGAGCTGGCCCACGACGCCGGCCGCGCGGTGGCAGTAGAGCCTGAGCTCCTCGAAATCGGCGTAGCGGTGGCGCACGAGGTCCATCTCCATGCCGTCGATGATCTCGTTCATGCGCGCGCCGTCGATGCCCATGGGCGCCACGAACGGGGCGAGCGCCTTCGTGACCGGGTGCGAGGGGTGGCCGGCCATCAGGTCGGCGACCTCGGTGCGCCACCACGCGAGCTTGGCGCGCGCGACGTCCAGGTCGCTCGCCTCGTCGGCCACGTCGTCCACCTCGCGGCAGAAGGCGTAGAAGGCCGTGATGGCCCGGCGCTTCTCCGCGGGCAGGAAGAGGAAGCTGTAGTAGAAGCTCGAGCCGCTGGCGGCCGCCTTCTGCTGGCAGTAGTCGTCGGGAGTCATGGGGCGGCCATGCCGACGGGCATGGGCCTCCAGAAGATCGCTTTCCACAGGATGCGCCCCCAGTCCCCGGCCTTCAACACCGGGCGGTGGGCGAAGACGTCGCCCTGCACGGCCTCGATGCGGTCGAGGATGCGCAGGCCCCCGGCGCAGATGGCGCGGATCTCGAGGCCCATGCGGCCCGGCAGTCGCGACCCCAGCGGCGTGCCCGCGCGCATCATGGCCCGCGCGCGCTGGCACTGGAAGCGCATGAGGTCGCCCCAGGCAAAGTCGGCCCGGCCGGCGGCGAGCTGCGCCTCGGTGACGCCGAAGCGCTCGAGGTCCTCCTGCGGCAGGTAGACGCGGCCCTTGCCCCAGTCCACGGCCACGTCCTGCCAGTGGTTGATGAGCTGCAGGCTGGAGCAGATGGCGTCCGAGTCGCGCAGGTTCGCCGGGTCGTTCTTGCGGAAAAGTGCGAGCAGCAGCCGCCCCACCGGGTCGGCCGAGCGGCGGCAGTAGTCCATCAGCTCGTCGAAGGTGGCATAGCGCTTCTTGGTCACGTCCTGGCGGAAGGCGTCCAGCAGGTCGTGGAAGAGGGCGAGCGGCAAGTCGTGGGCGACGATGGCGTCGTGCAGGCGCGAGAAGACGGGGTCGTCGGGGCGCTCGCGGCGGCCGATGCGGTCGAGGTTGCGCGCATAGCCGTCGAGGAGCGCCAGGCGCTCGGCGTCGGGCCGGTCGCCCTCGTCGGCGAAGTCGTCGGCGCTGCGGGCGAAGGCGTAGATCGCCTCGATCGGGGTGCGCAGGCGGGCCGGCAGCAACCAGGAGGCGACGGGGAAGTTCTCGTAGTGCTCGACCGGCAAGGGGAGGGCGGGAAACGCTTGAATTTTCGGGATTATATCGGTCCGGGGCGGCCCCATGCGCGGTCTCGGGCGCGGCCCGGCTTCGGGTATAATTCGCGTCTCACCGCGAAAGTGGCGGAATTGGTAGACGCACCGGATTTAGGTTCCGGCGCCGAAAGGCATGGGGGTTCGAGTCCCTTCTTTCGCACCAATCTCGACCGGCCGGCGGCAGCCCCGCCGGCCCGCTCCGCGACCGGCAACGGGTCGCCCCTCGCGACGGTGACCCGGGAAAACCTCACAGGACTATCCACATGCAGCAGGCAGTCGAAACGAAACCGAGCCCGCTCGAGCGGCAACTGAAGGTGGCGGTGCCCGTCGCGGCGCTGGAGGCGGACATCGCCGACCGCATCAGGAAGCTCGCCCGCACGGTGAAGATGCAGGGCTTCCGTCCCGGCAAGGTGCCCATCAAGATGGTGGAGCGCCACTACGGCTTCCAGGTGCGCCAGGAAGCGCTCTCGGAAAGCGTGCAGCGCCTCTTCGCCGAGGCCGTGCGCACGAACAACTTCCGCGTGGCCGGCATGCCGCGCTTCGAGCCCGTGACCGGCGGCGCCGACACGGAGGCCTTCGAGTTCCAGGCGGTCTTCGAGGTCTATCCCGACATCACCATGGGGGAGCTCTCCTCGGCCGAGGTGAAGCGCCCGGTGACGGCGGTGGAGGAGAAGGACGTCGACGCCACCATCGAGACGCTCCGGAAGCAGCGCGCCAAGTACGAGCCCGTCACGCGCGGGGCCGCCGACGGCGACCTCGTGAACATCGACTTCGAGGGCAAGGTGGACGGCGCCCCCTTCGACGGCGGCAAGGGCCAGAACTTCACCGTGGTGCTGGGAGAGGGCCGCATGCTCCCCGACTTCGAGGCGGCCCTGAAGGGGCTGGCCGAAGGCGGCGAGAAGACCTTCCCGATCACCTTCCCCGAGGACTACGTCGATCACCTCAAGGGCAAGACGGCGGAGTTCTCCGTCAAGGTGAACCAGGTGGCCGAGCCGAAGCTCCCCCCGGTGGACGCGGAGTTCGCGAAGAGCCTCGGCGTGGAGGACGGCGACGTCGCCCGCATGCGCGCCGAGATCCGCCAGAACGTCGAGCGCGAGGTGAAGAAGCGCGTGCAGTCGCGCGTGAAGGACCAGGTGATGGCCGGCCTCGTCTCGAGCGCCACCTTCGAGGTGCCGCGCGCCCTCATGGACGCCGAGATCGCCCGCATGCAGGAGCTGGCCGTGGCCGACCTCAAGCAGCGCGGCATGACGACCGAGGGCATCCAGCTCCCGGCCGACCTCTTCGCCGACCGCGCGAGGAGCCGCGTGACGCTGGGCCTGCTGGTCGCCGACCTCGTGCGGAAGAACGACCTCTCCGCGCGCCCCGAGCAGGTGCGCAAGGTGATCGAGGAGCACGCCGAGAGCTTCGAGCAGCCCGCCGAGATGGTGCGCTGGTTCTACGGCCAGCCCGAGCGCATGGCCGAAGTCGAGGCGCTCGTGATGGAGGACAACGTCGTAGAATGGTCGCTCGCGCGGATGAAGGTGGAGGACCAGGTCACCCCCTTCGACGAGCTGATGGGCACGAAGAAGCCCTGAGACACGAGGAGAACCGCTTGAGAGACGAATACCAGGGGCCCGTGGGCCTGGGCCTCATCCCGATGGTGATCGAGCAGTCGGGGCGCGGCGAGCGCGCCTACGACATCTATTCGCGCCTGCTCAAGGAGCGCGTGATCTTCCTCGTCGGGCCCATCAACGACTCGATGGCCAACCTGATCGTGGCGCAGCTCCTGTTCCTCGAGAGCGAGAACCCCGACAAGGACATCAACCTCTACATCAACTCGCCCGGCGGCAGCGTCTCGGCGGGGCTCGCCATCTACGACACGATGCAGTTCATCAAGCCGGACGTCTCCACCCTCTGCACCGGGCTCGCCGCGAGCATGGGGGCGTTCCTGCTGGCCGCCGGCGCCAAGGGCAAGCGCTTCATCCTGCCCAACTCGCGCGTGATGATCCACCAGCCCTCCGGCGGGTTCTCCGGCCAGGCCTCCGACATCGAGATCCACGCGAAGGAGGTCCTGTACCTCAAGCGGCGCCTGAACGAGATGATGGCGCAGCACACGGGCCAGCCCATCGAGGTGATCGACCGCGACACCGACCGCGACAATTTCATGGGGTCGGAAGAGGCGGTAAAGTACGGCCTGGTCGACAAGGTCCTCACCAACCGCGCGCAGGCCGCGGGCTGACGGGGCGCGGGGAAACGCGATGACGGAAAAGGTCGGCGGCGAGAAGCTCCTGTACTGCTCCTTCTGCGGCAAGAGCCAGCACGAGGTGAGGAAGCTCATCGCCGGCCCGTCCGTGTTCATCTGCGACGAGTGCATCGACCTCTGCAACGACATCATCCGCGAGGAGGCGGCGCCGGACGCGACCGCCAAGGCCGCCAAGAGCGACCTCCCCAGCCCGCACGAGATCTGCGACATCCTCGACCAGTACGTGATCGGCCAGGTGCAGGCGAAGAAGATCCTCGCCGTGGCGGTCTACAACCACTACAAGCGCCTGAAGACCGGCGGCCGGCAGGACGAGGTCGAGCTCGCGAAATCCAACATCCTGCTGATCGGGCCCACGGGCTCCGGCAAGACGCTGCTCGCGCAGACGCTCGCGCGGCTGCTGAACGTCCCCTTCGTGATCGCCGACGCGACCACGCTCACGGAGGCGGGCTACGTCGGCGAGGACGTCGAGAACATCATCCAGAAGCTCCTGCAGAAGTGCGACTACGACGTCGAGAAGGCGCAGCGCGGCATCGTCTACATCGACGAGATCGACAAGATCTCCCGGAAGAGCGACAACCCCTCCATCACCCGCGACGTGAGCGGGGAGGGCGTGCAGCAGGCGCTGCTGAAGCTCATCGAGGGCACCATCGCCTCCGTCCCCCCGCAGGGCGGCCGCAAGCACCCCAACCAGGAGTTCGTGCAGGTCGACACCACGAACATCCTCTTCATCTGCGGCGGGGCGTTCTCGGGCCTGGACAAGGTGATCCAGATGCGCACCGACAAGTCCGGCATGGGCTTCGGCGCGCAGGTGCGCTCCAACTCGGACCGCAAGGAGCTCAACAGCCTCATGCAGGAGGTCGAGCCCGAGGACCTCATCAAGTACGGCCTCATCCCCGAGTTCGTGGGGCGGCTGCCGGTGGTGGCGGTGCTCGAGGAGCTCGACGCCGCGGCGCTGGTGAAGATCCTCACCGAGCCCAAGAACGCGCTGGTGAAGCAGTACCAGAAGCTGCTGGCCATGGAGGGCGTGGAGCTCGAGTACCGCGACAACGCCCTCACCGCGATCGCCAAGCGGGCGCTGGAGCGGCGCACCGGCGCGCGGGGCCTTCGCTCCATCATCGAGCACGCGCTGCTCGACATCATGTTCGACCTGCCCTCGCTCTCCAACGTCCAGAAGGTGGTCGTGGACGAGGGCGCCATCAACGGCGACACCAAGCCGCTGCTCATCTACGCGGACCAGCCGAAAGTCGCCGGCGGCCAGTAGCGGGCCCCGCGAATCCCACGCTGAACGGCGGCCTGCGCGGGGCTTGACCTCACGGGGCCCCGTCCCCATGTAACATTGTCGAACACCTCCCAGGAAGCTCCCATGACCACCCCCACCCCCGAATCCCGCGTGCTGCCGCTGTTGCCCCTGCGCGACGTGGTGGTATTCCCGCACATGGTCATCCCGCTCTTCGTGGGCCGCCCCAAGTCCATCAAGGCGCTGGAGGCCGCGATGGAAGAGGGCAAGAACGTCGTCCTCGTCGCGCAGAAATCCGCCGCCAAGGACGAGCCCGCGCCCGAGGACCTCTACGCCGTGGGCACGGTCTCCACGATCCTGCAGATGCTCAAGCTCCCCGACGGCACGGTGAAGGTGCTGGTGGAGGGCGTGCAGCGCGCCGGCATCGTGCGCGTGCTCACCGAGAAGGCCAACTTCGAGGCCGAGATCGAGCCCATCGTCGTGGACGAGGCCGACTCCACCGAGGTCGAGGCCATGCGCCGCACGCTGCTCACGCAGTTCGACCAGTACGTGAAGCTGAACAAGAAGATCCCGCCCGAGGTGCTCACCTCGCTCTCCGGGATCGACGGCGCCGGGCGGCTCTCGGACACCATCGCCGCGCACCTGCCGCTCAAGCTCGAGCAGAAGCAGCAGATCCTCGAGATGTTCATCGTCGCGCGCCGCCTCGAGCAGCTCCTGCAGCTCCTCGAGACCGAGATCGACATCATGCAGGTGGAGAAGCGCATCCGCGGGCGCGTGAAGCGCCAGATGGAGAAGAGCCAGCGCGAGTACTACCTGAACGAGCAGGTGAAGGCCATCCAGAAGGAGCTGGGCGACGCCGAGGAGGGCGCCGACCTCGACGAGCTGGAGAAGAAGATCAAGGCCGCGCACATGCCCAAGGAGGCGCGCGTGAAGGCGGAGGCGGAGCTGAAGAAGCTCAAGCTCATGTCGCCCATGTCCGCCGAGGCGACGGTGGTGAGGAACTACATCGACACCCTCATCGGCCTGCCGTGGAAGAAGAAGACCAAGGTCTCCACCGACCTCAAGAACTCCGAGAAGATTCTCGACGCCGACCACTACGGGCTCGGCAAGGTGAAGGAGCGCATCGTCGAGTACCTCGCGGTGCAGAGCCGCGTGGACAAGCTGAAGGCCCCGATCCTCTGCCTCGTGGGCCCCCCCGGCGTGGGCAAGACGTCGCTGGGCCAGTCGATCGCGCGCGCGACCAACCGCAAGTTCATGCGCATGTCGCTGGGCGGCGTGAGGGACGAGGCCGAGATCCGCGGCCACCGCCGCACCTACATCGGCTCGATGCCCGGCAAGATCCTGCAGAACATGTCGAAGGTCGGCGTGAGGAACCCGCTCTTCCTCCTCGACGAGGTCGACAAGATGGGCATGGACTTCCGCGGCGACCCGTCCTCGGCGCTGCTGGAGGTGCTCGACCCCGAGCAGAACCACACCTTCGTCGACCATTACGTCGAGGTGGAGTACGACCTCTCCGACGTGATGTTCGTGGCGACCGCCAACACGCTCAACATCCCGGCGCCGCTGCTCGACCGCATGGAGGTGATCCGCCTCTCGGGCTACACCGAGAACGAGAAGGTGCACATCGCCAAGGAGTACCTGCTGCCCAAGCAGCTCAAGGCCAACGGCCTCAAGGCAGGCGAGCTCGCGGTGACGGATTCGGCCCTTCGCGACATCGCGCGCTACTACACGCGCGAGGCGGGCGTGCGCGGCTTCGACCGGGAGCTGGCCAAGATCTGCCGCAAGGTGGTCAAGTCGATCCTCATCCGGAAGAAGGACGGCGCCACGGTCACGGTCAACGCGAAGAACCTCGACAAGTACCTGGGCGTGCGCAAGTACACCTACGGCATCGCCGAGAAGGAGAACCAGGTGGGCCAGGTCACCGGCCTCGCGTGGACGGAAGTCGGCGGCGAGCTCCTCACCGTGGAGGCGGCCAAGCTCCCCGGCAAGGGCAACACCGTCACCACCGGCAAGCTGGGCGAGGTGATGCAGGAGTCCATCAAGGCCGCCATCTCGGTCGTGCGCGCGCGCGCCAAGCGCCTGGGCATCGCCGAGGACTTCCACCAGAACATGGACCTGCACATCCACCTGCCGGAGGGGGCCACCCCGAAGGACGGCCCGAGCGCCGGCATCGCCATCACCACGGCGCTGGTCTCGGTGCTCACGGGCATCCCGGTGCGCTGCGACGTCGCCATGACCGGCGAGATCACGCTGCGCGGCGAGGTGCTGCCCATCGGCGGGCTCAAGGAGAAGCTGCTCGCGGCCCACCGCGGCGGCGTGAAGACGGTGCTCATCCCGCACGAGAACGTGAAGGACCTCGCCGAGGAGCTGCCGGAGGAAGTGAAGGGCCAGATCGAGATCCTGCCCGTGCGCTGGATCGACGAGGTCCTGGAGCGCGCGCTCGAGACGCGGCCCGTGCCCGTCGCCGAGGCCGCCCCGGCCAGCCCGCCGCCCGCGGCGCCCGCCCCGGCCGGCGAGAGCCTGGTCGTGAAGCACTGAGGACAACCCCGAACCATCGCAAGGGAGCAAGACGTGAACAAGACGGATCTCATCGAGGCGATCGCCAAGAGCGCCGACATCTCCAAGGCGGCCGCCGGCCGCGCCCTCGAGGGGGCGCTCGCGGCCATCCGCACCTCGCTGCGCAAGGGCCAGCCCGTGAGCCTGGTGGGCTTCGGCACCTTCCACGTGGGCCGGCGCGCCTCGCGCTCGGGCAGGAACCCCCGCACCGGCGCGCCCATCAAGATCAAGGCCGCCAAGGTGCCCAAGTTCCGGGCTGGAAAAGCGCTCCGGGATGCATTAAACTAATGGGCTTCCCGGGTGCTTAGCTCAGTTGGTAGAGCGTCGCCCTTACAAGGCGAATGTCGGGGGTTCGAGACCCTCAGCACCCACCAGCAGTCGGCAGATTTTCGGGAGTGGTAGTTCAGTTGGTTAGAATACCGGCCTGTCACGCCGGGGGTCGCGGGTTCGAGTCCCGTCCACTCCGCCAGTCCACCAGGGCGAACCCGTGCGGGTTCGCCCTTTTCGTTTGAACGCCCGCCCCGCCGGGCCCTGAAGGCGCCAGAGCATGCTCGACAAGATTCGCACGTTCGCCCAGTACAGGATCGTCAAGTTCCTCTTCGCGATCTTCCTCATCATCCCCTTCGGGCTCTTCGGCATCGACTACTACTTCCGCACCCCGCTGGGCGGCGACACGGTCGCCACCGTGGGCGACCTGCGGGTGAGCCAGCAGGATTTCGACACGGCCCTGCGCCAGCAGCAGGAGACGCTCGCGGCCCAGTTCGGGCGGAACTTCGACCAGTCGATCATGGAGAACCCGGAGCTTCGCCGCTCCGTGCTAGACCGCGTGATCAACGAGCGCCTCGTCTCGCAGGGCGCGCGGCGCGCGGGCGTGTCCATCGACGACAAGGCGCTCGCCGACCGCATCGCCAACGAGCCCGCCTTCCAGGAGGACGGCAAGTTCTCCCGCGAGCGCTACGAGGCCATCGCGCGGGCGCAGGGCTATTCGGTGGTGGGCCTGGACGAGCTGCTGCGCGACGAGATGCGCCTTTCGCGCTACCGCGACGCGATCGTGCGCACGGCCATCGTGCCGCGAGCGACCCTGGAGGGCTTCATCCGCCTCTCCGAGCAGAGCCGCGAGGTGAGCATGGTGGCGATCGGGCCGGAGGCGTTCCTGGCCTCCGTGAAGCCCACCGAGGAGCAGCTCAAGGCCTATTACGACGCGCGCGCCAAGGAGTTCGCCGTGCCCGAGCAGGTGCGCGTGGAGTACGTGGAGCTCTCGCTGGACGCGCTGGCGGCCAGGACCCCGGCCGACCCGGAGGAGGTGAAGAAGTTCTACGAGGCGAACAAGTCGCGCTTCGTGCAGCGCGAGGAGCGGCGCGCGAGCCACATCCTGCTCACCGTGAAGCCGGACGCCACGGAGGCCGAGAAGAAGGCCGTCGAGGAGAAGGCGAAGGCGCTCGCGGACGAGGTGCGCAGGAAGCCGGCGTCGTTCGCCGAGGTCGCGAAGAAGCAGTCGCAGGACCCCGGCTCGGCCGTGCAGGGCGGCGACCTCGGGTTCTTCGCCCGTGGCGCCATGGTGAAGCCCTTCGAGGAGGCCGCCTTCGGCGCGAAGAAGGACGAGATCGTGGGGCCGGTGAAGAGCGACTTCGGCTGGCACGTGATCCGCGTGACCGACATCCGCCCGGAGAAGGGCAAGAGCCTCGCCGAGGCGACCCCGGAGATCGAGGCGGAGCTGAAGAAGGGCGTCGCCGCGCGCCGCTACACCGAGGTGGCCGAGGGGCTCACCAACATCGTCTACGAGCAGTCGACGAGCCTCAAGCCCGCGTCGGATGCCTTCGGACTCGCGGTGCAGCAGTCGGGCTGGATCCCGAAGGGCGGGGCGGCGCCGGGCGTGCTCAACAACCCGAAGCTCCTCGCGGAGATCTTCTCGGACAACGCCATCAAGGCCAAGCGCAACACCGCGGCCATCGAGGTGGCGCCGAGCGTCATGGTCGCCGCGCGCGTGGTCGAGCACAAGCCGGCCGACCAGCGCCCGTTCGACACCGTGCGCGCCTCGATCGAGCAGCGCTTCAAGCGCGAGGAAGCCGTGAAGCTCGCGGTGGCCGACGGCGAGACGAAGCTCAAGGCCGTGATCGAGGGCAAGGACGCCGGCCTCAAGTGGCCCGCGCCGCTCGCCGTGAGCCGCCAGAAGCCCGGCGGGCTGCCGCCGCAGGTGCTGGACAAGGTCTTCCGCGCCGACGCGAAGCAGCTGCCCGCGGTCGTGGGCGTCGCGACGCCCATGGGCTACTCGCTCGTGAAGGTCACCAAGGTGATCGAGGTCGACAAGATCGACGACGACAAGCGCAAGGCGCTGGCCGAGCAGCTCAAGCAGACCCTGGCGCTCGCCGAGCTGGAGAGCACCCTCGCCACCCTCCGTGGCCGCGTGGGCGTGCAGGTCTCCAAGGAAGCCTTCGACCGCAAGCCCACTCCGTAGGGACACCCATTGGGGACGGTTCGTCAGAACCGTCCCCGAAACCTGTCCCTTTTCTACTCCTCGCCGGCGAGGCCGGCGGTGGTGGTGGAGAAGCCGGAATCGACGTAGGTCACCTCGCCGGTGATGCCGCTCGCGAGGTCGGAGAGGAAGAAGGCCGCGGCGTTGCCGACCTCCTCGGTGGTCACGTTGCGGCGCAGCGGCGCGTTCTTCTCGACGAAGCGGAAGATCTTGCCGAAGTCGCCGATGCCGGCCGCCGCCAGCGTCTTGATGGGCCCCGCCGAGATGGCGTTCACGCGGATCCCCTGCGGCCCCAGGCCCATGGCGAGGTAGCGCACGCAGGCCTCCAGGCTCGCCTTGGCGAGCCCCATCACGTTGTAGTGCGGGATGGAACGCACCGCCCCGAGGTAGGAGAGGGTCACGATGGAACCGCCGCCGCGCGCAGCCATGGCCGGGGCCGCGCCCTTGGCGAGCGCCGCCAGGCTGTAGCTGGAGATATCGTGCGCGATGCGGAAGGCCTCGCGGGTGACGCTCTCGTGGAACTCGGCCTTGAGCGCCTCGCGCGGGGCGAAGGCGATGGCGTGCAGCAGGCCGTCGAAGCCCTCCGGCCAGTGCTTCGCGAGGGAAGCGAAGAGCGCGTCGATCTGCGCGTCATCGGCCACGTCGCAGGGGTAGAGGGGCGCGGCGCCGAATTCCGCCGCCAGGCCCGCCACGCGCTCGCGGATGCCCTCGCCCTGGTAGGTGAAGGCGAGCTCCGCGCCCTCGCGCGCCGCCGCCCTGGCCACGCCGTAGGCGATGGACCGGTTGGAGAGCATCCCGGTGACCAGGATGCGCTTGCCCTGCAGGAACCCCATCGGCGACGCCCTTTCCAATAGAATTGCGGCAATTTTCGGCCGCGTCCGGGGTCGAATTCTACCCTGTTCCCGGTCCCGCTCCCCCGAAGCCCCACGCCGGAGGTCCCCTGCCCATGAAGCTCGCGAGCCTTCTCGCACCCCTTGCCGCGGCATTGCTCCTCGCAATGCCCGCCGCCCACGCCGCAGGCGGCAAGGTGTTCCGCTACGCCTTCGAGATCGCCGAGACGGGCTTCGACCCGGTGGAGATCTCCGACCTCTACTCCTCCAACGTCATCGCCAACATCTTCGACCCGCCGCTCACCTACGACTACCTGGCCCGGCCCATCAAGCTCATCCCCAACACGCTCGCGGCGATGCCCGAAGTGACGGAGAACGGCACCCTTTACACGATGCGCGTGCGGCCGGGCATCTACTTCGCCGACGACGAGGCGTTCAAGGGGGCGAAGCGCGAGCTCACCGCCCACGACTACGTCTACTCGATCAAGCGCCACTTCGACCCGCGCAAGCGCTCGCCCAACCTCTACCAGTTCGAGGGCCAGATGGTCGGCATGGACGAGGTCCTGGCCGATGCGCGCAAGAACAACCGCATGGACTACGAGCGCGTGGCCGAGGGCCTGCGCGCGCTGGACCGCTACACCTTCCAGATCCGCCTCAAGCAGCCCAACTACAACTTCCTCTACTACCTCGCCTACTGCAACCTCACCTGCGCCGTGGCGCGCGAGGTCGTCGAGCACTACGGCGACCGCACCGCCGAGCACCCGGTGGGCACGGGCCCCTTCCGGCTCGCGTTCTGGAAGCGCTCCTCGAAGATGGTCTTCGAGCCCAACCCCAACTACCGCGAGGACCTGTTCGACGGAACGCCCCCGGCCGACGACGCGGCGGGGCAGTTCATCCTCTCGCGCCTCAAGGGCAAGCGCCTGCCGCTGGTGGACAAGGTCGAGGTCTACGTGATCGAGGAGCCGCAGCCGCGCTGGCTCGCCTTCCTCAACAACGAGCTCGATTTCCTCGAGCGCGTGCCCAACGAGTTCGCCAACGTCGCCACGCCCAACAACGAGCTCGCGCCCAACCTGCGCAAGCGCGGCGTGCGCATGGAGCGCACCGCCGGCATGGAGCTCACCTACTCGTACTTCGGGATGAAGGACCCCGTGGTGGGCGGCTACGAGCCGGAGAAGGTGGCGCTTCGCCGCGCCATCGTGCTGGGCCAGGACGTGGGCGCGGAGGTCCGCATCGCGAGGAAGAACCAGGCGATCACCGCGCACAGCCCCATCGGCCCCGGCGCGCTGGGCTACGATCCCGACTTCCGGTCGACCGCCACGGAATACGACCCGGCCAAGTCCAAGGCGCTGCTCGACATGTACGGGTACGTGGACTGCAACGGCGACGGCTGGCGGGACCTGCCGCGCAAGTCGGCCGCGGACGAGTGCAAGCCCTTCACCATCGAGTACGCCTCGGCGCCCTCGGCCCAGCAGAAGCCGCTGGACGAGAACTGGAAGAAGAACATGGACGCCATCGGCATCAACATGGCCTTCAAGAAGGCGAAGTGGCCCGACCTCCTCAAGGAATCGAAGGCCGGCAAGCTGCAGATGTGGGGCCTGGGCTGGAGTGCGGCCATCCCCGACGCCGACGCCTTCTTCGTGATGCTCTACGGCCCCAACGGCGGGCAGGCCAACCACTCGCGCTTCGACCGGCCGGAGTTCAACCGCCTCTACGAGGAGGCCAAGCGCCTGCCCGACGGGCCGGAGCGAAACGCAATCTACCGCGAGATGAACCGTCTCTTCCTCGTCTACGCGCCGTGGCGCCTGGGCGTGCACCGCATCTACACCGACCTCTCGCAGCCCTGGACCATCGGCTTCCGGCGCCACCCGGTGATGCGCGGCTTCTGGAAGTACGTCGACATCGACCAGCCGGTGCTCGCGCAGGCGAGCCGCTGACGATGGGCCTCGCGCGACTGCCGGTTCGCCTCGCGACGGGCCTCGCCGCGGCGGCGTTCGCGCTCGGGGCTGCGGCCGACACGCAGAAGGTGCTGCGGGTGCCCTTCATCATCGCCGAGACCAACTTCGACCCGGCGTTCGCCTCCGACACCTACTCCAACACGGTGATCGACGAGATCCTCGAGGCGCCGCTCACCTACGACATGCTGGCGCGCCCGTACAAGCTGCGCCTGCAGACGGCGGCGGAGATGCCGGAGGTCACCGAGGGCGGGCGCGTCTACACGGTGCGGCTGAAGAAGGGCATCTTCTTCGCCGACGACCCCGCCTTCGCCGGCGTGAAGCGCGAGCTGCACGCGCGCGACTACGAGTTCGCCGTGAAGCGCCTCATCGACCCGAAGATCGCCTCGCCCAACGCGTGGCTCGTGGAGGGGCGGATCGAGGGCATCGACGCGGCCGCGGCCGAGGCAAAGAAGGCCGGGCGGCTGGACTACGACAAGCCCATCCCGGGGATCCAGGTGCTGGATGCGCACACGATCCGCTTCCGGCTTGCCAAGCCCGACTACAACTTCCTCTACATCCTCGCCATGAACACGCTGGGCGCGCAGGCCCGCGAGGTGGTGGAGCACTACGGCACCGACATCGGGGCGCACCCGGTGGGCACGGGGCCCTTCGTGCTGAAGGAGTGGCGGCGGTCCTCGCGCATCGTGCTGGAGAGGAACCCGAACTACCGCGAGGAGTACTTCGAGGCCGATCCCCCGGCCGACGACCCCGTCTCGCAGCGCCTGTACCGCGAGATGAAGGGCAAGCGCATCCCGCAGCTCGACCGCGTGGAGATCTACGTGATCGAGGAGAGCCAGCCGCGCTGGCTCGCCTTCCTCAACGGCGAGCTCGACTGGGTGAACCTGCCCTACGAGTTCAAGAGCATGGCGATCCCCGAGGGCCGGCCCGCGCCGTGGCTCGCGAAGAAGGGGGTGAAGTACATCCCCTCGGTGGACCTCGACCTCACCTACATGTACTGGAACATGAAGGACCCGGTGTGGGGCGGCTACACGCCGGACCGCATCGCCCTGCGGCGGGCGATCTCGCTTTCCTACGACATCGGCGAGGAGATCTTCCTCGTGCGCAACGGCACGGCGATGGAGGCGAGGACGGCGCTGCCGCCCGGGGTGCTGGGCCACGACCCGGACTTCACCACGGGGCCCACGCACGACGTCGCGCGCGCGAAGGCGCTGCTGGACATGTACGGCTACGTGGACCGCGACGGCGACGGCTGGCGCGACCGCCCGGACGGCGGGCCGCTCGTCTTCCACTACGCCACGGCCCCCTCGCAGCTCGACCGCCTCTTCACCCAGCTCTGGATGAAGGCCACGCAGTCGATCGGGGTGCGCATGGAAGTGGAGGTCGCCAAGTGGCCGGACCTGCGCAAGAAGAGCAAGCTGGGGCAGCTCTCCAACTGGCACCTCGCCTGGAACGCGGATTTCCCGGACGGAGAGAACTTCTACCAGCTGCTCTACGGGCCCAACTGCGGGTCGTCGAACGACGGTTGCTTCCAGCTGGAGGCCTTCGACCGGCTCTACGACCAGGCCGCCGCCGTGCCGCCGGGGCCGGAGCGGGTGGCCATCTACCGGGAAATGGCGCGGGTCGTCGCCGTCTACGCCCCGTGGAAGACCTTCGTCCACCGCATGCGCAACCAGCTCATCCAGCCGTGGGTGCTGGGCTGGCGCAAGCACCAGTTCATCCACGACGCCTACCGCTACGTGGACATCGACCTCGACCTGCGCGCCCGCTACCTCCGCTGATCGGGGACTGTCCCCGCTTTTGGGGACTGTCCCCGATCAGCGGTCCCCGATCTGACCCATGGGGGACAGTCCCCAAAATCGGGGACAGTCCCCCATGGGTCAGCACCGGTTTCTCCTCTATAATCCGCGATTTGCCCGTGCCCGGAGCCCCGGTTTGAAGCATGCCCTGACCCTCGCCGCAGCCTGCCTCGCCTGCGCCCTCGCGGCGGCCGGGCCGGCCATGGGGTCGGTGGAGCCCAAGGTGGTGCGGATGGCGTTCCGGACGGCGGAGGCGGGCTTCGACCCGCAGCGCATCTTCGACCGCTACTCGGTCGGGGTGTGCGAGAACCTCTTCGAGCCGCTGCTCACCTACGATTACCTCGCGCGCCCCGTTCGCCTGGTGCCGCTCACGGCCGAGGCGGTGCCGCAGCCGGAGGAGGGCGGCACGCGCTACACCTTCCGCATCCGCCCCGGCATCCTCTTCGCCGACGACCCGGCCTTCAAGGGGCAGAAGCGCGAGCTGGTCGCGAAGGACATCGAGTATTCCATCAAGCGCTTCCGCGACCCGCGCAACGCGAGCCCCTACGAGTGGCTCTTCGAGCACAAGGTCCTCGGCCTGGACGAGTTCGCGGCCGCGGCGAAGAAGGCGGGGCGCCCGGATTACGACGCGAAGGTCGCGGGGCTCGAGGTGCGCGACCGCTACACCATCAGCATCAAGCTCACCGAGCCGGACTTCAACTTCCTCTACGTCCTCGCCATGCCCAACGTGGTCCCCGTGGCGCGCGAGGTGATCGAGGCGTACGGCGAGGACACGATGGCCCACCCGGTGGGCACCGGGCCCTTCGTGCTCAAGGAGTGGGTGCGCCGCTCCAAGATCGTGCTGGAGCGCAACCCCAACCACCGCGGCTACGAGCTGGACCCGCGCTGGGCCGACCCCGCCGACGAGTTCGACCGCGCCGCCGTCGACGCCCTGCGCGGCAAGCGGCTGCCGCTCGTCGACCGCGTGGAGATCTACCCCATCGAGGAGGAGCAGCCGCGCTTCCTCGCCTTCGTGAACCGCGAGCACGACCTCCTCGACGAGACGCCCTCGGACTTCATCGAGCAGGTCCTGCCCAACGGCCGGCTCGCGCCCTCGCTCGCGCGGCAGGGCGTGGCGGTGTTCCGCGAGGAGGCCCCGGAGATCACCTACGACGTCTTCAACGTCGAGGACGCGGTGGTGGGCGGCTACGGGCCGGAGAAGGTGGCGCTGCGCCGCGCGCTGGTGCTCGCCCACGACCGCGGGCAGGAGATCTTCATCGTGCGCAAGGGCCAGGCCATGGCCGCCCAGAGCCCCCTGCCGCCGGGCATCGTGGGCTACGACCCCGCCTTCCGCACCACGCAGCAGGATCACGACCCGGCACGGGCCAAGGCGCTCCTCGACCTCTACGGGTACGTCGACCGCAACGGCGACGGCTGGCGGGACCAGCCGGACGGTCGGCCCCTCGCGATCGAGTACAAGTACAACGCCGGCAGCCAGTCCAACCGCCAGCTCGCCGAGCTGTGGGTGAAGTCCGCGGCGGCCATCGGCGTGCGCATGGAGGCGGCGGCGGTGCAGTTCATCGACCTGCTCAACGACAAGCGCGTCGGCAAGTTCCAGATGGCGGGCTCGGCCTGGACGGCGGACTACCCCGACGCCCAGAACTTCCTGCAGCTCCTCTACGGGCCCAACACCGGGCAGTCCAACGAGGCCCGCTTCCGCCTCGACGCCTTCGACCGCCTCTACCGGCAGTCGGTCGCCGTGCCCGACGGCCCGGCGCGCAACGCCCTGTACCACGAGATGAACCGCCTCATCCTCGCCTACGCGCCCTGGCGCCTGGGCGTGCACCGCGTCTTCAACCACCTGCAGTACCCGTGGGTGAAGGGCTACAAGAAGCACCCGATCCTCTACACCAACTTCAAGTACCTCGACGTCGACGTCGCCGCCCGCAAGGCGGCGGCGAGATGACGGCGCTGCCCGGCCCGACCGGGGCCGCAACAGGAGAAGTGGCATGACCGCCTACGTGATACGACGAATGTGGCAGATGATCCCGACCCTCGCGGGCGTGATCCTGCTGATCTTCTTCCTGTTCAACTGGGTGGGGGGCGACCCCGCGCAGGTGCTGGCGGGCAAGATCTCCAACCCCGAGCAGATCGCCAACATCCGCAAGCAGCTGGGCGTGGACCAGCCGTACTGGTACCAGCTCTGGGTGTTCGTGCAGCAGGTCTTCACCTTCGACTTCGGCCGCAGCTGGTCCACCAACGAGGAGGTCTCGCGCATCCTCCTCACGCGCGTGGGGCCGACGCTCACGATCATGGTGCCGGTGCTGCTGATCGAGACGGTGCTCGCCGTCGTCTTCGCGATCATGGTCGCCTACGTGCGCGGCAGCCTCACCGACCGCACGATCATGGTGATCTGCACCACCGCCATGTCGATCAGCTTCCTCGTCTACATCATCTTCGGGCAGTGGCTCTTCGGCTTCATCCTCGGCTGGTTCCCGGTGCAGGGCTGGAGCGAGAGCTACTGGCGGAACCTCACCACCTACGCGCCGCTGCCCATCATGCTCGCGATCTTCGTGGGCCTCGCCCCGCAGCTGCGCCTGTACCGCTCCTTCTTCCTCGAGGAGATCAACCAGGACTACGTGCGCACCGCGCGCGCCAAGGGCCTGCCGGAGAAGAAGGTGATGATGAAGCACGTGCTCAGGAACGCGCTCATCCCCATTCTCACCAACGTGGGCATCTACCTGCCCAGCGTCTTCGTGGGCTCGTTCCTGCTGGAGGTTTTCTTCTCGATCCCGGGCCTCGGCCGCGAGATCGTGACGGCGGTGAACCGCAGCGACTTCCCGGTGATCAAGGCGGTGACGGTGTACCTCGCCATGCTCACCATGATCGTGAACCTGCTGGTCGACGTGATGTACAAGCTCGTCGACCCGCGCGTGTCCTTCAAGTGAGGCCCCGATGAGCGCCGTCCTCCCCAACAACGCCCCGCCCGCCATGCAGGAATCCCCGGGCCTCTGGACGCTCGCCTGGCGCCGGCTGCTGAACGACCGCGTCGGCATGGTGTGCCTGGCGATCGTCGCGACCTACCTCGCGATGATGCTCGCCTCCTACGCGGGAATCGTCGCCCGCGACTGGAACAAGGAGAAGGGCGTCTCCTACGCCAACCCCTCGTTCATGGCCGGCGCCGAGAACCTCGAGGCCCGCGAGGTCACGAACAAGGACTTCGGCTCCAAGGCGAAGCCGGTGGACCTCTCCGACATCGACCCGCTCGCGCCGCGCTACAAGGAGTGGGAAGAGCGCGCGGCCAAGATCGCCGTGACCGAGGTCAAGCGCGCCGAGACCCTGCCCTTCGGCGGCGACAAGTGGGGCCGCGACGTGCTCGAGAAGGCCATCAAGGGCTCGGAGGTCTCGATCTTCGTGGGCCTCACGGCGGCGCTCTTCGCCACCCTCATCGGCACCGTGCTGGGCGCCATGGCCGGCTACTGGGGCGGCCGGGTGAACGATTTCCTCGAGTGGTTCTACAACATCTTCACCTCGATCCCGTACATCCTGCTCATCCTCGCCTTCGCGGCGGTGTTCAAGCGCGGCCTGGACACGATCATCGTGATCCTCGCGCTCACCGGCTGGACGGGCATCTACCGGCTGGTGCGCGCCGAGTACATCAAGCACTGCGGCCGCGAGTACGTGAAGGCCGCGCAGGCGATCGGCGCCTCGCACCTGTCGCGCATGTTCGTGCACATCCTGCCCAACGCGAGCCACGTGATCCTGGTGCAGCTCTCGCAGCACGTGGTGAGCTTCATCAAGGCGGAGGTGATCCTCTCCTTCCTCGGCCTCGGCGTGCCGGTCGACATGGTCTCGTGGGGCACGATGCTCGCCGAGGCGCAGAACGAGCTGGTGATCGGCAAGTGGTGGCAGCTCTTCGCCGCGGGCGCGAGCATGGCGATCCTGGTGACGGCCTTCTCGATGCTCACCGACAGCCTGCGCGACGCGCTGGACCCGAAGCTCAAGTGACGGCGGAGACGACGATGGCGACCGAACAGAACCTGCTGCAGGTCCGTGACCTGCGCGTCACCTTCCGCATCGACCGGCACACGAGCTTCGAGGCCGTGAAGGGGGTGAGCTTCGACATCCCCACGCACCGCACCGTGGCGCTGGTGGGCGAATCCGGCAGCGGCAAGAGCGTGACGGCCATGTCGATCCTGGGGCTGCTGCCCGAGAACGCGACCATCCCCGCGGCGAGCCGCATCCTCTACGGGAGCGAGGACCTTCTCAAGGCCACGCCCGAGCGCCTGCAGGCGATCCGCGGCAAGGACATCTCGGTCATCTTCCAGGAGCCGATGACCTCGCTCAACCCGGTGTTCCCCGTGGGCGAGCAGATCGGGGAGGTGCTGCGCCTGCACA
This sequence comes from Burkholderiales bacterium, assembly GCA_019634955.1. Taxonomy (GTDB): domain Bacteria; phylum Pseudomonadota; class Gammaproteobacteria; order Burkholderiales; family Usitatibacteraceae; genus FEB-7. The sequence goes on from JAHCAK010000016.1 coordinate 40,000, forward strand.
TGGGCATGAGCCCGAAGGCGGCCGCCGCGCGCGCGGTGGAGCTGCTCTCGGAAGTGGGCATCCCCGACCCGCAGCTTCGCGTGCGCAGCTTTCCCCACGAGATGTCCGGGGGGCAGCAGCAGCGCGTGATGATCGCCATGGCGATCGCCTGCGAGCCCAAGCTCCTCATCGCCGACGAGCCCACCACGGCGCTCGACGTGACGATCCAGAAGCAGATCCTCGAGCTGGTCGCGCGCCTGCAGGAGCGCCACCACATGTCGGTGCTCTTCATCACCCACGACCTCGGCGTGGTGGGCGAGATCGCCGACCGCGTCGTGGTGATGCAGAACGGCGAGATCCAGGAGCAGGGCGCGGTGAAGGACATCTTCGAGCGCCCGCAGCACCCGTACACGAAGGCGCTGCTGGAGTGCCGGCCGCGGCTGGACCGCCGCCCGATGCGCCTGCCGGTGATCGACGACTTCATGAAGGGCGGCGGCGCGGCCAACTACGACGAGCGCCCGCGCGGGGTGAAGGAGTCGGATGCCGTGATCCTGGAGGCGCGGGCCCTCAACAAGACCTTCTTCCTCAAGGAAGGCCTCTTCGGCAAGCGCGCGGTCACCGCCGTGAAGGACGTGAACTTCCGCCTCGCCAAGGGCAAGACCCTGGGCCTGGTGGGCGAGTCGGGCTCCGGCAAGACCACCGTGGGCCTCACCCTCATGCGGCTGCACGACGCGACCAGCGGGGAGGTGCTCTTCGAGGGGAAGAACCTGCTCTCGCTCTCGGACCGCGAGATGATGGCCTACCGGCGCCGCATCCAGATCATCTTCCAGAACCCGTACGCCTCGCTCAACCCGCGCTTCACGGTGGGCAACATCCTCACCGAGCCCATGAAGATCCACGGCATCGGGCGCGACCAGAAGGAGCGGGTCGACATGGCCTTCCAGCTGCTCGCCCGCGTGGGGCTGCCCGAGTCGTCCTTCTACAAGTACCCGCACGAGTTCTCCGGCGGGCAGCGCCAGCGCATCGCCATCGCGCGCTGCCTCACCATGAAGCCCGACGTGCTCATCTGCGACGAGAGCGTCTCGGCGCTGGACGTCTCGGTGCAGGCGCAGGTGCTGAACCTCCTGCAGGACCTGCAGGACGAGTACGGGCTTTCCTACATCTTCATCTCCCACGACCTCGCGGTGGTGAAGTACATCTCCGACGAGATCATGGTCATGAACCAGGGCGAGATCGTCGAGATCGCCAACGCCGACGAGATCTACCTCAACCCGGGGCAGGAGTACACCCGCAAGCTCCTCGCCTCCATCCCGAAGGGCTGGGACGCCACACGCGCCGCCGCCTGACCCCCTCCCACCAGGAGACCCGATGAAGCCGCACTCGCTCGCCGCCGCGATCCTCGCCGCCGCGGCCACCGCCGCATCCGCCTCGGCACCCGCCGACCCCGCCCAGCGCCCCCTCATCGCCACCTACGACGCCGCCGCCGTCACGCAGCGCTGCGAGGAGGGCATCGCGCACGCGAAGGCCCTGATCGCGGCCATGGAGGCGAAGAAGGGCGACGCGGGCTTCCTCGACGAGTGGAACCGCATCCAGGTCGCGATGGAGGACGTGGTGAACCCCATCTACCTGATGGGCAGCGTCCACCCCGACAAGGCGGTGCGCGACGCGGCCGACCCCTGCCTCACGAAGTACACGACGCTCTCCACCGAGCTCATGCAGAGCGAGAAGCTGTTCGCGCGCGCGAAGGCGGTGAAGCCCGGCAACGCCCACCAGGCCAAGCTCAAGAAGGACCTCATCGAGGGCTTCGAGGACACGGGCGTGGCCTTGCCCCCGGAGAAGAGGAAGCGCGCCAAGGAGATCTTCGACCGCCTCGAGGAGATCCGCCAGGCCTACGACAAGGCCGTGCGCGAGGACCCCGCGAAGGTCGTCGTCACGCCCGCCGAGATGGAGGGGATGCCCGAGGCCTACGTGAAGGCGCAGGAGGGCAAGAAGAACGCCGAGGGCAACTACGCCCTGGGCCTCGACTACCCGACCTGGGTGCCGTTCATGGCCAACGCGAGGAGCGAGGAGGCGCGCAAGCGCTACTGGCTCGCCAAGCAGCGCGAGGGCGGCGCCGGGAACCTCGGGCGCCTGGACGAGATCTTCCGCCTGAGGAAGGAGCTCGCCGGCCTCTACGGCCTGCCGAGCTTCGCGCACTACACGCTGCGCCGCCGGATGGTGGAGAATCCGGAGACGGTGGCGAAGTTCCTCGGCGACGTGAAGGCCGCCGTGACGGAGCTGGAGAAGAAGGATGTCGCCGAGCTGCGCGCCGAGAAGGCGAAGTCGCTCGGCCGCCCCGTGGCCGAGGTCGCCCTCAACCGCTGGGACGTGGCCTACTGGCAGGAGCAGGTGAGGAAGACGCGCTACGCGATCGACCAGGAGAAGCTGCGCAAGTACTTCCCCACGGGCAAGGCGGTCGACTTCACGCTCGAGCTCTCGCAAACGCTCTACGGCGTGAAGTTCGCCGAGCGCAAGGTCCCCGTGTGGCACCCGGACGTGCGCTACTTCGACGTGACGGACGCGAAGACCGGGGCGTTCCTCTCGGGGTTCTACCTCGACCTCTTCCCGCGCGAGGGCAAGTACAACCACGCCGCCGCCTTCCCCGTGCGCGGGGTGTCGACGCTGGCGAGGCGCACGCCGATCTCCGTGCTCGTGACCAACTTCGACCGGCAGGGGCTCGACCACCGCGAGATGGAGACGCTCCTGCACGAGTTCGGCCACGTGCTGCACGGCGTGCTCTCGCGCACCACCTACAACTCGCACGCCGGCACCAGCACCCCGCGCGACTTCGTGGAAGCCCCCTCGCAGATGTTCGAGGAGTGGGTGCGCCGCGAGCAGCCGCTCTCCCTCTTCGCCAAGGTCTGCCCGGAGTGCCCGCGCCTCACGAAGGAGGAGATCGCCCGCCTGGAGGCCGCGCGCCGCTACGGGCAGGGCCTGCGCTACGCGCGGCAGTGGCTCTACGCCGCCTACGACATGGCGCTCTCCACGGACCCGCAGCCGGCGATGGCGCTGTGGAAGAAGATGGAGTCGGCCACGCCGCTGGGGCACGTGGAGGGGACGATGTTCCCGGCCTCGTTCTCGCACATCGCCGCGCACTACGCCTCGGGCTACTACGGCTACATGTGGTCGGAGGTGCTGGCGCTCGACATGCTCTCGAAGTTCCGCAAGGACATGCTCGACCCGAAGGTGGGGCACTTCTACCGCGACACCATCCTCGCGCAGGGCGGGCAGGTCGAGCCGGCCGCGATGGTGCGCAAGTTCCTCGGGCGCGAGCCCTCCAGCAAGGCCTTCTTCGCCGAGATCACCGGCAAGCGCTGAGGGCGGCAATCACCTGCGCGGGGCGGGGGCTTTCGGGCCCCCGTTCGCCTTATAATTTCCCCTTCCCCGAAGACCTTTCCCCCGGAGACCTCCCATGTTCACGCTGATGGCGCTTCCCTACGCGGACAACGCGCTCGCCCCGATCATCACGCCCAACACGATCGGCTTCCACCACGGCAAGCACCACAAGACCTACGTGGACAACCTGAACAACCTGGTGAAGGGCACGGACCTCGAGGGCAAGTCGCTCGAGGAGATCGTGAAGGCCACGGCCGGCAAGCCCGACAAGGCGCCGCTCTTCAACAACGCCGCGCAGATCTGGAACCACGACTTCTACTGGAAGAGCATGAAGCCGAACGGCGGCGGCGCGCCCACGGGCAGGCTCGCCGACGCGATCAACGCCTCCTTCGGCAGCTTCGAGGAGTTCAGGAAGCAGATGTCGGCCACCACCGTCTCGCAGTTCGGCAGCGGCTGGGGCTGGCTCGTGGCGGACGCGGCCGGCGCCCTCAAGGTGGTGAAGACCGGCAACGCCGAGGTGCCCTTCACGCAGGGCCTGAAGCCGCTCCTCACGATCGACGTCTGGGAGCACGCCTACTACCTCGACCACCAGAACCGGCGCGCGGACTACGTGAACGCCGTGATCGACAAGCTCGTCAACTGGGAATTCGCGGCGGCGAACCTGGGCTGATCACTGCACCCGCAGCCGAAGCCCCGGCTGGATCACGGCCCGCGCGGACAGGTTGTTGAGGTGCAGCAGGTCGGGAACGGCGCGGCCGAACTGGCGGGCGATGCCGTAGAGCGTGTCGCCGGCCTTGACCACGTAGAAGGCGGTGGAGCGCTTCTCCGCGGCCGGCGCCGGCGCCGGGACCGCGTGCGCGGACGCCTTTGCCTGCGGTGACGCGGGCGAGGGCGCGGCCGCCGCGACCTGCACGGGCGCCTTGCCGCGGCCCGGCACGAGGATCGGCTGCGACGCGGTGAGCCGCCCCTTCCTGTTCACCTGCAGGTTGTTCACCTGCTTGAGCGTCGCCGGCGACATCCCGTAGCGCTTCGCGATGGCGTGGAGCGACTCGCCCTTCTTGCCCTGGATCGTGTTCCAGGTGACGAGCGGCTGGTCCCAGGCCTCGAGGTTCTCGCGGAAAGCCTCCGCCTTGTCCGCGGGCACCACGAGCACCCCCGTGGGCACCACCGCCACCGGCTTGTTGTGGGCCGGGTTGAGGGCGATGAACTCTTCCTCCGGCATGCCGGCGAGCTTCGCGGCGAGCTTCACGTCGATCTTCGGCGGCGCCTCGACCGTCGTGAAGTAGGGCTGGTCCGGGATCGACTCGAGGTCGATGCCGTAGAGCGTGGGCGCGAGCACGATGTTCTTCACCGCCATGAGCTTGGGCACGTAGTTCACCGTCTCGGGCGGGAGCCTGAGGCTCAGGTAGTCCGTGGGCAGGCCCTTCCTCTGGTTCGCGGCGATGGCGCGCCCCACGCAGCCCTCGCCGCAGTTGTAGGCCGCGAGTGCCAGCTCCCACTCGCCGAACATGTCGTACAGGCGCTGCAGGTAGTTGAGCGCGGCGTCGGTGGCGGCGACGATGTCGCGGCGGTTGTCCTTCCAGTGGTCCTGCGCGAGGCCGTAGTTCTTGCCGGTCGACGGGATGAACTGCCACAGGCCCGAGGCGCGCGAGCGCGAATAGGCGTGCGGGTTGAAGGCGCTCTCCACGACCGGCAGCAGCGCGATCTCCGTGGGCATGCCGCGCTTCTCCACTTCCTCGACGATGTGGTGCAGGTAGCGGCTGCCACGGTCGACGAAGCGCTTGATGTAGTCCGGCCGGCCGGAGTACCACGCCTCGTGCTCGTGGACGAGCGGGGATTCGAGCGGGTCGAGGAGGAAGCCCTTGCGGATGCGCTGCCAGAGGTCCGGGTCGGGGAGGGGGACATCCGGTTCCTCGAACGCATCGGGAAGCGCTGCGCGGGGGGGCGACGGGGCGGCCGGCGGGGTGGCCAGGGCGCCGGTCGCGGCCAAGGCCGCCACCAGCGGGATCCACTTGAGACTCCGCTTCCACGCCATATTCTTAAGCATTGTTTCCTATGGGTTTTTTAATGCTACGCCCAAGGCGCGGCGGGGTCAATTCGGCTACAGCACCAGCGCGAAGTCGCGCAGCAGGGCACCCGGCAGGCGCATCGAGGCGGTGTTCCTCGCGCCGTAGGTGCCGCCCTGCAGGATGAGCTCGCGCTCTCGCGTGAGCGCCTCCAGCTGCGAGCCGAGGATGCGGAAGGCCGAATCGTCGAAGCGCATCACGTCGATGGGCTGGCGGATCTCGCCGCCTTCCACCCAGAACGAGGCGAAGCGCGTCATCCCGGTGAGCCGGCAGGCCGCGCGGTCGGAGAAGTTGAGGTACCAGAGGTTGCCCACGTAGATGCCACGGTCGAGGGCTTGGAGCACCTGCGCGCCCGGGAGTTCGCCGGCGGCGAGGTCCAGCGATTCCGGCACCTCCTCCGCGTTGGCGCCGTTGGTCGCGACTCCGTACTCCTTCGCCGAGCGCGGCGAGGCGAGCGCGTCGCCCAGCGCGCCCGCGCGGATGAGCTCCACTCGCCCCGGCCGCACGAAGCCCTCGCGCTGGAAGCCGGCCGCGAGCCCCTCGGCGGTATTCTCGGCAATGGTCACGCGCGGGTCGAAGCGGTCGCGTCCGTCGGCGAGCCGCATGAGCGGGCTCTGCTTGGTGCGCTGGCTCTTCAGGCCGAAGCCGCCCCAGCAGAGCATGCCCACCACGTCCTCCATCGCCGCCGGCGAGAGGTAGGCGCGGTAGCCGCCGGGCGAGAGCGCGCGCGCCGGCCGCCCGAGGAGCGCGAGCTGGTCGCGCGCGAAGCCCATCCGGCGCGCGAAGTCGTCCGCCTCCCAGCGCGAGCCCGAGTAGGAGGTCTTCACCGCCTTGTCGCGGTCGTGGTACAGGCACCACTCGAAGCTGAAGTTGTCCACGCGCTGCCAGTTGCGCTGGCCCAGCGAGTTGGCGAAGCCCTCGTGGATGGGCCCGCCGGCGTAGTGCCCGACGAGATCCAGCCCCCGGCCTGCCTCGAGCGCCGCGTCGATCACCACGGCGGCGTCCGGGACCGCCCCCACGGACTCGCGCGCCGTGTTCACGGGCGACTCCGCGTAGAGGAGGTAGGGGTCCGCCGGGGCGTCGGCGACGGCGTCGCGCAGCAGCGCGAGCATCGCCTTCAGCTGGTCGCGATCGGCGGCGGGGCTCCCCGAGAGCGTCGCCGCCGCGTCGACGCGCCGCCCGTCGCGGATCAGCGTGAGGGTCCACCGCGCCTGCCGCACGCTGGTGGCCTGCCGCACGGCGCTGCGGTTGAAGCGGATGAAGTCCGACTCCTCCGCCGCGAAGTGCGAGGCGATCACCTCGCCCGCCCCCGCCAGCGACTGCACGTAGCCGGCCAGGTCGAAAAAGTGCTCCTTCATCGTCAAGCCGCGCCGCCGAAGACTTCGACGCCGGCGAAGCGGCAGGCGGGGGAGGCGTGGCCCACGCGGATCGCCTGGTTGGGCTCGCCCTTGCCGCAGAAGGGCGTGCCCAGCACTTCCACGGTGGCGGCATCGCCCACGCCGGTGAGCGAGCGCCAGAAGGTGGCGGAGATGCCGCGGTAGTTGGGGTTTCGCACCACCTCGGCGAGCCTGCCGCCGCGGATCATGCGGCCCCACTCGCAGCCGAACTGGAACTTGTTGCGCGAGTCGTCGATGGACCACGAGACGTTGGTGCGCATCATCACGCCGTGCTCGATGCCGGCGACGAGCTCCTCCAGCGAGGAGGCGCCCGGCTCGATGTTGAGGTTGGCCATGCGGTCGATGGGCGGGCGGTTCCAGGCGCAGGAACGGGTGTTGGCCACGCCCGCGATGCCGGCGCGCGCCTGCGAGACCGCGCCGCCCAGCGGCCGCTCGAGGATGCCCCGGCGGATGAGGAACTGCCGCTCGGCGGCGAGCCCGTCGTCGTCCCAGCCGTAGGAGGCGTACTCGCCGGGGCGCGCGGGGTCGAAAGTCACGTCGAGCAGCTCCGAGCCGTAGCGGTAGGTGCCGAACATGTCGAGCGTGACGAAGCTCGTGCCGGCGAAGTTCCTCTCGTCGCCGAGGATGCGGTCGAGCTCCAGCGGGTGGCCGATCGACTCGTGGATCTGCAGCATCATCTGGTCGGGCATGAGCAGCACGTCCATCTTCCCGGTGGGGCAGTTGGGCGCGGCCAGGAGCTCCAGCGCCCCCTCGGCGACGGCGCGGCCGCTGCCCGCGAGGCCGAACGCGTCGAGCACCTCGAGGCCGCCTTGCCGGCAGAAGCCGTTGCCGCGGCCGCCGTGGGTGCGCGTCTGCGTGATGCCGTCGGCGTGCGCCGTGGCGGACATGTTCGGCACGAGGAAGTGGAACTCCTGCTCGACCTCGCCGCCGTCGGCCGTGACGTAGGCGGCGCGCGTGCGCGTGGTCCACAGGTTCGCCTCCCAGTCGACGATGCGCGGGTCGATGCGGCACTGCCGCGCCTCCGCGGCCAGCAGCTCGACCTTCTCGCGGCGCGTGAGCCGGGCGGGGTCGTCGGCGACCGCGGTGGCGAAGCGCCCGGCCGGCCGCGGCATCGCGATCCGGCCGTAGTCGGTGACGGCGCGCCCGGCCGTGAGCGCCGCCAGGCGCTTCGCGCGCATCGCCGCCTCGCGCAGCCCCGCCGGCGTGAGGTCGCTCGTGGCCGCGTAGCCGAGGCCGCCCTTGTCGATCACGGTCACCATCGCGCCGCGGTCGGTCGCGAGTTGCGGGGGCTCGGGGACGTCCTGGCGGACGGTGAGGATCTCTGAGGTTTCCTCCATGAAGCGCAAGGCGCAGAAATCGACAGCCGGGGCAACCGCCCTGAATTCGCGCGCGAGGGTTTCGATCATCGGGGCTCCGGCTGATGTGAAGCGGCCGCCTTGCGGCGGCCTTGGCCGGCATTTTACCCCGGAGTTCGGGCCCACCTCCCGCGCGGCGTGCAAACGCCGCCCTGCCGCCGCGAGGCGGCCCCGTTCTTTCGGCCGGGGCCCCGATGATCGACCCACGCGCGTCGATCAGGATGGAGGCACATCGTCGTGCAGGGAGGCGGCGTCGAGCGAAGGGCCGCCCGGGAGGCCGGGGAGGTGTGGTGTGGCTCGGATTCTGGTTTTCGGCCGACTTCAATTCCCTCCGAAGTCGTCACCCCCGCCTATGTCTCGAAGCCCCCGAAGCTGTCGCCCGGCGCCCCTTCGCTCGGCCGAAAACCAGAAACGAGCCACACCACACCTCCCCGGCCCGAAAACCGGGGGACTTCACCTCCGGGCAGGCCAGCCATTCGCAAACGCGGTGAACTCCGGCTCCGTCATGCGCACGAGTTCCCACTCCGGCAACACCCGGCCTCCAAGCGACTCGTAGAACCGGATCGACGGCTCGTTCCAGTCCAGCACCCGCCACTCGAAGCGCCCGCACCCGCGCTCGACGCAGAGCTGCGCGAGGTGGCGCAGCATGGCCTTGCCGATGCCGTGGCCGCGGTGCGCGGGCTCGACGAAGACGTCCTCGAGGTAGAGGCCGGGCTTGGCGAGGAAGGTGGAGAAGGTGGTGAAGAAGAGCGCGAAGCCCACCGCGCGCCCGCCGCGCTCGGCGAGGATGGCCTCGGCCGCGGGGCGCGGGCCGAAGAGGGCGCGCTCGAGGTCGGCGGCGGTGCCCACCTTCTGGTGCGCGAGCTTCTCGTAGACGGCGAGTTCGTGGACGAGGCGGTCGATCTCGCCGCAGTCGGCGGGCGCGGCGGGCCGCAGGAGGAATTCGGGCATGGCGGGTCTCTAGCGGAAGGTGTTCTTCCACTCGCGCACGGCGGTGAAGACCTCGACCGGTGTCGCGAGCGCGCGCCCGGCGTGGCGCGAGGCGGAAGCGATCACCTCGGGCGAGGCCCAGCGCAGGAAGGGGTTGGTGGCCCGCTCGTCGGCGATCGTGCAGGGCAGCGTCGGGCGCCCGGCCGCGCGCGCGGCGGCGTCCCGCTCGCTGCGCTCGAAGAGCGCGGCGTTGCCGGGCTCCACGGCGAGGGCGAAGCGGATGTTGGACATCGTGTACTCGTGGGCGCAGTAGACGCGCGTGGCGGGCGGCAGCGCCGCGAGCTTCGCGAGGGAAGCGACCATCTGCGCCGGCGTGCCCTCGAAGAGGCGCCCGCAGCCGCAGGCGAAGAGCGTGTCGCCGCAGAACACGAGCCCGTCGCCGGCGTAGGCGATGTGGCCGCGCGTGTGGCCGGGGACCTCGAGGACGGAAAGCGCGGGCCCGAGCCCCGGCACGGTGATGCGGTCGCCCTCCGCGAGCCGGTGCGTGAGGCCGTCGATCTTCTCGCCGGCGGGGCCGTACACGGGGCAGCGCCACCGGCCGGCCAGCCACTCGACCCCGCCCACGTGGTCGCCGTGGTGGTGGGTCACGAGGATGGCGGAGAGCGCCAGGCCGCGGGCTTCGAGGAAGGCCTGCACGGGGGCCTCGTCGCCGGGGTCGACCACGGCGGCGTGGCGGCCGTCCTCGGCCACCCAGAGATAGTTGTCCTCGAAGGCCGGGACGGGATGGACCTGCACCTGCGTCATTTCGCGTTTCCCGTTCGGGTCCTGCACCCGGGAGGCCGAGTCTATTAGAATTGCCGCATGACGACCAACCCGCTCGCCGACTGGTTCGCGACGCCGCTGGGGGCCTACCTCCTGGCCAAGGAGCGCGCGTACCTCGACGACGTGACCCCGGACATCTTCGGCTTCCACGCGCTGCAGCTGGGGCTGCCGCAGTTCGACCTGCTGCGCGAGAACCGCATCACGCACCGCATGCGCGTCGACGCGGGGGGCGAGGCGACGCTGCGCGCCAAGGGCACGGAGCTGCCCATCGCCACGCAGTCGATCGACCTGGCGCTGCTGCCGCACGTGCTGGAGTTCGCCGAGGACCCGCACGCGATCCTGCGCGAGGTCGACCGCGTGATGATGCCCGAGGGGCGGATCGTCATCCTCGGCTTCAACCCGTGGAGCCTGTGGGGCCTGCGCAGCGCGCTGGGCCCGAGGCGCCACGAGACGCCCTGGAACGGCAAGTTCGTCTCGCTCTTGCGCGTGAAGGACTGGCTCTCGCTCCTGGGATTCGAGGTCTCCGCCGGCCGGCTCGTCTGCTACGTGCCGCCGGTGAAATCGGACAAGTGGCTCGAGCGCCTCGCCTTCATGGAGCCCGCCGGCGATCGCTGGTGGGCCGTGGGCGGCGCGGTCTACATGCTGCAGGCCATCAAGCGCGTGCGCGGCGTGCGCCTCCTCACGCCCGCGTGGCAGGAGGCGGTCGCGCGCGAGAAGCGCGTGGCGCTCGCCGCCAAGCGCGAGGGGGCGGCCGGGCACCAGCGGGCGGGGTCCCTGAAGATCGTCAAGTGACCTCCCCCCATCGCGAAGCCGCTGCAAGAGCGGTCGAGATCTACACCGATGGCGCATGCAAGGGCAATCCCGGCCCCGGGGGCTGGGGGGCCCTGCTCACCTTCGACGGGCAGGAGAAGGAGCTGTGTGGCGGGGAGCTCACGACCACCAACAACCGCATGGAGCTCACGGCGGTGATCGAGGCGCTGGCGGCGCTGAAGCGCCCCAGCCGCGTGATCCTGCACACCGACTCGCAGTACGTGCAGAAGGGCATCACGGAGTGGATCCGCGGCTGGAAGGCGAAGGGCTGGAAGACGGCCGCGAAGGCGCCGGTGAAGAACGTCGACCTCTGGAAGCGGCTGGACGAGCTGGCCGCCTTGCACCACGTCGACTGGCGCTGGGTGAAGGGGCACGCGGGGCACGACGGCAACGAGCGGGCGGATGCGCTGGCGAACCGCGGGGTCCCTTCGGGGCGGTAGGGCGGGAAGACCGATGGAACCGCGGATGAACGCGGATGAACGCAGATGAAGGTGCACGAGGGCTGGCAAGGGGAGCGATGAAGGCATGAGAAGGATCGTGCTCGACACCGAGACGACGGGGCTGGAGCCGTCGGAGGGCCACCGCGTGATCGAGATCGCGTGCGTGGAGCTCTTCGACCGCAGGGCCACGGGCCGCAACTTCCACCGCTACCTCAACCCGGACCGCGAGATCGACAAGGCGGCGGTCGAGATCCACGGGCTCACGACCGAGTTCCTGGCCGACAAGCCGCGCTTCGGCGACATCGCCGACGAGCTGGTGGAGTTCCTGGAAGGCGCCGAGGTCCTCATCCACAACGCGGCCTTCGACGTGGGCTTCCTCGACGCGGAGTTCGCGCTCGTCGGGCGGCCGGGCGTGAAGACGGTGTGCACGGTGACGGACACGCTCGCCATGGCGCGCGAGCTGCACCCGGGCAAGCGCAACTCCCTCGACGCGCTGTGCGAGCGCTACCAGGTGGACAATTCGCGCCGGTCGCTGCACGGGGCGCTCCTCGACGCGCAGCTGCTCGCCGACGTATGGCTCGCGATGACCCGTGGGCAGGACACGCTCGACATCTCCCAAATGGCCGGCGCCGCCGCGGGCGAGGGCGGCGGGCGCATCGAGCGGCCGGCGCGGCTCGCGGTGGTCCGCGCGGGCCCGGACGAGCTGGCCGCTCACGCGGCCATGTGCGAGCGCATCGACGCGGAGAGCAAGGGCCGCTGCCTGTGGAAGCAGGCCGGGGCGCCCCCCTAGCCATGCCCGCCGCCCCGGACACGCGCACGGAGGAGCTGAGCCGGCTGGCGGCGCGGCTGGTGGCGCTGGGGGCGATCCCGATCGCGGTCTTCTGCGGCGCCTTCGCGCTCGCGCGCGCCGCGCTCGGCGTGACGCAGCAGGCGCAGGCCCTCACCTGGATGATCGCGCTCGCGGCGGCGGTCGGCGCGGTTTTCGTGCTGGCCCGGCGCACGGCGCGCGCGCTCGACGGCGAGGTGCAGGTGATCCGCGAGGCGGTGCGCCACGTCTCGGCCGGGGCGCGGGAGACGGAGCTGCCGGAGCTGGACCCGCCGCTCGAGGGCCTCAAGCGCCAGGTCCTCTCGCTCGCCACGGACTTCCAGGCGAAGGAGCAGCGCCTGCAGGAGCGCCTCGACACCGCGCGCCAGCAGGTCTTCTTCCTCACCACGCACGACCCGCTCACCGGGCTCGCCAACCGGAAGACCCTCGAGGAGCGGCTGGAATCGGCGCTCGCCAACGCCCGCAGCCTCGGCGGCACCCACGGGCTGGTCTATCTCGACATCGACTTCCTGCACCGCATCAACGACGCCTTCGGCCACCTCGCCGGCGACGAGCTGCTGCGCGGCCTCGTGCCGGTGCTGAAGGCGAGCCTGCGCGAGGAGGGCCTGCTCGCGCGCATCGGCGGCGACGAGTTCGCGGTGCTGCTGGAGAACTGCAGCGCCGACTACGCGATGCAGGTGGCGCTGCGCCTTCGCGACGCCGTGCAGGCCTGGCAGTTCGAGTGGAAGGACCATGCCTTCCAGGTGGGCGTGAGCGCGGGCGTGGTGGCGATCACGCGCCTCACGCCCAGCCTCTCGGCCATCTTCAACGAGGCCGACAGCGCCTGCTTCGCCGCCAAGGAGCAGGGCAGGAACCGCGTGGTGGCCTTCCACGAGGCGCAGGGCGCGCAGTCCATGCGCCAGACGAGCCGCGGGTGGCTGAAGCGCATCAACGACGCCATCTCGGGCGGGGCCTTCACGCTGCTCTACCAGCCGTTCCTGCCGCTCGCCGCCACGCGGGTCGCCGGCGCGCCCCCGCGGGTGGAGGCGCTGCTGCGCATGAGCGAGACGGGCGGGGAGCTGATCCTGCCGATGTCCTTCATCCCGGTGGCCGAGCGCTACGACCTCATGCGCACCATCGACCGGTGGGTGGTGGAGCGCGCGTTCTCGGACTTCCGCCGCCTCGCGCGCGAGAGCGGCCGCGATCGCCCGGCCGAGTTCTCGATCAACCTCTCGGGCCACTCGCTCACGGCGCCGGATTTCGCCGACGTGGTGCGCGAGCTCTTCGCGCAGTACGGCGTGCCGCCGTCGAGCATCTGTTTCGAGATCACGGAGACGGCGGCCATCGCCAACGTCGAGCGCGCGCGCGGCGCGATCGAGGGGCTGCGCGCCATGGGCGCGCGCTTCTGGCTGGACGACTTCGGCAGCGGGCTTTCCTCCTTCAACTATCTCAAGCACTTCCCGGTCGACGGGCTCAAGATCGACGGGCTGTTCGTGAAGGGCGTGGCGAGGAACCCGCTGGACCACGCCCTCGTCGAGGCGATCCAGAAGATCGCCGCTTCCCTGGGGCTCGCCACCGTCGCCGAGTGCGTGGAGAGCGAGGAGATCGCCCAGCGCCTCGTGGAGATCGGCGTGCCCTGGGGGCAGGGCTTCCACCTCGGTCCCCCCGGCCGCCTGGACGCCGTCATCCCCTGATCGAGACGTTCGGGGACTGACGTTCGGGGACTGTCCCCGATTTTGGGAACTGTCCCCGAATGTCTTGGGGACAGTCCCCAACAGGCCGGTCCCCGGGCTATAATTCGCGCCGAGCCGGCGGCGGGCCTTGGGAAGAGGGCCGGTCGCCAATCCCCAAGCCCAGACCAGAACGAGACGCCATGTCCCGCACCCGCCTCATCCTCGCCGCAGCCATCACCGCGGCCCTCGCCTCGACGGCCCACGCGGCCGGCGACCCCGCCGCCGGCAAGCAGAAGAATTTCCAGTGCAAGGGCTGCCACGGCATCCCCGGCTGGAAGACCGCCTTCCCGGAGGTCTACCACGTGCCGAAGCTGGGCGGCCAGCACGCCGCCTACCTCGTGACCGCCCTCAAGCAGTACAAGTCGGGCGAACGCGACCACACCACCATGCGCTCCATCGCGGCGACCCTCTCCGAGAAGGACATGGAGGATCTCGCGGCCTACTACTCGCAGGCCGGGAAGTGAGGCGCGCCATGAAGACCTTCTCCATCGCCCTCGTGGCCCTCGCCCTTTCCGCCCCGGCCCTCGCGGCCAAGGGCAACCCCGACGCCGGCAAGGCCAAGGCGGAGACCTGCAAGGCCTGCCACGGCGAGACCGGCGCCAGCGCCAGCGCGGAATTCCCGAAGATCGGCGGCCAGCACGCCGACTACCTCGCCACCGCGCTCAGGCACTACAAGCTCGGCAAGCGCAAGAACCCCATCATGGCCGGGCAGGTCGCCACGCTCTCCGAGAAGGACATGGCGGACCTCGCGGCGTACTACGCCTCGCAGCCCGGCGGGCTCGCGCTCAAGTACTGACCGCGCCCGCAGCCGTTTCGCGAGAAGCCCGGCCGAGTGCCGGGCTTTTTGCTGGCGCCACGGCCGGCGCGAGCTTGCGCAGGCGCCAGTAGAGCTCCCCCGGCCAGCCCGGGAACGCCGCGCCGAAGAGCAGGTTCGCGCGCAGCCACGCCTCCGAGTCCTCCAGCGCGCTCCCCGAGGCCCGCAGGCCGAACGCGCCGGCCCGGAAATCGACGGCGAGGCCCGCCGCGAGCGCCATCCGCTCGAGGCGCGGCGGCGAGAACGCCGAGACATGGCCGAAGGGCTTCGCCGTGCGGCGCAGGCGCCTTTCGCGAAATGGCGCGAGCCACGCCGGCAGCGCAGGGAAGCCCCCGAGCACCACGCCGCCCGGGCGCACCAGCGCCGCGAGGCCGGCCAGTGCGCGCTCCGGCTCGCGCAGGTGCTCGAGCACGTGCAGCGCGATCACCGCGTCGTATCCCTGCGGCGCCAGCGCGGCACCGAGACCGTCGAGCGACGAACCGTCGTCCAGGTCCGCGGCGTGAAGCCGGCCATAGCCCAGGCCCATGAGGCGAGGGGCGTCCAGGGCGCAGTCGATCGCGTCCCAGGCCGCGTAGGGATCGTGCCCCTCGAGCGGGCGGGCGCCGTCGACGAAGGCCTTCATCTGGCCGCGGTGCACGCCGGCCTCGAGCACACGCAGGGGCCGGCCGTGCCGCAGGGCTTCCTCGCGCAGCAGGCGCTCGACGAACCAGTAGCGGAGCAGGCGGAAGGGCACGCGGCGCGAGGCGGCGCGGGCGGTGATGCCGAAGTCGGGGTCGCGGGCGCTCGCATTGGCGGCGAGCGCATCCGCATCCCACAGGAGGGAACGCAGGTTTCGCACGGAAAGCTCCTCGAAAGGGGTCGCGGCGGGCACGGCGTGCCCGGTCGGAAAGGCCTTGTCGGGAACTCAGGCGGGAGGGCCCCGCGGGGCGCAGGCTCTTCGCGGCGCGCTGGCCGGTGGCGCAGGCGGGTCGGCGGGGAGGTCGTGGCGGGCATCGCTCGCAGGCGCGACCGGCGTGGCGACGGCGCAGGCCAGGGCCGGATCGTCCACGCGGTGGGCGTCGGAAACCACGACCGGGTCGGCGGCGGGGACTTCCTCGCCGACGGCCGCGTTCGCGAAATCGGCGCCCGGCGCGTGCACCCCGCCCACGTGCCCGGCGGGCAGCCGGCCCATCGCGTGGGCGTGCAGCAGCGGCTGCATCGCGAAGAGGAGCAGCGCGACCAGCGCGAGGCGCAGGCCGGAGAGGCGGGAGCGAGGGAGCGAGCGGTCCACGGTGCGCGGATTATGGGGGGGACCGCGCCGCCATTCGATTGTGAATCGCAAGCCCCGGGCCGTAAGATCGCGGGGCCATGACGCCGACGCCGGATTTCGAGACGCTCTGGGCCGAGGCCCACGCCTGCCACCAGCGCGGCGACGCACGCGGGGCCGTCCTGGCGCTTTACCGCGCCGTGGCGCTGCGCCCCGACGACATGCGCGCGCTCGCGCACCTGTGCCGCACGCTCTACGAGCACGCCGAGCTCTTCGCGCCGCCCCCCGCGCCGCCGGCCGCGGGGCCGGCACCCCTCGTGTCGGTGGTGACCTGCAGCATCGACGCCGCGAAGTACGCCCGCGTGAAGGCGTCGTTCGCGCGCGCCTTCGGCGAGGACCCATGGGAACTCGTCGGCATCCACGACGCGAAGTCGCTGTGCGAGGGCTACGCGCGCGGCTTCGCGCAGGCGCGCGGCGACCTCGTCGTCTTCAGCCACGACGACGTCGAGATCCTCACGCCGGGGCTCGGCCGCGCGATCGCGGTGGCGCTGGCCGAGGCGGACGTGGCGGGGCTCGCGGGCACGACGCGGCTCGCGGGCCCGGCCTTCGCCTGGAGCGGCAAGGCGTTCGCGCGCGGGCGCATCGCCGAGCCCGGCCGCGGCCACGCGGGCGTGGACCTGGTCGTCTTCAACCCGACGCCGCGGGTCACGCCCGGCATGCAGGCGCTCGACGGCGTCTTCATCGCCGCGACCCGCCGCGCGGTGGAGGCCGTCGGCTTCGACGCCGCGACCTTCGACGGCTTCCATCTCTACGACGTGGACTTCACCTGGCGCGCGCACCTCGCGGGCCTGCGCGTGGCGATCACGCCGGGGGTCGTCGTCCGCCACGATTCCACGGGCGCCTTCGACGCGAAGTGGGAGCACTACGCGGGCCGTTTCCTCGCGAAGTTCCCGGGGCTGCTGGGCGAGCGCAAGGCGAGCGACATGCTGCGCATCCCCTTCCCCGACGCGCCGGCGCTGGTCGCGTTCTGCGCGCGCCTGGACGAGGCGGGCCGCGCCGCCTCAGCCGGCTAGCTTCGCGGCGAGGCAGCCGAGGTAGGCGGCGTTGTCGAAGGGCGCGCCGTTGCGCTGCGCCTGCCAGACCTGCTCGGCAAGGCAGTCCATCACCGCGTGCCGCGCCTCGTGCGCCGAATCGTGCTTCGCGGCCAGGCGCTGCACGGCGTCGCGGATGCCCGGCGGCTGGTCGATGGACACCTGCTCCTCGATCGCGAGGTGCATCGACAGGTGCAGAAAGGGGTTGGTCTCGCCGCCCTCGGGCCGCCATTCGCGCTCGCGGTAGCGATCGGGGTCGGCGAGCACCGCGTGGTACTCCGGGTGCTCCATGACGAGCGCCAGCGCCATCGACTCCAGCGGCGTGAGCGCCTGGCCCGCCCGCGACCGGGCCCACAGGCCGAAGAAGAACTCGCGCACCTGGTCCCGCGTGGGGTTGAAGAGGCTCATTTCGGCAGGCGCGGGCGCCTCGGGGCCGGGGGCGCGGCGAGCGCCGCCTTGTCCTTCCACCCGCAGGGCGCGTAGACGCGGCACTCGCCGCACTTCGGCTTCCGCGCGAGGCAGGTGTAGCGCCCGTGGAGGATGAGCCAGTGGTGCGCGTGCAGGCGGAACTCCGCCGGCACGGCCTTCAGGAGCCTCTCCTCCACGGCGAGCGGGTCCTTGCCCGGCGCGAGCCCCGTGCGGTTGGCGACGCGGAAGATGTGCGTGTCGACCGCCATCGTGGGCTCGCCGAAGGCCACGTTCAGCACCACGTTGGCCGTCTTCCGCCCCACGCCGGGGAGCCTCTCGAGGGCCTCGCGCGTGCGCGGCACCTCGCCACCGTGCTCTTCCAGCAGGATGCGCGAGAGCGCGATCACGTTCCTCGCCTTGGTGCGGAAGAGCCCGATGGTCTTGATCGCCTCGCGCAGCGCCTCCTCGCCCATCGCGACGATGGCCGCGGGCGTGCCGGCCACGGGGAATAGCTTGCGCGTGGCGAGGTTCACGCCCTTGTCGGTCGCCTGCGCCGAGAGCACCACGGCGACGAGCAGCTGGTAGGGCGTGCCGTACTCGAGCTCGCTCTTCGGCTCGGGATCGGCCTCGCGCAGGAGGCGGAAGAACTCGTGGCGGGCGTCGGGCTTCATTCGAGGGCCTCCAGGCGCGCGGCCTCCTCGGCCTCGTCGCGGGCGAGCCGGAAGGCGCGGAACGCGTGGCGCTCGCGCGAAAGCGCCGGGTCCGGGAGCTGCTCCACCGGCGCGAGCGCGATGCAGTCCACGGGGCAGGGCGGAATGCACAGCTCGCATCCCGTGCACCACGCGGCGATCACGGTGTGCATCATCCTGGGCGCCCCCACGATCGCGTCCACGGGGCAGGCGTCGATGCACTTCACGCAGCCGATGCAGCGCCGCTCGTCGATCACGGCCACCTGCGGCGGGCGGTACGCGCCGAAGGCGGGGTTGAGCGGCACCGCCGCGCGCCCGAGCACGGCGGCCAGCTTCGCCACCCCCGCGTCGCCGCCCGGCGGGCACTGGTCGATGCCGGCCTCCCCGCGCGCGATGGCCTCGGCGTAGGGGCGGCAGCCGGTGTAGCCGCACTTCGTGCACTGCGTCTGCGGCAGGAGCGCGTCGAGGCGCGCGGCGAGGTCGTTCATGCGAGGTCGCCCGGCTCGAGCGGCGCGAACGGCCGCCCCGCCTCGGCGGCGATGCCGGCGTGCGTGAGGCGGCCGCGCCAGAGCAGCACCCCGGCGGCGAGCCCCCGGTCCTCGGCGAGGGCGCGGGCGATGCCCTTGCCCGCGAGGGCGCGTGCGTAGGGGAGGGCGGCGGCGGCGAGCGCCGCGGCCCCCGTTCGCGCCACTGCCGACGGCATGTTGGGCACGCAGTAGTGCACCACGCCCTCGGCGGTGAAGGCGGGCTCGGCGTGCGTCGTGGGCCGCGAGGTCTCGGCCACGCCGCCCGCGTCGATGGAGATGTCGACGATCACGGCGCCCGGCTTCATGCGGCGCACGAGCGCGCGCGGCAGGAGCTTCGGCGTGGGCTCGCCCGGGATGAACACGGCGCCCACGACCAGGTCCGCGGCGAGCGCGTGGCGCTCGATCGCCTCCGGGGTGGCGAGGCCCGCATCCACGGCGGGGCCCAGCCGCGCGGCGACCGCGTCGCGCGTGGCGGCGGAGCGCGTGAGGACCGTGACTTTCGCCCCGAGCGCCGCGGCCGCCTCGGCCGCGTTCATGCCGGCGTGGCCGCCGCCCAGCACGAGCACCTGCGCCGGCGGCGAGCCGGGAGCGGCGGCGAGGAGCGTCCCGTTGCCGCCGCCGGGAATCGTGAGGTGGTGCGCGCCCGCCTGGATCGCGAGCCGCCCGGCGATGACGGACATCGGCGCGAGGAGCGGGAAGCCGCCATCCGCGCCGCGGACCATCTCGAAGGCGATGGCGGTCACGCCGCGCGCGGCCACTTCCCGCGCGAGCGCGGGCTCGCCCACGAGGTGCTGGAAGGAAAAGAGCGTGGCGCCCGCCCGCAGCCGCACCCATTCGCCCTCCTGGATCTCCTTCACCTTGACGACGAGTTCCGCGTCCCAGGCCTCGTCGGGCGGGACGATCGCCGCACCCGCCGCGGCGAAATCCGCGTCGGCGATGCCGATGCCCTCGCCCGCGCCGGCGGCCACGCGCACTTCGTGGCCGTCGGCCGCGAGCGCCGCCGCCCCGGTCGCGTCCAGCGCGA
Organism: Burkholderiales bacterium; assembly: GCA_019634955.1. GTDB lineage: Bacteria > Pseudomonadota > Gammaproteobacteria > Burkholderiales > Usitatibacteraceae > FEB-7. The sequence continues at coordinate 59,511 of JAHCAK010000016.1, forward strand.
GGCGCCGCTCGCCGGGCTTCGTTTCGCGGGGGATGCCGATCCGCATTGCGGGAGGCGGCCGCTCAGGCCGCCTTCAGCGCGCGCCGCGCCTCGGCGATGAGGTCGGGCCCGCGGTAGATGAAGCCGGTGTAGAGCTGCACGAGGCTCGCGCCCGCCTCCGCCTTCGCCTTCGCGTCGGCCCCGGTGAGGATGCCGCCCACGCCGATGAGCGGGACGCGGCCCGCGAGCAGCCGGGAAAGCTTCCGGAGCACTTCCGTGGAGATCGCGAACACGGGCCGCCCGGATAGGCCGCCGGCCTCGGCCGCGTGGCGGTGCGTCTCCACGCCCTTGCGGCCGATGGTGGTGTTGGTGGCGATGAGGCCGTCGATGCGGTGCTTCACGGCGAGCTCCGCGATGGCCGCGAGCTGCTCGTCGTCGAGGTCCGGGGCGATCTTCACCGCGAGCGGCTTCACGGCGCCCGCGCGCGCGGCGAGGGCGTCGCGCCGCGCCATGATCGCCGCGAGCAGCTCGTCCAGCTTCTCCTTCGACTGCAGGTCGCGCAGGTTCTTCGTGTTGGGCGAGGAGATGTTCACCGCCACGTAGGTGGCGCGGTCGTACACGGCGTCGAGGCAGGCGAGGTAGTCGTCGGCCGCGCGCTCCAGCGGCGTGTCGAAGTTCTTGCCGATGTTCACGCCCAGCACGCCGCGGAAGGCGGCCTTTTCGACGTTGCGCAGCAGCTTCTCCACGCCCACGTTGTTGAAGCCCATGCGGTTGATGATCGCCTCGTGCTCCACCAGCCGAAAGAGGCGCGGCTTCGGGTTGCCGGGCTGCGGGCGCGGGGTGACGGTGCCCACCTCGAGGTGGCCGAAGCCCAGCGCCGCGAGCGGGTCGAGGTATTCCGCGTTCTTGTCCATGCCGGCGGCGAGCCCCACCGGGTTGGGGAAGCGGATCCCCATGACGGTGCGCTCCTCGCCGCGGTCGGCGCCGGCGCCGAAAAGCGCCGTGGCCGGGCCGAGGCCCGCCATCGCCTTCAGGGCGAGTTCGTGCGCGGTTTCGGGGTCGAGCTGGAAGAGGGCGGTGCGGGCGAGGCGGTAGAGCATCGGGGGTCCCGGGAAGTCCAGGACGCCATTATCGCAGGCGCTTCCACTCCCCGCGGGTGAGCCCCTCGATGGGCCGGAACTCGCTCTTGTAGGCCATCTTGCGGCTCTGGGCGATCCAGTAGCCGAGGTAGACGTAGGCAAGCCCGCGGCGGCGCGCCTCGGCGACCTGCCACAGGATGTTCCAGGTGCCGAAGCTCGCCCTGGGCACGAGCGGGTCGAAGAAGGTGTAGACGGAGGAAAGCCCGTCGGCCAGCTCGTCCACGATCGACACCATGCGCAGGCGCCCCGCCTCGCGGAACTCGACGAGGCGCGTGTTCACGTTGGACTGCAGCAGGAAGTGCGCGTACTGCTCGCGGCTGTCGTGGTCCATGCCGCCGCCGCGGTGGCGCTCGCCCTGGTAGAGGCGGTAGAGGGCGTAGTGCTCGGCGCTGAACTTGAGCTCGCCGAAGGACGCCTCGAGGGCCTCGTGGCGCTTCCAGGCGCGGCGCTGCGAGCGCGAGGGCTCGAACTGCGCGGCCACCACGCGCACCGGCACGCAGGCCTGGCAGTGGTCGCACCACGGGCGGTAGGTGAAGGCGCCGGAGCGGCGGAAGCCCGCGGAGACGAGCGAGCCGTAGGTGTCGGTGTCGATGAGGTAGCTGGGCGTGGCCACCTGCGAGCGAGCGAGCCTGCCCGGCAGGTAGCTGCAGGGGTACGGGGCGGTCGCGTAGAACTGCAGGTTCGCGATCGGGAGGTCGTTGAGCTTCGTCATGCTTCCTCGGTGGCCGGCCAGCGGCTGCCGGTCGGGGGGTATTGTATCGACTCGGCCAGCCGCTGCGCGAACTCGCGCCGCGGGATCTCCCGGGCCCCCAGCGAGGCGAGGTGGCGCGTGGCCTGCTGGCAGTCGACGAGCCCGACGCCGAGCGCCTCGAGCCGCGCCACCAGCTTCACGAGCGCCACCTTGGAGGCGTCCGTCTCGCGCGAGAACATCGACTCGCCGAAGAAGACGCGCCCCAGCAGGATCCCGTAGAGCCCGCCCGCGAGGCGCCCGTCGCGCCACGACTCCACCGAGTGCGCGAAGCCCAGCTCGTGCAGGCGCGTGTAGGCGGCGACCATCTCCGGCACGATCCAGGTGCCGGCCTGCCCGTCGCGCGGCTCGGCGCACGCGCGCATCACCTCGGCGAACGCGGTGTCGAAGCGCGTCTCGAAGATCCCCTTCGCGACCGCCTTGCGCAGCGACCGCGAGACCTTGAGCTCGTCGGGGAAGAGGACCATTCGCGGGTGCGGCGACCACCACAGGATGGGCTCGCCCTCGGAGAACCACGGGAAGATGCCCCTCGAGTAGGCATCCAGCAGGCGCGCCGGCGAGAGGTCGGCGCCCGCGCAGAGCAGGCCGTTGGGCGAGCGCAGCGCCTTCGAGATGGGCGGGAAGGGGTCGTGCGGACCGAGAAGCGGGATCACCCCGCGCACTTTAGCAGGAGGCGACTTACACTTCGCCCATGCAGACCGCGCCGGGCGTCGCGCCCGCTTCCCGCCTCCCCGCCTCCGGGACCACGATCTTCAGCGTCATGTCCGCGCTCGCGCGGGAGCACGGCGCGGTGAACCTCGGGCAGGGCTTCCCCGACTACCCGATCGACCCGGCGCTCATCGACCTGGTGACCGCCGCCATGAAGGCGGGGCACAACCAGTACCCGCTCATGCCCGGGGTGATGGCGCTTCGCGAGGCCATCGCCGCCAAGGTGGAGCGCCTGTACGGGCGCGCCTACGACCCGGAATCCGAGGTCACCGTGACCTCCGGCGCCACGCAGGCGATCTTCACGGCGATCCAGGCCCTGGTCGGCCCGGGCGACGAGGCGATCGTCTTCGAGCCGGCCTACGACAGCTACGTGCCGGCGATCCGGCTGGCGGGCGCGACCCCGGTGACGGTGCCGCTCGCATTCCCCGGCTACCGCGTCGACTGGGCGGCGGTGCGGCGCGCCGTCACGCCGCGCACGCGCCTCATCCTCGTGAACACGCCCAACAACCCGGGCACGAGCGTGCTCTCGGCTGGGGACTGCGCCGAGCTCGAGGCGGTGACGCGCGCAACGCCCATCGTGGTCGTGTCCGACGAAGTCTACGAGCACATGGTTTTCGACGGCAGGCGCCACGAAAGCCTCGCGCGGCGCCCGGAGCTCGCCTCGCGCAGCGTGGTCATCGGCTCCTTCGGCAAGACCTTCCACGCCACCGGCTGGAAGGTGGGCTGCGCGCTCGCGCCCCGCGCGATCACCGAGGAGATCCGCCGCGTGCACCAGTTCACCGTGTTCGCGGTCTCCTCGCCCATGCAGCACGCGCTGGCCGCGTTCCTCGCCGAGCCCTCGCGCTACGAGGGGCTGCCGGCGTTCTTCCAGAAGAAGCGCGACCTGCTGCGCGAGGCGCTCGCCGGCACGCCGCTGGAGCTGCTGCCCTGCGAGGGCGCGTATTTCCAGCTGGCGCGCTACTCGCGCGTGAGCGACGAGCCGGCGGCGGCCTTCGCCGAGCGGCTCGTGCGCGAGGTCGGCGTGGCCACGATCCCGCTCTCGGCCTTCCACCAGGACGGGACCGACCACCGCGTGATCCGCTTCTGCTTCGCGAAGAAGGAGGAGACGCTCCTCGCGGCCGCGGAACGGCTGCGCCGGCTCGCGGCGGGGTGATCCGCTAGCCCTGCGCCCAGGGCAGGCCGGCGCGGCGCCAGCCGCCGAGGTTGCCGCGGCGGCCCTCCTCGTCGAGGTCCCCCTCGAAGCCCTCCAGCACGTTGAAGACGCGCGTGAAGCCGGCGCGCGCCGCGGCGATGGCCGCCTCGCGCGAACGCACGCCGCTGCGGCACAGGAGCAGCAGCGGCTCGTCCTTCGCGAAGCGTGCCGCGAGCTTCTCCGCGAACCGCGGGTCGGGGTCGCGCGCGCCGTAAGCCCGCCACTCGAGGAGCGGCGCGCCCTCGACGTGGCCGACGAACTCCCACTCGGGGCGCGTGCGCACGTCGACGATCGTCGCGAGGCCTTCCTCGAAGAGCTGGTGCGCCTCGGCGGGCGTCACCTGCCCGGCGAACTCGAGGTTCGCGGCGCGGGCCCGGGCGGTGGCGAGGTCGAGGAGGTCTTTCCTATCCATGGCGGGGGTCTCCGGGAAGGGGGCTGCGAAAGCGCGGCGGCCGGCCGTCGGCCGCCGCCTGGTAGGCGACGGAAAAATCGCGCAGCGAGGGCAGCGCCGCGTGCGGATCGGCGCCGTCGCGAAGCTGGAAGGCGTCGAAGCCGCTGCGCTGCAGGTAGAAGAGCTGGTCGCGCGTCACGTCCCCCACGGCGCGAAGCTCGCCCCTGTAGCCGTGCCGGCGGCGCAGGAGGTACGCCGTGGAGTAGCCGCGGCCGTCCGCGAACCTCGGGAAGTGCACGGCGACCAGGGCGAGGCGCGGCAGGTCTGCGGCGATCGCGGCCGGGTCGTCGCCCGGCTCGAGGCGCACGCCCACGGGCGTCGCGCGGGCGAGCAGCTCCTCGCGGCGCGCCTTCCAGACGGCGAGCGACACCGCGAGCGGCCCCTCGGGGAGCGCGACCGCCTCGGGCCGCTCGCCGGGGCGCGGCACCAGCACCTGCCAGATGTCCCCGATCACGCGCCCGTGGCGGATCACGTGCCTAGGCATGGGCCACCTCCCGCCGCTCGCCGTAGACCCGCGCCTTGAAGGGCGCGAGGCCGACGCGGTGCGCGGTGTCGACGAAGCGCTCGTCCTCGTGGCGAAGGTCGAGGTAGGTTTCGACGAGGCGCGAGATCACGCCGGGCATGTCGGCGGCGGCGAAGGACGGCCCGATCACCTCGCCGAGCGTCGCGTCCAGACCCTGCTCGCCGCCGATCGAGACCTGGTACCACTCGGCGCCGTTCTTGTCGACGCCGAGGATCCCGATGTGGCCCACGTGGTGGTGGCCGCAGGAGTTCATGCAGCCGGAGATGTTGAGGTCCAGCTCGCCGATGTCGTGCAGGTAGTCGAGGTCCTCGAATCGCCGCTGGATGGCCTCGGCCACGGGAATCGACTTGGCGTTCGCCAGCGCGCAGAAATCGCCGCCGGGGCAGCAGACGACGTTGGTGAGCAGGCCCACGTTCGGCGTGGCGAGGCCGGCTGCGCGGGCCCGCTGCCACAGCGCGTGCAGGTCCCGCCCGCGCACGTCGGCGAGGATGAGGTTCTGCTCGTGCGAGACGCGCAGCTCGCCGAAGCTGAAGCGCTCGGCCAGGCCGGCGACGAGCTCCATCTGCTCCGCCGTGAGGTCGCCCGGGGGCACGCCGGTCTTCTTGAGCGAGAGCGTCACGGCGCGGTAGCCGGGCTGGCGGTGGGGGTGCACGTTGCGCCCGACCCAGCGCGCGAAGGCGCGGTCGGCGGCGAGGTGGCAGGCGAGCGCCCGGTCGTCGTCGCCGGGCGGCTCGTAGGCGGGCGGCGCGAAGTGCGCCGAGACGCGCGCGAGCTCCTCGTCCGTCAGCGTCGACTCGCCGCCGCGCAGGGGCGCCCACTCGGCCTCGACCTGGTCGCGGAAGGCCTCGGGGCCCAATGCCTTCACCAGGATCTTGATGCGCGCCTTGTAGGCGTTGTCGCGGCGGCCGTGGCGGTTGTAGACGCGCAGGATCGCCTCGAGGTAGGTGAGGAGGTCGCGCCACGGCAGGAACTCGCGGATCACGGCGCCCACCACGGGCGTGCGCCCGAGGCCGCCGCCCACGATCACGCGAAGGCCCAGCTCGCCCGCGCCGTTGCGCCGGGCGTGCAGGCCGATGTCGTGCACGAGGGTCGCGGCGCGGTCGGCCTCGGCGCCCGAGAGCGCGATCTTGAACTTTCGCGGCAGGTAGGCGAACTCGGGGTGGAAGGTCGACCACTGGCGCACGATCTCGGCGAGCGCGCGGGGGTCCACGTGCTCGTCGGGCGCGATGCCCGCGAAGTGGTCGGTGGTCACGTTGCGGATGCAGTTGCCGCTCGTCTGGATGGCGTGCATCCCGGCTTCCGCGAGCTCGGCGAGGATCTCGGGGGCCTGCTCGAGGCGGGGCCAATTGAGCTGCAGGTTCTGCCGCGTCGTGAAGTGGCCGTAGCCGCGGTCGTAGACGCGGGCGATGCGCGCGAGCTTCCGCAGTTGCGCCGAGGAGAGCTGCCCGTAGGGGATGGCCACGCGCAGCATGGGCGAGTGGCGCTGCACGTACAGGCCGTTCTGCAGGCGCAGGGGCCGGAAGTCGTCCTCGGAGAGCTCGCCCGCGAGGTGGCGGCGGGTCTGGTCGCGGAACTGGGCGACCCGTTCGGCGACGAGCGTGGCGTCGATGGCGTCGTAGCGGTACATGCCGCGCATCCTAGCGGCGCCGCATATGCCTGAAAAATACTTGTTGATGATATGCTGATAACAAAATCGCATATGAGGCCGGCATGAACCTGCAGCAGCTGCGCTACGCCGCCGAGGTCGCCCGGCGCGGGCTCAACGTCTCCGCGGCGGCGGCCGCGCTGCACACCTCGCAGCCGGGCGTGTCGCGGCAGATCCGCGAGCTGGAGGCCGAGCTGGGCGTGGACCTCTTCGTGCGCCAGGGCCGGCGGCTCACGGCGGTCACGGAGGCGGGGCGCGAGATCCTCGCGGTCGCGGGCCGCGTGCTGGCGGAGCTGGAGAACCTGAAGCGCGTGGGGGCGGAATTCTCGGGCGGCGACCGGGGCTCGCTCGCCGTGGCCGTCACGCACACGCAGGCGCGCTACGCGCTGCCGCCCGTGGTGACGGCCTTCAAGAAGCGCTACGGGCAGGTGCGCCTCACGGTCCTGCAGGGCAACCCGCACCAGCTCGCGCGCTGGCTTCTGGAAGGCGAGGCGGACGTGGCCATCGCCACCGAGGCGCTGGACCGGTACGAGGCGCTCGTCACCGTGCCGGGGTACCAGTGGCACCACGGCGTGGTGGTGCCCGCGCGCCACCCGCTCGCGCGCGCGGAGCCGCTCACGCTGGAGGCGATCGCGGCCCACCCGCTCGTCACCTACGACCCCACGTTCGCGGGGCGCTCGGCCATCGACGCGGCCTTCGCGCGGCGCGGGCTGCAGCCCGACATCGTCCTCACGGCGCTCGATTCCGACGTGATCAAGTCCTACGTCGCGCTGGGTCTCGGCGCGGGGATCATCTCGTCGGTGGCGTTCGACCCGGCCAAGGACCGCGGGCTGCGGCTCCTGGCCGCCAGCCACCTCTTCCCGGTGCAGACCACGCGCCTCGCCTTCCGCAAGGGGGCGTGGCTGCGCGGCTATGCGATCGAGTTCATCCGGCTCTTCGTGCCGCGCCTGTCCGCGCAGGCGCTGCGCCGGCTCGCCTCGGGCGAGGGCGAGGACTTCGCGATCTAGGCGCGGGCTAGCACTGCGCCCACTGGGCGCTGTAGGTGGAGAGCTCGCGCACGACGGCGCGCTCTTCGACGGCCGCCTTGGCGCGGTCGCCCAGCTCGAGCTGCAGCCGGAAGCCGAACTTCCGGAAGAAGGCGTCGAACATCTCGCCGCCGAAGGTGCCCACGGCGGCGAGCCCGTCGGTCGCCGCGTCGTGCTCGAGCAGGATGGTCGCGAGCGGCTGCGGCGCGGGGCCGGCCACCACGCGCGCGCCCGCCGCCGGGTCGTAGACGCTGCGGTCCGAGCAGCAGGTGATGACCTTGCCGTTGCCCGCCACGGGGCTCGGCGCGTCTCGGTAGCCGATGAAGCTCACCTGCCGCGTGGGATAGGTGAGCTTGTGGGCGCAGATGGCCGAGTAGGCCACCACCGCGCGGCCCGGGCCCACGCCGCCTTCCCACCGGTAGGTGCCGCCGCCCTCGGTCCTCAGGTCGACGCCGCCGGCCGCGGGCCCGGCCAGCCGCAGGAGGAAGCACGGCGTCGAGGCGAACGGGTAGTCGAACACGTAATTCACGCCCACCTTCAGCGACTCGGCCTTGAAGGGCTCGCCGCGCGCATCCACGAGGCGGGCGCGCTTGTACAGGCGGGCCTTGAGGGTGGCGGCGTCGGCGGGGGCGGGGAGGGTCGCGCCGGCCGAGGCGGCGGCGCACAGCTTCACGAAGTCGCGGCGTTCCATGCCGCCAAAGATAGCAGAGGCGCGCCGCGGCGCCACGCCGCCGAAAGTCCCATCGCCCATCTCCGATTCCTCCGTGCCCTCCGTGTTCTCCGTGTTGACAATCCCCTCTTCATCACTCATTGGCGCGAATGGGGGCGGTGGGTTCAACACGGAGGGCACGGAGGAATCGGAGGTGGGCGGAGGAGCGGGGACCGGGTCTAGAATGGCGGCCTCACGGGACGGGGAGGATGGCGATGCGCGATGTCGTGGCAGGCGTGGCGATGGCGGTGGCGGTCGGGCTGGCGCCCGGGGCGGGCGCGGCGGAGCTGAAGGTGCAGCCGGCGGACTCGGTCGAGAGCGTGCTGGCGGCGCAGATGGGCAAGCGCGCGAGCCTCAGGCTGCGCTCGGGCCAGGAGATCACCGGGACCATCGCCCAGGTGACCGGCAAGCTGGTGCAGGTCTCGGCCGTGGCCGGCCGCGAGTTCTTCGACGCCGTCGTGCCGCTCGAGGCGATCGAGGCGGTGCTCGTCCGGACGAAGGACTGAACGGCCGCGGGCCTCAGCCCGCCGCCGGCTTCACGCGGAACCAGGCCGCGTAGAGGGCGGGCAGGAAGACGAGCGTGAGGACGGTCGCCACGAGGAGCCCGCCCATGATCGCGACCGCCATCGGCCCGTAGAAGGCGCTGCGCGTGAGCGGGATCATGGCGAGGACGGCCGCCGCCGCCGTGAGCATGATGGGGCGGAAGCGGCGCACGGTCGCGTCCACGATGGCCTCCCAGGGCTCGCTCCCCTCGCGGATGTCGCGGTCGATCTGGTCGACGAGGATCACGGAGTTCCTCATGATCATGCCGGCGAGGGCGATGGTGCCCAGCATCGCCACGAAGCCGAACGGCATGCGCGAGACGAGGAGCGCGGCCGTGACCCCGATGAGGCCCAGGGGCGCCGTGAGCACCACCATCGCCAGGCGCGCGAAGTTCTGCAGCTGGAGCATGAGCACGGTGAGCATCACCAGCACCATCACCGGCGCCACGGCCGCGATCGAGCGCTGGCCCTTGCCGGAATCCTCGACGGCGCCGCCCATCTCGATGCGGTAGCCGAAGGGCAGCCTCGCGCGCACCGGCTCGAGCGCGGCGTTCACCTGCGCGCTCACGGCCGGCGCCTGCATGCCGTCGGCGATGTCGGAGCGCACCGTGATCACGGGGGTGCGGTCGCGGCGCCAGTAGATGCCCTGCTCGAAGCCGTGCTCGAGGCGGGCGACCTGCGCGAGCGGCACGGTGCGCCCGCGCCCGACGGGGATGGCGAGGTCCTTGAGGAGCCCCACCATGCGCCGCTCGGCGGCGTCGCCGCGCACCACCACGTCGACCTGCTTGTCGCGCTCGCGCCAGGCGGTGACGGCCTGCCCGGAGACCACGGTGCCCACGAACTGCGCCAGCTCCTGCGTGGAGATGCCGAGCGCCCGGGCGCGGTCCTGGTCGACCGCGAGGCGGATCACGCGGCTCGCCTCCTCCCAGTCGACGTTCACGTCGCGCGTGTGGCGGTTGGCGCGCATGGCGGCGGCCACCTCGTTCGCGAACGCGCGGATCACCGCCTTGTCCTCGCCCACCACGCGGAACTGCACCGGGAAGCCCACGGGCGGGCCGTTCTCCAGCCGCGTCACGCGCCCGCGCAGCTCGGGGAAATCGGCGTCGAAGATCTCGTGCAGGCGTGAACGCACCACCTCGCGCGCCTCGTTGTCCTTCGTGTTCACGACGAACTGGCCGAAGTTCGCGTTGACGAGCTGCTGGTCCAGCGGCAGGAAGAAGCGCGGGCTGCCGCTGCCCACGTAGCTCACGAAGTTGTCGATGTTGTCGCGCAGCGCCGGCTCCGTCATGAGCAGGCGCTCGAGCTTGGCCACCTGCGCCTGGGTGGCCGCCAGCGACGAGCCCTCGGCGAGCCGCAGGTCGACGATGAGCTCCGGGCGGTTGGCCGGCGGGAAGAACTGCTGCTGCACGAAGCGGAAGCCGAAGACCGAGAGCGCGAAGGCCGCGAGCGTCGTGCCGATCACCGTCCAGCGGTGCGCGACGCTCCAGTGCACCAGCCGGCGGAAGCGCACGTAGAAGGGCTTGCGGTAGGCGGCGCCCTCGTCCACGGGGTGCCCGGCGCGGTGGAAGTCCGGCAGCAGCTTGTAGCCCAGGTACGGCACGAAGAGGACCGACACCACCCAGGACACGAGGAGCGCGATCGTGGTGACGGCGAACATCGCGAAGGTGTACTCGCCCGTGGACGAGCGCGCGAGGCCGATGGGCAGGAACCCCGCCGCCGTGACGAGCGTGCCCGTGAGCATCGGCATCGCGGTCGAGGTGTAGGCGAAGCTCGCCGCGCGCACGCGCTCCCAGCCCTGCTCCATCTTCACCACCATCATCTCCACCGAGATGATGGCGTCGTCCACGAGCAGCCCCAGCGCGATGATGAGCGCGCCCAGCGACACCTTGTGCAGGTCGATCCCCGCCTGGTGCATGAAGAGGAAGGTCACGGCGAAGGTGAGCGGGATCGAGAGCGCGACGATGAACCCGGTGCGAAGCCCCAGCGACAGGAAGCTCACCCCCAGCACGATCGCCACGGCCTCGGTGAGCGCGCGCGTGAACTCGCCGACCGAGCGCTTCACGGCGCCCGGCTGGTCGTTCACGCGGTCGAGCTCGAGGCCCACGGGGAGCTCGGCGCGCAGCCGCGCGACCTCGCCGTCCAGCGCGTGGCCCAGGGCGATGATGTCGCCGCGCGGCACCATCGAGACGGCGATCCCGAGGGCGTCGCGGCCCATGAAGCGCATCTTCGGCTGCGGGGGATCGGCGTAGCCGCGCGTGACCGTGGCCACGTCGCCCACGCGGAAGGTGCGGCCGCCCGCGCGCACCGGGACGTTCCTCACGCTCTCGACGGAATCGAGGGCGCCGCTCACGCGCAGGTAGATGCGGTCGGTGGCCGTCTCGAAGCTCCCGGCCGCGGCCACGGCGTTCTGCTGGGCCAGCGCGGCGAAGACCACGGCCGGCTCCACGCCGAGGGTCGCCAGCTTGGCGTTGGCGACCTCGACGAAGATCTTCTCGTCCTGCTCGCCGACCAGCTCCACCTTGGCCACGTCCTTCACGCGCAGGAGGTCGGCGCGGATGCGGTCGGCGGCCTCCTTGAGCCGCGCGTAGCCGAAGCCGTCGCCGGTGAGCGCGTAGATGTTGCCGAAGGTGTCGCCGAACTCGTCGTTGAAGAAGGGGCCCTGGATGCCCGCCGGGAGCTGGGCGCGGATGTCGCCCACCTTCTTCCTCACCTGGTACCAGGTGTCGCGGATCTCGTCGGGGCGGGAGGAGTCCTTCACGAACACGAAGACCACCGACTCGCCCGGCTTGGAGTAGCTCCTGAGGTGGTCGAGGCGCGGCGTCTCCTGCAGCTTCTTCTCGATGCGGTCGGTGAGCTGGCGCTCGACCTCGCCGGCGGAGGCCCCCGGCCACTGCGTGCGCACCACCATCAGCTTGAAGGTGAAGTCCGGGTCCTCGGCCTGCCCCAGCCGCCCGTAGGAGCCCACGCCCACGATCGCCAGCACGATCATGAAGTAGAGCACCAGCGACTGGTGCGCGAGCGCCCATTCCGACAGGTTGAAGCGGTGGACCATGGCGGGCGTTCAGCGCGCCGCGGCGGGCAGCCGCACGGACTGGCCCTCGCGCAGCTTGTGCACGCCGGCGGCGACGACGGTCTCGCCCGCGGCGAGCCCGGCGACGATGGTGGCGCCGTCCTCGCGGTACTGCCCCACGGTCACCGGGCGCTTCGCCACGCGCGCGGCCTTCGTGTCGACCACCCAGACGGCGGCCGAGTCGCCGTCGCGAAGCAGCGCCGTGAGCGGCAGCAGCACGAGGCCCGTGTCCGCCATGGGCGCGGCGGCGACGGTCGCGCTCATGCCCACGCGCGCGCCCGGGGGCGGCGCGGGCAGCGCCACGCGCACGGCGAAGGTGCGCGTCACGGCGTCGGCCCCGCCGGCGATCTCGCGCACGCGGCCCGGGACGCGCCGGCCGGGGTCGGCCCACAGGAACACGGCGACGGGCTGGCCGGGCTTCAGGCGCCCGACCTGCCCCTCGGGCACGGTGATCACGGCCTCCAGCTCGCCGTCGCGCGCGAGCCGCAGCACCGGCTGGCCGGCCGCGAGCACCTGCCCGGGCTCGGCGGCGACGGAGACCACCACGCCGTCGCCGTCGGCGGCGAGGGTCGCATACTCCGCCTGGTTGGCCGACAGCTCGGCCTGCGCGCGCGCCTGCTCCAGCCGGGCGGCGGCCGCGTCGAACGCGGCCTGGCGCGCGTCGAACGCGGAGGCGCTGATGAAGCGCCGGGCGAGCAGGTCGCGGGCGCGCTCGAGCTCCGCCTTGGCGAGCGCGTGCTCGGACTGCGCGGAGGCGAGCTGGGCGCGGGCGGCCTGCGCGGCGAGCGCCGCGTCCTCCGGGTCGAGGCGCGCGAGCGCCTGGCCCTTGCGCACGCGGGCGCCGGCGTCGACGAGGCGCGCCGCGAGCTTTCCGCCGATGCGGAAGGCGAGGTCGGATTCCACGCGCGCGCGGATCTCGCCGGCCCAGGTCTCGTGCGTGGCGGCGGCGCCGGGCGCCACGGTGACGGTGAGCACGGGGCGGACGGGCTCGACGGCTTCCTTCCCGTTGCCGCAGCCGGAGAGCGCCGCGGCGATGGCGAGGAGCATGGCGGTGCGCTTCATCGGCGTTTCCTCCCGGGCGCGGCCGGGGCGCCCATCGTCCCGGCCCAGAGCGAGCGCAGGGCGCGCTCCAGCTCGCGCTCGTAGTCGCGCTTGAACATGGCGAGCTCGGCGCGCTCCATGGCCGTGCCGAGGCGCTCGTTGGGATGCATGAGCTGCCACAGGCCCACGATGAGGCCGTAGCTGTGCTGCAGGAGCGTGACGCCGCCGCCCGCGCCGAGGGCCGGGAAGTGGCGCTCCAGCGCCGCCCCGGCCTCGGCCAGCAGCCGGCCCACGCGCACCTTGAAGGCGATGGCCGACTCGGCCGGGATGTCGCGGTCCATGAGGCCGAAGCAGCGGCTGGTCAGGGGCAGGTAGCCCGGCAGCCGCACGAGGTTTTCCCGCGTGGCGGCCCAGATCTCGTCGAATCCCGCGCGGCGGCCGCCGAGCACGCGCATGAGGGCGGCGAAGTAGTGCGCCGTGTGCCGCTCGTGCAGCGCGAGCAGCATCTCCTCCTTGCTCGGGAAGTAGAGGTAGACGGTGCCCTTGGCCACGCCGGCGGCCTGCGCGACCTCGGCCACGCTCGCCATGCGGCCGGGCTGGGCGAGGAAGAGCGCCTCGGCGGCGTCGAGCAGCGCGTTGCGGCGCTCCTCCTTGTCGCCCTCGGCGACCGCCCGGCTCCGGGCGGGGCGTTTCGGCACGGCCATGTAATGACTCCGGGTCAGTCGGCCTGTGACGCTAACTGACCCGCGGTCAGCCGTCAAGGGGACCGTCTTCCGGATACCGTCCCCGCTCTCGGGGGACTGTCCCCGCCTCTCGGCGGCTCTAGACGAGGCCCTCGAGGAACTGCACCTCGACCACGGTGCCGGGCTCCACGGTGCCGACGGCCTCGCCGAGGACGATGAAGCAGTTGGCCTCGCTCATCGACTTGAGGATGCCCGAGCCCTGCTCGCCGGTGGGCGCGACCGTCCAGCCGCCGCCCGCGACGCGCGAGAGGATGCCGCGCTGGAACTCGGTGCGCCCCGGCGCCTTCCTGAGCTTCGCCGTGCAGGTGGCGGGGAAGGTGGGGAAGGGCGGCACCGGGTCCTGGCCCATCAGGCGCAGCAGCGCCTCGCGCACGAACTGGTAGAAGGTCACCATCACCGACACCGGGTTGCCGGGGAGCCCGAAGAAGTGGGCGCCGCCGATGCGGCCGTAGGCGAGCGGGCGGCCCGGCTTCATGGCGATCTTCCAGAAGACCACCTCGCCGAGCTTGCCCATGAGGTCCTTCACGAAGTCGGCCTCCCCCACCGAGACGCCGCCGCTCGTGATCACCACGTCGGCGTTGGCGGCGGCCTCGCGGAAGGCGCGCTCGAGGAGGGCCGGGTCGTCGCGCACCACGCCCATGTCGAGCACCTCGCATCCCAGCCGCTCGAGCATGCCGTGGATCGTGTAGCGGTTGGAGTCGTAGATCTCGCCCTCGCCCAGCGGCGTGCCGACGGACTTGAGCTCGTCGCCGGTGGAGAAGAACGCCACGCGCAGCGGGCGGTACACCGCCACCTCGCCCACGCCCAGCGAGGCGAGGAGCCCCAGCTCGGCCGGGCGCACCAGGCGACCCCTGGCGAGCGCGACCGAGCCGCGCTTCAGGTCCTCGCCCGCCTCGCGCACGTTCTGCCCCGCCTTCTGGCCGGGTGCGAAGGTGACGCGCCGGCCCTCGGCCTTCGCGCGCTCCTGCATGACGACGGTGTCGGCGCCCCCGGGCACAACGCCGCCCGTCATGATGCGCACGCACTGGCCGGGGCCCACCTTTCCCGCGAACGGGCGGCCGGCGAAGGAGGCGCCCACCTCCTCGAGCGTGGTCTCCCCGCCGGGCGCGAGATCGGCCGCGCGCACCGCCCAGCCGTCCATGGCGGAGTTGCGGTGCGAGGGCACGTCGACCGGCGAGACCACGTCCTCGGCGAGGACGCGCCCGAGCGCCGTGCGGATGGGCACGCGCAGGGTCGCGGTGAGCGGCTCGAGGAAGCGGTGGATGAAGGCGCGGGCCTTGTCCACCGGCATCGAGTTCGGGTCGTAGTCGTCGGCGCAGGAGGCCTCGGCGATGGTCGGCTTGGTCATGTCGGCTTCTCGAGTCCCGCGAGCTCGTCGCGGGTGTTGATGTTGGCGAAGGCGTCGGCCTCGTCGTCGAAGGCGACCTCCGCCACGGAAAGCGAGGCGTACCACTTGTCGATCTTCCTCTGGCCGGAGGCGAGGAACGCCGTGAGGGAAGCGTGCACCTCGCGGCGCATGAGGCAGAAGACGGGGTGGGGCTGGTCGCCCGTCCTCGCCACGGCGAGCTGGGCGCCGGCACCCTCGAGCGCGGCGCGAAGCCGCGCCACGAGGTCGGCCGGAAGGAACGGCGAGTCGCACGGCACGGTGGCCACGAGTTGCCCGCGCGCGTGGGCGAGCCCGCGCTCGAAGCCCGCGAGCGGCCCCGCGAATCCGGGGATCTCGTCGGCGATGACGCGGTGGCCGAAGCGAGCGTAGGCCTCGGGGTTGCGGTTGGCGTTCACGAGGATCTCGTCGACCTGCGGCGCGAGGCGCTCGATCGCATGCGCGACCATCGGCTTGCCGCGGAAGGGGGCAAGCCCCTTGTCGACGCCGCCCATGCGGCTGCCCTGGCCGCCGGCGAGCACGAGGCCGGTCACCGCGATCATTCGGGGAACGCGTGGAACGGGGCCCACGCCGGTCGCTCGGCCGGAAAGGAGTTGGCCGCGGGCTCGCGGTCCACGGGCGTCACGAAGAGCGCGAGCGGCAGGTGCACCTCCTCCGCCCAGCGGCCGTGTGAGGACTCGAAGGTGAAGCGCGTGCCGCAGCGGCCGCAGAAGCGCCGCACCGTGCCGGGGGAGGATTCGTAGGCGACGAGCAGCGACTCGCCTTTCGTGTACCGCACCTGTTCGCGCCGGAAGCCGATCCAGGTGACGACGCCCGCGGCGTGGCTCACGCGGCAGCTCCAGCAGTAGCAGTGGGCGCAGAAGCGCGAGGGGAAGGCCGCCTCGAGCTCGACACCGCCGCAGTGGCAGCGCGCGAGGGCGGTCCCGGGGGAGGGCTCGCCCACGGCCTCAGGCCTTCGCCGGCGCCGGCGCGCGCACGAGGCGCTCCGCGCCGGTGAAGACGAGGTAGCGGCGGTTCACGGCGCGGCCGATGAGCGTGATGCCCACCGTGCGCGCGATCTCGTGGCCCATCTTGGTGAGGCCGGAGCGCGAGACGAGGAAGGGGATGCCCATCTGCGCGGCCTTGATCACCATCTCGGACGTGAGGCGCCCCGTGGTGTAGAAGACCTTGTCGGCGCCGTCCACGCCCTCGAGCCACATCCACCCGGCGATGGCGTCCACGGCGTTGTGCCGGCCCACGTCCTCGACGAACACGAGGATCTCGGATCCCTTCGCGAGCGCGCAGCCGTGCACGGCGCCCGCCTCCTTGTAGATGGACTCGTGCAGGCGGACGCTGTTGAGCAGGCCGAAGAGCGTCTCCTCCTCCAGCCGCGCGCCCGCGGGCAGGCGGATGGACTCGATGTCCTCCATGAGGTCGCCGAAGACGGTGCCCTGCCCGCAGCCCGTGGTCGCGGTGCGCTTGCTGGTGCGCGCCTCGAGGTCCGCGAGGCCCGAGCGCGTCTTCACGGCGACGGCGTTCACGTCCCAGTCGACGTGCACGCTCTCGATCTCCTCGATCGACTTCACCAGCCGCTGGTTGCGCAGGAAGCCGATCGCGAGCGCCTCGGGGGCGGCGCCGAGCGTCATCATCGTGAGCACCTCGCGCTTGTCGACGTAGAGCGTGAGGGGGTGCTCGCCGGCGATGGGCGTGGGCTTGTGCGCGCCCGTCTCGTCGTGCGCGTCCACGACGAAGGTGGCCGGGCGGGCGGCCTGCGTGAGGCGGGGGCGGTGGCGGGGCGGCTGCACGGGCTTCAGCCGCCGATGAAGGACATCTCGACCTTGCGCGCGCGGGCCGTCTCGGCGGTGCGGATCTCCGAGTAGCGGTCCTCGCGGCCCTGCCAGATGGCGGCGATGGCGCGGGAGAGGTCCTCGTCCGTGCCGCCGCCGCGCAGGATCGCCTTGAGGTCGTAGCCGCGGTCGGCGAAGAGGCAGGTGTAGATGGCCCCGTCGGTGGAGAGCCGCGCGCGGTTGCAGGTCGAGCAGAAGGCTTCCGTCACGCTGGAGATGATGCCGAACTCGCCCGCCCCGTCCTCGTACCGCCAGCGCTTGGCGACCTCGCCGTGGTGGAGGGGGTTCACCGGCACGCACGGGAAGCGCTCGCCGACGCGCCGCACCACCTCGGCGCTCGGCACCACGTCGTCCATGCGCCAGCCGTTGGTGGAGCCCACGTCCATGAACTCGATGAAGCGCACGATGTGCCCGGTGCCGCGGAAGCGCTCCGCCATCGCGACCACCTCGTGGTCGTTGGTGCCGCGGCGCACGACCATGTTCACCTTCACCGGGGCGAAGCCCTCGGCGGCCGCGGCGTCGATCGCCTCGAGCACCTTCGCCACCGGGAAGTCGGCGTCGTTCATGGCGCGGAAGGTGGCGTCGTCGAGGGAGTCGAGCGAGACGGTGACGCGGCGAAGCCCCGCCGCGCGCAGCGCGCGCGCCTTCTGCTTCAGGGCGGAGCCGTTGGTGGTGAGCGTGAGGTCCACCGCCGGCATCGCCTCGTGCAGCATGGCCACGAGCTCCTCGACCCCGCGGCGCAGCAGCGGCTCGCCGCCGGTGAGCCGGATCTTGGCGATGCCGTGGCCGTGGAAGGCGCGCGCCACGCGCACGATTTCCTCGAAGCTCAGCAGCTCGGCTTGCGGCAGGAAGGGGTAGTCGGGCCCGAACACCTCGCGCGGCATGCAATAGGTGCAGCGGAAGTTGCAGCGGTCCGTCACCGAGATGCGCAGGTCGCGAAGCCCGCGGCCGCGCGTGTCGGCGAGCGGCCCCGCGCCGGGCTCGCGCGCGAGCGGCGGGATGGCGAGGCGGGGCTGGACGACCGCGACGGGAATGACGGGCTTGGGCATCGGAACGGGCATTCCGCGAGGGGCACCGAGGATAGCACGCAGGCGCCGCGAGAGCCCCCACGCGCCCTGGGGTCGGGGCGATGGGCTATAGTCGCGGCATGAGCGAAAGACCGACCCGCAAGGTGGCCGTCGTCCTCGAGCGCACGGCGGTCGAGAGCCGCTGGGCCACGCACCAGTGGCAGGCGGCGAGCGTGATCGCGGATCCGGGCGGCGAGCCGCGCGTGCTCGTCGAGCGCGGGGGGCTGCTGCGCAAGCTCTTCCCGGGGTTCGCGGTGACGCTCTTCCGCGACGAGGCCGAGGGCTACTACCTCAACATGTCGAGCGACGCGCCGTGCGCGTTCGTCTCCTTGCGCACCGACGAGGAGGGCGGCGACCCGCGGCCGTTCCAAGTGACCGTCTCCTACAACGAGGCCGCGCGGTGGATGGACGGCGGCGAGCGCGTGGACAAGGCGGAGATCGACCTCGAGTTCGCGGCCTGGATCGGCGCGTGGGTCGAGGCCAACTACCGCCCCGAGCCGAAGGAGCGCATCCGGCCGAAGTCCTTCAAGGGCAAGGAAGGCCGCCTGCGCGAGCGGGGATGACGGTGGCGCAGGACGACAACTTCCTCGCGCGCTGGTCGCGCCGCAAGACCGAGGCCCGCGCGAAGCCCGCCGAGGCGCCGGGCGCCGCGCCCGCCGTCGCCGCGCCCGTGGTCACCGGCCCCGCTGCCGTGCCCGCCGTGCCCGCCGGGGCCGATGCGGCGCCTGCGGAGCCCGCGCCCCTTCCTCCCGTGGAGTCCCTCACCCCCGAATCGGACTTCGCGCCTTTCATGAAGCCGGAGGTGGACGGCGAGACGCGCAGCAAGGCGCTCAAGGCCCTCTTCGCCGACCCGCACTTCAACACGATGGACATGATGGACGTCTACGTGGACGACTACTCGAAGCCCGATCCCCTTCCGGCGGGGTGGCTGGAGAAGCTCGAGCAGCTCTCCCACCTCGGCGACCGCGCGGGGCGTGACCGCGAGGAGGCCGAGCGGCGCGCGGCGGAGGAGGCGGCCGCGCGCGCCGGCGAGGCGGAGGAGGCACGGGCCGCCGCGGAGGGCGCCGACCCGGCCCCGTCCGCCCCCGCCGAGCCCGAGGCTCCCGCCTTGGCGCCGGAGGGCGCCATTCCCCCACCGGAGTAAGGGGAATGGGGTACTAGAGGTCAACGCCAGCCCCGAACTTCTGTTGTACACTCCCGTGCATATTTCGAAGGAGGAGAAATCGCCGCCACCCGCGGTGACATTCTCCCGGCGACAGGGGCAACGAACGAGGAGCGCCGGTGGGCGCCACTGCCGGTGGCCGGCGGACAACGGATGACGCAGGAAGACCACGCGGATGTGACCGTGATCGACAGGGCGCGCGGCGCGCAGGGCGCCCCTGTCGGCAGCCCGGGCGACCTCGAAGCCCGGGGATGGACGGCCGATGCCGTCGACTGCGAACCGAAGCTGCGCGCGCTCGCCGCCCTCGCGGCCCTTCCCGGCGACCTCTCTCTCCCCAGCGTCACCTACGCCTCGAAGGGCAACGCGCTCGTGGTCGGCGGAGACGGGCGCGCGGTCGCCGCCGCCGTGCGGCTCGCCGAGTCCCTGCCCGTCACGCTTCTCCTCACCTCGCGCCCATCCGCCCAGGCCGCCGCGCTCGCCGGCGCGGACCTCGGGGATTCGGCGTTCCCCATCTGGGGCGGCAAGGTCGCCTCGCTCAAGGGATATCTCGGCAACTTCTCCGCGACGCTCGCCGACCTGGCGGTCGTTCGCGAGGCGCCGGGCCGCGGGCTGCCGGGCGCCGCCGCGGCCGTCTTCGATCTCGTCGTGGATTTCTCCGACCCGCCGCTCTTCGGCCACCACCAGCCGCCGCAGGGCTACTGGCGCGTCACGGACGACGCGTCGGCCGAGGCCGCGATCGGCGAGGCGCGCGAGGCCGTGGGCGAATTCGAGAAGCCGCGGTTCTTCGCCTACCGCGAGAACCTCTGCGCCCACTCGCGCTCCGGGATCGACGGCTGCAGCCGCTGCATCGACGTCTGTTCGACGGAGGCCATCGCCGCCGACGGCGACCACGTGAAGGTCGACCCGCACCTGTGCATGGGCTGCGGCGCGTGCGCCTCGGTGTGCCCGTCGGGCGCGATGAGCTTCCAGTTCCCGCGCGTGTCCCGCCGCGGCGAGCAGTTGAAGGCGCTCCTTTCCGCCTACCGCGCCGCCGGCGGCGCCGATGCCTGCATTGTTCTTCACAATGGCACGGACGGCCGCGACCTGCTCGCGAGCGCGGCGGCCGCCGGGCGGGGGCTTCCGGCCCGCGCCATCCCGCTCGAGTCCTGGCACGTGGCGAGCGTGGGCGTCGACCTGCTGCTGGGCGCGGTCGCGCTCGGGGCGAACCAGGTCGTGGTGCTGGCCGCGGGCTCCGAGGCGCCGGAATACCACCAGTCGCTTCGGGAGCAGCTCGCGCTCGCCCAGTCGATCGTCTCGGCGCTGGGCTACGCCGGCCGGCACTTCGCGCTGGTCGCCACGGGCGACGCCGGCGAGTTCGCGGCGGCCGTCGAGGCGCTCGCGCCCGCGGCGGTTCCGCCCGTCCCGGCCGCCTTCGCGCTCTCCGACGACAAGCGCACGGCGGTCGAGTTCGCCATCGAGCACCTCCTCAAGCACGCGCCCGCGCCGGTCACGGAGATCGCGCTCGCCGCCGGCGCCCCGTGGGGCGAGGTGGTGGTGGACAAGGAGAAGTGCACGCTGTGCCTCGCCTGCGCCGGGGCCTGTCCGGAGTCCGCGCTCATGGACGGCGGCGAGGCGCCGATGCTGCGCTTCCTCGAGCGGAACTGCGTGCAGTGCGGCCTGTGCGAGCGCACATGCCCCGAGGACGCGATCGCGCTGCGCCCGCGGCTGCTGCTCGCGCCGGCCGTGCGCGAGGCGCGCGTGCTCAACGAGACGCAGCCCTTCCACTGCGTGTCCTGCGGCAAGCCCTTCGGCACGCGCCAGATGGTGGATGCGATGCTCGGGCGGCTCGCGGGCCACTCGATGTTCTCCGACCCCGCGGCGCTCAGGCGCCTGCAGATGTGCGCCGACTGCCGGGTCGTGGACATGATGTCCAACAAGAACGAAGTCTCGGTGCTCAAGCTCTAGGCCGCCCATGGAAGCCGTCGCCGCCCGCGTCGAGATCCAGCGCCCCCTCGCCCCCGAGGACGCGGCGCGCGCCGACTTCCACGCGCTCCTCGCGGCGCTGCTGCAGCGGGCGCCGGATGCGCGGATGCTCGCGACGCTCGCGGTGGCCCCGCCCATCGAGGGCGGCAGCGAGGCGCTCGCGAAGGCCTGGTCGGACCTGGTCGCGGCCTCCGCCGTGATGGACCCGGAGGCGGCCGCCGAGGAGTACGAGACGCTCTTCGTCGGCGTGGGCAAGGCGAAGGTCTCGATCTACTCCGGCTGGTACACGAGCGCGCTGTGGACGGAGCCCGCGCGCGTGCGCGTGATCGAGGCGTTGGCGGCCCTCGGGCTCGCGCGCCCCGCCGGCGTCACGGAGCCGGAGGACCATTTCGCCACCCTCTTCGAGACGATGCGCGTGCTCGTGGCGGGCGGCGCCGGGCGGGGGCCCGCAGGCCTCGCCGATCAGAAGGCGTTCTGGGAGGCGCACGTGAAGCCGGGGGTGGGGCCCTTCCTCGCCGCCGTGCTCGAGGCGCCAGAGGCCAACTACTACCGCAGGGTCGCAGCCGTCGGCGAGGCATTCGTCGGCATCGAAAACGAGTCGTTCAACCTGGGTTGAAACCGCAGCACTTCTTGCGAATGACAGGAGGCGTGACATGAACAACGAAACCAAGCAGAACAGCCGCAGGAAATTCCTGCTCAACGCGGGCCTCGGGGGCGCGGGCGTGGCCGCCGTGGCCGTCGCCGGGCGGCAGGCCGCCACCGCGACGCAGGGCGGGGAGCCCGCCGCGAGGAAGCGGGGCTATCACGTCTCCGAGCACATCCTGAAGTACTACAAGACGACGCAAGTCTGAGGAGGCCGACCATGCTGCTCAACCGCAAATCCGAAGGCCGCGCCGAGCGCGCCAACCCGCTCGCCCGCGCCATGGGCGCCCTGGGCGCCAAGACCGTTGACCGCCGCGCGTTCCTCAAGGGCTCGGGCATCACCGCCGGCGCCGCCGCGTTCGCGAGCCAGCTTCCGCTGGGCATGGTGGGCGACGCCAGCGCCGCCCCTGCCGCCGGCGGCAAGATGGAGGTGAAGCGCACCGTGTGCACGCACTGCTCGGTGGGCTGCGCCGTCGACGCCTACGTGCAGAACGGCGTGTGGGTGCGCCAGGAGCCGGTGTTCGATTCCCCGCTCAACCTCGGCGCGCACTGCGCCAAGGGCGCGAGCGTGCGCGAGCACGGCATGACCGAGCACTCGCACCGCCTCAAGTACCCGATGAAGCTCGTGGACGGCAAGTACCGGCGCATCACCTGGGAGCAGGCGATCAACGAGATCGGCGACAAGCTGCTCGCCATCCGCAAGGAGAGCGGCCCCGACGCGACCTTCTGGCTGGGTTCGTCCAAGCACAACAACGAGCAGGCCTACATGTTCCGCAAGTTCGTGTCGATGTTCGGCACGAACAACATGGACCACCAGGCGCGCATCTGCCACTCCACGACGGTGGCAGGGGTGGCGAACACCTGGGGCTACGGCGCCATGACCAACTCCTACAACGACCTGCTGAACACGAAGTGCATGATGTTCATCGGGTCGAACGCGGCCGAGGCGCACCCCGTCTCGATGCTGCACGCCCTGCACGCCAAGGAGACGGGCGCCAAGATGATCGTCTGCGACCCGCGCTTCACGCGCACCGCGGCCAAGGCGGACCACTTCGTGCGCTTCCGCTCCGGCACCGACGTGCCGGTGCTCTTCGGCATGCTCTACCACATCTTCAAGAACGGCTGGGAGGACAAGCAGTACCTCAACGACCGCGTCTTCGGGATGGACAAGGTGCGCGAGGAGGTGCTCAAGAACTGGACGCCCGACAAGGTGACGGAGGCGAGCGGCGTGCCCGAGGCCGACATCTACCGCGCGGCCGAAATGATGGCGAAGAACCGCCCGTCCACCATCATCTGGTGCATGGGACAGACGCAGCACTCGATCGGCAACGCGATGGTGCGCGCCTCCTGCATCCTGCAGCTCGCGCTGGGCAACGTCGGCGTCTCGGGCGGCGGCGCGAACATCTTCCGCGGCCACGACAACGTGCAGGGCGCGACCGACATCGGCCCGAACCCGGATTCGCTGCCGGGCTACTACGGCGTGGCCGCTGGTTCGTGGAAGCACTTCGGCGCCGTCTGGGGCGTCGACTACGAGTGGATGAAGGCGCAGTTCGCGCCCGGCATGATGGAGAAGCCCGGCATCACCGTGTCGCGCTGGGTCGACGGCGTGCTCGGCGCCAAGGATACGCTCGACCAGCCGTCGAACCTGCGCGGCGTCATCTACTGGGGACACGCGCCGAACTCGCAGACGCGCGGCCTCGACATGAAGAAGGCGATGGACAAGCTCGACCTGCTGGTGGTGGTCGATCCGTATCCATCGGCGACCGCGGCGATGGCTGCGCTCTCGAGCGACCCGAAGAACGTCAACCCGAATCGGGCGGTCTACCTGCTTCCAGCAGCGACCCAGCTCGAGACCTCGGGCTCGTGCACCGCGTCGAACCGCTCGCTGCAGTGGCGCGAGAGGGTGATCGAGCCGCTCTTCGAGTCGATGCCCGACCAGACCATCATGCAGGCCTTCGCGGACCGGCTCGGCTTCGGCGAGCAGTTGTCGAAGAACTACAAGATGACCACGATGACCAAACATGGCATCGAGTGGAAGGAGCCCGAGCCCGAATCGATCCTGCGCGAGATCAACCGAGGCGTCTGGACGATCGGCTACACCGGCCAGTCGCCCGAGCGGTTGAAGCTGCACATGAAGCACATGGCCACCTTCGACGTGAAGACCCTGCGGGCGAAGGGCGGGCCTTGCGACGGCGACTACTTCGGCTTGCCGTGGCCGTGCTGGGGCAACCCCGAGA
>JAHCAK010000017.1 GCA_019634955.1 Burkholderiales bacterium
GATCCAGGGCGGCAATCTCGAGAGCGCGATCCAGGGGGCGTTCAGCGCATCGCTGTTCTTCGGAGTGGGGGAGCTTACCCAAGGCGTCGCGATGGCGGGCAAGGTCGCGGCGCACGCGGCGGCGGGGTGTGCCTCGGGCGCGGCCGCCGGGGGCAGTTGCCGGTCAGGGGCGCTGTCGGCAGGATTCGCGGAGCTGGCGGGGCCGCTGGCGCAGGAGGTGGCGGGGCAGAACGTTCCCGCCAATATCGCAAGCAGGGCCGTGGTCGGGGGGGCCGCCTCGCGGCTCGGCGGCGGCGGCTTCGAGAACGGCGCGGTCACCGCGGCGTTCGGGTATCTCTTCAATTGCCTCGCACACGAATGCTTCGCGCAAGGGCGAGATGCCGAGAGGACGTTCACCAATTACCTTCGAGCGAACATCGACCCATCGCTTCAACTCGGCTTCAATACGTGGTACGACAGTAGCGACAACTTCTTTTGGGGACGCCCAGACATCTTCTCGGAAAGCCTGAGAATGGTTTGGGATATCAAGCCAGACTCATACTACGGCTGGGGAAGTGGGGCGGCGCGAATCGGCTTGTATACCGCAAATGGCGTCTACTCCCCTGGAGTAGGGGCGCCACTATTCGGGGCGCGGGAATCCATCACGCTGGCGGGTTCAATGAATCGTTACGAGTATCGATTTGGAGGTGGAGGTCTGGTTATCTATAGAGCCCTCGACCCGAGCCCGATGGAGCGAAGCTTGGGACGCGCATTCCAGAATCAAGCCGCTCCGACGTTGTTCAGGCCGCCGGTGCAGCGTGGCCGCTTCTTCGAATAGGCGCGTTCTTCAGCTAATTCAATGACGAGACATGCCGTGCCATTGACGCTCGAAGAGGCGAGATTGCTTTCCGAGCGGCTGTATCCGCTTGGAGACGATTGTCCTCGAATCTGGGACGAGTTGGATGACAGCGGACTCGGCGAACCTGCTCGCGTGGTTCGAGAGGCACATCGCGAGCTTGCGGGGACAAACGAACGATATGAGCAAGTTGAGCGCTATTGGGTCGAATTCGCCAAGGAGCGTCTCGCGGGCCTCGTTGGCCCGATGGACATCCTTCGAGGACAGCTGACTGAGGCCTCGGCTTATCGATCTCCGCTTCTTGACAATCTTCGAGCCGAAGCGAAGGCGGGGCGACTTAAGAGCGAAGGCCCAATCTATTCGCCCCAGATTGAACCGACCATTAAGCGCTATGTCGAGCTGATGCCGGATGATCCAATGAGGATCTCCGTGAAGGAGCGCATTCGCGGTGCTCAGAAGAAAGCGGCCACGTCCGCGCGACTTCCTGAACTGCCTGGGTTCGCGAAGATGGACAAGAGCCGGAAATATGCGCTGCTCATCGAGCGCTATCTAGCGGGTCTGAAGCCCGCCGGTTTCGCGCTCGATTCGCAACCAAAGCAGGGGGCGGTCTTCAGAAGAATCGTAGGAGGCGGGCGATGGGCGTTCGTGCTCGTCGACGAATCGTGGGACGGAATCGATGGCGGTCAACTTGTTCCTCGCATGGCGATCACCGCGCCTGCGAGGGCGGTCGTCCCCGGCTACTTGCCATCGAGTGCGGCAGCGACGTTTTCACCTGGAGACCTGGTTCCCGGATTTGGCGCGATTTGCTGGTATGAAGCGAGTTCCTACGCTCAACTCTGCCTTGCGTGCGACGCCGTTTCGTTTCTGGCCGAAAAGTTGGCCTCGCGCATCGACAAGCTGCTTGCGTAGCAACTCCACGGCAGCGTACGCGGCGTGGCGTTCCAGTCGACCAGGCGCCCTCGAATCACCCCGGCAGCACGATCCGCGACCCGCCCCCGCCCAGGTCCATCATCAGGCCGTTGATCCGGCGCACGAAGGCCGCCGGGTCGTCCAGCGTGCCGCCCTCGGCGAGCATCGCCTGGTCGAAGAGCACGCTCGCCCAGTCGTCGAACTTCGCCTCCTCGTCCTTGAGCCGCAGCACGA
Source organism: Burkholderiales bacterium (assembly GCA_019634955.1). Classification (GTDB taxonomy): domain Bacteria; phylum Pseudomonadota; class Gammaproteobacteria; order Burkholderiales; family Usitatibacteraceae; genus FEB-7. The sequence goes on from JAHCAK010000017.1 coordinate 1,979, forward strand.
CCGGGTGCCGGGGGTTGATCTCGAGGATGGGCTTCGAGGCGGGCGCCTGCTGGCCCGCGGCCTTGAGCAGCCGCGCGAGGTTCGCGCTCACGTCGTGCTCGTCGGCCACGAGGCAGGCGGGCGATTCCGTGAGGCGGTGCGTCACGCGAACCTCCTTCACGCGCTCGCCCAGGCTCGCCTGGATGCGGTCGGTGAGGCCCTTGAGCTCCCCGGCCTCCTGCTCGATGGCCTTCTTCTCGGCCTCGTCCTCGAGCTTGCCGAGGTCCAGCCCGCCGCGGGCCACGCTCTCCAGCGGCTTGCCGCCGAACTCCGTGAGGTGGCTCACCACCCACTCGTCCACGCGGTCGGAGAGGAGCAGCACCTCGATCCCCTTCTTGCGGAAGACCTCCAGGTGCGGGCTGTTGCGCGCGGCGTTGAAGGTCTCGGCGGTCACGTAGTAGATGGCCTCCTGCCCCTCCTTCATGCGCGAGGCGTAGTCCGCGAGCGAGACCGTCTCCTCCGCCGTGTCGGCGTGGGTGGAAGCGAAGCGCAGCAGCCCCGCGATCTTCTCCTTGTTGGCGAAGTCCTCGCCCACGCCTTCCTTCAGCACGCGGCCGAAGGCCTTCCAGAAGTCCGCGTACTTCGCCTTCTCGTTCTCCGCGAGGCCCTCGAGGAGCGCGAGGACCTTCTTCGTGCAGCCGGCGCGGATGGCCTCGATGTCCTTGGACTCCTGCAGGATCTCGCGCGAGACGTTGAGCGGCAGGTCGGCGGAATCCACCACGCCGCGCACGAAGCGCAGGTACACGGGCAGGAGCTGCTCGGCGTCGTCCATGATGAAGACGCGGCGCACGTAGAGCTTCACGCCGTGGCGGGCGTTGCGGTCCCACAGGTCGAAGGGCGCGCGCGAGGGGATGTAGAGGAGCTGCGTGTACTCCTGCCGGCCCTCGACGCGGGCGTGCGCCCACGCGAGCGGGTCCTCGAAGTCGTGGCCGACGTGCTTGTAGAACTCCTTGTATTCCTCGTCCTTGATGTCGGCCTTGGCCCGCGCCCAGAGGGCGGAGGCCTGGTTCACGGTCTCGGGCTCCGTGCCCTTTTCCATCCTGCCGTCCTTCCACTCCTCCTTCGGCATGCGGATGGGTTGCACGATGTGGTCGGAGTAGCGGCGGATGATGGCGCGGATGCGCGTGCCCTCGAGCAGGTCGTCCTGCCCCTCGCGCAGGTGCAGCGTGATCTCGGTGCCGCGGGCGGCCCGTTCCACCGTCTCAACGGTGAATTCGCCGCTGCCGTCGGATTCCCAGCGCACGCCCTCGGCGGCCGGGCGCCCGGCGCGGCGCGTGAGCACGGTGACCTTGTCGGCCACGATGAACGAGCTGTAGAAGCCCACGCCGAACTGGCCGATGAGGTGGGCGTCCTTCTGTTGGTCGCCGGTGAGGGCGGAGAAGAATTCGCGCGTGCCGCTCTTGGCGATGGTGCCGAGGTTGGCGATGACTTCCTCGCGGCTCATGCCCACGCCGTTGTCGACCACGGTGAGGGTGCGCGCTTCCTTGTCGTAGTCCACGCGGATGGCGAGGGCGGTGTCGTCCTCGAAGAGCTTCGCGTCCGACAGGGCCTCGAAGCGGAGCTTGTCGCAGGCATCGGAGGCGTTGGATATCAGCTCCCGCAGGAAGATCTCGCGGTTGGAATAGAGCGAGTGGATCATGAGGTGAAGGAGCTGCTTCACCTCGGCCTGGAAGCCGCGGGTCTCGCGGGCGGCGTGGGCGGTGGCGGTGTCGGTCACGGTGGGTTCCCCTTCTTTCGGGCAAGCTCGGAATTGGGGCGAAATGGGGGTGGCCCCGGGCGGTTTCAAGCCCCCCGGCCGCTGGTGTAAAATGCCGGCTCCAGCGCCGATTTGATCCCTCAGCTTGCGGGCGCTCAACAAATCCAGCTAAAGCGACCGGCCCCGAAAACCCGTCGCCAGAAGCTGACGGGTTTTTTGCTTTCGAGAGACGCCGACCATGGACCAAGCCATCGCCAGCCGCCCCGCCCGCCTGAAGGCGCTCCACGACGCCCTCGCCACGCGCATCCTCGTGCTGGACGGCGCCATGGGCACGATGGTGCAGCGCTACAAGCTCACCGAGGCCGAGTACCGCGGCGAGCGCTTCGGCGCCCACCCCCACGACCTGCGCGGCAACAACGACCTCCTCACGCTCACCCGCCCGCAGGTCATCCGCGAGATCCACGCGCAGTACCTCGAGGCCGGCGCCGACATCCTCGAGACGAACACCTTCAATTCGACCACGATCTCGCAGGCGGACTACCACCTCGAGCCCATCGTGGCCGAGCTGAACCGGGAAGCCGCGCGCCTCGCCCGCTCGGTGGCCGACGAGTTCACCGCCCGCACGCCCGCAAAGCCCCGCTTCGTGGCCGGCGTGCTGGGCCCCATGAACCGCACGCTCTCGCTTTCGCCGGACGTGAACGACCCCGGCTTCCGGGCCGTGAATTTCGACCAGGTGAAGGACGCCTACCTCGAGGCCGTGGCGGCGCTGGTCGAGGGCGGCGTGGACATCCTGCTGGTCGAGACGATCTTCGACACGCTCAACGCCAAGGCCGCGCTCTTCGCGATCGACGAGTTCTTCGAGCGCTCCGGCGAGCGCCTGCCGGTGATGATCTCGGGCACGATCACGGACGCCTCGGGCCGTACGCTCTCGGGGCAGACCCCGGAGGCCTTCTGGAACTCGGTGCGGCACGCGCGCCCGCTCTCCATCGGCTTCAACTGCGCCCTCGGCGCGAAGCAGCTTCGGCCGCACGTGGAGGAGCTCGCCCGCATCGCCGACTGCCTCGTCTCCGCGCACCCCAACGCGGGCCTGCCCAACGCGATGGCGGAGTACGACGAGCTGCCGGAGGAGACGGCGGCCTTCATCCGCGAGTGGGCCGAGGCGGGCTGGCTCAACATCACCGGCGGCTGCTGCGGGACGACCCCCGCGCACATCAAGGCCATCGCGGAGATCGTGGCGCCCTGCAAGCCTCGCGTGACGCCGAAGCCCGAGCCGAAGCTGCGCCTCTCGGGCCTCGAGCCCTGCAACATCGGGGCCGACTCCCTCTTCGTGAACGTGGGCGAACGCACCAACGTCACGGGCTCGAAGGCCTTCGCGCGGCTCGTCCTCGCCGGCGACTACGCCGAGGCGCTCTCGGTCGCGCGCCAGCAGGTGGAGAACGGCGCGCAGGTGATCGACGTGAACATGGACGAGGCGATGCTCGATTCCGCCGCGGCCATGACGAAGTTCCTGAACCTGGTGGCCGCCGAGCCCGACATCGCCCGCGTGCCCATCATGATCGACAGCTCCAAGTGGAGCGTGATCGAGGCGGGCCTCAAGTGCGTGCAGGGCAAGGCGATCGTGAACTCGATCTCGCTCAAGGAGGGCGAGGCGGAGTTCCTGCGCCACGCGAGGCTGGCGAGGCGCTACGGGGCGGCGGTGATCGTGATGGCCTTCGACGAGAAGGGCCAGGCCGACACCCTCGAGAGGAAGACCTCCATCTGCCAGCGCTGCTACCGCATCCTGGTGGACCAGGTGGGCTTCCCGCCCGAGGACATCATCTTCGACCCCAACATCTTCGCCATCGCCACCGGGATCGAGGAGCACAACCGCTACGGGCTGGATTACCTCGAGGCCGTGGCCTGGATCCACCGCCACCTGCCGCACGCCAAGACCTCGGGCGGCGTCTCCAACCTCTCCTTCTCCTTCCGCGGCAACGAGCCGGTGCGGGAAGCCATGCACACGGCCTTCCTCTACCACGCCGCCAAGGCCGGCATGACGATGGGCATCGTGAACGCCGGGCAGCTCGGCGTTTACGCGGAGATCCCGCCGGAGCTGCTGGAGCGCGTCGAGGACGTGATCTTCGACCGCCGGCCGGACGCGACCGAGCGCCTCGTCACCTTCGCCGAGACCTTCAAGGGGCAGAAGAAGGACGCGGCCGAGGACCTCGCGTGGAGAAACGCGCCCGTCGAGGAGCGGCTCTCGCACGCGCTCGTGAAGGGCATCACGCAGTGGATCGTCGAGGACACGGAGGAGGCGAGGAAGAAGTTCCCCCGCCCCATCCAGGTGATCGAGGGCCCGCTCATGGACGGCATGAACGTCGTGGGCGACCTCTTCGGCGCCGGCAAGATGTTCCTGCCGCAGGTGGTGAAGAGCGCGCGCGTGATGAAGCAGGCGGTCGCGCACCTCATCCCCTTCATCGAGGAGGAGAAGCGGCTTCTCGGCAGCGCCGACGCCAAGGCCAAGGGCAAGGTCGTGATGGCCACCGTCAAGGGCGACGTGCACGACATCGGCAAGAACATCGTCGGCGTGGTGCTCCAGTGCAACAACTTCGAGGTGATCGACTTGGGCGTGATGGTGCCCGCGGAGAAGATCCTCGACACGGCCGTGAAGGAGGGCGCGGACATGGTGGGCCTTTCCGGCCTCATCACGCCTTCGCTCGAGGAGATGGCCCATGTCGCGGCCGAGATGGAACGCCTCGGGATGAAGATGCCGCTTCTCATCGGCGGGGCCACGACCTCGCGCACGCACACGGCGGTGAAGATCGAGCCACGCTATTCGGGTCCGACGGTGTGGGTGCCGGACGCCTCGCGCGCCGTGGGCGTCGCCACCAGCCTCGCGAGCGAGGAGGGGCGCGACCCCTTCGTGGCGCAGGTGCGGGAGGATTACCTCAAGGTGCGCGACGCGCACGCGAAGAAGACCGGGCAGAAGTCCATCCCGATCGGGGCCGCGCGCGCCAACGCCGTGAAGCTCGACTGGGCGGCCCATGCGCCGCCGAAGCCGCGCCACCACGGCCTGCTCGCGCTGAGGAACTACCCGCTGGAGAAGCTCGTGCCGTGCCTCGACTGGGCGCCCTTCTTCCAGGCCTGGGACCTCGTCGGCAAGTACCCGGCCATCCTCGACGATGCCGTGGTGGGCGAGGCGGCCCGGAACGTCTTCCGCGAGGGCCAGGCGATGCTCGATCGCATCGTGAAGGGGCGCTGGCTCACGGCCAACGCCGTCTTCGGGATCTGGCCGGCCAACTCGGTGGGCGACGACATCGAGATCTACGCCGACGAGTCGCGAAGCCGCGTCCTCATGACCTGGCACAACCTGCGCCAGCAGAACGAGAAGCCGCAGGGCAACCCCAACCAGTGCCTCGCGGATTTCGTGGCGCCGCGGGAATCGGGTGTTGCCGACTGGCTCGGCGCCTTCGCCGTGACGGCCGGCGCGGGGATCGAGGCGAAGCTCGCGGAGTTCGAGGCGAAGCACGACGACTTCTCGGCCATCATGCTCAAGGCGCTCGCCGACCGCCTCGCGGAGGCCTTCGCCGAGCACCTGCACCAGCGCGTGCGCACCGAGTACTGGGGTTACGCCGCGGGCGAGTCGCTCACCAACGAGGAGATGATCGCCGAGAAGTACGCGGGCATCCGCCCGGCGGTGGGCTACCCCTCGTGCCCGGACCACACCGAGAAGGGCGAGCTCTTCCGCCTGCTGGACGCGGAGAGGAATGCCGGCATCACGCTCACGGAATCCTTCGCGATGGTGCCCACGGCCGCGGTGAGCGGGTTCTACTTCGCCAACCCGCAGGCGCGCTACTTCGCCGTCGGCAAGGTCGAGCGCGACCAGGTGGCCGACTACGCGCACCGCAAGGGCATGGACCTCGCGGCGTGCGAGCGGTGGCTGGCGCCCATCCTCAACTACTGAAGAAGGGACCGGAGCCTCCTTTTTCGCCCTGCATGCCGGGGCGGCTCGCTCCGGGCGAGCCGAGCCGCTATCCTTGCGAAATGAACCTTGCCACCCTCGAGTCCATCCTGCGAGCCCTGGACGCTGCGCGCGTGCGATATCTCGTGGCGGGTGGGGTCGCCGTGCTCGCCCACGGCTACGCCCGTTTCACCGCGGATGTGGACCTGGTCGTGGCGCTGCAGCGCGAGAATATCCTCGCGGCGCTCGGCGCGCTGCGCGGGCTCGGCTATCGGGCTGCCGTGCCCATCACGGACGAGCAGTTCGCGGACGAGCGCGAACGAGAGAGGATCCGCGCCGAGAAGGGCATGATGGTCCTCAATCTCTTCAGCGACGCGCATCGCGACACCGCGATCGACATCTTCGTCACGGAGCCGTTCGATTTCGACGCGGAGTATGCCGCTGCGCCGCTGCAGGAGGTCGGCCCGGGAGCGCGCGCGCGATTCGTCACGATCCGGACGCTCATCGACATGAAATCGCGCGTTGGCAGGCCTCGCGACCTCGACGACGTGGAGCACCTGCGCATGATCCTGGAGGAAGGGTCGGGAGGACGGAATGGCTGACGATTTCGACTGGAGCGTCGCGAGCTGGGAGGGCAGCCGCCGTGCCCAGATCCGGCGCTGGATGTCGATGACCCTGCGGGAGCGCCTCGAGATGCTGGAGGAAATGGCGCGCCTCGCACGGCACATGGAAGAGATCCGCCGGAGGCGGCCGGCGGGCGAGGCGGTCGACGGCGGTCAGGCCCGTTGAGGCGGGGTCGATGAGCGCCGTCCTGCGCAGGGCGCTGGCCGGCATGATCGCCTGCGTCGTGGCACTCTCCGCCACGGCCGACTGGCAACCCGCGAAGCCCGTGAAGCTCGTCGTGCCCTTCGCCCCCGGCGGCCAGCCCGACGTGGTGGCGCGCACCCTCGCCGAGCCGCTCGGCAGGGCGCTCGGGCAGCCCGTGGTGGTCGAGAACCGCCCCGGCGCGGGCGGCAACATCGCCGCCGACCTCGTGGCGAAGAGCGCGCCCGACGGCCACACGCTGCTCATGGGCACCAACGGCCCGCTCGCGCTGAGCGTCGTGATCTACAAGTCGGTGCCCTTCGACCCGCTGCGCGACTTCGCGCCGGTGACGCTCGTGGGCACGGCGCCCAACCTCATCGCCGTGCAGCCCGCGCTCGGCGTGGCCACCATCGGCGAGCTGGTCGCCATGGCGCGTGCGGAACCCGGGAAGCTCAACTACGCTTCCGTCGGCAAGGGCAGCATCTCGCAGCTTTCGATGGAGATGCTCAACGCCATGGCCGGCATCCGCGTCGAGCACATTCCCTACAACGGCGGCGCGCCGGCGATGGCCGCACTCCTCGCGGGCGACGTGCAGGTGCTCTCGCTCAACCCCACGGCGCTGCTGCCGCAGGTGAAGGCGGGCAAGGCGCGGCTCCTCGCTCAGACGGGCGCTCGCCGCTCCGCGCACCTGCCCGACGTGCCGACCGTCGCCGAATCCGGCTACCTGGGCTTCGAGGCCGGCGTGTGGATGGCGGTCGTGGCCCCCGCGAAGACGCCGCCGGAGGCCCTCGCGCGGCTCAATGCCGAGCTCGTGCGCATCATCCGCGACCCCGCGCTCAAGGCGACGCTGTGGGACAGGCAGGGCATCGATGCGGTAGGCTCCCCGCCCGTGGAAGTCACCCGCACGATGCGCGCGGAGATCGACAAGTGGCGAGGCGTCGCAAGCAAGGCCAACCTGGCGGTGGACTGAAGGCGCAGGCGCCCGCGCAGCCGGCGCCCGATGTCGCGCCGCCCACGCGCAAGGCCGCGGTCGCCGAGGTGCTGCGCGCGGTCGTCACCGGCCGCCTCGTGGGGCTCACCATCGGCTGGGGCGTTCGGCTCATGGCCGCCTTCGTCCTCGGCTTCGGCGCGATCTTCCTTTTCATCGGCTGGCAGCTCGGCGTGAAGCCCGTGGTGGAGGCGTGGGAGTTCCGGCCGTACACGGGCCGCGCCGAGGGCCGCATCGTGGAAAGTTGGGTCGCGCTCGAGCTGGACCCCACGCGCATCGGGCCCGCGGGCTTCTGGCGCGCGACCGCGAAGGCCTCCCCTTGCGCGGTGGTGGAGTACGCGGGCGACTGGGGCGAGGCCACGCGGCGCGCCTTCTGCGGCAACCGGCTTCGCTTCAGCGAGTCCTACACGCTGCACGACCTGGAGAGCATGGCGCCCGGCATCCCGTTCGCGTGGGTGCGGGATGCCGCCGGCATCGCGGTGCCGGAGGTCCGCCTTTCGCCCGCGGCGCACGCGTGGCTCGCGAAGGCGAAGCCCGACGGGTGGCTTCGCGCGGGCAGCCCGCCGCCGACGATGCTCGCGCAGCTCATGGTGGAGTCCGACCAGCCCGTGGACCTCGCGGTGCGAAGCTGGGCCGCGCCGTCGCCCGTGTTCCCGCTGGCGCTGGACCCGGCCTCGCCCGCGGGGGCGATGCCCGAGGCTTACGTGCGCGAGCGCCGCACGGTCGGCGGCATCGGGCTCATGGGCCTCGTGTTCATCGCCGTGGGCTTCGGCGTGTGGTTCGCGGGCACCGCCGTGCTGCTGCCGGCGCTGCCGCTGCCGTTGCATCTCGTCCTCGCCGCGCTTCCGCTCGCGGCCCTGCCCGCGTGGGGCGACGAGCTGCCGCGATATCTCCGGCACCTGAACCCCGACATGGCCGAAGTCGTCGGCGATGTCCTGGGCGACATCGACATCACCGGGCGGTTGGTCGCGAGCGAGCCCGGCGCGGCGATGCTGGCCGACGGCGAAGTGCTGCGCTGGCCGGCCGGCGGCGGCGCGCACGCCGGGACCTTCGGGCGCCTGCGCCTCGCGAAGCCCGACCCCGCGCCGCGCGACGGCGACGAGGCGCTGGCGAAACTCACGGCGCTCGCGGGCGCGCAGGTCGCCGCGATGCCCGCCGCGGAACGCGAGGCGCTCTTCGCGCGGCTCGAGGCGGACAAGGGCGCCGGCCGCCCCGATGCGGGCCTCGCCTTCGTGCCGGCGGCGCGCGCGGCCGTCCTCGACCCGCAGGCGCCGGAAGCGGTGAGGAAGGCGGCCGGCAGCTTCCTCTGGGCCTGGGTCACGCAGCCGGTGGAGGAGCCGTGGCCGCGCGACGCCGGCTTTCGCGAGCGCGTGCGCATTTTCCGGTCGCTCGCGGATGTCCCCGTGACGGGCGTGCCCGTGATGTCCAAATCCGTCGCCGACCGGGCGGCGCAGCGCCGCTAGGCGCTCACAGCGGCAGCACGCGCGAGAGGTCCGGCCGCTCGGCGAAGGCGAGGAACTCGTCGCCCAGCCGCTCGCTCTCGGCCACCGCCTTCTTCCAGTACGCGAGCCGGCCCTCGTAGTCGCTCTCGAAGCGCTTGAAGTCGTTGCGGTCGGGGAGCTTGCCGAAGGGAAGCCGCGCCAGGTACTCGCGCGATGGCGACACGAGCACCACGTTGTCCAGCCACTCGCCGCGCGCGCGCCGCCATGGCAGCGCCTTGTCGAGCCACCCGGGGATGATGCGGTCGGTGAAGTGCGGGTAGAGCACGAGCCCCTCGCTTCGCGAGTAGGGCAGGTGCAGGTGGTAGTCGATGAGCCCGCCGTCCCAGTAGACCCCGGCCGGCGCGCGCGGGATGTCGGGCACGGCCTCGATCACCATCGGGATCGCTGCGGAGGCGACCAGCGCCTCGCGCAGGTTGTCGCGGTCGAGCGCCACGGCGTGCGTGTGGAAGGCGTCGAAGCGGATGGGCGCCGGGCCGCCCGCGGGCAGGAGGTTGCCGGCGACACCCGCGTCGTCGAGGAAGGGCGGCCGCTCGCGGGCGTCGTGGAAGACGGTGCGTTCGAGGAAGTGGCGCAGGTGGCGGCGGCCGGCGAGGTTCGCGAACGCGGCGGCGCCGAAGCCCAGCGTGCGGCGCACGCCCGCGTCGCGCGTGAGCAGGCCCCGCCCGCGCACGGCGAGGATGTGCAGGCGCAGGCCGGGGCTGGCGAGGATTTCCTCCTCGTGGCCGTCGAAGAGCGCGCAGAGCATCTCGCGCACCTTGCGCGTGACGAGCGCGGCGCCGGGGCGGGGCGGGTAGCGCTGCTCGGCGTAGAGGCGCGCGAGCTCTCCCAGCCCCGTGGCGGGATCGCTCCGGCAGGCGGCGGCGAAGCGCCACGCGCCGATCGAGGCGCCGATCAGGTGGCGCACGCGAGGGCTCTTCGGCAGCCAGTCGCCGAAGAGCGCGAGGTCGAGGCCGTTGAGGCCCAGCGCCTTCGGCCCGCCGGCGGCGCCGGGGATGATCGCCACGTCCTCGGCGCGAAGGCCGCGCTCGCGCAGGCGCCCGAGCGCGCGCGGCCCGGCGCGCACGACGATCGCGCTCATGGCCCCTTCCGTGGACGCATCCTGGATCCTCCCGCGGCGACGACCCGATTCTATCCGAGCCGCCGCGATGCCCCGCCGCCGGCCGTGCTAGATTGGGGGCCTTCCGAATCGCCCCGGCCGCGCCCCCATGCCGATCCTCTTCAGCCCCGTGACGCTGCGCTCCGTCACGATCCCGAACCGCGTCTTCGTCTCGCCCATGTGCCAGTACTCGGCCGACGACGGCATCCCCAACGAGTGGCACATGGTCCACCTCGGCAGCCGCGCGGTGGGCGGCGCCGGGCTGGTGATCACGGAGGCGAGCGCCGTTTCTCCCGCCGGGCGCATCACGCCGTGGGACACGGGGATCTGGTCGCCGCAGCAGGTGGAGGCGTGGAAGCCCATCGTGGCCTTCATTCGCGCGCAGGGCTCGGTGCCGGGCATCCAGCTCGCGCACGCGGGGCGCAAGGCCGCGTGCGACAAGCCGTGGAACGGCGGCAAGCCGCTCGCGCGCGACGCCGGCGGCTGGCGCACCTGGGGCCCGAGCGAGGCGGCCTTCGGCGACTACCCCGCGCCGCGCGCCATGTCGGTCGCGGACCTCGAGGCGTGCATGGCGGATTTCCGGCTCGCCGCCGACCGCGCGCTGCAGGCCGGGTTCGAGGTGGCCGAGGTGCACGCGGCCCACGGCTACCTGCTGCACGAGTTCCTCTCGCCGCTCTCCAACCTGCGCGAGGACGAGTTCGGCGGCTCGCTCTCCAACCGCATGCGCTTCCCGCTGGCGGTGGTGCGCGCGGTGCGCGACGCGTGGCCGGCGGAGAAGCCCGTGATGGTGCGCATCTCGGCCTCCGACTGGAAGGAGGGCGGCTGGGACATCGAGCAGTCCATCGCGTTCTGCCGCGAGCTGAAGGCGCTGGGCGTGGACATGGTCGACGTCTCCAGCGGCGGCAACGCGGCCGACCAGAAGATCACGCTGGGGCCGGGCTACCAGGTGCCCTTCGCCGCGGCCATCCGCCGCGATGCCGGCATCCCGACCGCCGCCGTGGGGCTCATCACCGAGCCGGTGCAGGCCGAGCACATCCTGCACACGGGGCAGGCCGACGCGGTGTGCCTCGCGCGCGCGATGCTGCGCGACCCCTACTGGCCGCGGCACGCCGCCAAGGCGCTCGGCGTCGCCATGCCCTGGCCCGCCCAGTACAAGCGCTGCGAAACCTAGCGGGTACGTCCCCGGGGTCTGTCCCCGGGGTCTGTCCCCGGGGTCTGTCCCCGGGGTACGTCCCCGGGGTACGTCCCCGAATTCCTGGAGGAACTCACGATGATCGACCTTTACTACTGGACCACGCCCAACGGCCACAAGATCACGCTGTACCTGGAGGAGGCGAAGCTCCCCTACCGGCTGCACGGGATCAACATCTCGAAGGGCGAGCAGTTCGCGCCCGATTTCCTGAAGATCTCGCCCAACAACAAGATCCCGGCCATCGTCGACCACGCGCCGGCCGACGGCGGCAAGCCCCTGAGCGTCTTCGAGTCCGGCGCGATCCTGCTCTACCTCGCGGGCAAGACCGGCCAGTTCATCCCGAAGGACCTCCGCGGCCAGGTGGAGGCGCTCGAGTGGCTCATGTGGCAGATGGGCGGGCTCGGGCCGATGCTCGGCCAGAACCACCACTTCCAGCACTACGCGCCGGAGAAGATCCCCTACGCCATCGACCGCTACGTGAAGGAGACGAACCGGCTCTACGGCGTGCTCGACAAGCGCCTCGCGGGCCGCGCCTTCATCCTCGGCAAGCAGTACTCCATCGCCGACATGGCGGCCTACCCGTGGATCATTCCCGAGCGCCAGGGCCAGGACCTCGCCGACTTCCCCAACCTCGCGCGCTGGCACGCCGCCATCAAGGCGCGGCCGGCGACCGTGCGCGCCTACGCCCGCGCGAAGGACATCAACCCGGGCCCGCGCCCGCCGGTGACCGACGCCGAGCGGAAAATTCTCTTCGGGCAGGACCGAAGCGTGCTGAAATAGCGACCCCGGCGCCGCCAGGAGCGCCGGCCGGGCGGTAACGCGGCGGGAGGAGACCCATGCCACGGCTCAAGGACCACGACGCCATCCGGCGCATCGCGAAGAAGACCCTCTTCGAGGGGCTGGACGCCCTCTGCGAGGGCGCCATCATCGTCGACCGCGAGGCGCGCATCGTCTGGATCAGCGACAAGTACGCCGCCCGCCTGGGGCTCGCCTCGGCGGCGGCGGCCGGGGGGCGCGTGGTCGAGGACGTGATCCCCAACAGCCTCATGCGCGAGGTGGTGCGCACCGGCGAGCCCAACCTCCTCGACATCATGCAGTTCGGCGACGAGTCCTTCGTCGTGATGCGCGTGCCGCTCAAGGACGAGCGCGGCCGCATCATCGGCGCGGCGGGCTTCATGCTCTTCGACCGGCTCGCGTCGCTCCAGCCGCTGGTGAGCCGCTTCCGGCAACTGGAGACCGAGCTCGCGAGCACCCGCCGGTCGCTGGCCGAGGAGCGGCGCGCGCGCTACACCTTCTCCAGTTTCGTGGGCACCGCGCCCGCCGTGATGGAGGTGAAGCGCCAGGCGCGCCGCGCCGCGCAGGCCGACTCGACCGTCCTGCTGCTGGGCGAGACGGGCACCGGCAAGGAGCTCCTCGCGCGCGCCATCCATGCCGCGAGCGCCCGCGCCCACGGCCCGTTCGTCGAGGTCGACGTGGCCGACATGGCCGACACCTCGCAGATCGCGCTCGCCCACGGCGGCACGCTCTTCCTGGACGAGGTGGGCGACCTCTCGCCGGACATGCAGGCGAAGCTGGTGGGCGTGCTGCAGGCCAAGGAGATCGAGGCGGGCGCGGCCGCCACGGGCCGCAAGGCCGACGTGCGCGTGATCGCGGCGAGCAGCGTGGAGCTGCGCCAGCTCGTGGGCATGGGGCGCTTCCGCTCGGACCTCTTCTACCGGCTCTCGGTGCTGCCGATCGAGCTGCCGGCGCTGCGCGAGCGCATCGCCGACCTCGAGGTCCTGTGCGAGCACATCCTCGAGGACATCGCGCGCCGGACCGGCCGGCCGCAGCGCGAGCTCGCGCCCACCGCGATCGCCGTGCTCTCCTCCTACGGGTGGCCCGGGAACATCCGCGAGCTGCGCAACGTGCTGGAGCAGGTGTCCCTGCGCTCGGACGCGCCGCGGCTCTCCGCGGAGGAGTTCAGCCTCGTGCTGCCGCGGTTGCCGGGGGCGCGCACGGCCGGGGGGCGGGCGACGCTCAAGCTCGCCGACGTGGTGGCGGATGCGGAACGCAACGCCATCCGCTCGGCGCTCGCCGCGGCCGACGGCAAGAAGATCCTCGCCGCCGAGCTGCTGGGGATCTCGCGGGCGACGCTCTACGAGAAGCTCTCGGCGCTCGCGCCGCGGCCGGAGGAGCCGCGGCACTGAGCGCGGGTCACCGCGCTACTTGCCTTCCTGCTCCTTGCGGGCGGCGTCCTGCTCCTCGCGGATCTTGGTCATGACCGCGTTGTGCTCCTCCACCGCCGTGCGGATGGCGGCGTTGGACGCCTCGATGTAGGCCTTGCGCTCGGCCACGTAGTTCTTCACGCAGTCCTGGTAGGCCTTCAGCTCCTTCTGGAACTGCTCGCGCTTCATGTCGTGCTGGATGGCCTTCGCGCCGGGATAGGCGGGCTTGGGCTCGCACTTGGCCGGCGGGACGGTGGCGGCCGGGGCGGCGGGCGCCTGCGCGAGGGCGGTGGTGGCGCCAAGGGCGAGCCCGAGGGCGAGAGCGAAGCGGTTCATCGGCGTTCCTTTCGGTTTCGAAGCCGTGGATTTTACAGGGGACCGGCTAGCGGCGGACCGGCACGGTGTAGTTGAGCGCGAGCCGGCCGCCGTCGGGATAGAGGGCCTGCCCGGTGAAATACGAGGCCTCGTCGCTCGCGAGGAAGAGCGCGGCCTGCGCCACCTCCGACGGCTCGCCCATGCGGCCCATCGGCGTGCGCGAGAGGATCTTCGCCTCGGCCTCCGCGTTGCCCAGCACGGCGCCCTTGGCGAGCTCGGTGAGGATCGTGCCCGGGCCCACCGCGTTCACGCGGATGCCGTGGGGCGCGAGCGAGACCGCCATCACCTTCGTGAGCTGGTTGATGCCGCCCTTGGAGACGACGTAGGGCACCTGGTTCGGGATGGCGAGGACGGCGTTCACGCTCGACATGTTGACGATCGCGCCGCCGCCACCCTGCTTCACCATCTGGCGCGCGGCCGCCTGCCCGGCGAGGAAGACGCCCTTCAGGTTCACGGCCAGCACGCGGTCGAAGTCGGCTTCGGCGAGGTCGAGGAAGTCGGCCGCGTGCACGATGCCGGCGTTGGCCACGAGGATGTCGAGGCGGCCGAACGCGGTGACCGCGGCCTGCACGGCCGCATCGACATCGGCCTTGCACGAGACGTCGCACCGGGCGAAATCGGCCTCGAGGCCCTCCCCGCGCAGGCGGCCCGCCTCGGCCTCGCCGCGGGCGGCGTCCACGTCGGCGAGCACGACCTTGGCGCCCTCGCGCGCGAAGAGCTCCGCGCACGCGAGCCCGATGCCCTGCGCGGCGCCCGTGACGAGCGCCACGCGCCCGGCGAGCCTCACGGCTTCTTCGCCGGCGCCGTCGTCGTGGGCGGCAGCGCCATCAGGTCCGGCGCGGAGATCGCACGGCCCATCTCGACGGCCGAGAGGATCTCCGAGCAGACCTTGTCCTGCCCCTTCGGGCAGCTCGCCTTGGCGAGATCGCGGATCTCGGCGGTGTCGCGCGTGTCGAGGTCGGGGCTGGAGAGCCGGCGGTTGAGCCAGCTCTTGAACGCGGCATCCTTATCGAGGATGGGCCCGGCCTCGGCGATCTTGGGCCAGCCGCTGATGATCACGCGCAGCAGCGCCTCGGTGACCACGTCGGCCGTCGGGCCCTTGTCGCAGTGGCCGTAGTCGGCCACGGCCTTCTGCAGCGCGGCCCAGGAGGTCACGCCGTCGAAGGCCTTGTCGGCCCCGGTGCACGGTTTGTCGGCGGCAGCCGCGGGAAATGCCGCGGCCGCCAGGAGGATCGCGGCGGCGCTAAGCCGCCTTGCCCGGTCGCTGGGACGCATCGTCTTGCGAAAGCCTTTCACGGATGGCACGCGAGATGCCGGCGGCATCGAGGCCGCAGTCGGCCAGGAGAAGCGCCGGGTCCCCGTGCTCGACGAAGTGGTCGGGAAGGCCCAGTTGCAGCACCGGCACCTCGACGCCCTGGGCCGCGAGCGACTCGAGGACCGCGGAGCCCGCGCCGCCCTCGAGGGCATTCTCCTCGACGGTGACGACCAGCTCGTGGGTGGTGGCGAGCCGCAGGACGAGGGCCTCGTCCAGCGGCTTCACGAAACGCATGTTGGCGACGGTGGCGTTCAGCTCCGCGGCGACATCCAGCGCGGGCTTCACCATCGAGCCGAACGCGAGAATGGCCACGCGCCGGCCCTCCCGCCGCACTTCGCCGCGACCCACGGGCAGCGCCTTCATCTGCGCGAGGATTTCCGCGCCGGTGCCGGTGCCGCGCGGGTAGCGCACGGCCGAGGGGCCGTCGAGCGTGAAGCCGGTGTAGAGCATCTGCCGGCACTCGTTCTCGTCGGCGGGCGCCATCACCGTCATGTTGGGGATGCAGCGCAGGTAGGAGAGGTCGAAGGCGCCGTGGTGCGTGGGGCCGTCGGCGCCGACGAGCCCGCCGCGGTCGAGGGCGAAGACGACCGGCAGCTTCTGCAGCGCCACGTCGTGGATCAGCTGGTCGTAGGCGCGCTGCAGGAAGGTGGAGTAGATCGCCACCACCGGCTTCATGCCGTCGCAGGCGAGGCCGGCGGCGAAGGTGACGGCGTGCTGCTCGGCGATGCCCACGTCGAAGTAGCGGTCGGGGAATTCCTTCGAGAAGCGCACCAGGCCCGAGCCCTCGCGCATGGCGGGCGTGATGCCCACGAGGCGCTTGTCGAGCTGGGCCATGTCGCACAGCCAGTCGCCGAAGACCTGCGTGTAGGTGGGCCGCGGCTTCGCGTCCGCGGCGGGCGCGGGCTTGGCGAGGCCCACGCTCGGGTCGAACCGGCCGGGGCCGTGGTAGGCGATGGGGTCGTCCTCGGCGTAGGCGTAGCCCTGCCCCTTCTTCGTGACCACGTGCAGGAACTGCGGGCCGTCGAGGCGCTTCACGTTGTTGAGCGTGTCGACGAGGACGTCGATGTTGTGGCCGTCGACGGGGCCGGTGTAGTTGAGGCCGAACTCCTCGAAGAGGGTCGAGGGCGTGAGCATGCCCTTGGCGTGGCCCTCGAAGCGCTTGGCGAGCTCCTTCATCGGCGGCGACACCGAGAGGATCTTGTCGGCGGTCTTCTTGGTGGCGGCGTAGAAGCGCCCGGACATGAGGCGGGCGAGGTAGTTGTTCAGCGCTCCCACGTTCTCCGAGATCGACATGTCGTTGTCGTTCAGGACCACGATCACGTTGGCGCCGGACTGCTTCACGTTGTTCAGGGCCTCGAAGGCCATGCCGCCGGTCATGGCGCCGTCGCCGATCACGGCGATGGCGCGGTTCGTCCTGCCGAGGGCGCGGGCGGCCACCGCCATGCCCAGCGCCGCCGAGATCGAGGTCGACGAGTGCGCGGTGCCGAAGGCGTCGTAGGGCGACTCCTCGCGCCGCGGGAAGCCGGCGACGCCGCCCTTCTGCCGCAGCCTCGCCATGCCGGCGCGGCGGCCGGTGAGGATCTTGTGGCCGTAGGTCTGGTGGCCCACGTCCCAGATGATCCGGTCCTCGGGGGTCGAGAAGACGTAGTGCAGGGCGATGGTGAGCTCCACCGTGCCCAGGTTGGACGACAGGTGGCCGCCCGTCTTCGAGACGGATTCGACGATGAAGGCGCGAAGCTCCCCGGCCAGCGCGGCGAGCTGCTTGCGGTCCAGGCGGCGCAGCTCCGACGGGTCGTTGAGGGTCTCGAGAAGTGGGTAAGCGCTCATTGTCAGGGTTCGGCCGGGGGGCCTTGAACGGGCATTTTGCCGCAACTTGCCCCACCCCGTATGCGCTGCCTCAACAGACCGGTTCCGCGGAACCGGTCTACGGAACCGGTCTGCGGACCGGTTCCGTCAGCGGTCGCGGCGGACGACGAAGTCGGCGAGCTGGCGCAAGCGGTCGGCGCGGGCGTCGAAGCTGGCCAGGGCCTCGTGGGCATCGCCGAGGAGGCGGTCGGCGAACTTCCGGGCCTCCGGGAGCCCGAGGAGGCTGGTGTAGGTGGGCTTGCCGGCTTCCCGGTCCTTGCCGGCCGTCTTGCCCAGGGTGGCGGAATCGGCCGCCTCGTCGAGGATGTCGTCGACCACCTGGAAGGCGAGCCCCACGCACTTGGCGTAGCGGTCCAGGCCGCCCAGCTCCGCGGCGCCCAGCGGCCGCCCGCAGCGCGCCCCCAGCAGGACCGAGGCCCGGATGAGCGCGCCGGTCTTGTGGATGTGCATGTTCTCCAGTTCGGGCAGGGTGATCGCCTGGCCGACGGCGTCGAGGTCGATGGCCTGCCCGCCCGCCATCCCGCGCGAGCCGCAGGCCACCGCGAAGAGCTGGATCATCTGCAGCTGCACCACCGGATCGTCCGCGAGCCGGTGCTCGGCCAGCAGCTGGAACGCGAGGCTCTGCATCGCGTCGCCGGCGAGCAGGGCGGTCGCCTCGTCGAACTCCACGTGGCACGTGGGCTTGCCGCGGCGCATCACGTCGTCGTCCATGCACGGCAGGTCGTCGTGCACGAGCGAATAGGCGTGGATCAGCTCGACGGCAGCGGCGGCCACCTCCAGCCGCGCAGCCTCGGCCCCGGCCACCTCGCCCGCCGCGAAGACGAGCATCGGCCGCACGCGCTTGCCGCCGCCGAGCGTGGCGTAGCGCATCGCGTCGTGCAGCCGCGAGGGCGTGATGCGGGGGGAGGGCAGGAGGCCGGCGAGGACCGTCTCCATGCGCCCGGCCACGTCGCGCGACCAGGCCGGGAAGTCGGTGGCGCTCACGATTCGGCCGCGGGGAGGTCCTTCAGGACGTCGCCCTCCAGGACGCTGATCCGCGCCTGGGCGGCGGAAAGCTTGCCCTCGCAGTGCCGCAGCAGCTCGGCGCCGCGCTGGTAGGCGGCCAGCGACTCCTCCAGCGGGAGCTTGCCTTCCTCCATGCGGGCCACGATGGCCTCGAGCTCCTCGAGGGCCTTCTCGAACGGGATGTCTTCGGCGGGGGGCGGGGTCTTCGGCATGGGTCGGCACCTTAGCGCAATTTGGCGCACCGCGTCATTTTGCGCCCCGGGCGGCGGCCCCGCGAGGCCCCGTGGCGCGCCGCTTGATTCTCCTCAACTATCAGGACCTTACTGCTTGCCCGGCCGGGGAACTTTGGGCACACTAGCCCCTCGAATCTCGTAGTTGCCACGGGACGGAGCTGCAGAGTTAAAAGCTAGCTGACTCGATGAGCCCGGTACTGCTTTCGTCGTCTTCGGAACCCTCGGAGGAACGGATCATGTCGGACTTGGCGAGCCAACTGGCGCTCACCCGGACGCCCACTCACCTGCCGCTTTCGTGGTATTTCGACCCGAAAGTCGCGGAAATCGAGAAGAAGCTCCTGTTCGACCGCGGCCCCGGCTACGTCGGCCACGCGGCCATGGCGCCCGAGCCCGGCAGCTACCGGGTGCTCGACTGGCGCGAATCCGGCCCCGGCTGGGTGCTCGTGAACAACGACGGCCGCCACGACATGGTCTCCAACGTCTGCCGCCACCGGCAGGCGGTGATGCTCAAGGGCGCGGGCCAGCTGCCGGGCGGCACCATCACCTGCCCCGTGCACCGCTGGGCCTACGACGGCGAGGGCCGCCACATCGGCGCGCCGCACTTCCCCGACCACCCCTGCCTGGACCTGCCGCGGCAGGGCCTGCAGCAGTGGCACGGCATGCTCTTCAACGGCCCGCGCGACATCGCCCGCGACCTCGCCTCCATGGGCGCGGCGAAGGACCTCGATTTCGAGGGCTACGTCCTCGACCGCGTCGACGTCGTCGACTACGACTTCAACTGGAAGACCTTCATCGAGGTCTACCTCGAGGACTACCACGTCGCCCCCTTCCACCCGGGCCTGGGCCACTTCGTCTCCTGCGACGACCTCAAGTGGGAATACGGCGACTGGTGGAGCGTGCAGACCGTGGGCATCAACAACGGCCTCGCGAAGCCCGGCAGCGCCGTCTACGCGAAGTGGCACGAGCAGGTGCTCAAGTACCGCAACGGCGAGCCGCCCCCGCACGGCGCGATCTGGCTCACCTACTACCCCAACATCATGGTGGAGTGGTACCCGCACGTGCTCGTGATCTCCACGCTCTGGCCGCGCGGGCCGGAGAAGTGCGTGAACGTGGTCGAGTTCTACTACCCCGAGGAGATCGCCCTCTTCGAGCGCGGGTTCGTGGAGGCCGAGCAGAAGGCCTACGACGAGACCGCCGTCGAGGACAAGGAGATCTGCGACCGCATGACGCAGGGCCGGCGCGCCCTCTGGCTCGAGGGCCGCGAGGAGCACGGGCCCTACCAGTCGCCCATGGAGGACGGCATGGTGCACTTCCACGAGTTCATCCGGCGGGAGCTCGCGCAGCACCTCTAGGGCGGAAGCTCCCCGCTACTTGTCGAACTCGTGCACCACGGCCCACAGGGTCGCGTAGGTGCAGGCGGGGTAGTCCGCGTGCAGGGCCTCGTAGTCCTCGGGGCGCACCGGTTCGCGCTCCTTGCCCTTGCGGATCTCCCACCAGCGCTTCTGGATCGCCTCGCGCACGGCCGGCGCCGGCATCGCGGGCCGGCGCAGCTTCTCGTGGGTGCCGGAGAAGAGGCGGCGCTTGAGCGTCACGTCCGTGGACGAGATGCGGAAGAGCTTGGAGAGCATCGCGGAGGTCGCGCCGTTGCGGATGAAGTGCTCGACCTGCCGCGACCGCTTGCCGATGTAGTCCACCTGCCGCAGCCCGTGCTCGAAGGAGCCGGCGTCGATCTGCACCGCCACGCGCGGCTCGGGCATCTCCGAGAGGCGCACCAGGTCGTCGGTGGAGAGCGAGCGCAGTTCCGAGAGCTGCGTCTCGTCCAGCCCCGTGGGCGCGGGGCGGTTCTCCGCGGCGCTTCGCTGCAGCTCCCGGACGAGGTGGGTGAGGAAGAGCAGGCGCAGCTGCTGGTCGCGGATCTCGAGCATGGCGAATCCCCCCTTGTCGTAGGCGCTGCCGCCGCGGCGCACCGCGGGTGTGGTCGAGGGATCGAAACTGCCAACGCGCGTTAGCGCTGTCAACGGGAAATCGTGAAAAATTCGCAATGCGCCGCAACATTCGCGTACGCCGACTTCAGGCAAGCTGCGAACTGCCGCGCCGAAGTGCCTGATTTCCCGCCGAGACCCCCGGAGGACCGCCCATGACCGACCGCCGCACCCTGATCCGCGCCCTCGCGCTGGCCGCCCTGGCCTTCCCCGCCCTCGCGGCCGCCCAGCCTGCCGCGCCGCGCGTGGCCGCGCTTTCGCTCATCGGCGACCGGCTCCTCGTCGTGGGAAGCCAGATGTCCACCGGCAGCCGGCTGGACCGCAACGCGCGCGAGGTGGTGGCGCTGCCCGACGACGGCCTCGACATCGCCGCCGCGCGGGAGGCGGAGCGCGCCGCGAAGGCCATTCGCCCGGGCCTGGACATCGTGCCCATCCGCTCGCGCGACCCTGCCGTGCGCAGCCTCCACGACGAGGTGGTCGCGGGCAACCGCAGCCTCCGGGATCTCGCCGAGCGCGTGGCACCCACCCTCGCCCCGCAGGGCATCACGCACCTCCTCGTGCTGACGCGCCACCGGGGCGAGGCGCGCATCCGCGTCACCGACGGCGCGATCGGCATCGGGCGCCTGGAGGGGCTGGGTTTCTACGTGGACCGCTGGTCGCGCCTGCGGACGGCGGACGCCGGCGGCTCGAGCGGCCTCGGCTTCCTCGCGCCCTTCGCCTACTTCCGCGCGAGCCTCGTGGACCTGCGCACGCTCGCCGTGCTGGGCGAGGAGGTGAGCGCGCTCGCGGAAGCGCTCCTCACCGTGGAGACCGGCCAGGGCGTGCACCCCTGGGACACGCTCACGGCCGCGGAGAAATCCGCGGCGCTGGAACGCTACACGGCGCGGGGGCTGGAGGCGGCGCTGCCCGCGCTCCTCGCGAAGCTGCCCCCGGGGAAGTAGTCAGTCCTCCTCGCGCGCGAGCTTGAACTGCGAGGTGAGCGCCGCCTGCGTCTGCGGCGGCACCATCGCGTAGTGGCTGTACTCGATCTGGTAGGAGCCCTGCCCGCCCGTCACGCTGCGCAGGCGCGACTGGTACTCCGACACCTCCGACAGCGGCACCTGCCCCGAGATCGACATCAGGTCGCCGCCCGAGGACTCCGTGCCCGTGATCTGCCCGCGGCGCGACGAGATGTCGCTCGTCATGTCGCCCACGAAGCGGTCCGGCGCGGTGATGGTGATGTTCACGATGGGCTCGAGGATGATGGCGCCCGCCTTGAGGATCGCGTCGATCACGGCCTTCTTGCCGGCGGTGACGAAGGCGATCTCCTTGGAATCCACGGGGTGGCTCTTGCCGTCGTAGACGATCACGCGGATGTCCTCGACGGGGTAGCCGGCGATGACGCCCTGGTCGAGCGCCATCTTCACGCCCTTCTCCACCGCCGGGATGAACACGGTGGGGATCACGCCGCCCTTCACCTGGTCCACGAACTCGAAGCCCGAGCCGCGCGAGAGCGGCTCGACCTTGAGGAACACCTCGCCGAACTGGCCGGCGCCGCCCGTCTGCTTCTTGTGGCGGCAGTGGCCCTCGGCCTTCTTCGTGATGGTCTCGCGGTAGGGGATCTTGGGCGGCTTCGTGGCGAGGTCGAGCTTGTACTGCGCGGCCATCTTCTCCAGCTTCACCCTCATGTGCAGCTCGCCCAGGCCGCGCACGACCGTCTCGTGCGTGGTGGGGTGGCGCTCGATCCACAGGCACGGGTCCTCGACCTCGAGCTTGTGCAGCACGTCGAAGAGGCGCTGCTCGTCGCCCTTCTTCTTCGTCTCCACGGCGATGGCGTGCATCGGCGTGGGGAAGTCCAGCGAGCGAAGCCGGATGTTGTCCTCGTCGTGGGAATCGTGCAGCACGGCGTTGAACTCGATCTCGTCGACCTTGGCGATGGCGCCGAGGTCGCCGGGGAAGAGGGCCTCCACCTCGACGTACTCCTTGCCCTGCACCTGGTAGAGGTGGCCCACCTTGAAGGCGCGCTTGCCCTCGCCGATGTAGAGCTGGGAATCCTTCGTGATGGTGCCCTGGTGCACGCGGAAGAAGGCGACCTTGCCCACGTACGGGTCCATCACGATCTTGAACACGTGCGCGAGCACGTGCTTGGTGCGGTCGGGCACGGCGTGGAACTCCTCGCCCTCGGTGGAGTCGCTCTTCACGAAGGGCGGGGGGTTGCCCTCGGTCGCGTTGGGCGCGAGGCGCGAGAGGATCTCCAGGAACTGCGGGATGCCCGCGCCCGTCCTCGCGCTGGTGAAGCACACGGGCACCAGGTGCCCCTCGCGAAGCGCCTTCTCGAAAGGCGCGTGCAGCTGCTCGGGCTTCAGGTCCTCGCCCTGCTCCAGGTACAGGTTCATGAGGTCGTCGTCGACCTCCACCACCTGCTCGATGATGGCCTTGTGCGCCTCCTTCACGCCGACGAAGTCGGAGTCGCCGTCGGGGTTGAAGAAGCAGTCGACCACGTCGGCGCGGTCGTGCGCCGGCAGGTTGATGGGCAGGCACTCCTTGCCGAAGTGGTCCTGGAGCTTGCGCAGCAGCCCCGGGAGGTCCACGTTGTCCGCGTCGATCTTGTTCACCACGATCATGCGGCACAGGCCCCGGTTCTTCGCCCACTTCATCATGCGGGTGGTGTTGAGCTCGATGCCGTTCTGGGCGTTGATCACGACCACGGCCGTCTCCACGGCCGCGAGCGCCGCGATCGACTGGCCGGCGAAGTCGGGCATGCCGGGCGTGTCGATGAGGTGGATGCGCATGTCCTCCCACGCGAAGTTCACGAGGGACGAGCCGAGCGAGTGCCCGTACTCCTTCTCCATGGGGTCGAAGTCGCAGACCGTCGTGCCCTTCTCGACGCTGCCCGGGGCCGCGATGGCGCCGGACTTGTGCAGCAGCGCCTCGGCGAGCGTGGTCTTGCCGGCGCCGCCGTGGCCGACGAGGGCGAGGGTGTGGATGGATTCGGTGTACTTCGGCACGGTGCGTTCCTCTTCGATGGGCCGGGGATGTGCGGGGAGGGAGGGATGCGGATCGGGTCTCGTGACCTTCTGGCCCCCGAATTTACCCTTTTCCGGGCCGTTCCGGTTTGAGCGGGATCGTGTCGCGGGCGGGCGCGGGCAGGAAGAGGCCCAACAGGTCGTTGAGGAAGCGCCGGCCGCGCAGGGTGGGCCGGACCGTGAAGGCGTCGCGCTCGAGGAGCCCCATCGCCTCGGCCCGGGCGAGCGGGTCCTCCACCACGGAGATCGGCAGGCCCGTCCGCTCGGCGAAGAGCGCTGTTGGGAAGCCCTCCGCGAGCCGCAACGCGTTCATCATGAACTCGAGGCCCAGCTCCGCGGCAGGCACTTCCTGCTCTGCCTCCACCGCCCCCCCGGAGAGCGCCCGGTCCTGGTAGGCCTTCGGCTGGCGGAACCGCGATTCCCGCACGATGCGGTCGGGATAGGAGAGCTTTCCGTGCGCCCCGGCCCCCACGCCGAGGTAGTCGCCGAAGGTCCAGTAGTTGAGGTTGTGGCGGCAGCGGTGCCCGGGCTTCGCGAAGGCCGAGGTCTCGTAGTTCCCGTAGCCGGCCGCGGCGAGTTCCCCCTCGATCGCCTCCTGCATGGCCGCGGCCGCGTCGTCGTCGGGAAGCTGCGGGGGATAGCGGTGGAAGAGCGTGTTGGGCTCCAGCGTGAGGTGGTAGGCCGAGAGGTGCGGCGGCCCGTAGCCGGCGGCGGCGCGGACGTCTTCGAGCGCCTCCGCGAGCGACTGCCCCGGCAGCGCGTACATGAGGTCGAGGTTCACGTTGGCGAAGGTCGCCATCGCGATCTCGGCCGCGCGCCGGGCTTCCTTCGCGTCGTGCACGCGGCCGATGGCCTTCAGGAGCCGCGCGTCGAAGCTCTGGATGCCCACCGAGAGGCGGTTCACGCCCGCGCCGCGGAATTCGCTGAACTTCGCCTGCTCGAAGGTGCCGGGGTTGGCCTCCAGCGTCACCTCGGCGTCGGGCTCCACCGGCAGGAGCGTGCGCGCGGCGGTGAGCAGGCGGTCGATCGCGCGCGGCGAGAACAGGCTGGGCGTGCCGCCGCCGAGGAAGATCGCGTGCACGCGCCGGCCCCACACCTTCGGCACGCTCGCCTCGAGGTCGGCGACCACGGCATCGACATAGCGCGCTTCCGGCACTTCTCCCTTGGCCTCGTGCGAGTTGAAGTCGCAGTACGGGCACTTCTTCAGGCACCATGGGATGTGCACGTAGAGCGCGAGCGGCGGCAGCGCCGCGAGGCGCACGCGGCCCGGCAGGGCGATGGCGGCCGCCATGGGGCGGCTCAGGCGCCCCCGCGCAGCTTCGCGGCCAGCAGCGAGGCCGCGATGGCGCGGTGGCTCAGGCGGTTCTTCTCCTCGGCCGTGAGCTCGGCGGCGGTGCGGCCCAGCGCGGGCAGGAGGAAGTACGGGTCGTAGCCGAAGCCGCCCTTGCCGCGCCCGATGTCGGTGATCTCGCCGTGCCAGTGGCCCTCGGCGATCAGGGGCTCGGGATCGTCGGCGCCGCGCACCAGCACGATCACGCACGCGTAGTGCGCGCGGCGGTCGGCCACGCCCTCCAGCTTCTCGAGCAGGAGCGCGTTGTTGGCGCGGTCGCGCTCGGCGCGCGTGCCGAGGCGCCCCGCGAAGTAGGCCGAGTGCACGCCCGGGGCGCCGCCGAGCGCCTCCACGCACAGGCCCGAGTCGTCGGCCAGCGCCGCGAGCCCCGTGTGGCGCGCGCAGTTGCGCGCCTTGGCGAGCGCGTTCTCGACGAAAGTGTGGTGCGGCTCCTCGGCCTCCGGCACCCCCAGCGCGCCCTGCGGCACCGTCTCGAAGCCCAGGGGTGCCAGGATCGCGGAGAGCTCGCGCAGCTTTCCCTCGTTGTTGGAGGCGATGACGACCCGCTTCACGCGAGCGCCGCCCTCTGCATCGCGACGATCCCGCTGATACCCTTGGCGGCCAGCGCGAGGAGCGCGTCCATCTCGGCGCGGGTGAACGGCGCGCCCTCGGCCGTCCCCTGCACCTCGACGAAGCCGCCGCTGCCCGTCATCACCACGTTCATGTCGGTGTCGCAGGCGCTGTCCTCGGCGTAGTCGAGGTCGAGGCAGGGAACGCCCCCGACGATCCCCACGGAGACGGCGGCAACGAAGTCGCGAATCGGCTCGCGCGTGACGAGCCCCTTCGCCTTGAGGAAGGCGACGGCGTCGGCGAGCGCGACCATGGCGCCCGTGATCGCGGCGCAGCGCGTGCCGCCGTCGGCCTGCAGCACGTCGCAGTCGAGCGTGACCTGCCGCTCGCCCAGCGCCCCGAGATCCGTGACGGCCCTGAGCGACCGGCCCACGAGGCGCTGGATCTCCTGCGTGCGCCCCGACTGCTTGCCGGTGGCGGCCTCGCGCGAGCCGCGCGTGTGGGTCGCGCGCGGCAGCATCCCGTACTCGGCGGTGACCCACCCCGAGCCCTTGCCCTTGAGGAAGGCGGGCACCTTCTCCTCGACGCTCGCGGTGCAGAGCACGCGCGTCTCGCCGAACTCCACGAGCACGGAGCCCTCGGCGTGGCGGGTGAAGCCGCGCGTGATGCGCACGGGGCGGAGCGCGTCCGCGGGGCGGTCCTGGAATCGGGGCATGGCGGGGCCTTCGGGGGAAGCTAGCGGGGAACCTTCTTGATGGCGTTCTGGATCTCGGCGATGGCGCGCTCGATCTCCTCGTCGGTCACGTCCTCGGCGGCCACGGGGCGGTCGAGCTCCATGGTGTTGGAGGAGGTCGTGAACTGCTCGTTGTCCATGAGCTCGGTGTCGGCGTGGCGCGGGTCGTCCTGCGCTTCCCACGTCATCGCCACCACGGAGAGGTTGTCGCTCTCGCCCTTGGCGCGCTTGTGCGCCTCGGTGAGGAGCCCCGGGAGCAGCCCCATGATGTCCTGCTTCCTCAGCAGGTTCGCGATGAGCGCGGCCGGGATCTGGCTCCAGAACCCGTCGGTGGAGAGCACGATCGTGTCGCCCGTCTGCAGGCGGAACTCGCTGCCCACCGCGATCACCGGCGGCACCACGCCGCCGAGGCAGCTGTAGATCTTGTTGCGCTCCGGGTGCAGCGCCGCGGCCTCGGGCGTGATGACGCCGGAGTCGACCATCTGCTGCACGCGCGAGTGGTCCTGGGTGGCGGCGGCGAGCTTGCCCCCGCGCAGCACGTACAGGCGCGAGTCGCCGGCGTGCGCCCACCACGCGCTGCCCTCCTGCACGATGCAGACGACGCAAGTCGTGCGCGGGGATTCGAGCAGGTTCTCGGCCACGGCGTGCGAGACGATGGCGCGGTGCGCGGCGTTGATCACGCTCACGAGGAAGTCCGAGGGCCGGCGCAGCTTGTTGCGCGCCTCCTGCTGGAAGAGGCGCGTGATCTCCGTCACCGCGATCTCGGCGGCCACCTCGCCCTGCGCGTGCCCGCCCATGCCGTCGGCGGCCACCATCAGCAGCACGTCGCGGCTGTAGGAGTAGCCGACGCGGTCCTCGTTGCCCTCGCGGTCGCCCTGCCGGCTGTCCTGGAAGATGGTGAAGCGCATGCGCGCGGGGGCTATTTCGTGAAGAGCTTAGAGATGGGCTTGTTCAGCGTGTCGAGGAAGCCCTTGCGGCCGGCCTCCTGCGGCTCCGCCATGAGGAGCTTCTGCAGCTCGAAGGCGGTCTGCGGCCGCGCGAGGTGGTCCAGCCGCAGGCAGGCCTCGACGATGTCGTAGAGCTCGTCGGAGTACTGCTGCCGCGCGAGCGTGCGCAGCGGGATGAGCCGGTCCTTCTCCAGGCGCGCGTCGGCCGCCTGCGGGGGCGTGCCGGCGATGCAGGTGTAGAGCGTGGCCCCCACCGAGTAGATGTCGCTCCAGGGTCCGAGCTGCGCGGGCTCGAACTTGTACTGCTCGGGGGCGGCGAAGCCCGCGGTGTACATGGGCTTCAGCTTCATCGGCTCGTCGGAGAGCGTGATCCGCGCCGCGCCGAAGTCGAGCAGCACGGGCCGCCCGTCCATCGCGATGTAGACGTTGGCGGGCTTGATGTCCAGGTGCAGCAGCTTGTTGGCGTGCACCTCGCGCAGCCCGTTCATCAGGTGGATGAAGATGCGGCGCATGAAGGCCTCGGTGAACTCCGCGCGGTTCCTCTGGATGTGGAACTGCAGCGTGCGGCCGCGCACGTACTGCATCACCATGTAGCAGGTCTCGTTGGCGCGGAAGAAGTTCTCCACGCGCACGACGTTGGGGTGCGAGATGAGGGCGAGCGCGCGGCCCTCCTCGAAGAAGCACTTCAGGCCGTGCCGGAACACCGACAGGTTGGCCGGGTCGTCGATGCGCACCTCCGTGCCCTCGGCGCGCAGCGCGAGGGAAGCGGGCAGGTACTCCTTGATCGCGAACGGCGTCTGGTTCTCGTCGTAGGCGAGATAGACGATGCTGAAACCGCCGGAGGAAAGGGGCTTGTCGATGCGATAGCCGTTGAGCACGTAGCCACCGGGCAACGGCTGGTTCACCTGCGAAGGCATGGGATGCGGGGGTTCCGCTATAATTCGCTGCATTGTCGGCAATCGAAAACGGGTTGTAAAGCCGCGAACGCAAAGGTTTTTTTGCCGACCGGCCGCCTCCCGCCCGCCGATCCCCCCAACATGACACCGAGGGCGCCATGATCGCCAGCATGACCGGCTTCGCCGCCGCCACCCGCGAGGTCGCCGGCGGCCAGCTGGCGGTGGAGCTGAAGAGCGTCAACCACCGCTACCTGGAGTTCCAGTGCCGCATGGCCGAGGACCTGCGCGCCCTCGAGCCCGTGCTGCGCGAGGCGGTGGCCGGCGGGCTCACGCGCGGCAAGGTCGACTGCCGCCTCACCTTCACGCCCGCGGCTGCCGGCGAGCGCTCGCTCTCCCCGGACGCCAAGGCGATGGCCGCTCTCGCCGAGGCGAGCGCCGTCGTGGCCGCGGCCTTCCCGCAGGCGCGGCCTCTCTCCGTTTCCGAGGTGCTGCACTGGCCCGGCGTGCTCGCCAACGCCGAGATCGCCCCGGACCAGATCCGCGAGGATGTCGCACGGCTGGCCGCGCAGGCCGTGGCGGAGCTCTCCCAGACGCGCAAGCGCGAGGGCGAGAAGCTCGCGCAGGTGCTGGGCGAGCGGCTGGAATCCATGGCCGCGCTGGTGGCCCAGGCCCAGCCCCTCATGCCGGAGGTGATGAAGGCCTACCGCGAGAAGCTCGCGGCGCGCCTGGCGGAGGCCGCGGCCGCGCCCACCGATGAACGCATCCAGCAGGAGGTCGTGTTCTACGCCGCGCGCATCGACGTCGACGAGGAGCTCGAGCGCCTCGCCGCGCACGTGGCCGAGTTCCGCCGCGTGCTGGGCAAGGGCGGCGCCTGCGGCAAGCGGCTGGACTTCCTCTGCCAGGAACTCAACCGCGAGGCCAACACGCTGGGCTCGAAGTCCGTCTCCTCGGACATGACGCGCATCTCGGTGGAGCTCAAGGTCCTCATCGAGCAGATGCGCGAGCAGGTCCAGAACATCGAGTAGGCGCTCTCATGCCGGGCGATCTCTTCGTCGTCGTGGCGCCCTCGGGCGCCGGCAAGACGAGCCTCGTGAACCGCCTGCTCGAGGCCGAGCGCGGCATCCGGCTCTCCGTCTCCCACACCACGCGCGCGCCGCGGGCGGGCGAGGTGGACGGCCGCGAGTACCACTTCGTCGCGCGGGCGGCCTTCGAGGCCATGATCGCCGCGGGCGATTTCCTCGAGCACGCCGACGTCTACGGCAACTACTACGGCACCTCGCGCCGCTGGATCGAGCAGGAGCTCGCGGGCGAGCACGACGTGCTCCTCGAGATCGACTGGCAGGGCGCGCGGCAGGTGCGAGAGCTCTTCCCGCGCATGGTCGGGATCTTCATCCTGCCGCCCTCGCTCGCGGAGCTGCGCCGCCGCCTCACGGACCGCGGCAAGGACTCGCCGGAGGTGATCGAGCGCCGCATGGCGAGCGCGCGCGAGGAGATCTCGCATGTTCTTGAATTTGAATATATAATTGTCAACGAACAGTTCGACGTGGCCCTGGCGGACCTGCAGGCGGTGGTCCGGGCGGCCCGTCTTTCGCGCGAGCGGGGCGCCAGCCGCCTCTCGCGCCTCCTCGACGAATTCAGGTGAAGGGGCATCCCATGGCACGCATCACGGTCGACGACTGCATCAAGTTCTTCCCCAACCGCTTCGAGCTCACGCTCGCCGCGACCAACCGCGCGCGCCAGATCGCGCTGGGCGCCTCGCCCCTCGTGGAAGCCAACCGCGACAAGCCCACGGTCGTGGCGCTGCGCGAGATCGCGCACGGCAAGGTGGGCAAGGAGCTGCTGAATCCCCCGGCCCCGACGCCGCCCGTGCTCTGACCTGATCCATGCCCCTCCCCGGCGTCCAGGCGGTCGGCGGGGGCCTCACCGGCTCCGGCGCGTCGCCGCCCGGGCCGGACGCATCGGAGCTTTCCGCGAGCCTCGGCTACCTCAAGCCCGAGGACGTCGCGCAGATCGAGCGCGCCTACGACACGGCGCGCGCCGCCCACGCCGGGCAGTTCCGCAAGAGCGGCGAGCCCTACATCACGCACCCGCTCGCGGTCGCGAAGATCCTCGCGGAGTGGCACCTGGACCCGCAGGCGCTCATGGCGGCGCTGCTGCACGACGTGGTCGAGGACACGCACACCACCAAGAGCGAGATCGCGCGCCACTACGGCAAGGCGGTGGCGGAGCTGGTCGACGGCGTCTCCAAGATCGACCGCATCGAGTTCGCCACGCTCCAGCACGCGCAGGCCGAGAACTTCCGCAAGATGCTGCTCGCGATGGCGCGCGACGTGCGGGTCATCCTCATCAAGCTTGCCGACCGCCTGCACAACATGCGCACGCTGGACGCCGTGCACGCGGAGAAGCAGGAACGCATCGCCCGCGAGACGCTCGAGATCTACGCGCCCATCGCCAACCGCCTCGGGCTCAATGCCATCTACTACGAGCTGGAGGACCTGGGCTTCCGCTACCTGTACCCGACGCGCTTCCGCGTGCTGGAGAAGGCGCTCAAGCGAGCCCGCGGCAACCGGCGCGACGCCGTGGGCAAGCTCACGGACGCGATCCAGGCGCGGCTGAAGGAGTTCAAGGTCGACGCGCAGGTGCACGGGCGCGAGAAGCACATCTCCTCCATCTACAAGAAGATGCAGGAGAAGAACATCTCGTTCTCCGAGGTGTTCGACATCTACGGCTTCCGCATCCTCGTGCCGGACGTGGCCGCCTGCTACCTCGCGCTCGGGGCGCTGCACACGCTCTACAAGCCCATCCCCGGCAAGTTCAAGGACTACATCGCCATCCCCAAGGCGAACGGCTACCAGTCGCTGCACACGACGCTCTTCGGGCCCTTCGGGATGCCCGTGGAGGTGCAGATCCGCACGCCCGAGATGCACAAGGTGGCCGAGGCCGGCGTGGCCTCGCACTGGCTCTACAAGAGCGCCGAGGAGCCGTCGAAGGACGTGCACATGAAGACGCACCAGTGGCTGCAGTCGCTGCTGGAGATCCAGAGCGAGTCGGGGGATGCGCTCGAGTTCCTGGAGCACATCAAGGTCGACCTCTTCCCCGAGGAGGTCTACGTCTTCTCGCCCAAGGGCAAGATCTTCTCGCTGCCGCGCGGGGCCACGCCGATCGACTTCGCCTACGCCGTGCACACGGACGTGGGCAACCGCTGCGTGGCCGCGCGCGTGAACGGCGAGACCGTGCCGCTGGGCACGCAGCTCCGCAACGGCGACCGCGTCGAGATCGTGACCGACCCCGAGTCGCGCCCCAACCCGGTGTGGCTCTCGTACGTGGCCACCGGCAAGGCGCGCTCGCACATCCGCCACTACCTCAAGACCATGCAGTCGGCCGAGAGCGCGGAGGTGGGCGAGCTCCTGCTGGTGCAGGCGCTGCGCTCGCTCAAGGCCAACCCCGAGGAGGTGGGCGAGGAGCACTGGAAGCGCTTCTTCAAGGGCGACGCCGCCAAGACCCGCGAGGAGGTGCTGGCCGACATCGGGCTGGGCAAGCGGCTCGCCGTGGTGGTGGCCAAGCGCCTGCTCGCCACGCCCGAGGCCGTCTCCGAGGGCACGCACCGGCTGGAGTCCGTCACCATCCGCGGCACCGAGGGCCTCGCGGTGCAGTTCGCGCCGTGCTGCCGGCCCATCCCGGGCGACCCGATCATCGCGCAGATCAAGAAGGGCCAGGGCCTCGTGGTGCACACCCACGACTGCCCCGCCATCCACCCCTTCCACTTCGACCCCGAGAAGTGGGTCGACGTGCAGTGGGACGTGGCGCACGGCCGGCTCTTCGACGTGAACGTGCGCCTCACCGCGGCCAACCAGCGCGGCGTCCTCGCGCGGCTCGCGGCCGAGATCTCGGAAGCGGACTCCAACATCGACCACATCGAGACCGAGGAGCGCGCGAGCAGCGCCTACACCACCATCGTCTTCACCATCCAGGTGAAGAACCGCATGCACCTCGCCAACGTGTTCCGGAAGCTCCGGCGCATCCCCGAGGTGGTCCGCCTCCAGCGACTCAAGAAGAAGCCCGCATGAACAGGAAGCAACCCGTCGCCACCCCCGGCGCCCCCGCCGCCATCGGCCCGTACTCGCAGGCGATCCGCGCCGGCGACACGGTCTACCTCTCCGGCCAGATCCCGCTCGACCCGGCCACGATGCAGCTCGTGGAGGGGTTCGACGCGCAGGTGCGGCGCGTCTTCGACAACCTGCAGGCCGTCTGCCGCGAGGCGGGCGCCGGCTTCGACGACGTGGTGCGCGTGACCATCTACCTCACCGACCTCGCGAAGTTCCCGGTGGTGAACGAGATCATGGCGTCGTACTTCCGCGAGCCGTACCCGGCGCGCGTGACGGTCGGCGTGGCGTCGCTGCCGCGCGGGGCCGCCGTCGAGATCGACGCCATCGCCCACCTGCCGGGCCCGGAAGACCGGGGCTAGCCCGACCCGTGGCCGTCCCGCGCTCCCCTCGCGTGGCGGTGGACACGGAGAGCGCCTCTCCCCCGCCCCGCGACGACCTCGTCGCCGGCCCGGCGGTGCGCGAGAAGCTCGCGAAGCTGGGCATCCACTCGCGCCTCGACCTCGTGCTGCACCTGCCGCTGCGCTACGAGGACGAGACGCGCCTCACGCCGCTCGCGGAGGCGCGCCCCGGCGAGCCGGTGCTGGTGGAGGCGGAGGTGGTCGAAAGCGAGGTCAAGTTCCGCCCGCGCCGCACCCTCGTGGTGAAGTGCACGGACGGGAGAAGCGAGCTGTGGCTGCGCTTCCTCAACTTCTACCCCAGCCAGGTGAAGCAGATGGCGCCGGGGCGAAGGCTGCGCCTCTTCGGCGAGGTGCGCCCCGGCTTCTTCGGCGCGGAGATGGTGCACCCGAAGGTGCGCGTCGTGGACGAGACGACGCCTCTGCCCGCTTCCCTCACGCCCGTGTATCCCACCACGGCCGGGATGTCGCAGGCGAACCTGCGCGGCTTCATCGAGCACGCGCTGGACACGCTGCTGCTGGACGATACGCTCGAACCCGCGCTGCTGGAGCGCCTCGCCCTGCAGGGCTTCCGCGAGAGCGTGCTGCTGCTGCACCGCCCGCCGCCGGACGTGCCCGCGGCGAGCCTCGCGGACCGCACGCACCCCGCGTGGCGCCGGCTCAAGTTCGACGAGCTCCTCGCGCAGCAGCTCGCCATGCGCATCGCCTACCGCGAGCGGCGCGGCAAGAGCGCCCCGCGCATGCCGGACAAGCACACGCTCACGAACCTGCTGGTGAAGTCGCTGCCCTTCGCCCTCACGCGCGCGCAGAAGAAGGCCTGGGCCACCATCGCCCACGACCTCGCGCAGCCGCACCCGATGCGCCGGCTGCTGCAGGGCGACGTGGGCAGCGGCAAGACGCTGGTCGCGGCGCTCGCGGCCCTGCAGGCCATCGAGAACGACTGGCAGGTGGCGCTCATGGCGCCCACCGAGATCCTGGCGGAGCAGCACTACCTCAAGCTCGCCCACTGGCTGGAGCCGCTGGGCGTGAAGGTGAGCTGGCTCGCCGGCAGCCTCAAGGCGCGCGCCAAGAAGGCGGCGGCGGAGGCCATCGCCCGCGGCGAGACGCAGCTCGCCATCGGCACGCACGCGCTCTTCCAGGAAGGCGTCGAATTCCAGCGGCTGGGCCTCGCCATCGTCGACGAGCAGCACCGCTTCGGCGTCGCGCAGCGCCTGGCGCTGACGGGGAAGGGCACGGAGCCGCACCAGCTCATGATGAGCGCGACTCCCATCCCGCGCACGCTCTCCATGAGCTACTACGCCGACCTCGACGTGAGCGTGATCGACGAGCTGCCGCCGGGGCGGACGCCGGTCGTGACCAAGCTCGTGGACGAGTCGCGCCGCGACGAGGTGATCCAGCGCATCCGCGCGAGCTGCGCCGAGGGTGCGCAGGCCTACTGGGTGTGCCCGCTCATCGAGGAGAGCGAGACGCTGCAGCTGAAGACGGCGCTCGAGACCTTCGAGACGCTGAAGGCCACCTTCCCCGACCTCGCCGTGGGGCTCGTGCACGGGCGCATGAAGCCCGGCGAGAAGGCGCAGGTGATGGCCGACTTCAAGGCGAAGCGCGTGCAGCTCCTCGTGGCCACCACCGTCATCGAGGTGGGCGTGGACGTCCCCAACGCGACGCTCATGGTGATCGAGCACGCCGAGCGCATGGGGCTCGCGCAGCTGCACCAGCTGCGCGGGCGCGTGGGGCGCGGCACGGGCAGGAGCCTCGCGATCCTCCTGTATCATCAACCGTTGTCGGAGATGGCGCGCGCGAGGCTCAAGGTCATCTACGAAACGACCGACGGCTTCGAGATCGCGCGCCAGGACCTCCTGCAGCGCGGGCCCGGCGAGTACCTCGGGGCGCGCCAGAGCGGGGCGCCGCTGCTGCGCTTCGCGGACCTGGAGCGCGACACCGACCTCATCGAGCTCGCGCGGGAAGTCGCCGACACGATGCTCTCCGAACGCTCGCACGCGGTGGAAAGGCACCTGGACCGCTGGCTCGGCCACCGGCAGTTCTACCTCAAGGCATGAATCGATGGAAACGGCTCGCGCCGCCGCACGCGGATCCCTGGCGCCCCTGGCTCGCCTGGCGCGGGTCGCTCACCTGGCGCATCACGGCGCGCGCGCGGGATTTCCGCGTGGAGGTCGTCCGCCAGGGCCTGCACATCCCCAACGAGGACGAGTACCGGCAGCTCGGGCAGCCGACGCACCGGCGCGCGCTCGTGCGAGAGGTGGTGCTGCACGCGGCCGGCCGGCCGGTGGTGCTCGCGCACTCCATCGCCGCGTGGCGGGACCTCTCCGGCACCTGGCGCGGCCTGCGCGGCCTGGGCACGCGCCCGCTCGCGGAGGCGCTCTTCACCGACCCGCTCGTCTCGCGCGGGCCGCTGGAGTTCGTGCGCATCGACGCGCGCCACCCGCTGGGCCGGCGCGCGCGGCAGGTGTTCGGGCGCGACTTCCCCGTGCTGTGGGCGCGCCGCTCGCGCTTCGTGAAGCGCGGCCGGCCGCTCCTCGTGACGGAGGTGTTCCTGCCCGCGCTGCTCGACCTGCGCTGATGGGCCGGCCGTGAAGCTCGCCGCGGTCGCCGCGCGCCTGGACGCCTACGAGAAGCTCGTCCGCCTCGACAAGCCCGTCGGCATCCTGCTGCTGCTGTGGCCCACGCTGTGGGGGCTGTGGCTCGCCGTGCGGGAGGTCCCCGACTGGCGCTTCCTGTGGGTGTTCGTGATGGGCACGGTGCTCATGCGCTCGGCGGGCTGCGCCATCAACGACTTCGCGGACCGGCGCTTCGACCCGCACGTGGAGCGCACGCGCACGCGCCCGCTCGCCGCCGGGGCGATCCACCCGGAGGAGGCGGTGCTCGTGGCCGCTTCCCTCGCGCTCGCCGCCTTCCTCATCGTCGTGTGGACGATGAACGCGCTCACCATCGGGCTCGCGGTGGTGGCGGGCGTGATCGCGGCGATCTACCCCTTCACCAAGCGCTTCCTGTCGCTGCCGCAGGCGTGGCTGGGCATGTGCTTCGGCTTCGGCATCCCCATGGCCTACGGCGCGCAGCTGGGGGACGTGCCGGCGGTCGCGTGGTGGCTGTGGGTCGCCAACATCTTCTGGACGCTCGCCTACGACACCGAGTACGCGATGGTGGACCGTGACGACGACCTGAAGATCGGCATCAAGACCTCCGCGATCCTCTTCGGCCGCCTCGACGTGCTCGCGGTGGCGCTCTGCTACGGCGCGTTCTTCGCGGGCATGGCGGCCATCGGGGGGTGGCAGGGCTGGGGGCCGTTCTACTTCACGGGCCTGCTCTTCGGCGGCATCCTCGCCGGCTACCACCTGCTGTGGATCAAGGACCGCTCGCGCGAGGGCTGCTTCCGCGCCTTCCGCCACAACCACTGGATCGGGCTCGCGGTGTTCGCGGGCGTGGTCCTCGACGTGCAGTTCCCGTTGGCCCTTCCGGGCTAGGAGCAAGCGATGGCAGCGAACATGGTCTCCCCCCGCCCCGTGTGGCTGGTCCCCGGCGTGCGCACGCCGTTCGCGAAGGTCGACGGCGGCCTGCGCTCGCTCGACGCCGTCGCGCTCTCCGTGCCCGTGGCGAAGGCCATGGGCGCGCAGCTCGCGCCCGGCACGCGCCCCGACCTCCTCGCGTGGGGCACGGTGGCCTCCAACCTCGGCTGGAGCAACCTCGCGCGCGAGGTGCTGGTGGACGCGGGCCTCGACGGCCGCACGCCCGCCTTTTCCACCGTGCTCGCGTGCTCGACCAGCATGGTCGCGGCCTTCGAGTGCGCGGGGATGCTGGGCGGCGACCTGCATCTCGCGATGGCAGGCGGCGTGGAGAGCATGAGCCGCGTGCAGATCGCGCTCTCGCAGGGGCTCTCGGACTGGCTGCGCCGCCTCACGCAGGCGCGCACCCTGGGCGAGCGCATCGACCGCCTGCTCGCCATCCGCCTCGCCGACGTGAAGCTGCACGTGCCGGGGGTCAAGAACCGCGCCACGGGCAAGAGCATGGGCGAGCACTGCGAGGAGATGGTGAAGGCGTGGAAGATCGAGCGCGAGGCCCAGGACAGGATCGCGCTCGCCTCCCACGAGCGCGCCGTGAAGGCGCTCGCGACCGGCTTCTTCGACGACCTCGTGATCCCCGCGGGGGAAGCCGCGCGAGACGGCATCCCGCGCGCCGACACGACGCCGGAGAAGCTCGCGCGGCTCAGGCCCGCCTTCGACCGCGACGCCGGCACCATCACGGCCGGCAACGCCTCGCCCCTGAGCGACGGCGCCGCCGCGGTGTGGGTTGCGACGGACGAGGGCCTCGCGCGGCTTCCCGCCGGCCGGCCCCGCGCGCGGCTCGTGGACTGGGAGATCGCGGCGGTCGACATCTTCCAGGAGGGCCTGCTCATGGCGCCGGCCTATGCGATCCCGCGGTTGCTCGCGCGGCAGGGATTGGCGCTCGCCGACATCGACCTGTGGGAGATCCACGAGGCCTTCGCGGCGCAGGTGCTGTGCAACGTGGCCGCGATCGAGGACGAGGCTTTCGTGCGCGAGAAGGCG
Organism: Burkholderiales bacterium; assembly: GCA_019634955.1. Taxonomy (GTDB): domain Bacteria; phylum Pseudomonadota; class Gammaproteobacteria; order Burkholderiales; family Usitatibacteraceae; genus FEB-7. Next base: position 38,757 of record JAHCAK010000017.1, read on the forward strand.
GGCGTTGCCGCCTCCCTCGGCAAGTTCCCGTGGGAGCGCTTCAACCCCAACGGCGGGAGCGTCGCCATCGGCCACCCCTTCGGCGCGACCGGCGCGAGGATCCTCTCGCAGGCGGTGAAGGAGCTCGCGGCGCTGGGGCCGGGCAAGCGCGCCGTGGTTTCGATCTGCGCGGACGGCGGCCTCGGCACCGTCGCGCTCCTCGAGTCCGCCTGACCGTCCTTCCTTCCCCTTCCTTCGCAGCGGAGCGCCCCATGACCTACCAGACCCTCGCCGTCGAGCAGCGCGGCGCCGTGGCCCTCGTGACCCTCGACCGGCCGGACAAGGCCAACGCGATGGAGGAGGCCATGTGGCACGAGATCCGGGAGGCCATGCGGTGGGCGGACGCGACCGACGCCGTGCGCGTTGTCGTGCTGCGCGGCGCCGGCAGGCACTTCACTGCCGGCATCGATCTCGCCATGCTGCAGGGCATCGCCGCGCGCATCCGCCACGCCGACCCGGCCCGCGCGAGCGAAAGGCTGCGCCGCCTGATCCTCGACATGCAGGACACGCTCACCGCCGTGGAGCGGTGCCGCAAGCCCGTGATCGCCGCGATCCACGGCGCCTGCTACGGCGGCGGCGTCGACCTCGCGACCGCGTGCGACCTGCGCTACTGCTCGGCGGACGCGCGCTTCTCGGTGAAGGAGATCGACGTCGGCATGACGGCGGACGTGGGCACGCTGCAGCGGCTTCCGAAGCTCGTGGGCGAGGGCATCGCGCGCGAGCTGGCCTACACCGGCCGCGTGGTCGACGGCGCCGAGGCGCAGGCCATCCGCCTCGTGAACCGCGTGTTCGAGACGCCCGAGGCGCTGGCCGAAGGCGTGCTCGCCATCGCGGAAGCCATCGCCGCGAAGAGCCCGCTCGCGATCCGGGGCATCAAGGAGATGATCACCTACGCGCGCGACCACACGGTGGCGGACGGGCTCAACTACGTGGCCACGTGGAATGCCGCGATGCTGCTTTCGCGCGACCTGCAGGAGGCCGGCGCGGCCGCGCGGGAGAAGCGCCCCCCCGCATTCGACGACTGAGAGAGGAGAACCGCCCATGAAGACCCGCGCCGCCGTCGCCTGGCAGGCTGGAAAGCCGCTCACGATCGAGGAAGTGGACCTGGAGGGCCCGAAGGCCGGCGAGGTGCTGGTGGAGGTGAAGGCGACCGGCATCTGCCACACCGACCACTACACGCTCTCGGGCGCCGACCCGGAGGGCCTCTTCCCCGCCATCCTCGGGCACGAGGGCGCGGGCATCGTGATGGAGGTGGGCGCGGGCGTCACGAGCGTCGCGCCCGGCGACCACGTGATCCCGCTCTACACGCCCGAGTGCCGGCAGTGCAAGTTCTGCCTGTCGAGGAAGACCAACCTCTGCCAGAAGATCCGCGCGACCCAGGGCAAGGGCCTGATGCCCGACGGCACCTCGCGCTTCTCGCTGAAGGGCAAGCCGCTCCTGCACTACATGGGCACCTCGACCTTCGCGAACCACATCGTGGTGCCGGAGATCGCGCTCGCCAGGGTGCGCAAGGACGCGCCCTTCGAGACCATCTGCTACATCGGCTGCGGCGTGACCACGGGCGTCGGCGCGGTGCTCTTCACCGCGAAGGTGGAGGCAGGCGCCAACGTCGCGGTCTTCGGCCTCGGCGGCATCGGCCTGAACGTGATCCAGGGCGCGAAGCTCGTCGGCGCCGACAGGATCATCGGCGTCGACATCAACCCGGCGCGCGAGAAGATGGCCCGCGAGTTCGGCATGACGCACTTCATCGACCCGGCGCAGGTCCCGGATGTCGTCGACGCGATCGTGCAGCTCACCGATGGCGGAGCCGACTACAGCTTCGAGTGCGTGGGCAACACGAAGCTCATGCGCCAGGCCCTCGAGTGCTGCCACAAGGGCTGGGGCGTCTCGGTCATCGTCGGCGTCGCGGGCGCGGGGCAGGAGATCGCCACGCGGCCCTTCCAGCTCGTGACCGGCCGCGTCTGGAAGGGCACGGCCTTCGGCGGCGCCCGCGGCCGGACGGACGTGCCGAGGATCGTGGACTGGTACATGGACGGAAAGCTGCGCATCGACCCGCTCATCACCCACCGGCTGCCGCTCGAGCGGATCAACGAGGGCTTCGAGCTGATGGAGCGCGGGGAATCGATCCGCTCGGTGGTCGTCTACTGATGGAGCTCCTTTCCGCGCACGCCTCCTTCGGCGGGGAGCAGCGGTTCTGCCGGCACCCCTCGCGGGAGATCGGGCTGCCGATGCGGTTCTCGATCTACCTGCCGCCCGCCGCGCTCGGCGGCACGGGCGCGAAGGTGCCGCTCGTGGTGTACCTCGCCGGCCTCACCTGCACCGAGGAGACGTTTCCCGCGAAGGCGGGGGCGCAGCGTTTCGCGGCGGAGCTGGGGCTCGCGATCCTCTGCCCCGACACGAGCCCCCGCGGCGCGGGCGTCCCGGGGGAGGCCGATGACTGGGACTTCGGGGTCGGCGCGGGGTTCTTCCTCGACGCCACGCGCGAGCCGTGGCAGCGGCACTGGCGCATGGAGAGCTATCTCCTCGAGGAACTGCTGCCGCTCGCGGGCGAGGCGTTTCCCGTCGATGCGGGCCGGGTGGGCCTCCTCGGCCACTCGATGGGCGGGCACGGCGCGCTCACCCTCGCCTTGCGCCACCCGGGCCGGTTCCGCTCGGTCTCCGCCCTGGCGCCGATCTGCGCGCCCTCGGAGGTGCCGTGGGGCGTGAAGGCGTTCTCCGGCTACCTCGGGGAAGACCGCGCGGCGTGGTCGCGGCACGATGCGAGCGCGCTCATCGCCGCCTGCGCGGCGCCGCCCTTTCCCGGCGGGATCCTGGTGGACCAGGGCCTCGCGGACAGATTCCTCGCCGGGCAGTTGCGGCCCGAGCGCCTGGAGGAAGCTTGCGCGAAGGCGGGCCAGCCCCTGCGGCTGCGGCGGCACGCCGGGTACGACCACTCGTATTACTTCGTCGCCACTTTCGTCGCCGACCACCTGCGCCACCACGCGGGCTCCCTCGCGTAGCGGCCGGCGCGCCCGCGCGTCAGCGGGGGCGGGCGACCTGCCGCAGCGCCTGCTCGAACGCTTCCGGCGGCTGGGCGCCCTCGATCACGTAACGCCCGTCCACGACCACGGTCGGCACGGCCGAGACGCCCTGCTCGCGCCAGTGGCGTTCGCGCTCGCGCACCTCGGCGGCGAACTCGTCGCTTTCGGCGATCGCCTTCGCGCGGGCCGAATCCAGACCCGCGGCCGCGGCCAGCTCGACGAGCACGTCCGCCGCACCCGGGTTGCGGCCCTCGGCGTGATAGGCGCGCAGCAAGGCGCGCTTCAGCGCCAGCCCGCGGCCCTCGATGCCGGCCCAATGGAGCATGCGGTGGGCGTCGAAGGTATTCCACACGTGCCTGCGCTCGCCGAAGGCGAAGCCCACGGCCGCGCCGCGCTCGCGGATGCGCGCCTGGGTCTCCCGCACCTGCTCGGCCGTGCGGCCGTACTTGCGCATGAGGTAGGGGATGGTCTCCACGCCCTCGGGTCCCATGTCGGGGTTCAGCTCGAAGGGCTCGAAGTGCAGTTTCACGCTTACCTCGCCCTCCAGGCGTGCCAGGGCCCGCTCGAAGGAGGCGAGGCCGATGGCGCACCAGGGGCAGGCGACGTCGGAGACGAAGGCGATGTCGAGGGGCGGGCGGTCCATGGCGGCGAAAGGGGGGCGAAAGCCGGGATAATAGCCGGGCACGCCCGCGCGACCACGGAGAAGCCCTTGCAAATCGTCTGCCTCGACCTCGAAGGGGTCCTCGTCCCCGAGATCTGGATCGAATTCTCGAAGCGCACCGGCATCCCGGAGCTCTCCCGCACCACGCGCGACGAGCCCGACTACGACAAGCTCATGCGCTTCCGGCTGGGCCTCCTCGAGGAGCGCCGGCTCGGCCTGCCGGACATCCAGGCCGTGATCGCCGGGATGGGCCCGATGCCCGGCGCGCGCGAATTCCTGGACGCGCTGCGCGAGCGCTTCCAGGTGGTGATCCTCTCCGACACCTTCTACGAGTTCGCGCGGCCCCTCATGGAGCAGCTCGGGATGCCCACGCTCTTCTGCCACCGGCTGGAGGTGGACGAGGCCGGGTTCGTGCGCGGCTATCGCCTGCGCCTGCCGGACCAGAAGCGCGCCGCCGTGAATGCCTTCCGCGCGCTCAACTTCCGGGTGATCGCCGCCGGGGACTCGTACAACGACACCGCGATGCTGGGCGCCGCGCACGCGGGCATCTTCTTCCGGCCGCCCGCGGGCATCACGGCGCAGTTCCCGCAGTTCCCCGTGACGCGGGACTATGCGGAGCTGATGGCCGCCATCGAGGCGGCCGCGTGCTGACCGTCCACCACCTCGAGGCCTCGCGCTCGCACCGCATCCTCTGGCTGCTCGAGGAACTGGGCGTCGCCTACACGCTGAAGACCTGGCGGCGCGACAAGGCGACCCGCCTCGCGCCGCCCGCGCTCAAGAAGATCCACCCGCTGGGCAAGTCGCCGGTGATCGACGACGACGGCGAGGTGGTCGCCGAGTCCGGCGCGATCATCGAGTACCTGGCGGAGAAGTACGGGAAGGAGGCGACCGGCGAGCTCGCGAACCTCCAGCCGCGCGCCGGGACGGCTGCCCACCGGCAGTGCCGCTTCTGGATGCACTACGCCGAGGGCTCGCTCATGAACTGGCTGCTGATGAAGCTGGTCTTCCAGTCGATCCCGAAGCAGAAGATGCCGTTCTTCGCGCGCCCCGTCGCCCGCGCGATCTGCGCCGGCGTGCAGGAGAAGCTCGTCGACCCCAATCTCGAGACGGCGCGGCGGTTCATCGAGGATCACCTGGGGCGCAACGCGTGGTTCGCCGGGAAGTCGCTCACGATCGCGGACTTCCAGATGTGCTTCGCGGTCGAGGCGCTCCTCTCGCGCGGCGCGGATGCGGCGGCGAGCCCGAACCTCGCAGCCTGGCGGGAGCGGGTCGCGGCCCGCCCCGCTTACCGGCGCGCGCTGGAAAAGGGCGGGCCGGTCATCCTCGCGGCCTGAGCGCCTCGCGTCATCCCCCGGCCGCGCGGGCGGTCACGGCGGTGAGGATGCCCTGCAGGATCGCGAGCGGCGTCGGCGGGCACCCCGGCACCGTCACGTCCACCGGGATCACGTTCGCCACCTTGCCGCAGCTCGCGTAGCTCTCGCCGAAGATGCCGCCCGTGCAGCCGCAGTCGCCCACGGCCACCACCAGCTTCGGGTCCGGCGTGGCCTCCCAGGCGATCCTGAGGGCCGGCTCCATGTTCTTCGCGACCGGGCCGGTGACGAGCAGCATGTCGGCGTGCCGCGGGCTCGCCACGAAGCGGATCCCCAGCCCCTCGAGGTTGTAGTAAGGGTTGTTGAGCGCGTGGATCTCCAGCTCGCAGCCGTTGCAGGAGCCCGCGTCCACCTGGCGGATGGCGAGCGCGCGGCCGAGGAGCGCGAGGATCTCCGCCTGGATCTCCGGGGCGCGGGCGCGAAGCGCCTCGTCGGGCGGGGGCGCGGCCTCGCTCACGAGGCCGGTGCGGGCGATCTGGCGCAGGATGCGGATCATCAGCCGTCCTGCCCCGAGTAGCTCAGGTTGAAGCTCTTGTTGATGAGCGGGAAGTCGGGAACGATGTTGCCGATCACGGCGTGCTCGATCACCGGCCAGTTCTGCCACGAGGGGTCGTGCGCGTGGCAGCGGCGGATCATGCCGCCTTCGCCCGCTTCCAGCGCCACGAAGGCCTCGCCCCGCCAGCCTTCCACCCAGCCCACGCCGAAGGCCTGCGGGCGCGGCGCGGGCAGCTCCTCCGCGAGCTCCCCGTCGGGCGCGGCGAGCGCGATGGCGCGCACGAGCCGGAGCGACTCCAGCAGCTCGTCGAAGCGCACCGCCACGCGCGCGGCCACGTCGCCGGCGGCCGAGCCCGCCTTGCGCACGGCGAGCTCGCCGTAGGGCACGGCGGGAAAGTCCACGCGCAGGTCGCAGGCCTGCCCGCTCGCGCGCCCCGCGAGGCCGGTGAGCCCGAGGGCGCGCGCGAGCTCCGGCGTGGCGCGGCCCGTGGTGAGGAAGCGGTCCTGCAGCCCCGCGTGCTCGTCGAAGATGGCGCGAAGCTCGCGCGCCTCGCGCTCGACCGCGTGCGAGGTCGCGATCATCGCCTCGGCCTGCGCGGCGTCGAAGGCGCGGGCGACGCCGCCGGGAACCACGAGGTCCATGAGCATCCGGTGGCCGAAGACGGCCGCGTTCTCGCGCAGCCAGTCCTCCTTGATGCGCATGAACTGCGCCAGCGCGAAGCCGAAGGCGGCGTCGTTGCCCAGCGCCCCGAGGTCGCCCAGGTGGTTGGCCACGCGCTCGCGCTCCAGGAACATCGCCCGCAGCCACCGCGCGCGCGGCGGCGGCACGACGCCCAGCAGCGATTCGGCCGCCTGCGCGTAGGCCCAGGCGAAGGCGACCGTGGAATCGCCGGAGACGCGCCCCGCGAGCCGGAACCCCTCCGCCACCGTGAACGCCTCGAAGCGCTTGTCGATGCCCTTGTGCACGTAACCCAGCCGCGCCTCCAGCCGCAGCACCTTCTCGCCCACGATGGAGAAGCGGAAGTGGCCGGGCTCGATGGTGCCGGCGTGGATGGGGCCCACGGGGATCTCGTGCACGCCGTCGCCCTCCACGCGCACGAACGGGTAGTCGGTGAAGGCATTGGGCGGGAGCTTCGCCGCGTCGAAGTCGCGCCGCAGCGGGAAGGCGCCCTCCGGCCACGCGCCGTGCCGCAGCCACGGGCGCGTGTCGGCGGCGCCCGCCGCGCCGATGCCCAGCAGGTCGAAGAGCGCGCGCTGCATGCGGCCCGCCGCCGGGAAAAGGCCGGAGAGGTCCGGGAAGGCCGGCGCGGAATCCGGCACGAGCAGCTCCACCACGGCGAGCCCGTCCTTCACCGCGTAGGCGGCGTAGACGGAATACTCGTCCTCGTCCTCCGCGAGGTCGCGGTGGTCCGCGCCCCACAGCGCCACCAGGCGCCCGCCGCCCTCGCGCACGAGCCGCGCGGCCTCCGTCCACTGCCACTCGCCTACGGCCGCGATCGCCGCCGGCGCCTCGCCCGGCAGGGCCTTCCACTGGAGATTGAGTCCCGGTATCCGCATGTGCCCTTGCTTTCCTCCGTGCCCTCTGCGCCCTCTGCGCCCTCTGTGTTGAAAGACCCTATCCCAGCAATCGCGCGGCTTCCTGGTACCACGCGGCGAGATACGGCGGGATGTAGAGCCCCAGCAGCAACCCCAGCCCCAGGTGCACGAACACCGGCACCAGCGCCGGCTGGTGGGCCAACGGCTTCATGTGCGTGTCGCCGAACACCATCGGCTGCACGCGCGAGAAGACGGCCGCGAAGGCCACGCCGAGGGCGAGCAGCAGGAAGGGTGTCGCCCACGGGTGCTCGCGCATGGCGGTGGTGAGGATGAGGAACTCGCTCGCGAAGACGCCGAACGGCGGCATGCCCAGGATCGCGAGCGTGCCGATCATGAGGCCCCAGCCCACGGTGGGGCTCACCTTGACCAGCCCGCGGATGTCCTCCATCACCTGCGTGCCGGCCTTCTGCGCGGCGTGGCCCACGGCGAAGAAGATGGCGCTCTTCACGAGGGAGTGCACCGTCATGTGCAGCAGCCCCGCGAAGTTGGCGATGGGGCCGGCCATGCCGAAGGCGAAGGTGACGAGGCCCATGTGCTCGATGGAGGAGTAGGCGAACATGCGCTTCACGTCGCGCTGGCGCGACAGGAAGAAGGCCGCCACCACCACCGAGAGCAGGCCGAAGCCCATCATCATGTTGCCGGCGAAGCGCGATTCCAGCGCCCCGTCGGCGAGCACCTTGCAGCGGATCACGCTGTAGAGGGCCACGTTCAGCAGCAGCCCCGAGAGCACGGCGGAGATGGGCGTGGGGCCCTCGGCGTGCGCGTCCGGCAGCCAGTTGTGCAGCGGCACCAGGCCGATCTTCGTGCCGTAGCCCACCAGCAGGAAGACGAAGGCGAGCGACATGATGGCGGGCTCGAGGTCCGCCTTCACCAGGTTCAGGTGCGTCCAGAGGAGCGCGTTGCCCTCCGCCCCCAGCACGCGCTCGGCGGCGAAGTAGAGCAGGATCGTGCCGAAGAGCGCCTGCGCGATGCCCACGCCGCAGAGGATGAAGTACTTCCACGCCGCCTCGAGCGACGCGGCCGTCCGGTACACCGACACCAGGAGCACGGTCGCGAGCGTGGCCGCCTCCATCGCCACCCACAGGATCCCGAGGTTGTTGGTGGTGAGCGCGAGCAGCATCGTCGCCATGAACGCCTGGTACATGCTGTGGTACAGGCGCAGCCGCGGGCCGGTCATCTTGCCCTTGTCGCGCTCGATGCGCATGTAGGGCCGCGAGAAGAGCGAGGTGGTGAAGCCCACGAAGGCGGTGAGCGCCACGAGGAAGACGTTCAGCGCGTCGATGAAGAACTGCTCGCCGAAGGCGGTGATGGGCCCGCCGGAGATCACCTCCGCCGTGAGCCAGGCCGAGGCCGCGAAGGTGGCGAGGCTGAAGCCCGCGTTCACCTCGGGCGCGGACGGGCGGTCGCCCCACAGCCACAGGAAGGGGCCGCCGAAGAGCGGGATGGCGAGGAGGGCGATGAACGCTTCCATCTGGCGCTCAGTCCTCCTTCAGTTTCTCGAGATGGTGGATGTCCAGCGAGTCGAACTGCTCGCGGATCTGGAACATGAACACCCCGAGGATGATCATGCCCACCAGCACGTCCAGCGCGATGCCCAGCTCCACCACCATCGGCATGCCGTAGGTGGCGCTGGTCGCCGCGAAGAAGAGCCCGTTCTCCATGGCGAGGAAGCCGATCACCTGCGGCACGGCCTTGGAGCGCGTGATCATCATGAGGAAGGACATGAGCACGCAGGCGAGCGCGATGCCGAGCGTGCCGCGCGCGATCGACTGCGAGAACTCCGAGATCGGCAGCGCCAGGTTGAAGGCGAAGACCACCAGCACGATTCCCACCAGCATCATCGTCGGGATGTTGATGAGGGTCTCGATGTCCCACTTCACGTTGAGGCGCCGGATGAGGCGGTGCAGGATCAGCGGCAGCGCCACCACCTTGAGCACGAAGGTGATCCCCGCCGACCAGTAGAGGTGGTGCTGGCCCGTGGCCCAGGCGACGGTGACGGTGGAGCCCACGAGGGCGAGCCCCTGCACGGCGAAGAGGTTGATGAGCGTGACGATGCGCCGCTGCGCGAGCATCGCGAAGGCGATGAGCAGCAGCACCGACGCGAAGAGGTTGATGACCTGGCTGGTGAAGGGCGTCATGGCCGGGTCTCAGGCTCCCAGGAGCAGGTGCACGAGGAGCGCCAGCACGCCGAGCAGGAAGGCGGTCGCGAGGAACTCGGGCACGCGGAAGATGCGCATCTTGGCGAGCGTGGTCTCGATGAGGGCCAGCAGGAACCCGCCGATGGCGAGCTTCGCGGCGAGCGCCGGCAGCGCCCACAGCAGCGCCACGTGGTCGTTGGCCTCGGCGATGCCCCAGGGGAAGAAGATCGCCAGCCCCGCGCAGGAATAGGCGAAGAGCTTGAGGGAGGCCGCCCACTCCATGAGCGCGAGGTGCCGCCCCGAGTACTCGAGGATGAGCGCCTCGTGGATCATCGTGAGCTCGAGGTGCGTCGTGGGGTTGTCCACCGGCACGCGCGCGTTCTCGGCGAGGGAGACCATGGTGAAGGCGATGCCCGCGAAGGCGAGGCTGGGCAGGATCGTGAACTCGCGGTGCGCCAGCGCCGAGACGGTGGTCGCGAGCGAGGTGGAGCTGGAGATGAGGGAGGCCGTGAACACCACCATCAGGAAGGCGGGCTCGGCGAGGAACCCCACCAGCATCTCGCGGCGCGCGCCCAGCGTGCCGAAGGAGGTGCCGATGTCCATGGCGGCGAGCGAGATGAAGAGCCGCGCCAGCCCGAAGAGCCCCACGAGCGCGATGGCGTCGGCGGCGGTCGCCATCGGCAGGTTCGTGGAGAGCGTCGGGATGATGAGGGCGGCGAGCAGCATGCAGCCGAACACGAGGTACGGCGTGATGCGGAAGACGGGCGAGGCGTCGTGGGCGACGACGGATTCCTTCCAGAAGAGCTTGTGCAGCGTGCGGAAGGGCATCAGCAGCGGCGGCGCGCGCCGGTTCTGCAGCCAGGCCCGGCACTGGTTCACCCACCCCGTGACGAGCGGTGCGCCCACGAGGGCGACCGCGGCGGCGAGGAGCTGGGCGAGGAGGCCTTCGAGGTTCATGCCTGCGTGAGGAAGAGCAGCGCCACGAGCGTGAGGAAGCTGTAGAGGAGGTAGATCGAGATGCGCCCGCGCTGCAGCATCCCGACCCAGCGCGACACGGCCTCGGTGGCCGCGGCGATGCGCAGGTACACCCAGCCCCACAGCGGGTCCTCGACGGTCACCTTGTAGCGCGGCGCGGCGTCGAAGGGCGTGGGCAGCTCGCGGTGCATGCGGTAGAACGGCTCGAAGATCTGCCGGATGGGCTGGCCGAAGCCCTCGGCGGTGTCCTGCATGCGCGCCGTCTGCGCCGGGAAGCCGCAATCCCACGGCGCCGCCCGGCGCACGCGGCCGTGGTAGAAGCGGCGCACCAGGACGATCGTCGCGAACACGACGGCGGCGGTGACCAGCAGGAAGAGGATCGGGCTGTAGGAAGCCCGCTCCGCGCTCATGGGGGCGAGGAGCAGCCAGTCGCCGGCGCGGCCGCTCAGCGCGAGCCCGCGGCCCACCAGCGCCGTCGTGATCGGGTCCATCACCTCGATCACCGCGACGGGGAAGAGCCCCAGCAGCACGCAGCCGGCCGTGAGCCAGGCGAGCCCGAGGCGCTCGAGCCCCCCGGCGTCGTGGGCCTGCGCGAGCTTCTCCTCGCGCGGCCGGCCGAGGAAGATCACGCCGAAGAACTTCACCATCACGTAGCCCGCGAGCGCCGCGACGAGCACGACGCCGGCGGCGAAGACCGGCACGAGCATGCGCAGGTAGGGGTTCGGGAGGTCCCCGGTGAAGAGGAAGCCCTGCAGCAGCAGCCACTCCGAGACGAAGCCGTTAGAGGGGGGCAGCCCCGCGCTCGCGACCACGCCCACGAGCGTGGTCCACGCCACCCAGGGCATGAAGCGCATGAGGCCGCCGAGCTTGCCGAGGTTCCTCTCCTGCGTCGCGTGCAGCACCGAGCCCGTGCCGAGGAAGAGCAGGCTCTTGAACATCGCGTGGTTGAGGCAGTGGTAGAGCGAGGCCACCAGCGCCAGCGCCGCGAGCGACCCCATGCGGTAAGCGGCGAAGACGATGGCGAGCCCCAGCCCCACGACGATGAGGCCCACGTTCTCGATGGATGAATAGGCGAGGAGGCGCTTCATGTCCACCTGCGCCGCGGCGAACACCACGCCGAAGAGGGCGGTGGCGAGCCCCACGACGAGCGCCACGACTCCCCACCACCAGAGGGGCGAGCCCAGCAGGTCGAAGTTCACGCGCACCAGCCCGTAGATCGCGGTCTTGAGCATCACGCCGCTCATGAGCGCGGACACGGGGGAGGGCGCGGCCGGGTGCGCCTCCGGCAGCCACACGTGCAGCGGCAGGAGCCCCGCCTTGGCGCCGAACCCGAAGAGCGCGAGGCCGAACGCGCACGAGGCCCAGAAGGGCGGCAGCGACTGCGCGCGCATGTTGGCGAAGGTGTAGTCGCCGGTGTTGGCCTGAAGCACCCCGAAGCAGAGCAGGATGGAGATGGCGCCCACGTGGGCGACCAGCAGGTACAGGAACCCGGCGCGGCGGATCTCGGCGATGCGGTGGTTGGTGGTGACGAGGAAGAAGGAGGAGAGCGCCATCACCTCCCAGGTCACCATGAAGGCGTAGGCGTCGTCGGCCAGCAGCACCATCGCCATGCTGGCGAGGAAGAGGTGGTAGTGCAGGCACAGCAGCCCCGGCGCCGTGCCCTCGCCCTGGCGGAAGTAGCCGCCGGCGAAGACGGAGATGCCGGCGCTCGCGAGACCCAGCAGCGCGAGGAAGAAGGCCGAGAGCGCGTCCAGGCGCAGGTGGAAGGGCAGGTCCGGCAGGCCGATGGCGAGGACGGCGACCTGCGGCGCGCCGGGCAGGGCCGGGAGCGCGAAGCCCGCCAGCGCGAGGCTCAGCGAGGCGGAGAGCGGGAAGAGGACGCGCGCGACGAAGGCGAGGTTGTGCAGCGCCGCGATCCCTGCGAGGCCGATCGCGAACCACGCGACGACGACGAGCATGACGCCGTCGATCGCGAGGAGTTCCGGCAGGGAGCCCATCGCGAGCCGCTAGCGGCGTGTCGGCCGGGCGCTCACACGGTCTCCACGGTTGCGTCGAGGAAGTAGCCGGCGCCGCGCTCGGTGCGGATCAGCTTCGGCTCGTTGGCCTTCTCCTCGACCTTGCGGCGAAGGCGCAGGATCTGCACGTCGATCGAGCGGTCGTAGATGTCGTCGTGCAGGCGGCTCGATTCCAGCAGCTGGTCGCGCGAGAGCACGCGCTTGGGCGAGCGCAGGAAGGCGACCAGCAGCGCGTACTCGCTGTTGGTGAGCTCGACCGCGCGCCCATCGGGCGACTTCAGGCGCCTGAGGCCCGTGTTGAGCTCCCAGCCCGCGAAGCGGTAGGCCCGCGCCGTCTCCACGCGGCGGGCGGCGCGCTTGACCTCCGTGCGGCGCAGCACCGCCTTGATGCGCGCCAGCAGCTCGCGCTGGCTGAAGGGCTTGGTGACGTAGTCGTCCGCGCCCAGCTCCAGGCCCATCACGCGGTCCACCTCCTCCTTGCGGCCGGTGAGGATGATGATGGGGATGTCGAGCTTCTCGCGCAGCCGCCGGGCGATGGCGAGGCCGTCCTCGTCCGGGAGCTTCAGGTCGAGGATCACCAGGTCGACCACCTCCGCGCCGAGGACCTTGTCCATCTGCGCGCCGCAGTCGGCCGTCGACACCTTGAGGTCGTGCTCGACGAGGTAGTCGCTCACCAGGTCCCTGATGGCGGGGTCGTCGTCGACGACGAGGATATGCGCTTCCAAGGGCATGTCCGTCCGGGGGTTGATCGGGTGTCCGAGGGGGCATTTTACGCCGGGAGACCGTAGAATCGCTCGGGTCCGGCCAAAAACCATGAAATCGACGACCGACTGGCTGCCCGGCCAAGGCGACCGGCCGCCCCTGCCGGGGCGCGCCGCGATGGCGATCGCCGCCTTCGCGGTCGCCTATTACGCGCTTGCCGTGTTCGGCGTGGGCCTGCCCCTGCAAGCGCGTTTCCCGCTCTTCGTATGGCCGGCCGACGGGCTCGCGCTGGGCGCGTTCCTCGTCGCGCCGCGCGCGCTCTGGATCCCGTTCTCGGGCATCGCCTTCGCGGCCTCGCTCGCCACCGGGATGCAGGCCGGCATGGGCATGGAGGCCTCGACGGCCACGGCCCTCGTGAACGCGCTGGAGCCCGCGGTCATCGCCACGGTGCTGCTGCGGCTCTCGGAGCGGCGCACCGACATCGCCTCGCTGCAGGGCCTCACCGCCTTCCTCGTGAACCTGGTGCCGCTCTCCGCCGTGGTGTCCTTGGGCGATGCGTCCGTCACCTGGTGGCGGTTCGGGACCGACTTCCGCTCGCAGTGGACGGTCACCTTCGTCTCCGACTTCCTCAACATGGTGGTCGCGGCCCCGCTCGTGATCGCGTGGTTCCGCGGCGGCCTCGAGTCGGCGCTCGCCCCGTTCCGGGGGCGGCTCGCGGAGGTGGCGGTCCTCTACGCGGGCCTCGTCCTCACCACGCACTTCGTCTTCCGCGCGCCGCCGGGCGGCCCCGGCTTCGCGGCGCCGCTCGCCTATCTCTGCTCGCCCTTCCTCATCTGGGCGGCGCTGCGCTTCGGGGTGCGCGCGGCCACGCTCGGCATCGTCGCCTTCGCCCTCATCGCCGACTGGCACACCGCGCACGGGCTGGGGCCCTACGCGATCCCCGGCTTCGCGGAGTGGACGGCGCTGCTGCAGCTGCACGGCTTCGTGGCGGCCACCACCGTCACGACGCTCTTCGCCGCGGCGCTGCTCGCGGAGCGCGAGACGGCGGCGGCGGCCACCGAGGCGTGGCGGCGCCGCTACGAGGCCGCCATCCGCGCGAGCGGCAACCTGCTCTACGAGCTGGACCCGGCCTCCGGCACGATCCTGTGGGATGGCGATACGCGCGCCGTGCTGGGCGCCCCGGCCGAGGAGATCGCAACGGTGGGCCAGTGGGGCGAGCGCGTGCACCCCGACGACCTGCCGCGCCTGCGCACCGTGCGCGACCGCCTGTTCGCGGGCGAAGTGACGCACATCGCGCTGGAGCACCGGCTGCGGCGCGGCGAGGGCGAGTGGATCACCGTGGGCGTGAACGGCTACGCGATCGTGGACCCCACGCGGCGCAAGGCCGGCCGGCGCATCATCATCGGCTTCGTGAGCGACGTCTCGGAGCGCGTGCGCGCCGAGGCCGAGCGCCAGGCGCTCGCCGCGCAGCTGCGGCAGGCGGAGAAGATGGAGGCCGTGGGGCGCCTCGCGGGCGGCATCGCCCACGACTTCAACAACATCCTCGGCGCGATCCTCGGCTACGGCGAGCTCGCGCAGGCGAAGGCGCAGGCCGACCCGCAGCTCAAGCGCTACGTGGACACGATCGTGAACGCCGGCAACCGCGCCAAGGCGCTGGTCGCGCAGATCCTCGCCTACAGCCGCGCCGAGAGCGGCATCCGCGAGCCGGTGTTCCTCGGGCCCGTGCTCACGGAGGTGGCGGAGCTCCTGCGCGGCTCCTCGTCGGGGGCGGTGGAGGTGCGCCTCGCCGTGCCGCCCGAGCAGCTCGCGGTGACGGGCGACCCCACGCGCCTGCACCAGCTGGTGATGAACCTGGCCTCCAACGCCATTCACGCCATGCCCGGCGGCGGCGTGCTCGAGATCTCGCTCGAGGCGCGCACGCTCGCCTCGCCCGTGCGGACGCGCCTTTCGGAGGTGGCGCCCGGCGAGTGGTCGGTGGTGCGCGTGAAGGACAGCGGGGAGGGCATCCCTGCCGCCGTGATCGACCGCATCTTCGAGCCGTTCTTCACCACCAAGCCCGCGGGCCGCGGCACCGGCCTGGGCCTCGCCCTCGTGCACTCGATCGTGAAGGAGCATGGCGGCGCGATCGACGTGGAGAGCGAGGTGGGCAAGGGCACGACCTTCACCGTGTGGCTGCCGCGCCTCGAGGAAGCGGGCCTCGGCGAGGCGGGGGAGGAGGCGCCGCTCGCCGGCCGCGGGCAGGTGATCCTCGCCGTGGACGACGAGCCGGAGGTGCTCGCCGCGCTCGAGGAGATGCTCGCGACCCTGGGCTACGAGCCCGCCGGCTACACCGACAGCCGCGCCGCGCTGGAGGCGTTCCGCGCCGGGCCCGGCCGCTTCGAGGCGGTGATCAGCGACGAGGTGATGCCGGGCCTGCACGGCACGCAGCTCGCCGTGGAGCTGCGCAAGGCGAACCCCGCCATCCCCATCGTGATCGCCACCGGCTTCGGCGGCGCGGGTTTCGAGACGCGGGCCCACTCGGCCGGCGTGAACCGCATCCTGCGCAAGCCCTACCGCATGCAGGACATCGGCGAGGCGCTGCGCGGGATCTTCGGGTCGGCTTGAGGGCCGCCCGGCTACGGCTGTAACCTGCCCGCTGACCGTCGTAACGGCCCGGTAGCCCGCGCGCGCCAGAATGGCGGCGTGCCGGGAACTCCTCCCGGCGATCGGACCGGGGAGCGGGAATCATGATCGACGGGGGGCGCGCGCCGGCGGGCGCGCCGGGGATGGGCGGGGTGCCGCCCGCGTTTCGCATGGCGACGAGCTTCCAGCCTCTCTACTCGGTCCACTCGGCGTCCCTCGCGGGATACGAGGCGCTGGCGCGCCCGGTCACCGCCGCGGGAGAGCCCATCGGGCCGGCCGCCTACTTCGCCGCCCACGCCGGCTTCGAGCTGCCGCGCATCGACCGCGAGTGCCGGCGCGCGCACCTGTCGCGCTTCGTGACGCTCGACGATGGCGCCGGGTTCCTCTACCTCAACATCCACCCGCGGGCGCTGCTCGCCGACGCCATCGCCGACCTCCGGTCGGAGCTCGCGCTGCACGGCCTCGCGCCCGCGCGCGTCTGCATCGAGGTGCTGGAGGAGGACAGCGGCGACGAGGGGCTCCTCGCCGAGGCCGTCTCGGCCTGCCGCCAGGCCGGCATCCGCGTGGCCATGGACGACTTCGGCATCGCGCGCTCCAATTTCGACCGCGTGGCCGCCCTCGCGCCGGACTTCGTGAAGATCGACCGCTCGCTGCTCAACGAGGCCGTGGGCTGCGCCAAGGCGAGGCGGCTGCTGCCCTCCGTCGTGCGGCTGCTGCACGAGGCGGGCACGCAGGTGGTGGTGGAAGGCATCGAGGAGGCGCCCGAGGCCCTGTGCGCCATCGAGGCCGGCGCGGATTTCGTGCAGGGCTACTACTTCGGCGTGCCGCGGCCCTCGCTGGTGCAGGACCCGATGGCCGTCGACCTCATCTGCCGGCTGAAGCGCCTGCGCACCGTGTGCGAGGCGGAGCCCGCCGACTGCAGCCCCGAGACCGTCGCCGGCTGCATCGGGAAGCTGCTCGCCGCGGGGCGGGCGATGGGGACGGCGGGGTAGCTTGCCCTCATCCCCGGCCCCTCTCCCGGAAGGAGAAGGGAGGGAAGCGCCGCTATTTCACGATTTCCAGGTGGTCGAGGCCCGACCCCAGGTCGCGGTTCTTGGCGTTCTTGCTCTCGAGCTTGATCTTCAGGCGCAGGTCGTTCACCGAGTCGGCGTTCCGGAGCGCGTCCTCGTAGCTGATGAGGTCCTGCTCGAAGAGGTCGAAGAGCGCCTGGTCGAAGGTCTGCATGCCGAGCTCGCGCGAGCGGCTCATCAGCTCCTTCATCTCGTGCACCTCGCCCTTGAAGATGAGGTCCGACATGAGCGGCGAGTTGAGCATGATCTCGATGGCGGCCACGCGGCCCTTGGTGCCCTTCTTCGGGATGAGGCGCTGCGAGATGATGGCCTTCAGGTTGAGCGAGAGGTCCATGAGGAGCTGCGCGCGGCGCTCCTCGGGGAAGAAGTTGATGATGCGGTCCAGCGCCTGGTTGGTCGAGTTCGCGTGCAGGGTCGACATGCAAAGGTGGCCGGTCTCGGCGAAGGCGATGCCGTACTCCATCGTCTCGCGCTCGCGGATCTCGCCGATGAGGATCACGTCGGGGGCCTGGCGCAGCGTGTTCTTGAGGGCGTTGAACCAGTTGTCGGTGTCCACGCCCACCTCGCGCTGGCTCACGATGCAGTTCCGGTGCTCGTGGACGTACTCGACCGGGTCCTCGATCGTGATGATGTGGCCGTAGCTGTTCTCGTTGCGGTGCCCGATCATGGCCGCGAGCGAGGTCGACTTCCCCGAGCCCGTGCCGCCCACGAAGATCACGAGGCCGCGCTTGGTCATCGCCACGTCCTTGAGCACGGGGGGCAGCCCCAGCTCGTCGAACTTGGGGATGGTCGTGGTGATGGTGCGAAGCACCAGCCCCACGCGCCCCTGCTGCACGAAGGCGTTCACGCGGAAGCGCCCGACGCCCGAGGGCGAGATGGCGAAGTTGCACTCGTTGGTCGCCTCGAACTCGGCCGCCTGCTTGTCCGTCATGATCGAGCGGGCGAGCTCCTGCGTGTGGATGGGCGACAGGCTCTGCTGCGACACGGGCGTGACCTTGCCGTCCACCTTCATGGCCGGCGGGAAGCCGGCGGTGATGAAGAGGTCCGAGCCCTTGCGCGCGATGAGCGCGCGCAGCAGGTCGTGCATGAACTTGAGTGACTGTTCGCGTTCCATGGGGTGCCCTTCCCGGCGGTCAGCCGCCGACGAATGCGTCCTTGTTGGCGGCCTTGGAGCGCGCCTCGGGGATCGAGATGAGGTTCCTCTTCACGAGGTCCTGCAGGTTCTGGTCCAGCGTCTGCATGCCGAGCGCCTGGCCGGTCTGGATGGACGAGTACATCTGCGCGACCTTCGCCTCGCGGATGAGGTTGCGGATGGCGGGGGTGCCGATCATGATCTCGTGCGCCGCCACGCGGCCGCTGCCGTCCTTGGTCTTGCAGAGCGTCTGCGAGATCACGGCGCGAAGCGACTCCGAGAGCATCGCGCGGATCATCTCCTTCTCCGCCGCCGGGAACACGTCGATGATCCGGTCGACCGTCTTCGCGGCGGACGACGTGTGCAGCGTCCCGAACACGAGGTGGCCCGTCTCGGCCGCGGTCATCGCGAGGCGGATGGTCTCGAGGTCGCGCATCTCGCCCACGAGGATGATGTCCGGGTCCTCGCGAAGGGCGCTGCGCAGCGCGTTGGAGAACGACAGCGTGTGCGGCCCCACCTCGCGCTGGTTGATGAGGCACTTCTTGGCCTCGTGCACGAACTCGATCGGGTCCTCCACCGTGAGGATGTGGCCGTACTCGTTCTCGTTCACGTCGTTGATCATCGCCGCGAGCGTGGTCGACTTGCCCGAGCCCGTCGGGCCCGTCACGAGCACGAGGCCCCGCGGGTACTTGGCGATCTCGGCGAAGATCTTGGGCGCGTGCAGGTCCTCCAGCGTGAGCACCTTCGAGGGAATCGTCCGGAACACGGCACCGGCGCCGCGGTTCTGGTTGAAGGCGTTGACGCGGAAGCGCGCGAGGTTGGGGATCTCGAAGGAGAAGTCGACCTCCAGCGTCTCCTCGTACACCTTGCGCTGGGAGTCGTTCATGATGTCGTAGACCATCCCGTGCACGTCCTTGTGCTCGAGCGGCGGCACGTTGATGCGGCGCACGTCGCCGTGCACGCGGATCATGGGCGGCAGGCCCGCGGACAGGTGCAGGTCGCTGGCCTTGTTCTTCACGGAGAATGCGAGGAGCTCGGCGATGTCCATCTCTTCTTTCTCGCGGGCGGTGGAAGGGAACGGCGCTCGGGCGGGAGAGGCTCGGGGCCAGAGTAGAATGCGCCAGTTGAGCGAGCCGATTATGTCTCCAATCGCCGAAAACCTGCAAGAAGCCAGAAGGCGCATTTCCGAGGCGTTACAAGGGGATAGCCGCGTCGTCACGCTGGTGGCCGTCTCCAAGACCCATCCGCCGGAAATGGTGCGCGAGGCCTGGGCGGCCGGGCAGCGCGACTTCGGCGAGAACTACGTGCAGGAAGGCGTGGCCAAGATCGCGGCGCTCGCGGACCTCGCGGCGACCTGGCACTTCATCGGCGCGCTGCAGAGCAACAAGGCGCGAGAGGTCGCCGAGCGCTTCGACTGGGTGCACGGCGTGGACCGCGCGAAGATCGCCGACCTCCTGTCGCGCCACCGGCCGGCCGGGCGCGCGCCGCTGCAGGTGTGCGTGGAGGTGAACATCAGCGAGGAGGCGACCAAGTCCGGCGTGAAGCCCGGCGAGGCGCTGGCGCTCGCCCGGCACGTGGCCTCGCTCCCCGGGCTGCGCTTGCGCGGCCTCATGGGCATGGCGAGCCCCTCGGGCGACGAGGCGAAGGCCCGCGGCGAGTTCGCCGTGCTGCGCCGCGAGCTGGAGGCGATCCGCGCCGCCGGCATCGCGTGCGACACGCTTTCCATGGGCATGAGCCAGGACTGGCGCGCGGCGCTGGCCGAGGGCGCAACGATGCTTCGCATCGGCACGGCGATCTTCGGCGCCCGCGAGGCGCACGCGTGGAGGGCGGCATGAAGGTGGCCTTCATCGGCGGCGGCAACATGGGCGCGGCCATCATCGGGGGCCTCGTGGGCAAGGGCTTCGCGGGGGCCGGCATCACCGTGGTGGAGCCGGGCGCGGCGTCCCGGGAGTCGCTCGCTTCCCGCTTCGGCGTGGCCGTGCGCGAGTCGGCGGCGGGCCTGCCGGCGCAGGAGGCGATCGTGCTCGCGGTGAAGCCCCAGCAGATGCGCGAGGCCGTGCGTCCGCTGCTTCCGCTCGACCCGGCCACCGTCGTGGTCACCATCGCCGCCGGCATCCGCATCGCCGACCTCTCGCGCTGGCTCGGGGGGCACGCGGCGATCGTGCGCGCCATGCCCAACACGCCGGCGCTGGTGCACGCGGGCATCACCGGCCTCTTCGCGCCGCCGTCGGTCGACGCCTCCGGCCGCGCGCGCGCCGAGGCCCTGCTCGCCGCCGTGGGCGACACGGTGTGGCTGCCGCGCGAGGAGGATCTCGACGCGGTGACCGCCGTCTCCGGCAGCGGCCCGGCCTATGTCTTCTACTTCATCGAGGCGCTGGAGCGCGCGGCCGTCGAGCTGGGCATCGCGCCCGGCCCGGCGCGGCAGCTCGCGCTCGCGACCTTCCTCGGCGCGGCGAAGCTCGCGCGGGCGCGGGGCGAGGACCCCGCGGTGCTGCGCGCGCAGGTGACCTCGAAGGGCGGGACGACGGAGCGCGCGCTGGGCGAGATGGAGGCCGCGGGCCTCAAGGCGCGCTTCGTGGAGGCGGTGAAGGCCGCGCGGGAGCGCTCGCGCGAGCTGGGCGAAGAGTTCGGGAAGGGCTAGCCGCGCATGCTCACCCAGGCCCTCGCCTTCGTCATCGAGACGATCTTCAACATCTTCATCCTCACGGCGCTGGTGCGCTTCTGGATGCAGGTGCTGCGCGCGCCGGCGAGGAACCCGCTCGCGCAGTTCACGATGGCGCTCACCGACTTCGCCGTGAAGCCGATGCGCCGCCTGCTGCCGGGCTTCTTCAAGCTGGACGTGGCCTCGCTTGCCGTGGCCTGGATCGCGGAAGTGATCCTGCTCGCGATCGTGTCGCTGCTGCAGGGCGTGGAGATCGTGAACGGGACGGCGCTCTCCGTGCTCCTCTTCCTCGCGCTGGTGAAGCTGCTGCGCCTCACCGTCTACATCATCATGGGCGCGGTGTTCCTGCAGGCGATCCTCTCCTGGGTGAACCCCTACCACCCGGTGGCGCCGTTCTTCGAGGCGATGACCCGCCCCTTCCTCAAGCCCTTCCAGCGCGCCATCCCGCCCATCGGCGGGGTGGACATCACCCCGGTGCTCGTCCTCATCGCCTGCCAGCTGGTGCTCATGCTGCCGGTGGCCTGGCTGGAGGGCGAGGCGCTGCGCATGATCGCCCGCTTCGCCCTCTAGGGCGCCTTCTCCCCGGGGCGGGTGTGCGAAACCGCACCGCCCCGCGCGGAATATTCCATCCGTAACCATCGCATTCCTCCGGCGAGCGAGGCGGCGGGGATGCGTAGTCTGGGCACCAACGCGAAACGCCAGTTCGCGCCGCCCGGAGCCGGCAGCTTCCTGCCGGGGGCAGAAGGACAGGAAAGGAAATGCCATGGAACTCATCGCCGCCGCCGTCGCCGCCTACGCCGTCTTCATCCCGGTCTTCCTCGCGCTCGAGGTCGCCACGCCGCACCCCGGCGCCGCCCGCTACCCGGTCGCGATGCCGTCCGCCGAGGAGGCCGCGGCCGCCTGGCTGGCCGCCCACCCCCTGAAGGCCCCGGCCGCCGCCGCCAACGACGCCTTCGAGCGCATCGCCGCCTGAGCCCGGAGCGCGCCATGGATCTCTCCCCCTTCGCGATCGCCCTGGTGGTCGTCTCCCTGCCCATCGTCGGGTTCGTGGCCGTGGCCGCCTGGCTGGCCGAGCGCCGGATCGGGCGGGTGCGGCTGGTCGACCGAACCGGCAAGACGGTGGCCGAGGTGGTCCTGGGCCACCCCGACGAGCGCGGCTGACCCGCCCATACCCCCCGCCCGGACGCGTTTCGGACCCGGATTTCGCCAGTTCGTCGCATCGCGCTGGCGGCACGGGGGGGCGGGGCCTAGATTGCGGTCCAACGCGGGACGAAACCCGCGGCGCCCCCCGGAAAGGGGCCGGAAACGAACCCGACAACGACACAGCCCAGGAGACCGAAAATGTTCATGCTCACCGAAAACGCCGCCCTGCTCCTCGCCGTCGCCGCGCCCGTCCTCACGCTCGCCGCGATGAACCTCGCCCTCGCCCTCGGTGGCGAGCGTGGCACCCTGCTCCTGCCGGGCCTGGGCCCGCTCGAGGTGACGCGCCGCGCCGCCAACGCGCTGCCCGCCGCCTCGGCCCCCGCCGGCCGCGAAGCGCCCGCCAACGACCCGGATTTCCGCCGCGCCGCCTGAACCGGGCAGCGCCCCGAGCCGCCCCCGAGGCGGCCGTCTCCCGGGCCAACCGTTTCCTCCCCCCTGGCCGGACACCGCGTCCGGCCGTTTTTTTTCCTGTGACGGGAAGCACTTAAGGCCGCCGGGCCTCTCGGGTACACTGGCACCTCCCGACCAAGGCCGCCCGTGACCCCCGCCACTCCCGTCGACGCCCGCTTCGAAGGCGAGATCGCCCGCTACAACCGCTGGCGGGAGGACCTCACGCGGTCCGTCACGGCCTACCACGACTGGCTGGAGTCCAACGGCCAGCTCGACGTCCAGCAGTCCATCCGCTTCTACGACCTGCTGGAGAACCTGAACAAGGGCCGGCTCATGCTCGCCTTCCTCGCGGAGTTCTCGCGCGGGAAGTCCGAGCTCATCAACGCGCTCTTCTTCTCCAGCTTCAAGGAGCGGCTCCTGCCCTCCGACGTCGGCCGCACCACGATGTGCCCGACCGAGATCTTCCACGACCCCAGCGAGGAGCCGTACCTGAAGCTCCTGTCGGTGGAGACGCGCTACCGCGACGAGTCGATCACGCAGCTCAAGAACAACCCCGTGGAGTGGAGCAAGGTGCGCCTCAACACGGGCTCGGCCGCGGAGATGAAGAAGGCGCTCGCGGCGCTGGCGGACACGAAGAAGGTCTACGCGCTGGAGGCCCGCATGCTCGGCCTCGCGCCGATGGTGAACGAGAACGGCGAGCTCCCCGGCGAGGAGGAGCTGGTCGAGGTGCCGGCATGGCGATACGCCATGATCAACTACCCGCACCCGCTGCTCTCCAACGGGCTGTCGATCCTGGACACGCCGGGGCTCAACGCCCTGGGGATGGAGCCGGAGCTCACCGTCTCCACGCTCCCCGGCGCGCACGCGATCCTCTTCCTGCTCTCCATCGACACGGGCGTCACCAAGAGCGACCTGGAGATCTGGGACCGCTACGTGAAGCCGGGCCTGCCGCAGAAGATCGCGGTGCTCAACAAGATCGACCTCATGTGGGACGAGCTGAAGACCCCGCAGGAGATCGACCGCGCCGTGCAGCGCATGGTGGAGACGACCGCCAAGGCGCTCACGCTGGACGCCGCCCGCATCTTCCCGCTCTCGGCGCAGAAGGCGCTGCTGGGCAAGATCCGCGAGGACGCGGGCCTGGTGAGGAAGAGCGGCATCGAGGCGCTGGAGAAGTACCTCGCGCAGGAGATCGTGCCGATGCGCCGGCAGATCCTGTGCAAGGCGGTGATGAACGAGATCGGCGCGATGATGGTCTCCTCGCGCACGGCGGTGGCCAACAAGCAGCAGGCGAACCAGGCCGCGATGGCGGAGCTGCAGGGCCTCGTCGGCAAGAGCCGCGAGGTGGTCACGAAGCTCTGGCAGAAGATCACGGCGGAGAAGGCGGCCTACAACGCCGCGCTCGCCGAGTACAAGGTGAACCACGCCAACTTCTCGGCCAAGCGCGCGGCGCTGATGGACATGCTCAACTCCGCGAAGATGGACGCAATGCTCGCGCAGAGCGCGCAGGCGATGGAGGATTCCTGGACGACCGTGGGCCTGCAGCGGGCGATGCGCGAGCTCTCGCGGCTCATGAGCGCGGATTTCGAGCGGGTCTTCGCCGCCTCCGAGGACATCAAGAAGCTCATGCAGGGCGTCTACAACACCTTCGTGGAGAAGTTCGGCTTCCAGAGGATGACGCTCCCCTCGCTGGACCTCGAGCTGCACGCGACCAAGCTCAAGCTCCTCGTGGCCGAGACCGAGGAGTTCAGCCGCGACCCGATCAACGTGGCCAACTACAAGAGCTTCTTCGTGAAGAAGTTCCACGCCTCGCTGGTGGCCCAGGCGCGCTCGCTCTTCAGCGACGCGCGCGCCCAGAGCGAGCGCTGGGTGCAGGCGGTGACGCTGCCGCTCGAGATCCAGATGAAGGACCACAAGCAGCAGCTGCAGTCGCGCCTGGACAACCTCTCGAAGATCAACGAGAAGTCCACGGGCATCAACGAGCAGCTCGCGGAGCTGAAGGCCGTGGGCGAGGGGCTTCGCAAGCAGCGCGAGATGATCGACGGGCTGCTGCAGCGCGTCTCGCGCGAGGAGGCGGTGGCGGCCGCCGCCCCCGCGCCGGGGCCGGCCGAGGCGACCGCGCCCATGATGCCGCCGGAGCTCATGGAGACCACCAGGCTCTCCGTGTTCGAGGCGCCGCTCACCATCACGCGCCGCGCCGCGCGCGCGCAGGAAGTCTTCCGCGAGGTGGCGCACGTGAAGGAGGAGGCGCCCAAGCCCGTGGCGCCGAAGCCCGCCGCGCCGGCCAAGCCCGCCGCGGCCCCGATGATCTCCGACGACATGCTGGCCGCGCTGGCCAGGCGCGACGCCGACTCGACGCTGAACGAGCGCGCGGCCGCCGCGGACACGACGATCAACCAGCGCGGCGCGGACGGGGAGAAGACCCAGCGCCTGCCCGCCTTCGACCCGCGGCTCTACAACCCGGACGGCTCGCGAAAGTCCGCGGAGCCGGGCGCGCAGCCCCCCGGCGCCGACCGCACGCAGAAGATGAACCCCGGCGACACGCAGAAGCTCGATTTCACGGGCACCCAGAAGCTGGACCCGGGCCAGACCCAGAAGCTCGCGCCGGAAACGACGCAGAAGCTCGACCTCTCCATCGAGAAGCTGAAGGAGGCGCGGCGCCTCCTGCAGGCGACCCAGAAGACCTGAGCCCCTCCCCGGCGCTCAGGCGAGGATCACGTCGTACTGCTCCTGGGTGTAGGCGGTCTCCACCTGCATCGAGATCGGCTTGGCGATGAAGTCGCCCAGCATGGTGAGGGCGTTGGCCTCCTCGTCGAGGAACATGTCGATCACGACCTGGGAGGCGAGGATGCGGTACTCGCGCGCGCCGAACTGGCGCTCCGCCCGCAGGATCTCGCGCAGGATCTCGTAGCAGATGGTCTGCGCGGTCTTCAACTCCCCGCGCCCCGCGCACACCGGGCAGGGCTCGCAGAGCACGTGGGCGAGCGACTCGCGCGTGCGCTTCCTCGTCATCTCCACCAGCCCCAGCTGCGAGAAGCCGTTCACGGTGACGCGCGTGCGGTCGCGCGAGAGGGTCTTCCTGAACTCCGCCAGCACCGCGTCGCGGTGCTCCTGCGTGTCCATGTCGATGAAGTCGACGATGATGATGCCGCCGAGGTTGCGCAGGCGCAGCTGCCGCGCGATCGACTGCGCCGCCTCGAGGTTGGTCTTGAAGATCGTGTCGTCGAAGGAGCGCCCCGAGACGAAGCCGCCCGTGTTCACGTCGACCGTGGTGAGGGCTTCCGTCTGGTCGATGATGAGGTAGCCGCCGCTCTTCAGGTCCACGCGGCGGGCGAGCGCCTTCTCGATCTCCTCCTCCACCGCGAAGAGGTCGAAGAGCGGCCGCTCGCCGGAGTAGTGCTCCAGCACCGGCAGCGCCTTGGGCGTGTACTTCTCCGCGAACTCCTTCAGCCGGTGGAAGGTCTCGCGCGAGTCGACGATCACGCGCTCGGTGGTGTCGGTGACCAGGTCGCGAAGCACCCGCGCGGCGAGCGAGAGATCCTGGTAGAGCAGCGCCTGCGGCGGGGCGGTGGATGCCGCGAGCTGGATCTGCTTCCACAGCGTGACGAGGTAGTCGATGTCGGCCCGCAGCTCGGCGTCGGTGGCGGTCTCGGCGACGGTGCGCACGATGAAGCCGCCGGATTCGCCCGCCGGGATGAGGGAGTGGACCTTCTCGCGCAGGTTCTCGCGCTCGGCGACGTCCTCGATCCGCTGCGAGATGCCGATGTGCGGGTCCTGCGGGAGGTAGACCAGCAGCCGCCCGGCGATCGAGACCTGCGTGGAGAGCCGCGCGCCCTTGCTGCCGATGGGGTCCTTCACCACCTGCACCAGGAGGACCTGGCCCTCGGAGAGGATCTTCTCGATGGGCTTCACGGGCCCGTCGCCGTTCCTCGCCATCCAGATGTCGGCCACGTGCAGGAACGCCGCGCGCGCGAGGCCGATCTCCACGAACGCCGACTGCATGCCCGGCAGCACCCGGCACACGCGCCCGAGGTAGATGTTGCCGACGATGCCGCGCGAGGAGTCGCGCTCGACGTGCAGCTCCTGCACCGCGCCCAGCTCGGTGACGGCGACCCGCGTTTCCTGCGGGGTGACGTTGATGAGGATCTGCTCGTTCAATTTGGGCGCTTCGCGCGTGGGTGGGGTGGGAAACGCCGATTATCGCCGATGCCCCGCGGATTGCCGCAGATGAATGCTGGAATGAGCGGAGTCGCGATCGGATGGGCGAAATGCTCCGGGGTCCATACCCTGGGCACGGTTCCTTGCCTTCATCTGCGGCAATCCGCGGGGCATCGGCGACAATTGGCGTTCCCCGGCGACCCCGTCAGGGCACCGTCACCCCGAATTCCCGCAGGAGCCCCGCCGTCTCGAAAAGCGGCAGCCCCATCACCCCCGAGTAGCTCCCCTCCAGCCGCTCCACGAAGGCCCCGGCGCGGCCCTGGATGCCGTAGCCGCCCGCCTTGTCGTAGGGCTCGCCGGAGGCGACGTAGTCGGCGATGCGGGTCTCGTCCAGGGGGCAGAAGGTGACGTGGGACTCGCTCACGCGCATCTCGAGGCGGTTCTCGAAGGCGACCGCCACGGCGGTGAGGACGCGGTGGCGCGTGCCGGCGAGAAGCCGCAGCATGCGTGCGGCGTCGGCGGCGTCGGCGGGCTTCGCGAGCATCTCGTTGGCGAGGGCGACCGTGGTGTCGGCGGCGAGCACGGGCATGCGCCGCAAGCCCTTGCGCATCACCACGCGCTGCCAGGCGGCCTCGACCTTCAGGCGCGTCACGCGGCGCACGTAGTCGTCGGGGTGCTCGCCGGGGAAGGGGTCCTCGATCGTCTCGGCGTCCTGCCGGTTGCCCTCCCGGAAGAGGAGCATCTCGAAGCGCACGCCGATCTGGGCGAGCAGCTCGCGGCGGCGGGGGCTGCGGGAGGCGAGGTAGATGACGGTCATGGGTTCACTCGCGATGATACGGGTGGTTGGCGAGTATCGACCACGCCCGGTAGAGCTGCTCGGCGAGCAGCACGCGCGCGAGGCCGTGCGGGAGCGTCATCGCCGAGAGAGACAGCAGCTTGTCCGCGCGCGCCTTCACTTCCTCCGAGAGCCCGTCGGCGCCCCCGATCACGAAGGCGGGGTGCGTGCCGTCGCGCATCCAGCCCGCGAGCATCACCGAGAGCCCCTGCGTGGTGATGGCGCGGCCCTTCTCGTCCAGCGCGTAGACGGTGGCGCCCGCGGGTAGCGCCGCGAGGATGCGCTCGCCCTCCAGCGCCTTGGCCTTGTCGACGGTCTTGCCGGAGGCCTTCTCCTCGGGCTTGAGCTCCGTGAGCTCCAGCTTCATCTCGGGGGGCAGGCGCTTCGCGTACTCGCCCCAGCCCGACTGGATCCACGCGGGCATCCTGTGGCCGACCGAGACGACCGTGATGCGCATGCTCAGGCGGCGGGCTTGCGGCGCCGCGGCTTGGGCTTGGGCGTGGCGGACGCGGTCGTCGCCGCCTTGCGCGTGCGCGGCTTCGCGCCCTCGGCGGAGGGCTTCCGGGCGCCGCCGGCCGGGGCTTTCCGGGCGCCCGCGGCGGGCCGGGCGCGCGGGCGCGGCTTCGCGTGCGGCAGCATCGGCTCGACCTCCTCCTCGCGCAGGGGCTTCTCCAGCGGCGCGCTCGGGTTCGCGGGCCGGTCGAACCTGCCCTCGCCCCACAGCTCCTCGAGGTTGTAGTAGGTGCGCACCGCCGGCTGCATGATGTGCGCGACGATGTCGCCGGAGTCGACGAGCACCCACTCGGCGCCTTCCTCGCCCTCGGTGCCGACGATGGCGCAGCCGGCCTCCTTGAGCTTGTCGCGCACGTGGCGGGCGAGCGCCTTCGTCTGTCGGGCGGATTCGGCGCTCGCGACGACGATCCAGTCGAACATCGAGGTGATCCTGCGCACGTCGATGGCCTGGATGTCGCGGGCCTTGATGTCCTCGAGGGCGGCGACGACGAGTTTCTTCTTGGCAAGCGTGGTGAGCGGTTTGGTCACGCGGGGGATCCGTAGAGCTGGTGCTGGTGGATGAAATCGACCACGGGGTCGGGGGTGAGGTAGCGGATGGAGGAGGAGATCCGCGCGAGCGAGCGGATGGCGGTCGACGAGATCGCGAGCGGCGTCATGGCGAAGGTCATCACGTGCCCGGCGGGCTTCGCGAGGAGGTCCTTGAGGCTCATCGTCACGCGCGGCCAGAGCGCCTTGGGCACCGCGCCCGGCCCCTTCGACTGCCACGCCGTGTCGTCGGCGCGCACCGCCACGGCGAAGTGCGCGAGGTCCAGCAGCGCCTCCCAGCGGTGCCAGGTCTCGATGCGCGCGAAGGCGTCGGTGCCGCAGAGGAACACGAGCGGGCGCTCCGGCCCGTGCTCGCGGCGGTATTCCCCGAGCGTGTCCACGGTGTAGCTGGGCCCCTCGCGGCGCACCTCGCGGTCGTCGACGGCGAAGGCGGGCTCGCCGGCGATGGCGAGCTCCAGCATGCGCACGCGGTGGGCGCCGGCCGCGTAGGTGTCGCGCTCGCGCTGCCACGGGTGCCCGGCCGGCAGGAACACGACGCGCTCCAGCCGGAAGGCCTCGCGCATCTCGGTGGCGAGGCGCAGGTGGCCGAAGTGGACCGGGTCGAAGGTGCCGCCGTAGAGGCCGAGGGCGGGTGCCAAGCGCTCAGCTTCTCACGTGCCCGTCGCCGAGCACGATCCACTTCTGCGAGGTGAGCCCCTCCAGCCCGACGGGGCCGCGCGCGTGGAGCTTGTTGGTGGAGATGCCGATCTCGGCGCCCAGGCCGTACTCGAAGCCGTCGGCGAAGCGGGTCGAGGCGTTCACCATCACGGAGGCGGAATCCACCTCGCGCAGGAACCGCTGGGCGCGCGCCCAGTCCTGCGTGACGATGGCGTCCGTGTGCTGCGAGCCGTACTTCGCGATGTGGGCGATGGCCTCGTCGAGGCCCGGCACGATGGCGATGGCCACGATCGGCGCGAGGTACTCGGCGTACCAGTCGTCCTCGGTGGCGTCCTTCACGCCCTTGACGCCCGCGCCCTCCAGCAGCGCCTTCGACTCGGCGCAGGCGCGCATCTCCACGCCCTTCTTCGCGAACATCGCGCCGATGGCCGGCAGCGCTTCGGGCGCGGCCGCGCGCGCGACGAGGACCGTCTCCAGCGTGTTGCAGGTGCCGTAGCGCTGGGTCTTCGCGTTCTCGACGACGGCGAGCGCCTTGGCGGGGTCGGCGCCCTCGTCCACGTACACGTGGCACACGCCGTCCAGGTGCCTGATGACGGGCACGCGCGCCTCCTTCGAGATGCGCTCCACGAGGCTCTTGCCGCCGCGCGGCACGATCACGTCGACGAAGCGCTCGGCGGCGATGAGCTCGCCCACGACGGCACGGTCGGTGACGCCCACGAGCTGCACCGCGGCTTCCGGCAGCCCCGCGGCCTTGAGGCCCGCGTGCAGGCAGGCGGCGATGGCCTGGTTCGAGTGGATGGCCTCGCTGCCGCCGCGCAGGATCACGGCGTTGCCGCTCTTGAGGCAGAGCCCGCCGGCGTCGGCCGTCACGTCGGGGCGCGACTCGTAGATGATGCCCACCACGCCCAGCGGCACGCGCATGCGGCCCACCTGGATGCCCGAGGGGCGGTAGCGCAGGTCGGTGATCTCGCCCACCGGGTCCGGCAGCTTCGCGATCTGGCGCAGGCCCTCGGCCATCTCCTCGACGACCTTGGCCGTGAGCTTCAGGCGGTCGATGAAGGCGTCGTCCGCGCCGTCGGCCCGCGCGCCCTTCACGTCCTTGGCGTTGGCGGCGAGGAGGGTCTTCTCGCGGTCGACCAGCGACTCGGCGGCGACTTCGAGCGCGCGGTCCTTGGCGGCCGTGCCGGCGCGCGCCAGCACGCGGCTCGCGTCGCGGGCGGATTGGCCCAGGGCGGCGACCAGGGCTTGCACGTCGTTGGCGGTGTTCAGGTCGTTCATGCGTTGTTCCGTCGGGGATCAGGCGGCGGGGCGCAGCGCGGGCTTCCCGGCGAGCGCGAGGCACAGCTCCAGGATCTCCTCCCACGCATCGCCCGTCTCGACGCCTTTGATCATGCGGTCAATCCGGTGGGCCCGCAAGAGTTGGCGGTCGAAGGACGCGGCATCGTGCAGGCGGGCGGTGCGCTGCGCTCGCTGCAGGCGGTCTGGGTCGAGGAAGCGCCGCGGGCGCTCCCCCCCGTTGAGCGCCATCATGAGGCGGAGCTCCTCCGCGAGCGCCCACAGCAGCAGGGGCAGGGGCTCGCCCTCGGCCTCCAGCGAGTCGACGGCGCGCGCGATGCGCCCCGGCTCGCCCGCGTGGATGGCGTCGACGAGCGCGTCGCGCTCGAAGCGCGAGACGTCGGTCACGGCGTCGCGGATGGCCGCCAGCGTGATCTCGCCCTCGGGAAGCAGGAGTGCCAGCTTCTCGACCTCCTGCTTCGCGGCCAGCAGGTTCCCCTCGACGCGGTCGGCCATCCACTCGAGCGTCTCCACGCTCGCGCGCTGCCGCTGCGCGGCGAGGCGCTCGGCCAGCCACTGCGGCAGCTCCTCGCGCGAGACGGCCCGCGCCTCGACGACGGTGCCGGCCCCCTCCAGCGCGTTGAACCACGCCGTCTTGAGCTGCTGCCACTCCAGCTCCGGGAGCATCACGAGGACGACCGTGTCGTCGGGGAGCCGCGCGCACAGCGCCTCGAGCGCCTTGCCGCCCTCCGCGCCGGGCTTGCCCGTGGGGATGCGGATCTCGAGGATGCGGCGGGTCGAGAAGAGCGAGAGATTGGCGGCCGAGGCGCCGAGCTTCGACCAGTCCGCGCCCGGTTCGGCGTGGAACACCTCGCGCTCGGCGCAGCCGGATCGGCGCGCCGCGGCGCGGATGGCGTCGCCCGCCTCCAGCGCGAGGAGCGTCTCGGCGCCATGCACCGCGTAGAGGGGCGCCAGGCCCTTCTTCAGGTGCTGCGCGAGCTGGCGCGTGGCGATCTTCATTTCGCGGCGGCCCCGCTCGCGCGCAGCACGGCAAGCCGGCGCAGGATCTGCTCGGCCGCCTCCTGGCGCATGTCCTCGAAGAGCAGCAGCTCCTCGGCCTCCTTGGCGAGCGGCGCGGTCTCCGAGTACGAGATGATGCGCCGCACCTCGATCGTGGTGGGCTCGACGAGGGGGTTGCCGGCAGCGTCGGCGGCGCGGAAGCCCACGGTGAGCCGCAGCACGTAGTCGAACACGCGGCCGGCGCCCGTGAGCGTCTGGATGGTCTTGTCGGTGCTCTCCGAGAGGATGCGAAGCTGCACCTCCGCCTTGCGCGCGTCGGTCTCCAGTTTCACGGGCGTGCCCGAGAGGCGCCGCCTTACCTCGGTCGCCACGGACGAAGGCGATTCCGCCGAGACGTGCAGCGACTTGAGGCCCATCGTCGCCTCCCCGCGCAGCTGGAAGCCGCAGGCGGAGAGGAGGAGAAGGCTGGAGAGGAGCAAGCCCCTCACCCCGGCCCTCTCCCCAGGGAGAGGGAGGAATCGGCTACGCAACGATGTTCACCAACCGGCCGGGCACCACGACGACCTTCCTCGCGGGCCGGCCTTCCATGAACTTCACCGCCGCCTCGGAGGCGAGCGCCGCCTTCTCGATCTCCTCCTTCGTGGCGGTGGCCGCGACGGCGAGGTGGCCGCGCAGCTTGCCGTTGACCTGCAGCACGAGCTCCACCGTGTCCTGCACGAGCGCGGCGCGGTCCACCTCGGGCCAGGGCTGGTCGAGCAGGCGCGTGCCGGGGCGAAGCGCCTCCCAGAGCGCGGTGGCGATGTGCGGCACGATGGGCGAGAGCAGCAGCACCGCGCCCTCCAGCACCTCCTGCGCCACGGCGCGCGCGGCGGGCGAGCCGTCGTTGGCGTCGCCCATCGCGTTGAGCAGCTCCATCACCGCGGCGATGGCCGTGTTGAACTGCAGGCGGCGGCCGTAGTCGTCGCCCACCTTGTCGATGGTCCTGTGCAGCTTGAAGCGCAGGTCCTTGAGCGCCTTCGGGAGCTCGCCCGGCGCGCGCGCCGCCACGGGCCCGCCGGCGGCGAGGTGGTCGTGCACCAGCTTCCACAGGCGCTTGAGGAACCGGAACGAGCCCTCGACGGAGGAGTCGGACCAGAGGATCGTGTCCGTGGGCGGGCTCGCGAACATCACGTAGAGCCGCGCGGTGTCGGCGCCGTAGCGGTCGATGAGGTCCTGCGGGTCGACGCCGTTGCGCTTCGACTTCGACATCGTGCCGATGCCGTTGTAGTCGACCGCCGAGCCATCGGCCTTGAGCGTGGCGCCCGTCACCTTGCCCTCGGCGTCGGCGCGCACCTCGACCTCCTCGGGCGCGAAGTACTGGATCGCGCCCTTCTCGGTGCGCCGGCTGAAGATGTGGTTGAGCACCATGCCCTGCGTGAGCAGGCTCCGGAAGGGCTCGTCCACCTTCACCAGCCCCATGTCGCGCATCACCTTGGTCCAGAAGCGCGCGTAGAGCAGGTGCAGGATGGCGTGCTCGATGCCGCCGATGTACTGGTCCATCGGCATCCAGTAGTCGGCGCGCGCGTCGACCATCGTCGTGGCGCCCGGGCAGGCGTAGCGGAAGAAGTACCAGGACGAGTCGACGAAGGTGTCCATCGTGTCCGTCTCCCGCCGCGCCGCGCCGCCGCACTTCGGGCACCGGCACTCGTAGAAGGCGGGCGATTTCGCGAGCGGGCTGCCGCTGCCGTCGGGCACGAGGTCCTCGGGAAGGATCACCGGGAGCTGGTCGTCGGGCACGGGCACGTCGCCGCACGCCGGGCAGAGAACGATCGGGATGGGCGTGCCCCAGTAGCGCTGGCGCGAGATCCCCCAGTCGCGCAGCCGGAACTGCTTGCGCTTCCCGCCCAGCCCCAGCGCCCCGAGATCGGCGGCGACGGCGTCGATGGCCGCCTGCTGCGCGAGCCCGTCGTACTTGCCGGAGTTCACGCACGCGCCGGCCTCCTCGTACCAGGGCTGCCAGGCGTCGGTGGAGTAGGCCTGCCCGCCCACGTCGATCACCTGCCGGATGGCGAGGCCGTACTTCTTCGCGAAGGCGAAGTCGCGCTCGTCGTGGCCCGGCACGGCCATCACGGCGCCCTCGCCGTAGCCCATGAGCACGTAGTTGCCGACCCAGACCTCGACCGGCGCCCTGGTGAAGGGGTGCAGCACGAAGAGCCCCGTGGGCATCCCCTTCTTCTCCATCGTGGCGAGGTCGGCCTCCATCACGCCGCCCTTCTTGCACTCCTCGATGAAGGCGGCGAGCGCGGGGTTGCCCTTGGCGGCCTCGTGGGCGAGCGGGTGCTCCGCGGCGACGGCGGCGAAGGTGATGCCCATGATCGTGTCCGCGCGCGTGGTGTAGACCTTGAGCCCGGGCTTGCCGTCGGCCATGCGCGCGGCCGTCTCCGGCGCGTAGGGCAGCGTGAACTCGACGCCGTAGGACCGGCCGATCCAGTTGCGCTGCATCTGCTTCACCTGCTCGGGCCACGCGAGGCCCTCGAGCGCGTCCACCAGCTCGTCGGCGTACTGCGAGATGCGCAGGTACCACATCGGGATCTCGCGCTTCTCGACCGTGGCGCCGGTGCGCCAGCCCTTGCCGTCGATCACCTGCTCGTTGGCGAGCACCGTCTGGTCCACCGGGTCCCAGTTCACCGTGCCGGTCTTGCGGTAGGCGATGCCCTGCTCGCGCATGCGCAGGAAGAGCCACTGGTTCCAGCGGTAGTAGTCCGGCGAGCAGGTCGCCACCTCGCGCGTCCAGTCGATGGCGAAGCCCAGCGACTGGAGCTGCTTCTTCATGTAGGCGATGTTGTCCCAGGTCCACTTCGCGGGCGGCACGCCGTTGGCCATGGCGGCGTTCTCCGCCGGCAGGCCGAAGGCGTCCCAGCCCATGGGCTGCAGGACGTTGAAGCCCTTCATGCGCAGGAAGTGCGCCAGCGCGTCGTTGATCGAGTAGTTGCGCACATGCCCCATGTGCAGCTTGCCCGACGGGTACGGGAGCATCCCCACGTTGTAGTACTTGGGCTTCGCGGAAGCGTCGGGGGCGACGAAGGCGTTCGAGTCGGCCCACGCCTTCTGGACGGCGGGCTCGAGGCTCTTCGGCTGGTATTGGGCATCCATTGCGTTTCTCGATGGGGGCGCGCGTTGTGCGATGCGCAAATTATAGCAGCGGGGTCCCCCAAGCCCTTGATTTGCCGTGTGCTATCGTGCGCGGGAACTTGTGCGGCGCAGGTGCTGTCCGCCAACCGGATGCCTTTCCTTTGCGGGGCATCCCGGATAGTGGGGCATTGCCTCGGGGCGCCGCCGGCGCCCCGTTTTTTTTGCCCGGGAGGCTCGAATGAAGCGCTTCGCCTCGATGCTCCTCGCCGGCCTCGCGATGGCCGGTGCGGCCGCGGCCGCGCCGCAGGCCTCCGTCGAATCCGTGCAGTACCCCGCGTGGCTGGAGCGGGGCGGCGCCGCCGTGCCGCTCGCGCCCGGCACCGAGCTGCGGCCGGACGATCGCCTTCGCACCGGGGCGAGCGCCCGCGCGCGCGTGCGGCTCGCCGACGGCAGCACCGTGAAGCTGGGCGAGAAGGCCGTCTTTGCGTTCGAGCGCGGGCGGAGCGACGGGTTGCTGCGCAACACGCTTCGCGTGCTGGCCGGCGCCTTCCGCTACACGAGCTTCGGCGGCACGCGCGGGACCTCGCCGGCCATCCGGGTGAGGAACGTCACGATCGGCATCCGCGGCACGGATCTCTGGGGCAAGTCCACGGACGAGCGCGACCTCGTGTGCCTCATCGACGGCGCGATCGGCGTGAGCTCGCCCGGTAACCCGGAGGTGCGGCTGGACAAGCCGCTCGACTTCTACCAGCTGCCGCGCGGCGGCGAGCCCGCGGTGGACAAGGTGTCCGAGGCGCAGCTCGCCGAGTGGGCGCTCGAGACCGAGATGCAGGCCGACGGCGCGGTGGGCAAGGCGGGCGGCGCCTGGCGCGTGGTGGCGGCGAGGACGGCGCAGCGCAACGACGCGCTCGCCCTCGGGCGGAGCCTCCGCGCGGCGGGCTTCCCCGCGCGGCTGGTCGAGGAGGGCCCGGGGTCCTTCGCGACGGTGGTCGCGGGGCTGGAGAGCGAGGCCGCCGCGAAGGCGCTGGCCGCGAACCTGCGCGCTTCCGGCGGCGTCGCGGAGCCCGTCGTCGAGCGCTGAGCGCGCGGGCGCGGCGGTATAATTCCGCTCCGCCTCTCCCGCACGCCGCATGCCCGACCTCCTCGCAGGCCTGAATCCCGAGCAGCTTCGGGCCGTCACCCTTCCGCGCGAATCCGCCCTCATCCTCGCCGGCGCCGGCAGCGGCAAGACGCGCGTGCTCACCACGCGCATCGCGCACCTCATCCAGTCGGGGCAGGCGAGCCCGGCGGGCATCCTCGCCGTCACCTTCACCAACAAGGCCGCGCGCGAGATGCTCACGCGGCTGTCGGCGATGCTGCCCATCAACACGCGCGGCATGTGGGTGGGCACCTTCCACGGGCTGTGCAACCGGCTGCTGCGCACGCACCACCGGGAGGCGGGGCTGCCGCAGCTCTTCCAGATCCTCGATTCCGGCGACCAGCTCTCGATGGTGAAGCGCCTGGCCAAGGCGCAGAACCTCGACGAGGAGAAGTTCGCGCCCCGGCAGCTGCAGCACTTCATCAACAACTGCAAGGAATCGGGGCTTCGCGCCAACGCGGTGGAGGCGGGCGACGACTTCACGCGCCGCATGGTCGCCTTCTTCGCCGACTACGACGCGCAGTGCAACCGCGAGGGCGTGGTCGACTTCGCGGAGCTGCTGCTGCGCACCTTCGAGCTGCTCGCGCGCAACCTCGACCTCCTCACGCACTACCAGGAGCGCTTCCGCTACATCCTGGTGGACGAGTTCCAGGACACGAACAAGCTGCAGTACAAGTGGATCCGGATGCTCGCCGGGTCGAACGGGTGCGTGTTCGCGGTCGGGGACGACGATCAGTCGATTTACAGGTTCAGAGGCGCCGACGTCGGCAACATGAACGAGTTCCTGCGCGACTTCGGCGTGCGCGAGGTCGTGAAGCTGGAGCAGAACTACCGCTCCCAGGGCTCCATCCTGGATGCGGCCAACGCCGTCATCGCGCAGAACAAGGCGCGGCTGGGCAAGAACCTGTGGACGGCCGAGGGCCGCGGCGAGCCGCTTCGCGTCTACGCGGCCGCCAACGACGAGGAGGAGGCGCGCTTCGTCGTGGACGAGGTGAGGCAGCTGCACCGCGAGGGCATCGCGCTCGCCGACATGGCGCTCCTCTACCGGTCCAACGCGCAGTCGCGCATCCTCGAGCACGCGCTCTTCCGCGCCGGCATCGCCTACAAGGTCTACGGGGGCCTGCGCTTCTTCGAGCGCCAGGAGGTGAAGCACGCGCTCGCGTACCTGCGCCTCGCGGCCAACCCCGACGACGACGGGGCCTTCTCGCGCGTGGTGAACTTCCCGCCGCGCGGCATCGGCGCGAGGACGATCGAGCAGCTTCAGGAGGCCGCGGCCGCCGGGCTGGGGAGCCTCTCGCGCGCGGCGCAGGCCGGCGCCGTGGGCGGGCGCGGCGGCACGGCTCTCGCGGGCTTCCTCGCCATCGTCGAGCGGCTGCGCAAGGGCGCGGAGACGCTCACCCTGCCGGAGCTCATCGACGAGGCGCTGGCCGCCTCGGGGCTCAAGGACCACTACGCCGCCGAGCGCGACGGGCAGGACCGCGTCGAGAACCTGAACGAGCTGGTGAACGCCGCGACCCTCTTCAACGAGGAGTTCGAGATCGGCGTGGAGCCCGCGGGCGAGGCGCAGGAGGACGTGGCGCCGGTGCCGGGCACGCACCAGCAGCAGGTGCTGGCGGCGTTCCTCTCGCACGCGAGCCTGGAGGCCGGCGAGCACGAGGCCGCCGCCGGCGAGGACGCGCTGCAGCTCATGACGGTGCACGCGTCCAAGGGCCTGGAGTTCGACGCGGTCTTCCTCGGCGGGCTCGAGGAGGGCCTCTTCCCCCACGACAACAGCCTGAACGAGGACGGCGGCATCGAGGAGGAGCGCCGCCTCATGTACGTGGCCATCACGCGCGCGAGGAAGCGCCTGTACCTCACCTACGCCGGCAGCCGCATGCTGCACGGGCAGCCGCGCTACGGCATCGTCTCGCGCTTCGTCGAGGAGATCCCCGCGGAGCTCTGCAAGTGGATCGTGCTGCCGGAGAAGCAGGCGTGGGCCGCGCCGCAGAAATCCGCCTGGGACAAGCCCGCGTGGGGCGGCGGCGGCCGCGGCGAGGCCTGGGCTTCCGGCGGCGGGCGGGCCCCGCGCGCGGACGCGAACCAGTACGCGACGGCGCCGCGGGCGAGCTTCGAGACCTCGCGCCCCGACGAGCACCCCTTCGCCATCGGCGCGAACGTGCGCCACGCCAAGTTCGGCGAGGGTGTGGTGATCAACATCGAGGGCCGCGGGCTGGATGCCCGGGTTCAGGTTCGCTTCCGCGCCGAGGGCACCAAGTGGCTGGCGCTGCAGTACGCCAAGCTCACGCCGGCGTAGGTTCCTCCGCGGGCGCCGCCTCCTCGAAGACCGCCGCGTAGCCCGTGTAGGTGCTCGCCACCATCATGGGGATGGCGACGATGAGCCCCAGCCCCCACGGCAGCGCCCCGGCCACGAACACCACGGTGAGCGCGACGCCGTAGGCGACCATGGCGCCGAGGTTC
Organism: Burkholderiales bacterium; assembly: GCA_019634955.1. GTDB lineage: Bacteria > Pseudomonadota > Gammaproteobacteria > Burkholderiales > Usitatibacteraceae > FEB-7. The sequence goes on from JAHCAK010000017.1 coordinate 76,554, forward strand.
GACACCGCCGCGAAGAGGCTCCAGCGCACCGCGTGCGCGGTGGACAGGTCGTGGAAGGCGAGCAGCGCCGGCGCGAACCACAGCGCGCCCTTCACCACGGCCGTGAGCACGAAACCCACCACGAGGATCCACTCCTTGCCCTTGAGCAGGCGGACGTAGTCGGCCACCGTGGCGATCTCCTCGTCGCCCGCGCCGGGCAGGCCCAGCATCGTGAGCAGCAGGATGATCGCGAGCTCGGCGGCGAGCAGGATCGCGCCCAGGTTCAGGAGCGCCCGCAGCGGCCGCTTGAAGCCGAGGAAGAGGTCGCCCATCTCGGGCGCCTCGCCGGCGAGCTGCTTGCGCGCGGTGATGGCGAAGCTCGCGAAGAAGACGGGCTGCAGGAGGTTCGCGACCACGCCGCCCACCAGCGGCACCATCACGAGCGCGAGCGTGATCATCATCCAGCCCGCCGAGAGCCCTGCCCAGACGAGCGGCGCGCGGCGGAAGTGGCGCCAGCCGCCGGCCAGCCACCCGGGGCCGCTCGAGGCGCGGACGTCGCGGACGCGGATCAGGGCTTCCGCCACGGCGCTAGTCCCCGGCCGCGTCCAGCGGGCGGGCGTGGACGATGTGGTGCTCCAGCAGGCGGCGGGAGAAGGCGTGGTCCTTGGGGATCGTCATCTCCGAGGCCACCGGGAAGTGGTTGTACTCGAGGCGCCCCAGCCAGGTGCGCAGCGCCGCGCGCCGCAGCATCACGGGCCACAGCTCGCGCTCGAGGTCGGTGAGCGGGCGGTGCGCGTCGTAGCCGGCGAGGAAGGCCTCGGTGCGCTCGGGGTCCAGCGTGGCGAGGGAATCCGTGCACCAGTCGTTCACCGCGATGGCCACGTCGTAGAGCAGCGCGTCGTCGCAGGCGAAGTAGAAGTCGATCACGCCGCCCTCGCCTTCCTCGTCCCACAGCACGTTGTCGCGGAAGAGGTCGCCGTGGATCACGCCCTGCGGAAGCACGGTGTCGTCGTGCAGCGCCTGGTAGCGGTTCTCGGCGGCGAGCAGCTCGGCTTCGGCCGCGGAAAGGCGCGGCGCCACCTTCTGCGCGAACGACTCGCGCCAGGCCTGGCCGCGCCAGTTGGCGAGGCCCGCGTCGTACTCGAGCCCGGCCTCGTGGATGTCGGCGAGGATGCGGCCCACGGTGCGGCACTGCTCCGGCGTGGGCGAGAGGTGCGGCACGCCCGGAAGGCGCGTGACGATCACGGCCGGCTTGCCGGCCACCTCCGTGAGGAAACCGCCGCCCTGCAGCGCCATGGGCGCGGGGCAGCGGATGTCGTGCTCCGCGAGGTGGTGCATGAGCCCCACGTAGAAGGGCAGGTCCTCGCGCGGGATCTTCTCGAAGAGCGTGAGGACGTAGTGCCCCGTGGTGGTGTCGAGGAAGTAGTTGGTGTTCTCGATCCCCTGGGCGATGCCCTCGAGGCCCTCGAGCTCGCCGAGGGTGTAGCGCGCGAGGAGGGCGCGCGCCTCGTCGGGTGGGACTGGCGTGAAGACGGACATTCAGGAAGACCCGTTGCGGAAGGCTAGAACTCGAGGAGCACCCACTGCGGCACGCGCAGGCCGGAATCCAGGTTGTCCTGGCGCGCGAATTGCCCGTCGCCCTTGTGGTCGATCAGCAGGTAGGGCCGGCCGTGGGCGGGCGTGACCTTCATCATGTAGAGCTTGCCCTTGATGCGGTACTCGGAGATCGTCCGGTCGCCCTCCTTGCGGATGGTGACCTGCGGCTCGAGCGCGGGGTCGCTCTCCACGACCGCGGGTGGCGGGGGCGGCTCCTCCAGGGGCTTCGTGCCCGGGGGCAGCGGCCGCGGCTGGGATTGCGCGAAGGCGCCGGCCGCGAAGGCGAGTGCGAGGGTGGCGATGAGAAGGCGCATGGCGGTGCCTGTCTGGAGATTCCAGTGTAGCACCGGCGGGGCGGGCGGGCCCCGCGCGCCTCACAGCATGTACTCGGCTTCGCGCTCGGAAGGCGTCGGGCCGAAGCCGCGCGTGTGGTAGTGGTCGAAGATCGCATCCACGATCGCGCGCGGGTCGTCGAGCACCTGCAGGAGATCGAGATCCCCGGGGCTCACCATGCCGTCGGCGGCGAGACGGTCGCGGATCCAGTCGGTCATGCCGCGCCAGAACTGCGTGCCCACGAGGATGAGCGGCACGCGCCGCACCTTGCCCGTCTGCACCAGGGTCAGCGCCTCGAACAGCTCGTCGAGCGTGCCGAAGCCGCCGGGCATCATCACGAAGGCCGAGGAGAGCTTCGTGAACATCACCTTGCGCGCGAAGAAGTGCTGGAAGGTGTGGGAGATGTCCTGGTAGGGGTTGGCGTGCTGCTCGTGCGGCAGCTGGATGTTGAGGCCCACGCTGGGGCTCGCGCCGGCGAAGGCGCCCTTGTTGGCCGCCTCCATGATGCCGGGGCCGCCGCCGGAGATGACGGCGAAGCCCGCGTCCGAGAGCCGCCGCGCGATGTCCTCGGCGAGGAGGTAGGTGGGCGAGCCGGGCTGCGCGCGCGCGCTGCCCCAGATGGTGACGGCCGGGTGGATCGAGCGCAGGCGCTCGGTGGCGGTCACGAACTCTGCGATAATTTCGAACATCCGCCACGCCTCGCGCGCGGAGGACTGCACGCCGTGCGCGGCCTGCGATTCGTGCGGTTTCGGAATCTTGTCATGCATGAGGGGCCCCGGGCGGTGAGATGAACGACACGAAGAAGCGCCTGCTGCTCGTCGACGCCTCGAGCTACCTCTTCCGCGCGTTCCACGCGATCCGGGAGCTGAGGAGCCCGTCGGGCGAGCCCACCAACGCCATCTTCGGCGTGGTGAACATGCTGCGGAAGCTCAAGCAGGATTACCCCTCGGATTATATCGCCGCGGTCTTCGACCCCAAGGGCAGGACCTTCCGCGACGACATCTACCCGGAATACAAGGCCAACCGGCAGGCGATGCCCGAGGACCTCGCCGCGCAGGTCGAGCCGCTCTTCGAGACGATCCGCGCGCTGGGCTGGCCGCTCGTGATCGTGGACGGCGTGGAGGCCGACGACGTGATCGGCACGCTCGCGCGCCATGCCGAGGGCACGCACGGCTGGGACACGCTCATCTCCACGGGCGACAAGGACCTCACCCAGCTCGTCAGCACGCGCATCACCTGGATGAACACGATGTCCAACGAGGTGCTCGACCCGAAGGGCGTGGAGGCCAAGTTCGGCGTGCCGCCGGATCGCATCATCGACTACCTCGCGCTCATGGGGGATGCGGTCGACAACGTGCCCGGCGTGGACAAGGTGGGGCCGAAGACGGCCGCCAAGCTCATCCAGGAGTACGGCTCCCTCGAGGGCGTGATGGCCCACGCCGGCGAGGTGAAGGGTGTCGTCGGCGAGAACCTGCGCAAGGCCCTCGACTGGCTGCCGACGGGCCGAACGCTCCTCACGGTGAAGACGGACGTGGCGCTTCCCTTCGACATCGAGTCGCTGGTGGAGCGCGAGCCGGACCGCGACAAGCTCGCCGCGCTCTACGAGCGGTTCGGGTTCCGGGGGATGCGCGAGGCGCTGCTGAAGGGAGAGGAGGGCGAGGCGCCGGCGGCGAAGTCCGAGATGCCGCGGCAGGCGCCGGCCGGCCATGCCCACGCGCAACCCCCCTCCTCGGCGATCTTCGTCGCCACCCGCCGTTACGAGACCATCCTCGACATGGCCGGCCTCGAACGCTGGATCGCGAAGCTCGATGCGGCGGAACTCACCTGCTTCGACACCGAGACCACGAGCCTCGACCCGATGGCCGCGCAGCTCGTGGGCCTGTCGTTCTGCGTGGCGGCGGGCGAGGCCTGCTACATCCCGCTCGCGCACCGCTACCCGGGCGCGCCGGACCAGCTCGACCGGGATGCCGTGCTCGCGCGGCTGAAGCCCTGGTTCGAGAGCGCCGCGCGCGCCAAGGTGGGCCAGAACGCCAAGTACGACTGCCACGTGCTCGCCAATTGCGGCATCGCGGTGGCCGGCGTCTCGCACGACACGCTGCTCGCCTCCTACGTGCTGGAGAGCCACCAGCGCCACGACATGGATTCGCTCGCCATGCGCCACCTCGGCGCGAAGACCATCCTCTACGAGGAGGTGGCGGGCAAGGGCGCGTCCTCCATCCCCTTCGACCAGGTGAGCGTCGAGCGCGCGACCGAGTACTCGGCCGAGGACGCCGACGTCACCTTCCAGCTGCACGGGGCGCTCTGGCCGCGGATCGAATCCGACGCGAAGCTGCGCCACATCTACGCGGACATCGAGATCCCCGTCTCGGGCGTGCTGCTGGCGATGGAGCGCAACGGCGTGCTCATCGATTCCGCGCTGCTGGCGACGCAGGGCAACGAGCTGGGCGTGAAGATGATGGAGCTGGAGCGAAAGGCGCACGAGCTCGCCGGCCAGCCCTTCAACCTCGCGAGCCCCAAGCAGCTGGGCGAGATCCTCTTCGGGCAACTGAAGCTCCCCGTGGTGAAGAAGACGCCCTCGGGCGCGCCCTCCACGGACGAGGAGGTGCTGGAGAAGCTGGCGCTCGACCACCCGCTGCCCAAGGCGCTGCTGGAGCACCGCGGGCTTTCCAAGCTCAAGAGCACCTACACCGACAAGCTGCCGCGCATGGTGAACCCGCGCACCGGCCGCGTGCACACCAACTACGCGCAGGCGGTTGCCGTCACGGGGCGGCTCTCGTCCACCGACCCGAACCTGCAGAACATCCCGGTGCGCACGGCCGAGGGGCGGCGCATCCGGGAGGCGTTCGTGGCCCCGCCGGGCTCGCGCATCGTCTCGGCGGACTACTCGCAGATCGAGCTTCGCATCATGGCGCACCTCTCCGGGGACAGGAGCCTCATCGACGCCTTCGCCGCCGGCGAGGACATCCACCGCCACACCGCGAGCGAGGTGTTCGGCGTGTCGCTCGCGGAAGTGAACGCCGAACAGCGCCGCTACGCCAAGGTGATCAACTTCGGCCTCATCTACGGCATGTCTGCCTTCGGCCTGGCGCGCGAACTCGGCCTCGAGCGGCAGGCGGCCGCGGCCTACATCGACCGCTACTTCGCCCGCTATCCCGGCGTGGCGAACTACATGGAAGCAACGCGCAAGCTGGCCCGCGACAAGGGCTATGTCGAGACGGTCTTCGGCCGCCGCCTCTGGCTGCCCGAGATAAAGTCAGCCGCCGTGGGACGGCGCCAGGCCGCCGAACGCGCCGCCATCAACGCGCCCATGCAGGGCACCGCCGCCGACCTCATCAAGCTGGCCATGATCGCCGTGCAGCGCTGGCTCGACGAGTCGGGCATGGCGACGCAGCTGATCCTGCAGGTGCACGACGAACTGGTGCTGGAAGTGCCGGAAGGCGAGCTTGAGGCCGTGCGCCGCGAACTGCCGAAGCTGATGGCGGGCGTGGCTCAGCTCTCGGTACCGCTGCTGGCGGAAGTCGGCGTGGGCGACAACTGGGATGAGGCTCATTGAACTCCAGAAATGGAGAATCCGTGTTATTGGTTTGGCCTGCCTGACAAAATCACTTGCAAGCCAAAGTAGTACAATGGCATGATATGAAAATTCATTTTCTGCTTGACGCCAAACCTCGCCTACCCGCAGCAAAAAACACCAGAGAGGAAGAATAAATGAGAGCAGTGCTTTGTTTTCTATCGGTGCTCGCAATAGGGGGATGCTCGACTTACATGCCGCAGCGATACAGCATTTCTGCCGACAACAATGTGGCTTTGAAGGCTATTGGGGTGGGGAACATTAATGTAGGCTCATTCAAGGGCCCGGCCAGTTTCGACAACAGCTGCCGGGCTGCAGGGCCCATTTCTCCTCCTGACAACATGAGCTTTGAGGCATACATACAAAAAGCGCTTGCCGATGAGCTGAAGGTTGCGGGCCTGTTCAACGACAAAACACCGACGGTCACTCTTTCAGGGTTGGTTGATCACCTGGAGTTCTCGTCATCCCGTGGTCTCACGGGGGGGTCATGGAGCATTGGATTGCGCGTGAACTCATCGAACGGCAAGTCGCTCCATGTTGCCGAGCACTATGAGTTCAATAGCGGTTTCATAGCTGATACGGCGTGCAAGCAAACCGCCGAAGCGTACTTGCCAGCAGTGCAGAACCTCATAAGCAAACTCATTGGCTCACCGGAGTTCAAAGGACTCCTCATGCCGTAACAAAGGCCAACAACTTCGCAACTTTGCTTCAAGGCAGGGCATCCCCACCTTCAGGAAGTCAGCTCTCCTCAAGCACACTCAAGAGATAGCGCCCACAAGCGAAAGAGTACCGAAGTCGTATTCTTAATCCGCCTGCACCGGAAAGGCCTATGCAGCCTTTCGCCCTTTCAGTTCCTCGCGGATGATCTTCCTCAAGGCCGACTCGATATCGGCCTGGCTTAGCGACGATTTCAGTGTGTCGTTGATGAGCGTCTGGTAGCCGCGCTGGCCGGCCTTCTCTTTGAAGTAGTCCACGATCCCGGCGTCCAGATACAGGGTGACGCGCTTCTTCGGCTGCACCAGCCGACCGCCCACCCGCTTGCGCAGCACCAGTTTTCCTGCGTCGATGTCAGCCTGGGTGATCGGCGAGTTCTCGTCA
>JAHCAK010000018.1 GCA_019634955.1 Burkholderiales bacterium
GACGCGCTTGGCCACGGCCTTCGCCATGTCCATCGCGGTCGTGCCGATGGTGTTGCCGATGCCGCGCGAGCCGGAGTGCAGCATGATCCAGACCGCCCCCTCGACGTCGAGGCAGATCTCGATGAAGTGGTTGCCTCCACCGAGCGATCCGAGCTGGCCCCACAGGCGCTTCTGGTTGAAGCCGCCCATCGTCTCAAGGATGCGGAGCCTGGAATAGCGGCCCTCGAGATCCTGCATGCGGCGCTCGAGCTCCTGCGCGGCGAGCGAGCCCTTCGGCTCGACGACCCGGCGGTGGAAGCCGAAGCCCACCGGCACGTCGCGCTCGATCTGCGCGCGGACCTTGTTGAGGCTTTCCGGCAGGTCACCGGCGACGAGATCGGTCTTCACCGCCAGCATTCCGCAGCCGATGTCCACGCCTACCGCTGCCGGCACGATGGCCGCGCGGGTCGGGATCACCGTCCCGACGGTCGCCCCCTTGCCGAGGTGCACGTCGGGCATTACCGCCACCGGCCCGGCGAGGATCGGCAGCATCGTGACGTTGCGGATCTGCTCGATGGCATCCGCCTCGACCTCCATGTCGCCCGTCCACAGACGCGCGCCCGGAAGCATTTCTTCGTATCGGTTCTTCATGGTCGTTCCTTCGTCGGTCGGCACTGCAACGCCCCGGGCACGTGCCCCCGCCGCCAATTGCGGCGAGGGCCAGCTCGAAAACAAAAAGCCCGGAGCTCTGTCGAGTCTCCGGGCTTCGTGGCAAACACGAATGGGGCGGGCGCTATCCCGTCACCATGCTCCCGGAGACAAAGCGATCCTGTGCGATGGCAAACACGCACGGCGGACGGCCATACGTGGGCGCCAGCGCCCGTGGTTCGTTCAGGTTGTCGTGTTGAAAGTGCATCTCCGGTTCCAAAATTTCAGTGTTGCGGTTGGTGAGGGCGCGAATAGTGACGAGATTCGCATGGTCTGTCAAGACGACTGATGTCCGTCGCCTACTGGTGTCACGCTATTTCTTCGGAACGTACGTCTTTGGATGTATCCCAACCTCTGTAAGAAAGGTCGAAGGCCGGGCTTTCCACACGTCCCCCCACGGCATCTTGCGTTCCAAAGGAAAGGTAAAAATGAGAATCCGACGAGATCGTGTTGCCGCGACAAATAGATTGCGACGCTCCTCCGCATACGCTGTTGCTTTGCCTCTTGACCGAAAGTCCGGGAATACGCCGTCGGCCATGCCCGCAACGAATACGACGTCGAATTCGAGGCCCTTGGAAGAGTGCACGGTAAGCAACGCAATCCCCTCCTGTTTCGGCTGCTGATTGGTTCCCAGAGTGAGGGCCATCAAGAATCCCGCAACTGTCTTCTGCAGCCCAGCCTCTGACCTGAGAAAGAGATCCCATTCCTTCCTCCATACCGCCGCGTCCTCCGCAATTGGAATTCTCTCCTCGTCCGGAAGCGCTCTCGCTTCGACCTCAAATACGGCCAGACCCGATAAGAGATCGAATGAGTCTCCCGACAACGAGCTCTCGGCCGCATTCAAGACCATTCTCGCCCGATGGCCAAGGTCCGCTTCAGAAAGTGCCGCAAAGATATCTCTAGTCGTCACCGTCGTAGCAAAATCAACCGATAGAGACACATCCCATGATTGAAGCAGTTTGCTCAAGTGAAGTCTGTCTTGGGGATTGCAGGTCACCTTCAACAGGAGCTCGAACTCCCTGAACGCCTCCGACTCGACTTCCAACGAAACAGCAACATTCTTGTAAAAAGGAAGCCCTTTCCGAGCTAGCTCTTCCGCCAACTGCAGTAGAACGAATCGGGTTCTTCCAAGAACAGCGATGCGCCCGTAGTCAATCTTTCCCTCAACGTCAGGATGGCCATTCGCAACCAACCGCTGGACTATTCCCGCAATCAGCTCGGCCTCAGCCAATTCGTTTTCCGCGTGGAAATATTTCAAAACACCTTCAATCGGAAGCTGTCCATCCACTGTGTAATTGCTGTCAAGCTTTCGCGCAAGAGAAACGATCGCTCTCGCCGATCTAAAATTCTCTGAGAGGGTGATGACTTGAGCACCAAAGTCGATACGAAACTGATCCATGTACTTTGGGTCGGAGGTATTGAAGCCATAAATGGATTGCCTCGGATCTCCAACGAGCATCAAATTCTTGTGACTCGGAGCACAAAGGGCGCTTAGAACTGCATACTGCGCCTCATTTAGATCTTGGGCTTCGTCCACGCAGATGTATCGGTAAAGGCGCTGGTAAAACTGTGCAATTTTGGGGCGTGTCTCAAATAGCTCAAGCACCCTCAAGAGCACATCGTCGAAATCCATAGCACCGCACGATCGCAGCGCTGAGTCGTAGACCTCAACGAGATGACTCAGCGAAGGAGATCGTCTAGCCAAGCTGATTGGATGAGCTTTCGCCTCAGCGATGCCGTGAAGCCACGATTCAACCCGAATACTCTGCTCTTTCGAAGTACCAAGCTCACGCAGTTCCGACGCCAAAAGAGGATCCTGCAAGGCTGCCTCTACAAGCAATTGCTTGCGGTCCGCAAATGAACTGAAAATGTTCGGCATAGCGGCAATGCCAACCGGCGACCCGCGATCCGAGAGGACCTGAATGCAGAAACTGTGGATAGTCCCGATATATGCCCGGGTCGTGGTTGCATCAACGTCCTTAAGCCGCTGACGCATTTCATTTGCAGCCTTGTTGGTAAACGTCAGAGCGAGGACATGGAAGTTCGCCTCGTCCTGACGCAGCAGACGCGCAATTCGCTCGGTGAGCACCCTGGTCTTGCCCGATCCGGGCCCTGCGAGAACGAGGAGCGGACCGTTCTGGTGTTCAACCACTAGTTGCTGAGCTCTGGAGAGTTGCACGCTCATTTCGCCGCGGTGCCCTTTGGAGGCAGAACCTTGTCCAGCAGTTCGCGGATGGCAGGCGGCGTGCTCCTAGCGGGGTCGGGTATCGCAGATATCTCCGAGGCGATCGCCTTTGCGAACTTCGTCTTTGCCCCTGTCAGCAAATCGTACATTGCGCGCTTTTCTGCCCCTAGGGACTGGTAGTCTCTCACGATCTTGGTTTCATGAGGTTGGCCATGCATCGACTTCATCCAATTATCAAAATCGGCCGGATTCCCATTTACCTTGTCAATTGCAGCTCGAACTTCCTTGTCGTAGCCATTGGTAAGAAGGTAACTTTCAATGTCGTCCCCTGGTGGCAGTTGGACTAGCTTCTTAGCCTGATCAATCGCATTGATTCCTGCCTTCTTGAAAGCCTTGATTACATTTGCTAGGCCAGAGTCTCCGTCACAGAGGACAAAATACGGAATCTCCAGTTGCTCAAACGCCCTCAGATAGGGGAGAAAACTGCCACTGCCCCCTACACTAACGAAGGCGAATCCCAGATCGTTAATTGTGGACGCCCAATAGGCTTCTGCCCAAATTGGCAAGGCGACATCCTCTGTTTCTCCCTCAATCAGAACGACCTTGCGCGCGAACAGTACATCCCCTCGTGAGATAACGACCGCTCGCTCAATGCGGCGAATATCGTCTTCAACTAGCGTCTTCAAATCCAAGCGCCTTACCTTGGTTGAAGTACCTTCCTTTGCGAATCGACGTAATGAATCCAAGCGCGCGCGCGATACGAAATAGGGAGAGTGGGTACTAACGATGAGTTGCCCAGGTATGTCGCTTATCTTGTCGAACGCGGCTCTTTGAGCTTGCGGGTGCAAATGTGCCTCGGGCTCCTCAAGAGCAAGTAACGGATGTACCGCTTGTCCCTTCGCCGACGCAATGCGCCAAGCGGCAAATGCTCGAAAAACCAATAACGTTGCAAGGCTGCGGGTTCCCATGCCGTGCTTCGAGAGCGAGAACTTCTGGGCCCCTTCAGTAGCAAAATTGATCTCGATACCCTTTGCAATATCTCTAAGCCTCGGCGCAACTGCCGCCAGTTCAATGCTGCCGGCTGACGCCGAAACCATGTTGTCGATGGAATCGAGATGGGTCTTTACGTGCTTGAGGACATCACTTTTCTCCAAAATTTCTGCGTTCAAGCCCGCTAGCGCGGATTCAAATGCCGTAACGTCAGCATCCGAAATTCCGAGATCGGAGGTTAGTCGTCGCCAAAAGGACCCTTGCCGACGAAGGTCATCGTCAATGTCTCTCTTGGCGTCCATTAGATACAAGCCAACCGCTTCAAGTTGAGCCGCAGAAATGCCGCCAGCGCGTTGCTTTGCCTGGTCCATCTCCTCCACCTTGGCGGGCCAACTAGTCAGAAAATATCGGGCGGTTTCATACTCTGCTTTGACGACATTCCAAGCCGCCTCTGTCCTAATGGCCAAGAAGTCATTGTCCTCGGCATCTTGCGAAATTGCCGGCCCCCATAAGGTCGTCCACGGACTGCCCTCGGGGAAACTATCTGCGATCAGACCGTCGGTGGAGACGGGGCGAAATAACAAATCAATTTGGCACTTCCGACTCTTCGGAGGGCTTGACTCCTCTTCACCAACGTAGATGTCCTCCTCCAGAATCGGCCGACGAGGCAATCCAATGGCCGCCGCAATTGCCTCTAAGAAGCTCGTCTTTCCCGAGTTGTTCTCGCCAATTAACAAAGTAAATGGCTGAACGTCGACTTCGACCAATTCTAGAGATCGATAATTACTTACCCGTACTTCTAGCAGTCGGATCCCCATCTTCGCCCGATCAAATGTGTTACTCGAAACGTTATCCCAAAAAAATAAGGGGCGCCGATTTGGCGCCCCTATTTTTAACACATGCTTTACTTGACCGCTAATCCCAGCTCAACGCCCCCCCCGTCTGATACTCGATCACCCGCGTCTCGAAGAAGTTCTTCTCCTTCTTGAGATCGATGAGCTCGCTCATCCAAGGGAACGGGTTGGTAGCCCCCGGGAACATCTGGTCCAGTCCAATCTGCTGCGCCCTCCGGTTCGCGATGAACCGCAGGTACTCCTTGAACATTGAAGCGTTCAAGCCGAGAACACCCCGAGGCATCGTGTCCTCGGCATAGGCGTACTCCAGCTCCACCGCCTTGTGGAAGAGCTCCGTCAGCTCGCGCCGGAACTCCTGCGTCCACAGGTGCGGGTTCTCCAGCTTGATCGTGTTGATGAGGTCGATACCGAAGTTGCAGTGCATCGACTCGTCGCGAAGGATGTACTGGTACTGCTCCGCCGCCCCCGTCATCTTGTTCTGCCGGCCCAGCGAGAGGATCTGCACGAACCCCACGTAGAAGAAGAGCCCTTCCATCAGGCACGCGAACACGATGAGGCTCTTCAGCAGCTCCCGGTCCGCCTCCTCCGTCCCCGTCTTGAAGGACGGATCCGTCAAAGTCTCGATGAACGGGATCAGGAAGTCGTCCTTGTCCCGGATGCACTTCACTTCCTTGTACGCGGCGAAGATCTCGCTTTCGTCCAGGCCCAGCGACTCCGCGATGTACTGGTAGGCGTGGGTGTGGATCGCCTCCTCGAAGGCCTGGCGCAGCAGGTACTGGCGGCATTCGGGGGCCGTGATGTGGCGGTAGGTGCCCAGCACGATGTTGTTGGCGGCGAGCGAATCGGCCGTGACGAAGAAGCCGAGGTTTCGCTTCACGATCAACCGCTCGTCCTCGGTGAGCCCGTTCGGGTTCTTCCAGAGGGCGATGTCGCGGTTCATGTTCACTTCCTGCGGCATCCAGTGGTTGGCGCAGCCCGCGAGGTACTTCTCCCATGCCCACTTGTACTTGAAGGGCACGAGCTGGTTCACGTCCGTCTTCGCGTTGATGACGCGCTTGTCCTCCGCCTTCACGCGCGTGAAGAGGCCGTTGGCGCCCATCTCCTGCTTTGGTGCAGGGGCGGCGGCGGCGGGTTGCGGGGTGGGCTTCACCATCTGCAGGCCCAGGGCGGGCGTGATGGCGGGCGTGTCGTCTTCGAAACTGAGCATCGCTGTCCGGTCCTCTCGATCGCTGGCGCTGGGGGCGCCACTTTTTGTATGGGGCCGCCCCCCGGTCCGCCACCGGGGGGAGTAGGCCCCGGTGGCGGTGGGTGGCGGTTACAGCCTCACTTCATCTCGGTACTGCCACTGCGAACGGGGGATCGATCGCTCCCCCCATTCCGTCCTCCCCCCTGGGGAGAGGGGGAACTCAGGCCGCTTTCAGGGCGGCGGGCAGGTTGCTCGCGCGCGCGGCGGTGGCGCGCCAGTGCAGGGCCTGCAGGTTGTCCGTGTCGGGGGCGACACCGGCGATGCGGGGCTCGATGGTGTCGAGCTCCCAGCCGAACGGCGACTTGCGGTTGCCGTAGTCGGACCAGCGCACCATGTTGCCGAGGCGGTCCTTGCGGAACTCCCAGGCGTGCGCGTGGTTGCCGACCGGCGAGGTGCGCGACCAGGCGGCGCGCTTCAGGTCCTCGAGGAGCGTCATGTGTTCGTGAACGGCCATGGCGTGACTCCTTTCCGGGGCTCACGGGTTTTAACCCGTTGATTTATTGTATGAATCCAGCCTTGCCCCCGGATGTCGCCGCGCCGGGGGAGGCGCCTGAACCGCGGTGAAGAATGCCTCAAGCCCGCCGGGGGAGTCAAGCGAAAAGCACTAGATCTAGCGCCAACGGCTGGGCAATAACCGTACCGGTTGTGGTAGCGGTGGGTAAGTTGTGGATAAGGTGGGATAAGTCGGTTAGTGCATCCTCACCCTCACCCCCGACCCCTCCCCCAAGGGGGAGGGGAGGCCTCAGGCCGCCGCCTTCATCTCCTCGAACTGGGCGACTTCGCGGGCGCGCTCCGTCTTGATGATCCCGGAGAGGCTCGCGAACTCGGCGGCCAGGCCGTCGACCAAGTCGTCCAGCGAGAGGAAGCCGGAGATGCGATTTTCGTCGTCGGTCACCACCAGGCGGCGGATGCCGGCGCTGCGCATCATCTCCAGGGCCTCGTAGAGGTCGGCGGATTCGCCGATGGTCGCGACCACCGGGGTCATCACGTCGCCCACCGTGATCTCGCGCGGCGAAATGTCCATCGCCACCGCCTGCACGACGATGTCGCGGTCGGTCACGAACCCGACCACGGTGGTGTCGTGCGGCTCGTCGCCGGTCACCAGCAGCGCGCCGACGTGGTACTTGTGCATCATCGCGGCGGCGTCCCGAAGGTCGCAGGATTCGGGCACGCCGACGATGGAACGCGTGAACACCCGATCGACTCTCATGGCGCTCTCCTCGGCGCCGCGGGCAACGGGCAGTGGCCCGTTCGCCGGGCGCGATTCCATGATGCGCCCCCTCCCCCGCGCGCCGTTGACCGGTGTCAACGACCGTTCCCGCCAGTGGCCGAGGATGGGCGGATGGTTTTCGAGGATCGCACCGACGCCGCGCGCCAACTGGTAGCGGCCCTCGCCAGGTACCGTGGCAAGAACCCGCTGGTGCTCGCGATTCCGCGCGGGGCGGTGCCGATGGGCCGGCTCATCGCCGATGCGCTGGGCGGCGAGCTGGATGTCGTGCTGGTGAGGAAGCTCGGCGCGCCCGGCAACCCCGAGTTCGCCGTGGGCGCCGTGGACGAGGCCGGCTGGGAGTACATCGCCGACTACGCGGCGGAGATGGGCGCCTCCAAGACCTACCTCGCCGAGGAGGCCGACGCGCAGCTCGCCACCATGCGTGCGCGCCGCGCGGCCTACACGCCGGCGCGCGCGCCCACCGACCCCGCGGGCCGCATCGTGATCGTGGTGGATGACGGGCTCGCCACCGGCGCCACGATGATGGCGGCGCTGCACTCGGTGCGCGCGCGGGGGCCGAAGCGGCTCGTGTGCGCGGTGCCGGTGGCAGCACCGGAGAGCCTCGAGAAGGTCCGCCCGCACGCGGATGAGGTGGTGTGCCTCGACACCCCGGCCGCGTTCCACGCCGTGGGGCAGTTCTACCGCACCTTCGGGCAGGTGGAGGATCGGGAGGTCGTGGCGGCGCTGGCGGGGAGGTAGTGCGGGCACCCTCACCCCCGGCCCCTCCCAAGGGAGAGGGGAGGGTCTAGCCCTTGATGCAGATCAGCGGGCGAAGCAGGGCGACGCGGCGGGCGAGGCCGGCACGCTCGGTGGCTTCGGCCACCACCTCGACATCCTTGTAGGCGCCCGGCGCTTCCTCGGCCACGCCGCGCATCGAGCGGGTGCGGATGATGATGCCGCGCTCGGCCAGTTCGTCAACGAGTTGCCGCCCATGCCAGCGCTTGAGAGCGGCGTTGCGGCTCATGGAGCGGCCGGCGCCATGGCTCGCGGAGCTGAAGGCGCGCGCCTCGCTCGTGGGGCTCGCGGCGAGGATGTAGGAGCCCGTGCCCATGCTCCCGCCGATCACCACGGGCTGGCCCACGGCACGGTAGCGCGCGGGCAGGCTCGGGTGGCCGGGGCCGAAGGCGCGTGTCGCCCCTTTTCGGTGAACGAATAGCGTGCGGCGCCTGCCCTCGACCTCGTGCGTCTCCGGCTTGCAGGTGTTGTGCGAGACGTCGAAGAGCGTCTCCACGGCCGCGTCGCGGAAGAAGCGGCGGAAGACCTCGCGCGTCACGTGCGCGAGCATCTGCCGGTTGGCCAGCGCGCAGTTGGTGGCGGCGTTCATGGCGCCGAAGTACTGCTCGCCCTCGGGGGAGCGGATGGGCGCGCAGGCGAGCTCGCGGTCGGGAAGCGCGATGCCGAGGCGGGTCGCCGCTTGCGCGAGGCTCACGAGGTAGTCCGTGCCCACCTGGTGGCCCAGCCCGCGCGAGCCGCAGTGGATCGAGACCACCACCTGCCCTTCCGCCACGCCGAACGCGGCGGCGGCCTCGGCGTCGTGGATGCGCTCGACGCACTGCACCTCGAGGTAGTGGTTGCCGGAGCCGAGCGTGCCCATCTCGCCGCGCTGGCGGGATTTCGCGAGGCCGGATACGCACGACGGGTCCGCGTCCTTCGCGCAGCCGTGGTCTTCGACGAACTCGAGGTCGTCCTCCTCGCCGTAGCCCTCGGCCACGGCCCAGCGCGCGCCGCCCTTCAGCACGCGGTCGAGCTCGGGGATCGTGAGCTTCACCGGCCCTTCCTCGCCCACGCCCGCCGGGATGTCGCGGAAGAGCGCGTCGGAGAGCTTGCCGGCCACGCGCAGGATGTCGCCCTTGGCGAGACCCGTGCGCAGGCAGCGAATGCCGCAGGAGATGTCGAAGCCCACGCCGCCCGCGCTGATGATGCCGCCCTGCTCCGGGTCGAAGGCCGCCACGCCGCCGATGGGGAAGCCGTAGCCCCAGTGCGCGTCCGGCATCGCCATCGCCGCGCCCACGAGGCCGGGCAGGCGCGCGACGTTGCCGATCTGCTCGAGCACCTTGTCGTCCATGGCGGCGACGAGCTCGCGCGTGCCGTAGAGGCGCGATTCGCGGCGGCCCTCGGCGGCGCTCGCGGGGTAGGTCCAGGTGCACGCGTCCAGTTCGCTCAGGCGGGAGAGGTCCATCTCGGCTCCTACACGTCGACCACGCAGCGGGCGTCCCAGGTGCCGTTGTCGTTTCGCACCGAGAGCATCGTGAGGGTGGCGCCCTTGACGCCGGTGCCGCGCTCGAGGCCCTCGCGCCACGGCTCGCCCTGCGCGGCGGCTTTCCAGTGTGCGCCGGATCGCGCGAGGGCGAAGCGGCCGAGGGCGAGCTTGCGGTCGGCGGCGTGGGAGAGGAGCCCGTTCAGGTACCTGACGAGCGCGATCTCGAGGTCGGCCTCCTCGAACTCGAAGGCGATGGCCTGAAGCGGCTGGACGGCGTCGGGGTCCGTCATCAGCGCGAACATGGCGTGCGCCGCCTCGCGGAAGGCCGATGCGGGGTCGGGCCCGCGGCCGAATACGCCGAAGTCGGCGCCGTGCTCGAAGGTGCCGCGGGTTTCCGACACGCGCGCGGGCTAGTGGCGGCGCTTGGACTCGCGCGTCTGCTCGTTGCCGATGGCGTGGACGACGTCCTCCAGCTCCTCGGCCACGATCTCGAGCAGGTCGTCGATGGTGACGATGCCGGCGAGGTCGCCCTTCTCGGTCACCACCGGGAGGCGGCGCACTCCCCGGGCGCGCATGAGCTTGAGGGTGTCGAGCGTGTCGTCCGCCTCCTTCGCGACGACCAGCTTGTCGCCCATGATCTCGCCCACGGTGAGGGTGCGGTAGTCGAGGTCGGCGGCCATCACCTCCACGACCATGTCGCGGTCCGTGACGATGCCCACGGGCTTGCGCCCGTAGGTGTTCTGCGCGACCACGAGGCTGCCCACGTGGTGCTCGCGCATGAGCTTCGCGGCATCGGCGAGCGTCGTGTCCTTGGCCACGACCACCACCGTGCGGTTGCACACCTGGCCGGTTCTCATGTTCGCCTCCTCCTCGCGGGTGGCTACGGCTTCATTCTCCCCACCGCCATTTCGCCGCCCCTTGCGCCTCGTCAACCAGTAGACCGGTTCCGCAGACCGGTTCCGCGGAACCGGTCTAGTTGGGGGGGATTTGCCCGAGGTCAGAATGTCGCGCGGGGAATGTGACACGCTGGAATCGTAGTGAAGGGGGTTCGGAAAGTCCCCCCGGCTCGAGAGGTCCCTTCGGGGCATGGTGAGCGGGCCGGCCTCCCGATGAAGGGGAGGCCATCAGGGGGGACTAACCGAACCCCCTCTCTTTTGCGGGGCGAGGCATGGACGGCGGCAGGCTGCCGGGAGCATTGCGCAAGGGAGATGTCCTCGTGGTCGTGGACGTCCAGGTCGATTTCGTGTCCGGAAGCCTGGCCATCCCCGGCGCAAGTGCCGTGATCGCGCCCCTCAACGCCTGGATCGAAGCCTTCACCCGCCGCGGGCTGCCCATCGTGGCCACGCGCGACTGGCACCCTGCAGGCCACCTGTCATTCCGGAAGCACGGCGGGCCGTGGCCGGAACATTGCGTCGCCGGCACGCCGGGCGCGGCCTTCGCGCCGGGGCTGCGGCTGCCCGCCGAGAGCTGGATCATCTCCAAGGCCACGCAGCCGGACCGCGACGCCTACTCGGGCTTCGAGGGCACCACGCTGGGCGACTGGCTTCGGCACCAGCACGCCACGCGCCTCTTCGTGGGCGGCCTCGCCACGGATTACTGCGTGCTGCACACCGTGCTCGATGCCTGCGAGCGCGGATTCGGGACCTTCGTGCTGGCGGATGCCGTCGCGGCCGTGAACGCGCGCTCCGGCGACGGCGACCGCGCGAGAGCCACGATGGAGCAGGCCGGCGCGGCCTTCGTGAAGCTCGCCGACATCCCCGCGGAGGCCGTCCCCCGTGGATGACTCTCTGCTGCTCACCGCGCGCCCCGCCACGGGCCCCGGGGTCCTCCTCACGGATCTCTACGAGCTCACGATGCTGCAGGCCTACTTCGACGAGGGCCTGGACGCGACGGCCACCTTCGAGCTCTTCATCCGCGCGCTGCCGAAGGGGCGGAACTTCCTCGTCGCGGCCGGGCTGGAGGAGGTGCTGGACTACCTCGCCACGCTTCACTTCACGGCGCCCGAGATGCGCTGGCTGCGCGCGACGAAGCGCTTCTCGAAGCCCTTCCTCGCCTCCCTCGAAGGCCTGCGCTTCACGGGCGACGTGGACGCGATGCCGGAGGGCACGGTGTTCTTCCCCGACGAGCCGGTGATCCGCATCTCGGCGCCGCTGCGGGAAGCCCAGCTCGTCGAAAGCCGCCTCATGAACATCGTCCACTACGAGACGCTGGTGGCGAGCAAGGCGGCGCGGTGCGTGCTGGCCGCCAACGGCCGCATGCTGGTCGACTTCGGCCTCAGGCGCTCCCATGGCGCGGAGGCGGCGCTCCTCTCCGCGCGCGCGAGCTACCTCGCCGGCTTCACGGGCACCGCGACCGTCGAGGCGGGCCGGCGCTGGGGCGTGCCGGTGTTCGGGACGATGGCGCACTCCTACGTGCAGGTGCACGGCGACGAGTCGGAGGCCTTCGAGCGCTTCGCCCTCGCCCACGGCGGCAACGCGACGCTCCTCATCGACACCTACGACACGGAGCGCGCCGCGCGGCGCATCGTCTCCCTCGCGCCGAAGCTGCAGGCGAAGGGGGTCGCGGTCAACGGCGTGCGGCTGGACAGCGGCGACCTCGCCAACCATGCGCGGCGCGTGCGGGCGATCCTCGACGACGGGGGCCTCGATAGCGTCGCCATCTTCGCCAGCGGCAACCTCGACGAGCACCGGCTGGCGGAATTGGTCGCGAGCGGCGCGCCCATCGACGGCTTCGGGGTGGGCACGCGCATGAACACTTCCGCGGACGCGCCTTACTTCGACTGCGCCTACAAGCTGCAGGAATACGCGGGCGAGCCGCGGCGCAAGCGCTCCGAGGGCAAGGCCACCTGGCCGGGGCGCAAGCAGGTGTATCGGCGCTACGACGCGGAGGGGCGCTTCGCGGGTGACACCCTCACGCTCGTGGACGAGCCGCAGGCGGGGGAAGCGCTCCTCCTGCCCGTGGTGCGCGGTGGCCTCCTCATCCGGCCGCGGGTGGCACTGGCGGAATCCCGCGCGCACGCCAACCGCCAGCTCTCGCGCCTTCCCCTGCGCCTCAAGTCCCTCGAGCCCGCCGACCCGCCCTACCCCGTCACCGTCACCGAGGGCCTCAAGCACCTCGCGGCGCAGATCGACGCGCGCAGCTAAGCGGAACCGGTCTACGGAACCGGTCTACTTGGGAAGGCGGGAATGGAGAGCCGCGGCGGCGGCCGCGACGGCCGTGGCCGAATCGCTCGAGTCGACGATGACGGCCGTCTCCAGTTCCTCCGCCGAGAGGGGTTCCAGCGAGGCGAGCTGGTGGTCGAGCACGGCGAGCCCGGCCTCCGAGGCGTCCGTCCCCTGCCGATCCCGAGCGACGATCCGCTCTCGAAGCACCGCCTCCGGCGCCGCGCACGCGACCAGCACGAACGGCACGCCGAGGTCGCGCGCGAGATCCCGGAACATCGCCCGCCAGGTTGCGCGAAGGAACGCGGCATCCACGACCACAGGGTAGCCCGCCGCGATCACCTTGCGCACGAGCCCGCCGAGATGCGCGTAGGTCATCCGGTCCGCGCTCGCGGTGTAGAGCCCGCTGCCCACCGAGGAACCCGACCGCGCCCCCGCCTCCAGCCCGTGCAGGCGCTTGCGCTCCACGTCCGAGCGCAGGCGGATGGCCGAGAGCGCCTCCACGAGCCCCTGCGAGACCGTCGTCTTCCCGGACCCCGAGAGCCCGTGCATCGCGATGATCGCCGGGGCCCCGGGCCGGGAAAGCCGCTCCGCCAGCGCGAGATGCCCGCGGTACGCCGCCTCCGACCGCGCGCGATCCGCCTCCGCGATGCCCGCCTGCCGCGCCCGGATGCACGACACCTTCGCCCGCACCATCGCGCGGTACACGAGGTAGAAGCGCAGCACGCGAAGCCCCGCGAAGTCGCCGGTGGCGTCGAGATACGCATCCACGAAGCGGCTCGCGAGCCGCCCGAGCCCGTGGTGCACGAGGTCCATCACCGGGAAGGCGACCTCGTTCATCACGTCCACCCAGCGGAAGTCCTCGTTGAACTCGATCGCGTCGAAGGGCACGGGCCGGCCGTCCAGCAGCGCCACGTTGCCGAGGTGCAGGTCGCCGTGGCACTCGCGGACGAACCCGTCGTGCTTGCGGCGGGCGAACGTTTCCTCCAGCCGGTTGAACTCGCGAAGCGTCCACGAGGCGAGCGCCTGCCGCGCCGCGCGCGTCCCGGCGTCGTCGTCCAGCAGCTCCAGTTGCGCGAAGTTGTCCACCGCGTCCGCGAGGATCGTCCGTGGCGCGCCGAACGGCCCCTCGCCGTCGGTGCGCGCGATGCCCGCGTGGAAGGCGGCCACGGTGCGCGCGAAATCCTCGACGATGCGCTCCGTGAGCGCGCCCGACTTCGCGAGCCCGTCCAGCAGCGCCTCCTGCGGGAAGCGCCGCATGCGCACCGCGTACTCGAACGCCTCGCCCTCGCCGCCCATCGCCGGCGCGAGCGGCGTGCCCGTGATGGGCACCACACCGAGGTAGAGCTCCGGCGCCGTGCGCCGGTTGAGCCGAAGTTCCTCCTCGCAGAAGCGCCGGCGCGCGGCCAGCGTGGAGAAGTCGACGAAGCCGAGGCTCACCGGCTTCTTCACCTTGTAGGCGAAGTCGCCCGCGAGCAGCACCCAGGAGATGTGCGTCTCCAGCAGCTCGACCGGCCCCGCGGGATGCGGGTAGCAGGCGGGCAGCCGCAGCCGCTCGATGAAGCCCGTGGCAGGCGCTGCGCTGCCGTCGGGCATGGCCTCCTCCCTAGTGCTCCTCGAGATGCGGCACGCCGTCCTCGGCGGGCGCGCAGGTCTCGGGGTCTATCCAGTCCGCCACGCCCACCTCGGCTTCCATCTCGGCAAGCGACTCGGGCGACTCGTAGTCCTCCTCGGCCGCGCGGTGGCCCTCGATGGCCTCGACGAGGTTGCGGTAAGGGCCGCTCTCGGGCCCGCCGGCAATGGGTTGCACCCAGAACCCGTCGGGGCGCTCGATGACGCGCATGTCCTCGAGCTCCGCGGCGATCCCGGGCGGGACCTTCGGGCGGCGAGGTTGCGTTTGGGTTCGGGTCTTCACATTCCCTCCATGGGTGGCACGGATTCGGTTGCGGGGTTCGGGATGCCGGCGACCATCGCGTCGGTGGTGAGGATGAGGCCTGCGATGGATGCCGCGTTCTGCAGCGCCGAGCGCGTGACCTTGCAGGGATCGAGGATCCCCATCTCCACCAGGTCGCCGTACTGCCCGGTGAGCGCGTTGAACCCGAAGTTCGCGCCCCCGGCGAGCACGCGGTCGAGCACCACGCTCGGCTCCTCGCCCGCGTTCTCCACGATCTGCCGCAGCGGCTCCTCCAGCGCCCGCAGCACGATGGCCACGCCGCGCTCCTGGTCGGCGTTGGCGCACTTGACCTCGCCCAGCCCCGCGCGGGCGCGCAGCAGCGCCACGCCGCCGCCGGGGAGGATGCCCTCCTCCACCGCCGCGCGCGTGGCGTGCATCGCGTCCTCGACGCGCGCCTTGCGTTCCTTCATCTCCGTCTCGGTGGCCGCCCCCACCTTCACCACCGCGACGCCGCCGGCGAGCTTGGCCGCGCGCTCGCGCAGCTTCTCCTTGTCGTAGTCGCTCGTGGCTTCCTCGAGCTGGCGCTTGATCTCGGCCACGCGCGCGGCGACCTTCGCGGGGTCGCCCGCGCCGCCGATGATCGTGGTGTCGTCCTTGTCGATCTCGACGCGCCTCGCGTGGCCGAGGTCCTCGAGCTTCGCGTTCTCGAGCTTGAGCCCCGCCTCCTCGGCGATGACGCGCCCGCCCGTGAGGATGGCGATGTCCTCCAGCATGGCCTTGCGGCGGTCGCCGAAGCCCGGCGCCTTCACCGCGCAGGCCTTGATGACGCCGCGCAGCGTGTTCACGACGAGGGTCGCGAGCGCCTCGCCCTCGACCTCCTCGGCCACCACGACCAGCGGCTTGCCGGCGCGCGCGACCAGCTCCAGCACCGGCAGCAGCTCGGGCAGGCTCGAGACCTTGCGGTCGCAGAGGAGGATGAAGGCGTCCTCCAGCACCACGCGCAGCTTCTCGGCGGTGTTGATGAAGTAGGGCGAGAGGTAGCCGCGGTCGAACTGCATGCCCTCGACGATCTCCAGCTCGCTCGCGAGGCCCGAGCCGTCCTCCACGGTGATGACGCCCTCCTTGCCCACCTTCTCCATGGCGTTGGCCACGATCTCGCCGATGGCCGGGTCGTTGTTGGCGGAGATGGTGGCGACCTGCGCGATCTCGTTGCGGGTGGCGCAGGGCTTGGCCAGGCGCTTCAGTTCGGCAACGATCGCCTCCACCGCGAGATCGATGCCGCGCTTGAGATCCATGGGGTTCAGCCCCGCGGACACGTGCTTCATGCCCTCGATCACGATCCCGTGCGCGAGGAGCGTGGCGGTGGTGGTGCCGTCGCCGGCGACGTCGGAGGTCTTGCTGGCCACCTCGCGCGCCATCTGCGCGCCCATGTTCTCGAGCGGGTCCGGCAGCTCGATTTCCCGGGCGACGAGGACGCCCGAGTTGATGACGGTGGGAGGGCCGAACGCGCGCTGCAGCACGACCGTGCGCGCCTTCGGCCCGAGGGTGCAGCGAACCGCCCGCGCAAGCTGGGTCACGCCCGAGACGATCTTCTCCCGGGCGGTGACACCGAACACGACTTGCTTGGCGGACATCGTTGCTGCCTCCTCACGCCTCCACCGTACCTCGGGGGGGTGGGGGTTTGTTGACCCGCGTCAACAACGAATCCGGAATGGGGCGCGCAAGAGGAGGCGGGGTGGGAAACACGGAGGGCACGGAGAACACGGAGATCCTCCGTGCCCTCCGTGATGAATCGCCCGTCAATCCCTAGAAGTGATGCTTCCCGGCGCTCACGCGCCTGGCCTGCGCGCCCCCGGAAGCCATCTCCGCGATGAACTGCACCGCGGTCCCCGGCTCCAGCCGCTCGAAGGCGGGGTGCACCACGTTGGCGCGGCTGAAGTAGTACTCGTCGCCCTCGGCCGTCTCGATGAAGCCGAAGCCCTCCTCGTGGGAGAGCCGGGCGACCTTGCCGTGCAGCAGGTCGTCGTGGGCCTTCACGTGCCCGCGAAGGGCGCGCGTGTCCTCCTCGAGGCGGCGCTCGACCGCGTCGAAGGCGTCACGAACGGCCACGTACGGGTCCTCGTGGTGATGCAGGTTGGAGACGATCGGCCCGCGCCCCGGCAGCTCGACATCCACGCGGACGCCGAAATGGCGCCCCTGGTTCTGGTGCCGGTGTGCCTCCTCGATGGTGACGCGACAGCCCGTGATGTTGCGGTGGTACTGCTCCAGCTTCTCCGCCCGGGCGAGCACTCTTGCTTCCAGCGCTTCCGACCGATCCATGTCGCGAAAGACGACTTGCACTTGCCTTTGCATGGCATCCCTCCCGCTTGGTGATTGCGTGCCGCGGGATGCGGCCACAACTTCACGCTAACCCCCGGGGAGGGGGTGGCGTTGACCTTCGTCAAGGCGGAGAGGGGGAGGGAAAGCGCGCTACTGGCACGCCTCGCATTCGGGGTTGTCGATGGAGCAGAACTTGCCCGCCGCCTCCGCCGACCCCTCGCCCGCCCCCATGCCCGAGGCGCCGAGGCCGCCGTGGGCCGGCACGGCGTTCAACTCCCCACCCTTGCCCGTGGACTTCTCGGCGCTGGTGGCGGCGAGCGTGCGCAGGTAGTAGGTGGTCTTGAGGCCCCGCAGCCAGGCGAGCTTGTAGGTCTCGTCGAGCTTCTTGCCCGAGGCGCCGGCCATGTAGATGTTGAGCGACTGCGCCTGGTCGATCCACTTCTGGCGGCGCGCGGCGGCCTCCACGATCCACTTGGGCTCCACTTCGAAGGCGGTGGCGTAGAGGCTGCGCAGCTCCTGCGGCACGCGGTCGATCTTGCCGATGGAGCCGTCGAAGTGCTTCAGGTCCGCGATCATCACGGTGTCCCACAGCCCGAGCTTCTTGAGATCGCGCACCAGGTGCTCGTTCACCACCGTGAACTCGCCCGAGAGGTTCGACTTCACGTAGAGGTTCTGGTAGTTGGGCTCGATGGAGGCCGAGACGCCGATGATGTTGGAGATCGTCGCCGTGGGGGCGATCGCCACGCAGTTGGAGTTCCTCATGCCGTGCCTGGCGATCCTCGCGCGAAGGCTCGCCCAGTCCATGGATTCGGAAGTGTCCACGTCCACGTAGCCGCCGCGCTGCTCGAGCAGCAGGCGAAGCGTGTCCTGCGGGAGGATCCCCTTGTCCCAGAGGGAGCCCGCGTAGGACGAGTAGCGGCCGCGCTCCTCGGCGAGCTCGGTGGAGGCCCAGTAGGCGTAGTAGCACACCGCCTCCATCGAGCGGTCGGCGAACTCGATGGCGGCGTCCGAGGCGTAGGGCACGCGCAGGTCCTGCAGCGCGTCCTGGAAACCCATGATGCCCAGGCCCACGGGGCGGTGGCGGTAGTTGGAGTCGCGCGCCTTCTTCACCGCGTAGTAGTTGATGTCGATCACGTTGTCGAGCATGCGCATCGCGGTGTGGATGGTGCGCTTGAGCTTCCCGTGGTCGAGGGTCTTGCCGCCCTGCCCGTCGTCCTTCAGGTGGGCGACCAGGTTCACGCTGCCGAGGTTGCAGACGGCGATCTCGGAGGCGTTGGTGTTCAGGGTTATCTCAGTACAAAGATTGGACGAGTGCACCACGCCCACGTGCTGCTGCGGGCTGCGGACGTTGCAGGGGTCCTTGAAGGTGATCCACGGGTGGCCCGTCTCGAAGAGCATCGAGAGCATCTTGCGCCAGAGGGTGAGCGCCGGGATCTTGCGGAAGAGCTTGAGCTCCCCGCGCGCGGCCTTCTCCTCGTAGCGCACGTAGGCCTCCTCGAAGGCGCGGCCGAACTTGTCGTGCAGGTCCGGGCAGTCGCTGGGCGAGAAGAGCGTCCACTCGCCGCCCTCCATCACGCGCCTCATGAAGAGGTCCGGGATCCAGTTGGCCGTGTTCATGTCGTGCGTGCGGCGGCGGTCGTCGCCGGTGTTCTTGCGCAGCTCGAGGAACTCCTCGATGTCGAGGTGCCAGGTCTCGAGATAGCAGCAGACAGCGCCCTTGCGCTTGCCGCCGTTGTGGGCGAGGCCCGCCTCGGTCATGTAGGACTCGTCGGCTTCCACCTTGAGGTCGAAGACGAAGGGCTTGGGCGTGATCTCGCGGATCTCCGTGACGCGCGAGAAGAGCTTGCCCTCCAACTCGAGCCAGTTCCGCTTCGTGATCGGCTTCGCGCCGACCAGGGAGGCGATCTCGGGGACGGCCGGAATGCGCAGGTCGTAGACCTTGGTCGTGCCGCTGAAAGTGGCCGTGGAACCGTCGGAGCGCGTGGCGGTGTGTCCGTTCTCGCGCTCGCGGCATTGGCCGGCGGTCGGCACGCCCATGCGCAGCAGCTGGTAACGCAGGCCGTCGATGAGGGGCTTCGAAGTGTTGGTGAAGTAGATCTCCTTGCCGCGAGAGACGCCGCCATCGGTCTCCAGCAGGCCGCGGATCATCGCGAGCGCGTGGGCCCTGGGCAGGTGCGTGAAGCGGCGCGCGATGCGCTTCTTCCCGGATTCGTCGTAGAGATCTTCATGGGTGAATGGCATGGTGGGCGCCCCGGCGCCGGCGATGCGGCCGGTCGTGCCGTCGCGAACCACGCCGCGGCCCGAGGCCCAGCGCACCTGGCCGTAGTTCTCGCCACGCGAAATCTCCCAATAGTGGATGTTGCGCTCGGCGAGGTAGGCCCGGGCGAAGGCGAGATGGTCGTCCTTCAGCGGATTGCCCGAGACGCCCCACTCGAAGCCATCCTTTGACATGTGCCCGTCGCCCAGCAGGATGCCGTAGAAGCGCGCGTCGTCCTCGGTGAGGCCGGCGGCGTGGACGACCTCGGTCGGCACCACCTGCGCCACGTAGTCGCCTTCACGCAATTGCCCGGCTTCCACCCATTCCGCCTTCACCTTGCCCTTGGCGAGCCAGGCGAGCGTGCGGCTGTTCGCCTGCTCCATCGGCACGCCGCGGATGGCGTAGAACGGGTGGCCCGCGGTGACCAGGAGCGGGTCGATGGCGTGTTTCACCTTGACGGCGACCATCGCGTCCTTCGGATCCTGGTTGTAGGCGTAGCGGCGCTCCACCTCGCGGTACTGGCCACTCTTGCCGAGAACGAGGTCGCCCTGCTTCACGTCCTTGATGGCCTTGAGGCCGTCGGCTGTGTACACGCCGGTATCGGGCGCGAAGCACTGGTTCACCGCAACGGCGGTGTCACTGACTACCTTAAGGAAAGGAATGATCCCCTGGCTCTTCCCGTTCGTCCCCTTGATGTAGGAACCGAGCGCGCGCACCTGCGTCCAGTCGTTGCCGAGCCCGCCCGCGAACTTCGAGAGCAGCGCGTTCTCCTTGATCGCCTCGTAGATGCCGTCCAGGTCGTCGGGGACGGTGGTGAGGTAGCACGACGAAAGCTGCGAGCGCTGCGTCCCCGAATTGAAGAGCGTGGGCGTCGACGACATGAAGTCGAACGTCGAGAGCACGTTGTAGAACTCGATCGCGCGCTCCTCGCGGTTCACCTCGTTGATGGAAAGGCCCATCGCCACGCGCATGAAGAAGGCCTGCGGCAGCTCGATGTGGTGGTCGTGGATGTGCAGGAAGTAGCGGTCGTAGAGCGTCTGCAGCCCGAGGTAGTCGAACTTGAGGTCGCGCGCGGGGTCGAGCGCCTCGCCCAGGCGCCTGAGGTCGAAGGTGCCCAGCTTCTCGTCGAGGAGCTGCGCCTTGATGCCCTGCTGGATGAAGGCCGGGAAGTACTCGGCGTAGCGCGTGGCCATCTGCTCGTGCGCGACTTCCTCGCCCAGCACCTCGTGGCGGATCGTGTGCAGCAGCAGGCGCGCGGAGGCGTAGGTGTAGGCCGGGTCCTGCTCGATCAGCATGCGCGCAGCGAGGATGGCGCACTTGTGCACCTCCTCGAGCGGGACGCCGTCGTAGAGGTCGCGAAGCGTCGCGTCGATGATCTTCCTCGGCTCCACCGCATCGCCCAGCCCCTGGCAGGCGGAGGCGACCAGCGCCTCGAGCATGCCGAGTTCGAGCGGCACCTTGGCGCCGTTCACCGTCACGTGCAGCCTGGGCTGGCGGGCCTCGGCGGCCTCCTGCGCGCGGGCGGCGCGCTCGCGGGCGCGCTCCTCGCGGTAGAGCACATAGGAGCGGGCGACCTGGTGCTCGCCGGCGCGCATGAGAGCGAGCTCGACCTGGTCCTGGATGTCCTCGATGTGGAAGGTGCCGCCGGAGGGGTGGCGGCGCACGAGCGCGCCCACCACGGCTTGCGTCACGGCCTGCACCTTCTCGCGCACGCCGGCGCTGGCGGCTGCGGTGCCGCCCGCGACGGCGAGGAAAGCCTTGGTCACGGCGACGGCGATCTTGTCCGGCTCGAAGCCCACGACCGCGCCGTTGCGGCGGATGACCTTGTAGTCCGCGTATCGGTCCGGCGAGCCGGCGCCCTCCTCGCTCATCGACGGGTTGGGAAGGGGGGCCGAGGGATCGATATCGGAAGCCAGGCGCATGGGTCCTCTCCTTGTGTACGGCTGTTCTTGGGGCGGGCGGGCCGCTGGGAGCGCCGCCGGCGATTCGGGTCTCGGGCAGGGCCCCGGGAGTTGCTCCCAAGGTCCTGTTTTCATTGTGGATAACGCGATGTTTTCCCCGCGGATATCCACAAGTTGTTCGATGCCTTGCCCACAACATCTAGTACCGGCGAGCAAGAGTGGCCACAAAGTCTAGTAAAGGAAAAACACAGGCGCAAGCGCCCGCAGAAACATTTTTTTCGTAAGGGAAATCAGGCCCTTGGGCGGGATTGCTGCGTAACGATTGAGCAACATCCCCGCAACGCGAGCATCCACGCGGGTTTCACGACATCGGGCCTTTCGCAAGCCCTACCGACAGATGGGACAGACCCCGGGGACGTACCCCGGGGACGTACCCGCGGGTACGTCCCCGGGGTACGTCCCGCTAGAGGCGGACGAGGGTGGGGACGCGGTCGGCGAGGATGTCTTCGAGGCGGGATTTGACGCCGGACCTCGAGTTCGCGTGGGTCAGCACGTAGAAGCGCTTCTCGTCGATGGCCGTGAAGAGGGCCTTCGCGGCATCGCGGGGCTCGATGCCCTGCGAGACGGCCTGGTGCACGGCGCCGACCATCTTCTGCGCCACGGGGTCGAGCGCCTCGGGCCGGGTGACCTCGCCCGCGGTGCGGTTGCGCTCGGAGAGCGCGATGCGCGTCCTCACCCAGCCCGGGCAGAGGACGCTCGCGCCGATCTTAGCGCCGCGCACGGTGAGATCGTGGTGCAGCCCCTCCATCACCGTCACCACCGCGTGCTTGCTCGCGTTGTAGGCCGCCATGGAGGGCAGCGACAGGAGCCCCGCCATCGAGGCCGTGGCCGACACGTGGCCCGGCTCGCCGGAAGCGAGCATGCGCGGCAGGAAGGCTCGCAGCGCGTTCGTGACGCCGTACAGGTTCACGCCCATGACCCACTCCCAGTCGCCGGGCGTGGTCTCCCACACGGGCTTGGCGCACGCGACCCCCGCATTCGCCACGAGCAGCCGCACGCCGCCGAAGCGCGAGAACGCGAAAGCGGCGAGCGCGTCGACTTCCGCCGCCTTCGAGACATCGGTGCGAAGCCCTTCGATCTCGGCGCCGGCCGCACGCAGCGCCGCCACGGTCGCCTCCAGCCGAAGCGCGTCGATGTCCGCCAGCACGAGCCGCATGCCGCGCGCGGCCGCCTCCTCAGCGATCGCCCGGCCGATGCCCTCGGCCGCGCCCGTGATCACCGCCGTGCCGGTCATGGGGTCAGACCCCGCAAAGGCGACGGCAGCGGCCGTCGAGGTAATCGACCAGCGGCCCGAACCGCGCGAACTGCGGGTCCTTCGTGGCGCCCTCGCGGTAGCGCCGCCAGATCTGCTGCACGATCACCGCGAGGCGGAAGAGCCCGAAGGCGAGGTAGAAATCGAAGTTCGCCACCGGCAGCCCCGTGCGCGCCGCGTAGTACGCCACGACCTCGCTGCGGGTGAGCATGCCCGGCGCGTTGGTGGGCTGGCGGCGCGTGGCGCGGAAGTACTCGTCGTCGCCCGCCTCCACCCAGTAGGCGAGCGAGTTGCCGAGGTCCATGAGCGGGTCGCCGAGCGTGGCCATCTCCCAGTCCAGCACGCCGATCACGCGCAGCGGGTCCGCGGGGTCGAGCACCACGTTGTCGAAGCGGAAGTCGCCGTGGATCACGCGGATGGCGACCTCGCCCGCGGGGCGGTTTGCGGCGAGCCAGCCCATCACCGCCTCGAAATCGCTCACGTCGCTGGTGCGCGCGTCGCGGAAGCGCCGGCTCCAGCCTTCCACCTGCCGCTGCACGTAGCCCTCGCCCTTGCCGATCGCGAGCAGCTCCGGCGTGAGGGGGATCGCGTGCAGCTCCACCAGCTTGTCGATCACGCCCTCGCACAGCCGCCGCGTGGTGGCCGCGTCGAACCCCAGCCCCGCGGGCAGGTCCTGCCGCGGGATGATTCCCGCGATCCGCTCCATCACGAAGAAGTCGCAGCCCATCACCACCGGGTCGTCGCACACGAGGAGCACCTCGGGCACCACGGGATACGCGGGCCGCACGAGCCGCATCACGCGCGCCTCGCGCAGCATGTCGTGCGCCGTCTTCGCCTTGTGGCCGAACGGCGGGCGGCGCAGCACGAGGTCCCGGCCCGGGTAGCGCAGCAGGTAGGTGAGGTTCGAGGCGCCGCGAGCGAACTGGCCCGCCTCGGGCGGCCCGGCGAGCCCGGGAATGCGCTTCCTGAGGTAGCGGTCGACCCGCGCGAGGTCGAGCTCCTCGCCCGCGCGCACCGGCCCCGCCTGGTCGACGACCTCCGCGGCTTCGATCATGCGGCGGCTTCCCCTTCGCGAAGCGCCCGCTGCCGGCGCAACTCGAGCTTGGCAACGAGCCCGCGGTGCACCTCGTCCGGCCCGTCGGCGATGCGCAGGATGCGCGCGTAGCCCATGAGCGCGGTGAGCGGGAAGTCGTCGGAAACGCCCGCGCCGCCGTGCACCTGGATCGCCGCGTCGATCACCTTCTGCGCCATGTTGGGCGCCACCACCTTGATCTGCGAGATCTCGCTCATCGCGCCCTTGGCGCCCACGGTGTCCATCATCCATGCCGCCTTGAGCGTGAGGAGCCGCGCCTGCTCGATCGCCATGCGGGCGTTGGCGATCACGTCGGCGTTGCCGCCCAGCGCGGAAAGGGGCTTGCCGAAGGCGACGCGGCTGTCCGCCCGCGCGCACAGGAGGGAGAGCGCCCGCTCCGCCGCGCCGATCACGCGCATGCAGTGGTGGATGCGCCCGGGGCCCAGGCGCCCCTGCGCGATCTCGAAGCCGCGGCCGATGCCGGCGATGACGTTCGATGCCGGCACGCGCACCTTGTCGAAGGTGACCTCGCCGTGGCCCGAGGGCTCGTCGTAGACGCCGAACGAGGGGACCATCCGCTCGATCCGCACGCCCGGCGTGTCCAGCGGCACCAGCACCATCGAGTGCCGGCGGTGCTTGTCCGCGGCCGGGTCCGAGAGCCCCATGAAGATCGCCACGCGGCAGTGCGGGTGGCCGAGGCCGCTGCTCCACCACTTGCGGCCGTTGAGCACCACCTCGTTGCCCTCGAGGACGGCGGTCGCGCGCATGTTGGTCGCGTCGCTCGAGGCCACCTCCGGCTCCGTCATGCAGAAGGCCGAGCGGATCTCGCCCGCCAGCAGCGGCCGCAGCCAGCGCTCCTTCTGCTCCTCCGACCCGTAGAGCGCCAGCACCTCCATGTTGCCGGTGTCTGGCGCGTTGCAGTTGAAGACTTCGGGCGCGATGAGCGAGTGGCCGGTGAGCTCGGCGACCGGCGCGTAGTCCGCGTTCGAGAGCCCCGCGCCCAGGCCCGCGTGCGGCAGGAAGAGGTTCCAGAGCCCCTCGCGCCGCGCGCGCTCCTTGAGGGATTCCATGATGGCGGGCTGCTTCCAGCGCCGCCAGTCGGCGCCTCCCACCAGCTCGTCGGCGTAGCCGGGCTCGGCGGGCAGCACGTGGTCGCGCATGAAGGCCCGCATGCGCGCGATGAAATCGGCGGCCTTGGGGGAGGGAGCGAAGTCCATGGAGGTGTCCGTTCAGGCGCCGATCGCGGCGCGGTAGCGTGGCCAGTCGAAGTGGGCGCCGGGGTCGGTCTTCCTGCCCGGCGCGATGTCGGAATGCCCGGCGAGGTCCAGCACGCCGTAGCGGTCGAAGAGCGCGCGCGTGAGTTCCGCGAGCGACTCGTACTGCGCGTCCGCGTAGGGCCAGTAGTCGGTCCCCTCCAGCTCGATGCCGATGGAGAAGTCGTTGCAGCGCTCGCGGCCCTTCCACGCCGACTTCCCGGCGTGCCAGGCGCGCAGCTCGCAGGGCACGTACTGGATCACCTCGCCCTCGCGCCGCACGAGGAAGTGCGCGGAGACGCGCACGCCCGCGAGCCCCGCGAAGTACGGGTGCGCGCCCGGGTGCAGGCGGTCGAGGAAGAGGTCCGTGATCCACTCGCCGCCGAATTCCCCCGGCGGCAGCGAGATGCCGTGGATCACCACGAGCGAGATCGCCGCGTCTTCCGGCCTCGCATCGCAATTGGGCGAGGGAATCCAGCTCGCCCCCGCGCACATCCCGCCGATGTCCACGAGGAAGCGCGGGGCGGGCGCCGCCGCGCCGGGCTCGGTCCCGAACGGGTTCACGGCAGCACGTGGTAGAAGATCGTCGTGCCGTGGCGCGCGCCGTCGGGCTCGATGGTGAAGCCCGGGATCTCGCCCGCGCGCGTGTAGCCCATGCTCTCGTAGAGGCGCTCGCCGGCATCGCCCGTGCGCGTGTCGAGGATGAGCAGGCGCCGGCCGCGGAAGGCGGCCTCGACGTGCGCGGCCGAGAGCAGCGCCCGGCCCAGCCCGTGGCCGCGGTGGGTGCCGCGCACGATGAGCTTGCGGATCTCGGCGCGGTGGTGGCCGTTCTGGCGGTCGGCGAGCAGCAACTGCACCGTGCCCACCACCTCGCCGCCATCCTCCGCCACGAGGAGCACCAGCTTCTCGTGGATCATGCCCTGCATCACCTCGCGCCAGTAGAGCACGGCGTCCGCCTGCGACATCGGCATCCAGAAGCCGAGCGAGGCGCCGGTGTTCACGGCGTCCAGCAGGAGCTGGGAGAGCTGCGGGAGGATTTCGGCGAACCGGTCCAGGTTCACCGTCCGGATCCTTGCGGTCATTTCACGACCTTTCCGCCGAAGGCGATGCGCCCCTTCGCCGCCGGCTGAAGCAGAACGTGGACGTTCTCCGCGGGGCGCCCGGCCAGGCCCGCCACCACCTGCGTCACCTGCGCCACCAGGCGGTCGAGCGCCTCGCCCTCGGGCGGCGCCGAGGCGGTCATCGTCACGAAGACGGGGCTCGCGCGGCCGTCTCCCTCGCCGCTCTCCGCGTAGGCCTCGGGCGCGAGCGAGCGCAGCCGCACCCACGCCTTCCCGGGGGCCGCGCCCAGCGCGTTGCCGAGCGCATCCGCGAGCCGCGATGCGAGGCCCGGCGCCACCGCCTCCCCCGCGCGCCGCACGATCTCGATGTCGAAGATGGGCATGGCCGGCCGCGCCTCAGTCGATCCCCAGCCGGTCGAGGCGATAGCGCAGGCTGCGGAAGGTGATGCCGAGGAGCTTGGCCGCCGCCGTCTTGTTGAAGCGCGTCGCCTCCAGCGCCTTCATGATCGCCTCGCGCTCCACCTGGTCGAGGAAGTCGTGCAGCGGCAGCCCGCGCGTGCCGAGCGCGCCGTCGGTGGCCGCGACCTTCTCGCGGGGCGTGGCCTGCGTGAGGTAGAGGTCGCCCTCGCGAATGGTGTTGTCGCTGCACAGGGCGAGCGCGCGCTCGAGGATGTTCTCCAGCTCGCGGACGTTGCCGGGGAAGTCGTAGCGCCTGAGCGCGAGGAGCGCGTCCTCGGCCACCACGGGCGGCGGGACGCCGTTCTGCCGCGCCAGGCGCTCGACCACCTGCGAGACCATGGGCGGGATGTCCTCCGGGATCTCGCGCAGGCTGGGCATCTTCATCTCGATCACGTTGAGGCGGTAGAAGAGGTCCTGGCGGAACTCGCCCGCCTCCACCTGCTCGGCGAGCGAGCGGTGCGTGGCCGAGATGATGCGGATGTCGATCCCCTCCTCCTCGGTGTCGCCGAGGCGGCGGAACTTCTTCTCCTGGATCACGCGCAGCAGCTTCACCTGCATCGCGAGCGGGAGATCGCCCACCTCGTCCAGGAAGAGCGTGCCCTTCTGCGCGGCGTGGAGGTAGCCCTGGCGGTCCGTTTCCGCGCCCGTGAAGGCGCCTTTCCGGTAGCCGAAGAACTCGCTCTCCATGAGGTTCTCGGGGATCGCGCCGCAATTGACCGCGACGAAGGGGGCATCCGCGCGCGAGGAGCCGGCGTGGATCATGCGCGCGGCGACTTCCTTGCCGCTGCCGGACTCGCCGGTGATGTAGACCGGCGCCTGCGAGCGCGCCAGCCGCCCGATCATCTCGCGGGCGCGCTGGATGGGCGCCGATTCGCCGATGAGCCGCGGCACGCCGTTGTTCGCCGACTCGCCCGAGGCCGCGCGCCGCGAATGCGGGTGCCGCGGGAGCTTCAGCGCGCTCATCACCAGCGGGCGCAGCTGGTCGAGCTTGATGGGCTTGGCGAGGTAGTCGAAGGCGCCGGCCTTGAGCGCCGCCACCGCGTTCTCGGTGGAGCCGTAGGCCGTGATCACGGCCACCGGCGTGTTGCCGTAGTGCTCCGCGATGTGGCGCAGCACCTCCAGCCCCTCGCCGTCGGGCAGGCGCATGTCGGTGAGCGCGAGGTCGTAGGCGCGGCGCTCCAGCGCCTCCCTCGCCTCCGCGACGCTCGCGGCGCTGTCGGCGTCGATGCCCATGCGCGAGAGCGTGACCACGAGCAGCTCGCGGATGTCGGCCTCGTCGTCGACGATCAGGACCGCCTTGTTGGCCATCAGGTGCCCCTCAGGGTGATGCGGAAGCGCCCGCCGGGGCCGCCCTCGCGGTACTCGATGCGCGCGCCGTTGCCCTCGCAGAGCTCGCGCGCGATGTAGAGGCCCAGCCCGGTTCCCTGCGCCTCGGTGGTGAAGAAGGGCTCGAAGAGGTGGACCTGGTGCTCGGCCGGGATGCCCGGCCCGTCGTCGGCCACTTCCAGCGCGAGCATGCCGGGCGCCTCCGGCACGAGGCTCACGCGCACCGAGCCCGGGCCCTTGCTGCCATGCCGCCACGCGTTGCGCAGGAGGTTCCACAGCACCTGGTGCAGGTGCTGGCGGTCGAAGCGCATGCGCTGCGTGGTGCGCAGGTCGAGCGCGATGGCCTCCGCGGGGGCCCGCTCGTTGGCGCAGAAGTCGGCCACGAACGGCTCGAGGAAGCCGCGCGGGTCGATGTCCTCGGCTTCGGCGCGGTCGCGGCGGTTGAGGTAGAGGATCTCCTGCACGATGCGGTCCAGCCGGTGTACGTTGTCGCGGATGATCGTGACCAGCCGGTCGTCGCCCGCCTGCGCGCGCTCGCTTTCCGCGAGCAGCTCCGCGGCGTGGTTGATCGAGGAGAGCGGGTTCCTGATCTCGTGGGCGATGGAGGCCGTGAGCCGGCCCAGCGCCACGAGCTTCATTTGCTGGGCGTGGGCGCGAAGGCGCCCCACGTCCGCCACGAACACCACCGTGGGCGGCGTCTCGCCCCCGCCGATGGGGACGAAGTGGACCGCGAGCTCCGTGGAGGAGCGAGGCGTGCGGAACGGCGCGTAGGTCACCTCCGGCCCGCGCCGCCACTCCGCCATGAGCTTCGCGATCTCGGGCGAGTACTCGGCGAGCAGCGGCCGGCGCCCGGCGGGCAGCGGCCCGAGGAGCTGCGCCGCGCGCGGGTTGCTCTGGCGGATGGTGCCCTCCGGGTCCACGACGAGGAAGCCGTCCTGCATGTCGCGGATCACCAGCTCGTTGATCTGCGACATGTTGGCGAGGTCGATGGTGCGCTGCCGGGCGATGGTCTCGCTCGTGCGCGCGTAGTTGGCGAGGGTCCACCCCAGGCCCGCGGTGGCGAAGAGCGCGAAGCTGGTCAGGCCGGACTGCAGGAAGTCGCTCGCCGGTGCGTCGAAGCGCCACATCTGGAACGCCTGCTCGACGAGGATCGCGATGGCGGCCACGGCCGCGTGGAAGAACACCAGCCGGCCGCGCGTGATCAGGCCCGCCGCGGCGAGCGAGATGAGGAGCGAGACCCCGATGCCCGAGCGGATGCCGCCGCTCGTGTGCATGAGGACCCCGATGGCCAGCACGTCGATGAACACGGCCGCCGTCACCTGCAGCGACAGGCGCGGCTCGCGCAGCAGCGCCGGCACCACCAGGAGCACCGCCGCCACGGCATAGGCCACGAGGGTGGCCACCGCGAGCCCGGGCTGGAGCGTCCCCAGCTGGAAGAACGCGTTGAGAAAGGCGTAGGCGCCGGCGAGGCCCAGCGCAAGCACCACCCGGTAGGCCGAGAAGATGACGAGCGTGCGCCAGGCGGTGTCGTCGATGGCCGCCGTGAGCGGCGCGCGCTCGCCGCCACGCGGGCGGTCGGCCAGGGCCCCGGGGGCGAGCGCGGCGGGCGTCATCTCGGCTGCTTGCAGCTCGCGGGGTCGCGGCAGGTGAACTTGCCGCCATCTTCCTTCGCCTCGCTCCGCGGCATGTTCACGCCGCAGAGCGAGCAGGCGACCATGTCCTCCACGTCCTTCGGCTCGGCCTTCGTCTCCCCGCCCACCTGGGAGCGGAAGAAGCCGCGGAAGAGCAGGTAGATGGCGAAGCCGATCGCGAGGAGGAGGAGGATGCGGGCCACGGCGGGGACTTTCCGGTGAATTCCTGCCTCCAGTTTAGCTCAGGCGAGCGGCGCCTCCACCTCGAAGACCACGCCGCGGCCCTCCGGCAGGTTCATCGCGCGCGCCGAGCCGCCGTGGAACTCGGCCACCAGCCGCACCACCGTGAGGCCGAGGCCGAGGTGGCCGCCGCGGCCGGCCCCCTCGTCCCGGCCCGAGACCATCGCGTCGAAGAGACGCGGTAGCATCGCCGGCGGGATGGGCGGGCCTTCGTTGGAGACCGAGAGGCGCGCCCGGCGGCCGTCGGTGGCGAGCACCACGCGCACGGGCTTGTCCGCCGGGGCGAAGTCGAGCGCGTTCTCCACCAGCTTGTCGAGGAGCTGCGCGAAGGCGTCGGGCACGCCGGTCATCGCCACCGGCGCCGGCGGCACGACGCACTCGAACGCGCGCCCCGGGTAGGCGCCGCGGTAGCCTTCCACGCAGCCGCGCACCACGGCGGCGAGGTCGAAGGGCTCGCGCTCGGCGCTCTCCAGCATCTTCTCCAGCCGCGTGCCCTCGGAGAGCCGCGAGATGAGGCGCGAGAGCCGCTCCACGCCCTCGCCCGCCCGGTCGAGGTAGACGCGCGCCTCGCCCCCGGGCGACTGGCTGCGCAGGTTGTCGAGGGAGGAGCGCACCACGGCCACGGGCGTGCGCAGCTCGTGGGAGAGCCGCGAGGCCATCTGCTCGAGGTAGGCGTTGTAGTCGCGAAGCCGCCCCAGCACGCCGGCGATGGTGCGCTCGAGGTCGCCGATCTCGTCCTTCGCGCCGGTGAGCGTGATGTCGCCGCGGATGCGGCCCTGCGCGTCGATGGCGGCCTCGGCCTCGGCGTGCAGGCGGCGGATGCGCGTGGCGAGCCGGCTCGCGAAGAAGAGGAGGATCGCGAAGGCCGCGAGGCACACCGCGAGCGTGACCGCGATGAGGTTTTCCAGCGCCGACTGCCGCAGCAGCAGGATGGACGCCGTGGTCTCCTCCACCACCACGGCGCCGACGATGTCGTCGCCGACGAAGATCGGCTGCGCCGCGGAGAGGATGGCCACCTCGCGGTCGCGCGTGCCGCGCCAGTGGGTGGAAGCCACGCCGATGAGCGCGCGGTCGACCTGCGAGCGCACGGGCTTGGACTCGTCGCCGGCGGGCACTTCCGGCGAGCTGACGATGAGCGACACCACGGGCTTCAGCCACGACATGATCGTCGCGCGGGGCGGCTCGCCCTTGGCGGGCGGCGGCTCGCGCAGCGACCCGGAGAGCCCGCGCACGCGCGAGCGCGTGTCCACGACCCAGGCGCGCGAGGCGCGCCGGCCCATGATGTCGAGGAAGCGCTCGATTTCCTCGGACGGCATGTAGGCGGTGCCGAGGCTCGCGGCGGCCACCGGGTCCGCAGCGGCGAAGAGGCCCACGATGCGGCGGCGCTCCTCGTCCTCGGGGTCGCCGGGCTCGCCGCCGGCGGGCGGGAAGAGCGCGGGCCGGTCGGAGAGCGCCGAGGCCACGGCACGGGCGGTGACGGCGAGGTCCTGCTCCTGGGCGCCGCGCAGGAAGGCTTCCATCCGGCTGATGAACTGCGCGGCGAGCGCGGGGATCGCCAGCAGCACGAGGGCGGAAAGGAGCAGGCGGAAGCGGATGCCGTGGACGAAGGCCGCGCGCATGGCGCCGGGTCAGTCGAAGGCGATGGAGAACGAGAGAGAGCCGAAGCGGTGGGGCGCGCGCTGCCCCGTGAACTCCCGCGAATCCTGCGCGAGGCCGAGCGTGATGGCGCCCCAGGGCTGCGACCAGCTCAAGCCTGCGGCCACGCGGTGCACGCGCCGCTCTCGTCCCGGCTGCGCGAGGGGATCGTCGTCGCGGCGCTCGAGGAGGCGGTTGCGCGCCACGGCGCGGATGCTCGCGCCGGCGAAGAAGCCGAAGCCCCTGCTCGCACCCGGAAGCACGGGCGTGGCGGCGAAGCGCAGCAGCGGGCTCGCGGCCTGCGCGGGGCCGCCCGTGCGCCACTCGACGCCGGCGTGGCCGAAGGCGACGAGCGTGCCGGCAACGCCCCCGCCGTGCACGACCAGCGCGCCCGGGATCGCCTCCAGCGGCAGGCGCTGCGACCACGCCGCGGCGAGCTGCAGGTCGGCGCGGTTGTCCTTCTGCGTCGCCCAGTCCGTCTCGGGGGCGGGGGCCAGGCGGTGGATGAGGTCCTGCGCCTCCTCGCCCAGCGCGGCGGGGCCGGCCACGCCCGCTTCCAGCGCCCAGGTGGCGAGCGTATCGGGGCCGATGTCGTGGCGCGCGGCGGTGAGGAGCAGGCGCGCCGCGTTGGGGCGGTCGGGCAGGAGGAGCGACTGGCGGCCGTCGCCGGTGTAGACCTCGTGGAGGATCCCGAGGTCGACCCGCTGCTCGCCGGTGCCCACGGGCCGCAGGAAGGCCGCGAAGGGCGAATCCGCCGCGAGCGGCGCCGAACGGGAGATGCGCACGCCGCTCGTGTACCAGCGGTCGGAGTGGAAGACGTCGTTGTCGACCTGCGCGTGCCAGAGGACGGGCGACGCGGCGGCGGCTGGCATCGCCGCGAGTGACGCAAGCACGGCGAACGCGGCCCTCACGCCTTCTCCGTCCAGCGGTAGCCCATGCCGTAGACGGTCTCGATGGCGTCGAAGGCGGCGTCGACGGCGAGGAACTTCTTGCGGATGCGCTTCACGTGCGAGGTGATGGTGCCGTCGTCGACCACCATCTCGGCGTCGCGCATGAGCGTGTCGCGGTCCTTCACGTGGCCGGGGTGGCGGGCGAGCGAGCGCACCATCCAGAATTCCGTCACGGTGAGGTCGACGGGCAGGCCCTTCCACACGGCCGTCATGCGGGCGGCGTCGAGCTCCAGCGGCCCGCGCACGAGGCGCTCGTCGTCGCGGGCGGGTTCGCGCGCGGCTTCCACGCGGCGGAAAAGCGCGGCGATGCGCGCAAGCAGGTGCGGCAGGCTCGCGTCCTTGGTGAGGTAGTCGTCGGCGCCGAGGCGCAGGCCCGAGACGATGTCGAAGTCCGAGTCGCGGGCCGAGAGGAAGATGATGGGGAGCGTGGCCGACGTCGCGCGCAGCTCGCGGCATAGCGCGAAGCCGCCGTCGATCTCGGCGCCCAGCCCGATGTCGATGATGGCGAGGTCCGGCAGCCGCGTGGCGAGCGAGCGCATGGCCTGCGGCCTGTCGGCGAACGCCTGCACCTCGTAGCCGGCGCGCGCGAGCGCATCGGCGTAGTTCTGGCGGATGGTGGCGTCGTCCTCGACGAGCGCGATCCGTTTCGGCATGCCCGGATTATAGGGGACGGGTTTCGGGGACGGTTCTTCAGAACCGTCCCCAATACCCGTCCCGCCATCTTTTTGACACCTTTGTTCGCCGCCCTTCCCGCTTTCGCCAAGGGCGGCGCCCCCGCGCCCGCGCGAAATGGCCTGGCCGAATGGGTCGGCGCGAGAACAAGGGGAAAGAAGATGGACGGCAAGGCGGGCGGGTACCGGGGCGGCGTCGAGTCGGCGCTGGCCGACTTCATCGAGTTGCTGGGCAAGGCGATCCTGTCGGGCATCGCGGCGAGCGTGCTGCTGGGGCTCGTGGCCCTCGGGCTCGCGAGCACGGCGCAGGCGCAGACGCAGACGCGCCCCAACGACGCGAAGACGGGCACCCTGCTCTTCCGGTTGGGCGCCGACGGCGCCTTCGCCCCCGCCCCCAAGGTCGAGACCGACGTCGTCATCCACGTGACCGGCATGGTCGCCCGCACGCGCGTGGCGCAGACCTTCGTGAACCCCGGAACGGACTTCGTCGAAGGCTTGTACGTCTTCCCGCTCCCGGAGAACGCCGCCCTCGACCGCCTGTGGCTGCGTATCGGCTCGCGCGTGATCGAGGGCCAGGTGAAGGAGAAGGCCGAGGCCGCGCGCGTCTACGTGCAGGCGAAGCGCGAGGGGAAGAAGGCCGCGCTGGTCGAGCAGCAACGCCCCAACCTCTTCACCAACGCGGTGGCCAACATCGGCCCCGGCGAGACCGTGCGCGTGCTGATCGAGTACCAGCAGGCGCTTCGCCACGAGGACGGCGAGTACCGCCTGCGCTTCCCGCTGGCCGTCACGCCGCGCTACCAGCCCGCCGCCGACGGCGCGCAGGACGCCGTCATGAAGGTGTCGCACCCCGCCTACGCCCCCACGGGCGGCGGCGTGAACCCCGTGGCGATCGGCGTCGTGATCGACTCCGGCGTGCCGCTCGCGAAGGTGGAGAGCTCGTACCACGAGGCGGTGGTCGAGAAGGAATCGGGCACGCGCACCATCCTCACCCTGCGCAAGGAGCAGGAGGAGGCCGACCGCGACTTCGAGCTGGTGTTCGCCCCGCAGCCGGGCAGCACGCCGCAGGCCGCCGCCTTCACCGAGTCGCGGGGCGGCAAGGACTACACGCTCCTGATGGTGATGCCGCCGGCGCCCGCCGCGAACGCCGCCGCGCCCCTGCCGCGCGAGACGGTGTTCGTGATCGACACCTCCGGCTCGATGCAGGGCACCTCGATGGCGCAGGCGAAGGAGGCGCTGCTCACGGGCCTTGCCACCCTCACCGCGCAGGACCGCTTCAACGTCGTGGAATTCAATTCCGCCACGCGCCCGATGTGGCCCTCGGCGCTGCCCGCCACCGCCGCGAATCTCGAGCACGCGCGCGCCTGGGTCGCCCGGCTTCGCGCCGACGGCGGCACCGAGATGGCCGGGGCGCTGGCCTTCGCGCTCGACGGCCGCGACACGCCCGGCTACCTGCGCCAGGTGATCTTCATGACCGACGGGGCCGTGGGCAACGAGGACCAGCTCTTCGGTCTCATCGCCGACCGCCTCGGCGCCACGCGTCTCTTCACGGTGGGCATCGGCTCCGCTCCCAACAGCCATTTCATGACCAAGGCGGCGCTCTTCGGCCGCGGCACCTTCACCTACATCGGCGACCTGCGCGAAGTGCAGGACAAGATGGCGCGGCTCTTCGCGAAGATCGGCTCGCCGGTGCTCAAGGACGTCACGGTCCGCTGGCCCGACGGCACGCCCGTGGAGACCTTCCCGGCGCGCGTGCCCGACCTCTACCTGGGCGAGCCGATCGTCGTGGCCGCCGCCCACGCCACCGCGCGGGGGACGATCGTCGTCTCCGGCATGCGCGGCAACGAACCCTGGAGCGTGGCGCTCACGCCGTCGCCGAGTGGCGAGCCCAACGGCGTGGGCGCCCTCTGGGCCAGGGCGAAGATCGCTTCCCTCATGGACGAGCTGCGCCTCGGCGCCGAGGAGGCGAAGATC
This sequence comes from Burkholderiales bacterium, assembly GCA_019634955.1. GTDB lineage: Bacteria > Pseudomonadota > Gammaproteobacteria > Burkholderiales > Usitatibacteraceae > FEB-7. The sequence goes on from JAHCAK010000018.1 coordinate 34,546, forward strand.
CGCCCGGCCGTGCTGGAGGTGGCGCTGGAGCACCACCTCGTGTCGCGCTACACGAGCCTCGTCGCCGTCGACGTGACACCCACGGCGCCCGCGGGCGAGAAGCGCACGGCGCTCGTGAAGACCGCCGCGCCGGCCGGTTCCGTCGCGGGCGAGCTGCCGCAGACCGACACGACCTCGACGCTGCAGATCCTGCTGGGACTCCTTGCGCTGGCAGCAGCCGGGGGAGTCGCCCTGATCGGGCGGCTCTTCCCGGCAGGAGGGGCGCCGGGGGTGGAGGGCACGCGATGAGCACCTTCTTCGTGAACGGTTCCGCGCGCTTCGCGGTGCGCGGGCGGTCGTACCCGGCGGAAGCTTTCGAGGAAGCCTCCGCTCCCTCCCCGCGCCGGCGCCGCTGGCCCGTCGTGGCGGTGGTGGGGCTCCTCCTCGCGCTGGCCGCGTGGCAACTGGGAGGCGCGGCGTGGATCCACGCGAAGGCCGCGATCGCGCAACGCCTCATCGCGTCGTCCTGGGAAGGCACGAAGCGGGACGGCGCACGGCGGCCGTGGCCGTGGGCCGACACGCGACCCGTGGCGCGGCTTACGGTGCCCTCGCGCGGCGTCTCGCTCTACGTGCTGGAGGGCACGAGCGGGCGCTCGCTCGCCTTCGGCCCCGGCCACGTCGGCGGCACGGCCCTGCCCGGCTCCGCGGGCAACAGCGTGATCGTCGCCCACCGCGACACGCATTTCGCCTTCCTGCGCGACCTGCACGAGGACGAGGAGATCGACGTGGAAGACGCGCGCGGCCGCGTGACCCGGTACCGCGTGCGCGAGGTGGCGGTCGTGGACAAGCACGAGACGCGCGTGCTCGACCCCGCGGACTCCCCGCAGCTCACGCTCATCACCTGCTGGCCCTTCGACGCCATCCGGCCCGGCACCTCCGAACGCTTCGTCGTGATCGCCGACCGCGCGTGACAATAGGGTTGCGGCGGCATGACGATGGGAAGGCGGATGCCTTTCTTCGCGGAGTCGAAGAAAGGCATCCGCCTTCCCATCGCCCATGCTGCACCGCAACCCTATTGTCACGCGCGGCGGCGTAGACTCCGCGCCCATGAACCTGTTCGACACCCCCGCGGGATTCGACGATCCCATCGGCATGTGGCTCGGTTGCCACCGCCGCATCGAAAAGCAGCTCACCACACTCTCGAAGCTCCCCGCCCACCTGGCCGGCAAGGGCGTGGACGCCGAGGCGACGAACGCCGCCCAGGCGATCCTCAGGTACTTCGAGAAATCCGCGCCCCACCACCACGGGGACGAGGACGACGACCTCTTTCCGCTGCTCGAGAAGCGCATCACGGACGCGGGCGAGCTGGCCCGCTTCCGCGAGCTGCGCGCGAGGCTGGAGGAGGACCACGCGAAGATGGCGGCCGTCTGGGCACGGCTGAGGAAGCCCCTGCACGGCATCGCCGAGGGCCTGCCCAAGTCGCTCGACCCGGCCGAGGTGGCGGCCTTCCGCGACATCTACGCCACCCACATCCCGGCGGAGGATGGCGCGATCCCGGACCTCGCGAGGCGTTACCTCTCCGCGGCCGACCTCGAGGCCCTCGGGCGCTCGATGGCCTCGCGCCGCGGCGTGGCGTTTCCGGCGTAGATGGCGTGGCTCCCCTCTCCCTCGGGGAGAGGGGTCGGGGGTGAGGGCAATCAGGCCGGGTTCGGCGCGGGCTTCGCGAGCAGGTAGTCGAGCAGCTCGCGAACGGGCCGGATGCGGTCGCCGAAGGGCAGCCGCCCGCCGCCGCGGAAGAAGAGCCCGCGGTCGAGGTTGCCCTCGAGCGCCGCGGCCAGGTGCAGGTCGATGCAGAACTGGCCGAACTTCGCCAGGCCGTCGCGCAGCCCGCACGCCTGCAGGCAGTCGAAGGCGAGCGTGCACTGCGTGCGCGGCTTGCGGCGGCGCTCCATGACGGGAATCTTCTCGAGGTACTTCGCGAGCCACGGCGTCTTCACCGCCCGCGCGGGCAGCCCCGCCACGCTCACGAACTCCACGATGTCCTCGGGCTTCGCCTCCGCCAGCACCTTCTTGAAGGTGGGGTGGGCGTCGCCTTCCTCGGTGACCGCGAACGCGGTGCCCAGCTGCACGGCGGCGGCACCCAGGCCCAGCAGCTCGCGCACGCGCTGCGGCGTGGCGATGCCGCCCGCGACGATGAGCGGGATCTTCTCGGCGGCGAGCCCCAGCTCGCGGAAGAGCCTGAAGGTCGCCTCGAGCACGACCTCGAAGTCGAAGCGCTTGTCGTGCAGGTCCTCGACCCTGGCGGCGCCGAGGTGCCCGCCCGCGTGGCCGGGATGCTCGATCACGATCGCGTCCGGCAGGCGGTTCTTGCGCATCCACTTCTTCAGCACGATGCCGATGCCGCGCGCGTCCGAGAGGATCGGCACGAGCGCCACGCCCGGATGCTCCGCGGTGAGCTCGGGGAGATCCAGCGGCAGCCCCGCGCCGACCACGACCGCCTGCGCGCCGCTTTCGCAGGACTGGCGCACGTAGGTGGAGTACTCGGTGACGGCGCGCATCACGTTCACCGCGACGATGCCGTTGCCGCCGGCGATCGCGAGCGCGGCCTTCACCTCGCGGTCCAGCGCCACGCGGTTGGCCTCGTCGATGGCGGCCTTGTCGCGCGACTTGCCGGTGGCTTCCATGAGGTCGGGGTGGTGCCGGCGCAGGTCCACGGCGGAGAGCGTGCCCACCGCGCCCTCGCGCGCGACGGAGCCGGCGAGGCGGTGGGCGGAGACGCCCACGCCCATGCCGCCCTGCACGACGGGCAGCGCGCTGCGGCCGCGAATGGTGAGGGGCGGGAGATCGGTGTTCACGGAATCGGGCATCGCGCGATCATCCTTGCGGGATTCGGCCGGGTCTTGACCAGGATCAAACTCCCGCGTGCCGGTCAGCCTTCGCGGCCGTCGGAGCGGGGGGAAAGGTATATGGGCACGAACCGGGCGGCCCACCCGGCGACGATCGCGATCCACGCGAGCGCGGCGAGGCCCAGCAGCGCCGAGCGGGCGCCGGCGGGCAGCACCGCGAGATCGGCCAGCGCGCGCGCGACACCCACGGCAACGAGCGCGAGGAAGCCGTACCAGGTGACGGCGTCGGCCTCGAGCGCGCGGCCCGAGTGGCCGAGCGAGACGCGCGAGACCATGCCGAAGGTCATGGCCGCGAGGTAGCTCACGGCGAGGAGATGCAGCGGCCCGCGCCCGAAGATGCCCGGGTGCCCGGCCAGGGAAGCGAGGCTCGCCACGGCCGAGAACGCCAGCGCCGCCGCGAGCATCACCAGCGAGACATGCAGCATCGCCAGCAGCCTCGCGCGGAAGCTCTGCGTGAGCCCCCACTTCCACGCGAGCCACCCCACCCACGCCGCCATGGGCGCATCGGCCACCCAGGTCCACTGGCCCAGCGACGCGCTCTCGAGCAGGTAGTGCGTGGCGCACGCCGCGCCGAGGAACGGGATCGAGAATGCCGGGCGGTAGAGCGCGTAGCCGGTGAGCACGCGGCTGGAGAAGAACGGGATCATGCGGTGGTTCACCACCAGGAACACCGGCAGCAGGACGAGCCACAGGCCGCCGTCGCGCGCGAACGCGAGCCAGTCGGCGCGCAGGGTCGCGATGGCGAGCAGGAAGGCCGCCGTGCCGATGGCCCCGGTCCACAACAGCACCACGATCGCGACCCCCTGCGGATCGCGGCCCTCGGCCGTGAACACGATGCGCGTGAGCGCCGCCGTGCCGATGACCCAGCCCGCGAGGTGCAGCACGCCGCCGGCGACGGCCATCTCGCGCGAGGCGAGCACGCCCGCGTAGAAGACGAGGATGCCGGCGATCATCGGCAGCCCCGCGGCGAGCCACTCCCGGCGCGTCGGCCGCACGCCCGTCCAGTTGGGGACGGCCGTGAGCGCGAAACCGAAGATGAACCACGGGAAGAGCCCGTACACCATGAGCCAGGCGTGCGCCCAGGCGGGCGGCATCGACCATTGCGGCGCCGGCCACAGGCCGAGCGTGCGCCCGCCGATGTCCCAGCCCATCAGGAGCATCGAGGCCACGAGCTGAAGCGCGCCGGGCAGGAAGAACACGCGGTGCGGCGCGCAGGTCCACACCGCCCACGCGGACCTGCGGGCGGCCGGGCCTGACTGTGCCTTTGAAATGGGAATCATCCTGCCCCCATTATCCCCCCACGGGTACCGCCGCGGCCTTGAACCGGTTCAAGAAAACTTCGAGAGACGGGGTCGCGCCGCCGAGTGCCGCCAACGGCGAATGACCGGGTTGGCCGGGGGAGGACGAGAAGGCGGCGAAGTCCTTCGGCCCGCAAGCGTGACCACCGGACGGGTGCCCAAAAACCCGGGGGCGGTCAACACACGACCACCCCCGGGTTTTTACCCGTCAAGAGATGGGGCCGCCGCGCTGCCCCATCCCGGTGGTCGCGGTCCCAAGGACTTCGCCGCCTTCTCGTCCTCCCCCGTCCCTCCGGGATGCACCGTGGCGCATTTGGCGGCGCGGCGCCGGCGCACTCGGTGATGCAGCGCCGGCGCACTCGGGGACGGTGCCACGGGCACGGGCAAGCGGTCGCAGGTCGCGTCGAGCGGATTCCTTGGCAGGCGACCGCCGCGGTCGAGGCAGCGCGAGCGGCCTCGACTGTAGATGGGTCGAAAGTCGAGGGTGCTCGTGTGTTGAGCGCCCTCGACTTTCGGGGCACCCATCCGGCGGTCACGCTTGCCTGCCCAGGAATCCGCTCGACGCGACCTGCGACCGCTCGCGGCTGCGCCGTGACCTACCTGTAGTAGACGACGGCGTCGGCGTCGGCGATGGCGTCGAGGACGGCGTCCCAGGGCTCGGCGCAGGGAGCGAGGCGGACATCGGCGCCCTGCTCGCGCAGGTCGCCGGCCAGTTCGGCCACGGCCGCGGGGGCGGCGGGCGCGTCGTGCAGCATGAGGATCTTCCGGGCCATGGTCAGATCACGTAGACGGCATCGGCGGCGAGGACGGCCCCGGCGAGCTGGCGTCGGCCGGCTTCGCCCTCGGCGACCACCTCGAGCGGGACTTCCGCGAACTCGAGCAGCTCGCGCTGCTCGGCCACGGCGGGCGTGTCGGGGAGCGTGCCGACGACGGCCACGCGCACGGGGTCGGAGAGCAGGGTGAGACCCGCGGCCACGCGCAGGGCCTCGGCCTGGTTGTGCTTCGCGACGACGAGCAGGTTCCTCATCGCGCCCCCGGCAGCACGAGCAGGCGATCGCACTCGCGCGCGAGCTCGGCGTTCTGGAACTGCGTGCCCATGTTCGCGCCGTCGGGCGCGGGCCCGCCGCCGAAGTGCGACCAGCTGTGCTCGCACACGTCGAGGCGGATCGCGCCCGCGCGGGCGAGCTCGCCCAGGCGCGGGGATGCGGCGAGCCGCACGGCCGAGTCGGTGAGGAAGCAGCGGCAGGCCCAGCCGCGGGCGGCGGCGGCGGCCGCGAGCCCCTCGAGCTGCGGGCCGGCCGAGTCGTGCGAGGCGACGATTCCGAGGCGCATCGGCTCCACCCTAGCCCTTGCGGATGGTCCAGCGCATCGCCTTCCCGGCGTCCTGCACCTGGGAGACGATGTCGTTGCCCTCCGTCGCGCACATGGCGCTGATCGACTCCCCCGAGGAGGGATTGTCGAAGACGAGGTCGAGCGTGTCGCCGGAGGCGAGCTTCTCGAGCGCCTTCTTCGTGTAGATCTGCGGGTGCGGGCACACGTAGCCCTGCACGTCCAGCTGGTACTTGCCGTCGGAGACCTTCTCGAACTTCGCTGCCATGGACTGCCTTTCGTCTGCGGTTGTGACAAGGATGGGGCGGATCAGAACCCGAGCGGGGCTTCCTTCGCCATCTTGCGCTCGATCCACCAGTTGAAGAACTTGACGCCGACCCACCCGCCCGCGGTCATGCCCGCGAGGAAGATCCAGCCCGAGGGGTCGCCGTTGGTGACCGTCGCGAAGAACGCGCCGATGTTGCAGCCCATGCCGATGCGCGAGCCGATGCCCATGAGGATGCCGCCGGCGATGGCCCAGGTGGCGATCTCGAGCGTGGGCATCTTCAGCTTGAACTCGTTGGCGAGGAAGGCCATGAACATCGAGCCGCCGATCACCGAGAAGCTCATCCACAGCACGGGGTTCGCGAGCGGCGACGGGATGCCGTTCTCCATCCCGAAGAAGATGTTGTCGTCGAGGTTCACGCCGAGCTTCGCGAGCACCCAGGCCGCGCCCTGCGCCTCCTGCGTGGTCACGTAGAAGTAGCCGGGGTCGAACACCGTCTCCTGCAGGCTCAGGCCCTCGGTGATGCCCATCGCGGTGAGGAGCTCCCCGGCGTTGGAGATGCCGAACTTCTGCTGCAGCGTCTGCATCACCCACATCTGCAGGCCGGCGGCCACGCCCAGCACGAGGCCGGCGATGGCGGTGCGCTTCGAGGCCGTGACCATGCTCCACCAGCCGCGCACCTCGGCGCCGGCGGTGGGCGCCGTCAGCTTGTTCTTGCGCAGCCAGCCCTTGCGGTACCAGATGGCGTAGATCGCGACGAGCAGCACGAGCGCCGGCAGCACCGCGTTCACGAGCGAGTTGCCGATGAACGCCTTGGCCGCGGGGCTGGAGAAGCCGAGCGCGTCGCCCACGACCACCGACTTGAGGTTCCACACGTAGCCGGCGAGGAACTGGTCGTACCAGCCGGCCGTCACGCTGAGCTCGGCGGGCATGTTCTTGGCCGCGGCCGATGCCGTCCACGAGGCGGGCACGACCGCATCCAGCACACCGCCGATGTCGACGAAGAGGGCCTGCGCGAAGCTGAGCGAAAGCACCACGAGCAGCGCGGAGACGCTTCCCTCGCCCGTCTTGTAGAGCGAGCCCGTGGCGCAGCCGCCGGTGAAGACCATGCCGAAGCCGAAGATCGCGCCGCCCACGAGCGAGTACAGGCCGATGGGGCTCGCGTGGAATGTGCTCTTGCCGGCGACCGTCACCGCGGCCGACACGAGGCTGAAGAGGACGACCGCGATCATGATGCCCACCGCCATGCGCGGCACGCCGACCGCGAAGAGGTCGCGGACGGCCGAGGCCATGCAGAAGCGCCCGTACTGCAGGCTCGCGCCGTAGATGAAGCCGAACCACAGGTAGGCCGAGAAGTAGAGGTAGCGCGCGTCGGTGATGATCGTCCCGGCCGAGACCAGGACGAAGAACCCCACCACCGCCGCCGCCCGCAGCGCGTTGGCCCGGCTGGTCGCCGCGCCCACCCCCTCGGTCGTGCATGCCACGCTTTCCGTCATTGCCCCTTCTCCCCTTCGTCCGCGCCGAGCTTGCGCGCGTAGATCTTCCAGAAACCGTCCAGGTGCAGCGTGCCCAGGTGCACGCAGCCGTGCCCCGCCAGCATGAACGGGATGGTCTCGACCGAGCTCAGGTTGTCCGAGACGATCTCGACCACGGTGCCGGGCCGGGCCGCGTCGAGCGCGCGCTTCGTGACGAGGTTGGTGCGCAGGCAGGTGGCGCCCATGAGGTCGACGCTCGCGTCGGCCACCATCGCCCCGTGCCCCGGCACTTCCACCCACCGCGACGCCGCGTCCGGCGCGGCATCCGCCGGGCCCTTGCGCAGGGCGGGGAAGATCCAGCCAATCGGATCGATCAACCAGTACACCGCCTTGCCTCGTTCGCTGTCGTTGGCCATGGGATAGCAAGTAGCATGCCGCGATGCCAGCCCCTTGATTTCACAGCGGGAGCGCGCCGAGCGCGGTCGTGCGGCGCTTTGCAATTTGAGAGCGCCGCTCCAGTGCCGGGTGGAATGTGCAATGCAACGCGCCGGCCCGCAAGGCCCAAGGTCTTGTTTTCCTTGGGGGATGAGGAGCGGCACGCAATGTGCTTGAGTTTGGCCCCGGCGGGCCTCGCCCGCGACAAACCAAACGGCCAAGCGAAGACTGCGGAGGAGAACATGAGCACACGGCAACTGGGCAACGACCTGCAGCACCTGCTGAACCCGCGCGCCGCGGCTGCCGCGGCCGTGTGCCTCGCGCTCGCCGCCTGCGGCGGCGGGGGCGGCCGCGAGGACACCTCCTCCGGCAACGTGGTGAAGATCGTCGTGAACTCGCCGCAGGAGATCGCGCAGACTTCCGCGGACGACTACAACGCCAACGTGAACGGCCTCATCACGGCGGCCACGCTCAAGAGCTGGATCTCGAACTGGGCGGGCAACCGCCCCGCGGGCATCACCGGCAAGCTCATCATCTTCCAGGCCACGACGGGCCCGGCGGGCGCGGAGTACATCAAGCCCAACGGCTCCAGCGTGTTCACCTACCTGTCGCCCTCCTCGGAGTGGATCCAGACGCGCACCAACGGCGTGATCGAGACGCAGAGCATGGTGCCGGACGGGCCGACCATGGACGCGCTCATCCGCAAGTACAACATCGACCCCGTGAACGACATGATCGTCTGCGCCATGGGCACGGGCAGCAACCCCAACGCGATGGCGCAGGGCCGCTGCTGGTACGCGCTGCGCTACTGGGGCGTGGACAAGAAGAACGTGGCGGTGCTCAACGGCGGCAACCAGTGGATCAACGGCAACGGCCTCGCGGCGGCCGACTTCACGGCCACGCCCAGCACGGCGCCCAACACGGGCACGGCGAGCGTGCGCGACATCCCGGTGGACAACATGGCGCTTCAGGCCACCTTCGAGGACGTGATGAACGTGCTGCCGGAGACCGACACCAACGCGAAGGGCGACGGCGTCCTCATCTGGGACGCGCGTTCGATCGGCCAGTTCAGCGCCGGCGAGCGCCTCGAGCCGGGCGACTCCGGTTACGCGGCGTGCGGCGCCGCCAACTGCGCGGCCCCGGCCAACTACGACTACATGCGCACGTTCCAGAACGGCGGCTCGCGCCAGGGCCACCCGCGCGGCACGCTGCAGCTGCAGTACACGAACCTCCTCGACTCGACGAAGGGGTTCTCGTACAAGCCGAAGTCCGTCCTGATGAACTACCTCACGGGCGGCGCGGACGCGGGCGGCTTCCGCTTCGTGGACGCCACCTACGCCGGCGTGGGCGACGGCAACGGCTACCAGAACGGCGACGTGATCTACGCCTACTGCGAGACCACCTTCCGCGCCATGATCACCGGGTTTGCATCCGCCGGGATCCTGGGGCTGCCGGTGCGCTTCTACGACGGCGCGATGGTGGAGTGGAACTCGCTCTCCCACATCCAGGACAACACGGGCAAGTACATCCTCCCGGCCAACTCGCCGTGGCGCACGGACGTGAAGAGCTTCTTCCGGCCGGCGACCTCCGCCTCCCTCGTCGCGACGCGCAACATCACCAACGCCTTCGCGGTGCACGCCAACAAGATCATCCTCGAGGACAAGAGCTACAAGCGCGGCGGCACGGGAACCGGGCCCACGGATGACGGCCCCGGCGGAGGCAACCCCTGCGGCTGACGCTTCGCACGGCCGGCGGGGCGGCGCTCGTCGTCCTCGCCGGCCTCGCCCTCTGGGCGGGCTGGCGCCACTTCGAGGCGCAGCGCGCGAGCGAGGCCGTCGACGCCTTCCTCGCGCGCCACTGGTCGCACCCCATCGCCCCCCAGGGCGATCCCCCGAAAGAATTCACGCCGGTCGAGGCGAGCCTCGCGCCCGAGGACTGCGGCGCGTGCCACGCGACGCAGCTCGCCGACTGGAAGACGAGCCTGCACAGCCGCGCCGTCGGCCCCGGCATCCTCTGGCAGCTGCGCACCATGGACCAGGGGCACGGCAACGACTGCCTGCGCTGCCACGCCCCGCTCGCGGAGCAGAAGGCGCTCATGGCGCTCGAACGCGGGTGGCCCAACGCGCCCGCCGCGCCGCCGCCCGGCTGGGTGCCCGCCGACCTGCACCTGCGCGGCCTCGCCTGCGCCGCCTGCCACGTCCGCCGCCACGAGCGGTTCGGCCCGCCGGCCCGGCCGGGCGCGCCGGCGATCGAGGGCCGCAAGCCCCACGGCGGCTTCGTCGCCGAGGCCGCCTTCTCCGACAGCCGCTTCTGCTCGACCTGCCACCAGTTCGCGCCCGACGGCCGCCGCGTCAACGGCAAGCTGCTGGAGAACACCTACGAGGAGTGGCGCGCGAGCCGCCACGCGCGTGAGGGCCGCGCCTGCCAGGCCTGCCACATGCCGGAGCGCCGCCACCTCTGGCGAGGCATCCACGACCCGGAGATGGTGAAGCGTGCCCTGGGCCGCGAGGTCACGGCCGCGCGCCTGGACGCGGGGCGCGCCCGCGTCACGGTGCGGCTCGCCAACCGCGGCGCCGGGCACCACCTGCCGACCTACGTGGTGCCCAAGATCATGGCCAGCGTGTACCTGCGCGGGCCGGGCACCCACATGCTCGTGGGCCAGCACGTCGTGGGCCGAACGCTCAACGTGGCGCTGGACCGCGAGATCGCCGACACCCGCCTCGCGCCGGACGCCACGCACGAGTTCGCCTTCGACATCGCCGTGGGGCCGGGCCGCTGGCGCGCGGTGCTGCGCACCGAGGTCGCCCCGGGCGAGCACTACGAACGCATGTTCGCCGACATGCGCCGGCGCAACCCCGGGCTGGACGAGGCCACGCGCGCGCAGCTGGACGAGGCGCTGGGCAAGGCGGTCGCGGCGCGCTTCTTCCTCGACGAGCTCGAGGTGGCCATTCCGGAGGCGCCGGCGGATGCGCCGGCGAGGGTTGCAAATTGAAAGCCCCCCGCGCGCCGAAGGGTTAATGCAATGCGGCGCGGCGGTGAGCGGCCGGCAAGTCCCTGTTTTTCAACGGTCCGGGCGATGGCACGCATCCTGCTGTTCACGCGCCATCGCGTGCGCAATGCGGGGGTCGCCATGAATCGTCTTGCGGGATTGCTGGTCGCGGCCTTCCTTCTGCCAGTGGCGCACGCCCAGGCGCCCGCGAAGGCGGAGGCCGACGGGGCGAAGCCCGCGGCCGCCGAAGACGCCGCGCAGCCGAAGAAGCGGCGGCTCAAGTTCAAGAGCGACAAGGCGTGCACCTGCTCGAGCGCCCTTGGCGAGGCCGACATCGAAGTCGCCGAGAAGAAGGCGGCGCAGGACCCACAACCCAGGAGGAACGAGAAATGAAGCAACGCACCCCGCTCATCGACAAGCTGCGCGCGCTGGCCCGCGGCACCCTGCGCACCGCCGCCGGCACGGTCGCGGTCGTCACCGCCGCGCTCCTCTGGTCGCTCGCCGCCTCGGGCCCGGAGCGCGCCGACGGCGCGGGCGAACCGCGCGCCGAAGCCCGCGGGTGGGGCGCGGAGGCGATCGCGGACGTGCGCGACGCGATGCGCGCGGTCTCCCCCATCGCCGAGGCCAACGCCTGCGGCATGGGCGCCTCCTCCTGCTTCAAGTGCCACAACGGCCAGCGCGCCGCCGCGCCCAGCCAGGAGAAGTGGCACACCGACCACAAGAGCGTCGACAACTCCTGCGTCGGCTGCCACAAGGGCAACCCCCGGCTCATCAAGAAGGAGCTCGCCCACTCGCAGATGGTGAAGGACCCGCGCCCCAACCCCGCCGAGATGTGCGCGAGCTGCCACAAGACGGGCAACGCGGCGGACCTCGTGAAGGCCTACAAGAAGTGATCCCAAGGAGGGGAAACACATGAAGCGTGCCACCAGGATTCCGACCCGCAGGACGACCACCACGAAGCGGCTGGCGGGCGCGGTCGCCGCAGCGCTCCTCGCCTTCGCCGGCAGCGCCGCGGCGGGGCCCACGATCACGTTCGGCAAGGAGGGCAGCCTCACCTTCAACTACTCCTTCCAGGGGTGGGCGCAGGACCGCGGCTACACCTCGTCCACGGACTCGGGCCGGCAGACGGACTTCTTCCTGCGCAGGAACCGCCTCACCTTCTCGGGCCAGTACAACGACCTCGTGGGCTTCTACGCCAACGTCGACGCGCCCTCCGACAGCCGCGGCGGCGACGACGACAAGAGCATCTTCTTCCGCGACGCCTACATCACGGTGGACCACAGCGACGAGCTGCGCTTCATCGTCGGGCGCTTCAAGAACGCGTTCACGCGCGAGAACCTGGAAGCCTGCTTCGACCCGCTCACCATGGACCGCGCCGAGGTGATGAGCTACACGCCGTGGGGCGGGAGCCGCGACACCGGCATCGCGATGTGGGGCAACCTCGCCGACGGCCGCTTCCAGTACAAGGTGATGGCCTCCGACGGGCGCGAGGGCGCCGAGGTCGCGAAGGACTCGCCGCGGCTCACCGGGCGCGTGCACGTGAGCCTGCTCGACCCGGAATTCGACTTCGGCTACCGCGGCACCTACCTCGGCACCCGGCGCGTGCTCACCATCGGCGCGGCCTACGACTACCAGAAGAGCGTCGCCTACCGCGACTTCGTCGGCAAGTCGGACACGGTCGACTACAAGGCGTGGACGGCCGACGTCTTCTTCGAGCAGCCGACCTCGGCGGGCACCGTCACGGCCTCGGCCGCGGTGATGCGCTACGACACCGGCAAGGCCCACTTCGGCCTCTCGCCCGACCCGAACCTGCCGGCCACCACCGACCTCGAGGGCTGGTACGTGAAGGCGGGCTACCTCCTGCCGGGCAAGGTCGGCCCGGGCCGCGTGCAGGTCTTCGGCCGCCACGAGCGAAGCGAGTACAACCTGCCGTCGGGCTACCGCGACCAGAAGTGGGACGGCATCGGCGTCCACTACCTCATCGACGGGCAACTCCTCAAGGTGAGCTTCGAGGCGGCGCAGGTGAAGTTCGACGTGCAGAACCCCACCAATCCCTCGCAGCGCGACTACAAGCAGTACACGCTGGGCCTGCAGTTCATCTTCTGAGGCGCCCCCGCGGGGCTGACCGGGATCAACCGACCCGGCCGGCCCCGTGGCAACATGCTTCCGGAAGCACACCGGAGGAGCGATGGGAGGCGCGGACTTCGCCGCCGATTCCCGGCAGGCAGTCGCCGAAAACCCGCAAGGCACCGGCACCGCGCGCAAGGCGCTGCGGGCCGTGCCCCTGCTCGCGCTCGGCGCGGCAGCGACCTTGGCGCTGGTCGCCTGGCTCGCGCCCGCGGGCCTCGCCTGGGCGGTGGCCGCCGTGCTCGCCGCGCTCCTCGGCGCCGCCGCCTTCGCCCTGCGCGCCTACGGCCGCGGCATGGCAGCCGTCCACTCGGCCCTGCGCCACGCGAACGAAGGCTCGCTCGAGCCGCTCGCGCTCCCGCCGGCTTCCGCCGCGCTCCTCGCGCCCGTCGCCGACGAGTACAACGTGCTCGCGCGCAACCTCGGCTCGCTCTTCGGCGAGATGGAGCAGGCGCAGCTCGCCATCATCGCCGAGAGGAACCGCCACGAGGCGATCCTGCAGGGCCTGCCGGGCGCGCTGCTCGTGGTCGACGGCGACTTCAACGTGACGCTCTCCAACCGGCAGGCCGAGGCGCTCTTCGCCGTGCCGGCGGCCGCGCTCGAGGGCGCCAACGTCTTCGACCTGCTTCACCCCGACGAGATGGGGCGGGAGGTGCTGCGCGAGGCCTTCCTGTACGAGCAGCCGCTCGCCAACAAGGTGCTCGCGCTGCGCGTGGGCGAGGACGCCCGGCAGGTCTCGCTCAACGTCACCTTCTTCGGCAAGGCGCCGCACACGGCGCAGGCGAGCGCGGCGATCATCCTGCAGGACATCACCGACTGGAAGCGCCTGGAGGACCGCGCGAGCCTCTCGGAGAAGCTGGGGGCCATGGGCCAGCTCGCCGCGGGCGTGGCCCACGAGCTCAACACGCCGCTCGGCACCATCCTCGGCTACGCGCAGCTCCTGAACGAGGGTCGGGCGAGCGAGGAGAAGCGCGCCGAGTACGCGCGCGAGATCCACGCCGAGACCAAGCGCTGCGCGCGCATCGTCGACAACCTCCTCGCCTACGCGCGCCGCGACGTCTGCGGCACCGAGACCTGCGAGGTGAACGAGCTGGTGCGCGAGGCGGTGGAAGCCGTCACGAACTGCCAGGGCCGGCGCCTGTGCGTCGCGATCGAGGCCGACACGAAGGGCGAGCTGGTGGTGCGCGGCGGCTCCGGGCAGCTCGACATCGTGCTGGTCAACCTGCTGGTGAACGCCGCGCAGGCGGCCACCGCGAGCGCCTCGCCCCGCGTGCGGGTGAGCACGGCCGCCGAGGCCGGGCACGCGGTGATCACCGTCGAGGACAACGGCCCCGGCGTGGCCCCGGAGGTGCGCCCGCGCCTCTTCGAGCCCTTCTTCACGACCAAGGGCGAGTCGGCCGGCACCGGCCTGGGGCTTCCCATCAGCCAGTCGATCGTCAACCGCGTCGGCGGCACGATCCACTGCGACCCCGACTACCGCGGCGGCGCGCGCTTCGTCGTGACGCTGCCGCTGGCCGCGTAGCGATGGAAGCCGCGACCGCCCCCAGCCCGTCCGCGGCCGAGGAGTCCGGCATGGCCGTGATCCTCGTGGTCGAGGACGACGCGGCCATGCGGCGCATGGTCCAGGAGGTGCTCTCGGCCGCGCCGGCGAAGGTGGTGGCGGTGGAAAGCTCGCAGGCGGCGCTGGAATACCTCGAGCGCGAGGCGGTGGCGGTGGTGCTCACCGACCTGCGCATGCCGCGCGTGAGCGGGCTGGAGGTGCTGCGCTTCGCCCGCGCGAGGAGCGCGCTCACGCAGGTGATCCTGCTCACCGGGCACGCGACGGTGGAGGCCGCCGTCGAGGCCCTCAAGGGCGGCGCCTACGACTTCCTGAAGAAGCCCTTCGAGCCCGAGGACCTGCGCCGCATCGTCGACCGCGCGCTCGAGTACTGGCGGCTCAACTGCGAGAACCTCAGGCTGCGCGAGACCAACCGCGCCTACGCGGACATGGACGGGCTGGTGGGCAAGAACCCGGCGATCGAGCAGGTGCGGCGCATGGTGCGCGCCTGCGCGGCCTACGACTGCTGCGTGCTGGTCACCGGGGAGTCCGGCACCGGCAAGGAGGTCGTCGCCCACCAGGTGCACCTGTCGAGCGGGCGGCGGGACGGCCGCTTCGTCGCGGTCAACTGCGCCGCCATCCCCGAGAACGTGATCGAGAGCGAGCTCTTCGGCTACCAGCGCGGGGCCTTCACCGGCGCCGACCGCGCGAAGCCCGGCCTTTTCGAGGCCGCCGACCGCGGCACGCTCTTCCTCGACGAGATCAACAACGCCTCGCCCGCCTTCCAGGCGAAGCTCCTGCGCGTGCTGCAGGACGGCACCTTCTACCGGCTGGGCGACACCGAGCCGCGCCGCGCCGACGTGCGCCTGATCGCCGCCACCAACCGGCCCCTGCCCGCCCTCGTGGAGAGCGGCGCCTTCCGCATGGACCTCTACTACCGCCTGCGGATCGTGGAGATCGTGATGCCGCCGCTGCGCGAGCGGCGAAGCGACATCGCGCTGCTGGCCAACTACTTCCTCGCGCGCCACGCGGCCCGGCTGGGCAAGCCGGTGAAGGGGCTCACCACACGGGCGCTCGGCGCGCTCATGCGCCACGATTGGCCGGGCAACGCGCGCGAGCTGGAGAACACGATCCAGTCGATGATCATCCTCACGGAAACCGACATGCTCGACGTGGACGTGCTGCCGCCGGGGCTCGCCGCCGAGCAGCCGGCGCCGGGGCGCGCGATGGAAGTGATCGAGCCGCAGAGCCTCGAGGAGATCGAGGCCTACTTCATCGCCAAGACGCTGCGCGAGACCAAGGGCAACCGCGCGACGGCCGCGGAGATCCTGGGCATCGACAAGTCCACGCTGTGGAGGAAGATCAAGCGCTACGGCCTCGAGTGAGGGCGCACCCTCCCCAGAAGGGGAAGTGGCGGATCCGTGCAGGGAATGGTCGGGGTGAGAGGATTCGAACCTCCGGCCTCTACGTCCCGAACGTAGCGCTCTACCAGGCTAAGCTACACCCCGAGGCCGAAACGGGCGCCAGATGCGCCCGTCGGATGCCCGGCCGGGCTAGTACTTCCGCTCGACCGAAAACTGCGCCAATTGTAGCAGACTGTCCTTGAACGCGGAACCGGGAAGCGCGTCCAGGCGGGCGGTGGCGATGGCCGCCTCCTTGCGGGCGCAGTCGCGTGCGTAGTCGAGCGCCCCCGTGCGGTTGATCGCGGCCACCACGGCGCCGAGGTCGGCCTTGCCGCCCTCCTCGATGGCGTGGCGCACGATCGCCTTCTCGGCCGGCGTGCCGACCGCCATGGCGCGGATGAGCGGCAGCGTGGGCTTGCCCTCGGCGAGGTCGTCGCCCAGGTTCTTGCCGGTCTCGGCGAGGTCGCCGGAGTAGTCGAGGACGTCGTCGATCACCTGGAAGGCGGTGCCGAGGTGGATGCCGAACTCGGCCAGCGCCTGCTCCATGGCGGGGGGGGCCCCGGCGAGAATGGCGCCCACCTGCGTGGCCGCCTCGAAGAGCTTGGCCGTCTTGTAGCGGATGACCCGCAGGTAGCTCTCCTCGTCGGTGTCCGGGTCCTTCACGTTCAGGAGCTGGAGCACCTCGCCTTCGGCGATGACGTTGGTCGCGTTCGAGATCACCTGCATCACGCGCAGGTTGCCCTCGGCCACCATCATCTGGAAGGCGCGGGAATGCAGGAAGTCGCCCACCAGGACGGCGGCGGCGTTGCCGAACTCGGCGTTGGCCGTGCGCCGGCCGCGGCGCAGGCTGGATTCGTCCACGACGTCGTCGTGCAGCAGGGTCGCCGTGTGGATGAACTCGATGACGGCGGCCAGCTCGTGGCGCGACGGGCCGTTCGCCCCGAGGGCCCCGGCCGTGAGCAGCAGCAGCGCCGGCCGCAGGCGCTTGCCCCCGGCGGCGATGATGTAGTCGGCGATGGTGCGGACCAGGACGACCTCGGAATCGAGCCGGCGGCGGATGACCTCGTCCAGGGCGGCGAGGTCGGCGGCGATGGGGGCCCGGATCGATTCCAGGGAGACGGGTTCGAGGCGCTGGTTCACGGGGGGGCGTTGGGCGGGGCGGCCCGGAAAGGGGCCTTCAGACAAGTCTTTGACGATGCTGGAGATTTCGCGTATTATAGCGGGTTCGCGGTGCAAAAGGCCGCGAATTATCAAACCAAAACAGGAGTATCAACATGTACGCGGTCATCAAGGCCGGTGGCAAGCAGTATCGCGTCGCCCCCGGCGAGAACATCAAGATCGAGCAGGTGCAGGCCGACGTCGGCGCCACCATCGTGCTCGACCAGGTGCTGATGGTGGCGGATGGCGAGGCCGTGAAGGTCGGCACGCCCACCGTCGCCGGGGCGAAGGTCTCCGCCACCGTGGTCGCCCACGGCCGGGGCCCGAAGATCCGCATCTTCAAGATGCGCCGCCGCAAGCACTACCAGAAGACGCAGGGCCACCGGCAGAACTACACGGAAATCCGTGTGGACGCCATCAACGAGTAACGGGATCCGGACATGGCACACAAGAAAGCAGGCGGGTCTTCCCGCAACGGGCGCGATTCCGAGTCGAAGCGCCTGGGCATCAAGGCCTTCGGCGGCGAGCTCGTCAACGCGGGCTCCATCATCGTCCGCCAGCGCGGCACGAAGTTCCACCCGGGCCAGCACGTCGGCATCGGCAAGGACCACACCCTCTTCGCGATGGTCGACGGCAAGGTGAAGTTCGCCCTGCACGGCCCGAAGCAGAAGAACACCGTGAGCATCGAGCCGGCGCAGGCCTAAAGGCTCCTTTCTCCCGGAAAGAGCCCCGTCGTCGCACGGGGCTTTTTCGTTTCCGGGGGTGGTGAAGACGATGCCGGACCTCGCCCTCTTCCTCGTCGCCAGCGCGCTGCTCACGATCGCGCCCGGGCCCGACATCGTCTACGTGCTCACGCGCGGCGTGGCCCAGGGCCGGCGCGCGGGCCTCGCCGCGGCGCTGGGCTTCGCGACGGGCTGCCTGTTCCACACGGCGCTCGCCGCGCTCGGCATCGCCGCCCTCATCCGTTCCTCGGAATTCGCCTTCAACGCGGTCCGCTGGGCCGGCGCGGCCTACCTCGCGTGGATCGGCATCCAGGCGCTTCGCCACCGGGCCTCCTTTTCCCTTGCGGGCGGGGGGGATGCGAAGGCGCTCGCGGCGATCTACCGCCAGAGCGTGATCGGCAACGCCCTCAACCCCAAGGTGACACTCTTCTTCCTCTCGTTCCTGCCGCAGTTCGTGGACGCCAGGGCCGGCGCCCTCGAGTGGCAGATGGCGCTGCTCGGCCTCGTCTTCATGGCGCAGACGGTCGTGATCTTCGGCGCCGTCGCGCTCTTCTCGGGCTGGATCGGCGAGCGGCTGCGCGCGCACCCGGCCGTCGGCGAGCGCCTGAACGTCTTCGCGGGCCTCACGTTCATCGCGCTGGGCATCCGCGTGGCGATGCCCGACATGGGAGCGGCGCGGCCGTGAAGTTCTTCGACGAGGCGCGCATCGAGGTGATCGCCGGCGACGGCGGCGACGGCTCGGCCCACTTCCGGCGCGAGAAGTTCGTGCCGCGCGGCGGGCCCGACGGCGGCGACGGCGGCCGCGGCGGCTCCATCCTCGCGGTGGCCGACTCCAACCTCAACACGCTCATCGACTACCGCTACACGCGCATCTTCCGCGCGAAGCACGGCGAGCCCGGCCGCGGGCGCGACTGCAACGGCCGCGGCGCGGACGACGTGATCCTGCGCGTGCCCGTGGGCACCGTCATCCGCGACGCCGACACCGGCGAGACGATCGCCGACCTCGCCGCCGCCGGCGCGCAGGCGCTGCTCGCCAAGGGCGGCAAGGGCGGGCTGGGCAACCTCAACTTCAAGTCGAGCACCAACCGAGCGCCGCGCCAGTTCACGCCCGGCGAGGCCGGCGAGAGGAAGAATCTCGAGATGGAGCTGCGCGTGCTGGCCGACGTGGGCCTCGCGGGCATGCCCAACGCGGGGAAGAGCACGTTCGTGCGCGCCGTCTCGGCCGCGCGCCCCAAGGTCGCCGACTACCCGTTCACGACGCTCAACCCCAGCCTGGGCGTGGTGCGCGTGGACATGAACCGCTCGTTCGTGATCGCCGACATCCCCGGGCTGATCGAGGGCGCGGCCGAGGGCGCGGGCCTGGGCCACCAGTTCCTGCGCCACCTGCAGCGCACGAAGCTCATCCTGCACCTCGTCGACTTCGCCCCCTTCGACGAGGGCGCCGACCCGGTGAGGGACGCCAAGGCCATCGCGCGGGAGCTGAAGAAGTACGACCCGGGCCTGTACGCCAGGCCGCGCTGGCTGGTGCTCAACAAGGCCGACCTCCTCGAGCCCGCGGAGCGCGACAAGCGCGCCAAGGCGTTCGTGAAGAAGCTCGGCTGGAAGGGGCCGTGGTTCACGGTCTCCGCCATCAACGGCGAGGGCACGCGCGAGCTCTGCTTCGCCATCATGGAATTCCTCGAGGGCGCCCGTGCCCCGTAGCGAGCTCGCCGGCGCCACGCGCGTCGTGGTGAAGATCGGCTCGAGCCTTCTCACCAACGCGGGCGCGGGCCTGGACCGGAATGCCGTCGCCGACTGGGCCGGGCAGATCGCGCAGCTCCGCGCGCGCGGCGTCGAGGTGCTGGTCGTTTCCTCCGGCGCCATCGCCGAGGGGATGAAGCGGCTGGCCTGGGCGAGGCGGCCGAGCGCGGTGAACGAGCTGCAGGCCGCGGCCGCGGTGGGCCAGATGGGGCTCGTGCAGATGTGGGAGTCGTGCTTCGCCGAGCGCGGCCTGCACACGGCGCAGGTGCTCCTCACCCACGAGGACCTCGGCGACCGCCGACGCTACCTCAACGCGCGCACGACGCTCAGGACGCTCGTGGGCCTGGGCGTGGTCCCCGTCATCAACGAGAACGACACCGTCGTCGTGGACGAGATCCGCTTCGGCGACAACGACACGCTCGCCTCCCTGGTGACGAACCTCATCGAGGCCGACGCGCTCGCGATCCTCACCGACCAGAAGGGCCTCTTCTCCGCCGACCCGCGCAAGGACCCCGCGGCCACCCTCGTCTCGCGCGCCACCGCCGGCGACCCCGCGATCGAGGCGATGGCAGGCGGCGCGGGCTCCGAGATCGGCAGCGGCGGCATGATCACGAAGGTGCTCGCCGCCAGGCGCGCCGCGCGCAGCGGCGCCCACACCGTCATCGCCTGGGGACGCGAGCCGGACCTCCTCACGCGGCTCTTCGCGGGCGAGGAGATCGGTTCCCTGCTGGTGGCGGCGACGCCGCCGGTCGCCGCCCGCAAGCAGTGGCTCGCCGACCACCTCAAGCCCGCCGGCCGCATCCGCCTGGACGCCGGCGCCGTGAAGGCCCTCACGCGCGACGGCAAGAGCCTGCTCGCCATCGGCGCCACCGCCGTCGAGGGCGACTTCGGCCGCGGCGACGTGGTGAGCGTGCTCGACCCCGCGGGACGCGAGATCGCGCGCGGGCTCGCCAACTACGGCTCGGGGGAGACGGCGCGCATCCTGCGCAAGCCGACTTCCGACTTCGAGTCGATCCTGGGGTACATGGCCGAGCCGGAGCTCATCCACCGCGACAACCTCGTCGTGCTCTGACCGGGGGTTCTCGACGCGGGGGGCATATACTTCCGGGCACAAATCGAACCCAGGGAGCAGCCATGAACCTCGTCGAGCGCGCCAAGTCGATCATCCTCACCCCCGCGGCCGAGTGGGACAAGATCGCGGGCGAAACCCACACCGTCCAGGGCCTCTACACGAACTGGGTCATGATCCTCGCGGCCATCCCGGCCATCGCGGGCTTCATCGGCCTGTCGATCGTGGGCGGCGGGATGTTCGGGATGTCGTTCCGCGTGGGCATCATGGCCGGCCTGTCGCACGCCATCGCGACCTATCTCCTGTCGCTCGGCAGCGTGTACGTGTTCGCGCTCATCATCGACGCGCTGGCGCCCAGCTTCGACGGCGAGAAGAACTTCCTGCAGGCCTTCAAGGTGGCGGCCTTCGCGCCCACGGCCTCGTGGCTGGCCGGCATCTTCAGCATCCTGCCGGCGCTCTCGATCCTCGGGCTCCTGGGGCTCTACAGCCTGTACCTGCTCTACGTGGGCCTGCCGCGGCTCATGAAGACGCCGCCGGAGAAGGCGATGGTCTACACCGTCGTGGTGATCATCGCCGGCATCGTGCTGTCGGTCGTCGTCGGCATGGTCGCGGCCTTCGCGCTGCCGGGCCGGATGGGGATGGGGATGTTCTGACTCAGTCCGAAAGCCCCGCCGCGGGCCGCGGCCGGGGCTTGCGCCGCCGGCCGTAGGGCGAGAGCCCCACCGGCCGGCGCCGGTCGACGTCGAGGAAGTTGGCGAGCTGCTCGAGCGCCATGCGGTAGACGTCGCGCTTGAAGTCGATCACCGTTTCGAGCGGGACCCAGTACTCGTGCCAGCGCCACGCGTCGAACTCCGGGTGGCCGCTCGCGCGCAGCGACACGTCCGTGTCGCGGCCGACGAGGCGCAGCAGGAACCAGATCTGCTTCTGGCCCTTGTAGGTGCCGCGCCACTCGCGCTTCACCCAGTGGCTGGGGACGTGGTAATGCAGCCAGTCCCGCGTCCGGCCGAGGATCTCCACGTGCTCGGGCTTGAGGCCCGTTTCCTCCTCGAGCTCGCGGTACATCGCTTGCTCGGGGGATTCCCCCGGCTTGATGCCGCCCTGGGGGAACTGCCAGGCGTGCTCCTTGATCCGCTTGCCCCAGAAGACCTGGTTCCTGTGATTGACGAGCACGATGGCGACGTTCGGGCGGTATCCGTCCCGATCGATCATGGCAGTCACCATCCGATTCGTTGAGTTGCGGCCATTTTTCCACAGTTTGCGAGTGCCCGCCAGCGGCCGGGACCGCCCCGCCCGGTGTAGAATGCCGGCTCGCAAGCCGATGATTTGATTCCGAAAACCGTTCGACCAACCCCCGCCCGGAGAGTTCATGCGCGCCAGCCAGTTCTTCCTCGCCACCCTCAAGGAAGCCCCCCAGGAGGCCGAGCTTCCCAGCCACAAGCTGATGCTGCGCGGCGGCCTCATCCGCAAGCTCGGCAGCGGCCTGTACTCGTGGCTGCCGCTGGGGATGCGTGTCCTGCACAAGGTGGAGCGGGTGATCCGCGAGGAGATGGACGCCGCCGGTGCCCTGGAGATCATCATGCCGCCCGTGCAGCCGGCCGAGCTCTGGCAGGAGACGGGGCGCTGGGAGCTCTACGGCCCGATGATGCTGCGCATCAAGGACCGCGCCGAGCGCGAGTTCTGCTACGCCCCCACGGCCGAGGAGGTCGTCACCGACATCGCACGCAAGGAGCTGCGGAGCTACCGGCAGCTGCCGGTGAACTTCTACCAGATCCAGACCAAGTTCCGCGACGAGATCCGCCCGCGCTTCGGTGTGCTGCGCGCGCGCGAGTTCTCGATGAAGGATGCCTACTCCTTCGACGCCGACGAGGCCGGCATGCTCGCCTCCTACCGGAAGATGTACGACGCCTACGTGCGCATCTTCACGCGGCTGGGCCTGAAGTTCCGCCCCGTGAACGCCGACACCGGCGAGATCGGGGGAGTGGCCTCGCACGAGTTCCAGGTGCTGGCCGACTCCGGCGAGGACCTCATCGCCTACTCCGACGCCTCGGACTACGCCGCCAACGTCGAGCAGGCGGAGGCGCTCGCCCCGGCCGCGCCGCGCGCCGCCCCCGCGCAACCCATGAAGAAGGACCCGACGCCCGGGACCTCCACCTGCGAGGCGGTGGCCAGGCTCTGGAACGAGCCGCTCTCGCGCACCGTGAAGGCGATCCTGCTCTACGCCAACCACCGCGTGCACATGCTCCTCATCCGCGGCGACCACTCCCTGAACGAGGTGAAGGTCGGCAAGGTGCAGGGCCTCAAGGGGTGGCGCTGGGCGAGCGACGAGGAGATCCTGCACGCGGCCGACGGCCCCGCGGGCTACCTCGGCCCGGTGGGGCTCGACCGCGCGAAGATCTCCGTCATCGCCGACCGGACGGTCGCCGCGATGGCGGATTTCATCTGCGGCGCCAACGAGCGCGACTTCCACCTGCGCGGCGTGAACTGGGGGCGCGACTGCCCCGAGCCCGACCTCGTCGCGGACATCCGCAACGTCGTGGAAGGCGACCCCTCGCCCGACG
Source organism: Burkholderiales bacterium (assembly GCA_019634955.1). Taxonomy (GTDB): domain Bacteria; phylum Pseudomonadota; class Gammaproteobacteria; order Burkholderiales; family Usitatibacteraceae; genus FEB-7. Next base: position 57,536 of record JAHCAK010000018.1, read on the forward strand.
GCAAGGGCAGGCTCGCGATCGTGCGCGGCATCGAGGTGGGCCACGTGTTCGCCCTGGGCCGCAAGTACTCCGAGGCCATGGGCGCCACCTTCGCGGCCGAGGACGGCACGCAGAAGCCCTTCGAGATGGGCTGCTACGGCATCGGCGTGACGCGCATCGTCGGCGCCGCCATCGAGCAGAACCACGACGAGAAGGGCATCATCTGGCCCGACCCGATGGCGCCCTTCACCGTGGCGGTGATTCCCATGGGCGCGCAGAAGAGCGAGGCCGTGCGCGAGGCGGCCGAGAAGGTGTACGCGGAGCTCGCCGCGGCCGGCGTCGAGGCCCTGCTCGACGACCGTGGCGAGCGCCCGGGCGTGATGCTCGCCGACCAGGAGCTGGTCGGCATCCCGCACCGCGTCGTGATCGGCGAGCGCGGGCTGAAGGAAGGCGTGGTGGAGTACCAGCACCGCCGCGACGCCGAGGCGACGAAGGTCCCCCTGGCCGGGGTCGTCGCGCACGTGCGGGGGCGCATCGCGCGATGACGGCGCTCCCGGGCGCGGCCGCCCTCGCCTCCGGCGCAACGCTGGAGGCCGGGCGCCTGCGCCTGAGGATGTTCCACGAGGGCGACCTCGACGGCCTCGCCGCCCTGTACGGCGACGCCGAGACCATGCGCCACATCGGCGACGGCCGCGTGCTCTCGCGCGAGGAGACCTGGCGCGCCATCGCCGGCATGCTCGGCCACTGGGCGCTGCGCGGCTACGGCATGTGGGCGCTGGAGCTCGAGGCCACGGGCGAGCTGGTCGGGCGCGTGGGCTTCATCGACCCGCCGGGCTGGCCCGGCTTCGAGCTGGGGTGGCTCGTGGCGCGGCCGCACTGGGGCAAGGGCTACGCCACCGAGGCCGCCCGGGTGGCGCTAGGCCACGCGGTGGTCGCCCTCCGGCGCGACCGCGTGATCAGCCTGATCCGCCCCGGCAACCGGGCCTCCGCCCGCGTCGCGGCGAAGATCGGCATGCGCCAGGAGTCGGCGATCGAGTTCCTCGGCGGGCCGGTCGAGGTGCATGCGTACGCTGCTCGCTAGGGGCGCGGCGGCGCTCCTCGCAGCCGCGCCGCTCTGGGCGCTGGCCGGCGCGCAGCAATACGAGGAGCTCTCGGCGTCCGTGCGCGCGAGCCTCGCCCGCGCGGTGACCGACCGCGACTCGGTGCGCAGCGAGGATCCCGAGACCGTTGCCTGGGTGCGCGCGATGCACCCCCGCGTGGCGGGGCGCATGCGCGACGACGACGCCGCCCGCGAGCTCCTCGCGCTCGTCCACTACGAGGCCCGCCGCGCGGGGCTGGAGCCACGGCTCGTGCTCGCGGTGATCGACGTGGAGAGCGGCTTCCGCAAGTACGCGGTGTCCTCCGCAGGCGCCCGCGGATACATGCAGGTGATGCCGTTCTGGGTGCGCGAGATCGGCATGCCCGGGCAGAGCCTCTTCCACCCGCGCACCAACCTGCGCTACGGCTGCGTGATCCTGCGCCACTACCTCGACATCGAGCGAGGCAACCTCGTGAACGCGCTCGGACGCTACAACGGCAGCCTCGGCAAGCCGGGCTACCCCGAGCGCGTGCTGGGCGCCCTGCGCAGCCGCTGGACGCCCGGCGCCTAGCCCTTCGGCTTCGCGGCGCCGGAGATTGCCTGCTCGAGCGACTGCCGCGTCACCGTGCCGGTGCGCTCCCAGGCGCGCTTGCCGTCGGGGCCGTAGATGAACGTGGTGGGCAGGCCCTTGGCGCGCCCGAACTGCTTCTCCGTGGCGTCGTCCTCCAGCACCAGCGGGTAGTCGTGGCCGAACTTCGCGGCGAACCGCTTCGTCTTGTCGGCGTCGTCGACGTCGAGCGCGATGCCGAGGACGACCGCGCGCTGCGCGTTGGCGCGCCGGAAGTCGGCGATCTCCGGGATCTCCTTGATGCACGGCGTGCACCAGGTGGCCCAGAAATTCACCACCACCCACTTGCCGCGGTAGTCCGCGAGCCGGTGGCGCTTGCCGTCGGTGTCGGTCACGTCGAACGCCAGCGCCGGCGAGGCGACGGCCAGCGCCGCGGCAATAACAAATGCTCTCGTTTGCAAACGCATGGGGGTCGTCTATCCTGAAGCGCGGCGCCGGCGGGCCCGGGGAGGGGCGCGCCAATATCCTCGAAAAATCAAAGCCTAACATAACAATGGCACTCGAACTGCGCGTACCCACGGAGCGGGTCGCCCCGCCGAAGGACCTGGAGATCCGGCCGAAGCAGGCGCGGGCCTGGGTCGAATCTCTGCCCCTGAGCCACAGCATGGAGTCGGGGCGCAAGATCCTCGCGAACCTGTGCGCCATCAACCGCGCCAAGGTCGAGTTCGACGACCGGCTGCAGCTCTACGAGTGCTTCCGGCCCATCGCCCACGTGATCTTCGACGAGCTGGACGCCGTCTACGGCAAGGCGCTGCTGCCGCTGCCGGCCAAGGCGCGCGAGGCGCTCGGCCTCGCCCGCGAGCTCGCCATGGAGTTCGGCTACGGCTACAAGACGCTCATCCTCGAGAAGACGGGCAAGCTCCTCGCCTTCGGCGCGAAGAAGCAGATGCCCTTCCTCGTGCACCGCGCGATGGAGAGCCTCGTGCAGCTGCTGCGCGCGAGCTACCGCTCGTACACGCCGATCCCGGCCGGGACCTGGCGCGAGATCCACCTGCTGTACCTGCACGCGGAGAAGGAGGGCTTCCTCAACGAGCCCGCCGAGCCGGAGTCGAAGGCCTCGATCGCCGACCTCTATGCCGAGAACCTGCTGGTGGCGCTCACCGACCCCTATCGCCTCGTGCCGGGAGATCTCGACCGCATCACGCAGCTGATCCGCACGCAGCGCGGCGCGTGGACGCTCGGGCAGGCGCGGCCGCAGACCCGGCCGGGCGGGCATTTCCTCGTGCCCTGCGACCAGGACAAGCCCCCGAAACCGCTGTTGTCGGCCAACGACGACCCGGGCGGCCCCAACTGGCGGCTCCTCGACGCGAACCCCATCGTGGAGAAGCTGCGCGCGCGCCGCCAGGCGGTGGAGACCGGCAACGTCTCGGCCACGACCAGCAAGGCCATGGGCCCGGAGATGGTCGCGCTCCTCACGAAGCTCGTGGCGCTGTGGGGCGACCCTCCCAAGCGCACCTCGCGCCGCGACCCCATGGACACCTCCGTGGCGATCTGCGCCGGCATGCGCGCCATCACGCACTTCGTCTCGATCGAGCCGCGGATCGACCCCGCGAAGGAGAAGCAGGCCATCGAGAGCGGCATCACGATCCCGCTCGTCTTCGTGCCCGACGACGAGGTCTCCAAGGGCATGAGCGTGAGCGAGTGGGACGTGGTTAACCAGAGCGCCGGCGGCCTCAAGGTCCGGCGCATCGGCACCCACGCGACGGCGATCACCGTGGGCGAGGTGCTGGGGATCAAGTTCATGGGCAAGCCCACCTGGACCGTGGGCGTGGTGCGCTGGCTCACGATGCTGGACGAGGGCGGCATGGAGTTCGGCATCCAGTTCCTCGCCCCGGCGGCGCGCTGCGTGGCGGTGCAGCCGACCATCTCCGCGGGGGGCCAGGTGCGCCCCGGGCTGCTCCTCTCGGAAGGCGAGAGCTTCGAGGAGGCCGACACGCTCCTCACGGGGCCCGCGACCTACAGCGACCTTCGCGAGTTCGAGATCGAGGACGAGGGCTTCGTCTCGCGCGTGCGCGCGACGAGCCTGATCGAGCGCACCGGGCGCTTCGACCTCTTCCACTTCGCGGCCTCCTGATCAGCCCGGCGGGCCGCCTTCCGCGCCGGGCAGCCAGCCCTCGCGGCCGCGCCGCACGGCGCCGGACTGCTCCAGCCGGCGCAGGATCTCCTCCAGGCGCTCCTCGGGCAGGTCGATCGCGCGGCGGATCGCCGCGAGCGTCACGGGCTCCGTGGCGGGGGCGAGCATGCGCCCGACCTCGAAGGCCGCCCTCGCCTCCTGCGCCACCGGGTCCTCCAGCCGCCATTGCCGGCCGCGCCAGTACGCGAGCGCCGCCGTGATCTCCGCGCCCAGCAGCACCACGAGCCACGACAGATAGAGCCACAGCAGGAAGATCGGGATGGCGGCGAACGCGCCGTAGACGAGGCGGTAGGTGGGCACGGCGCGGATGTAGGCGGCGAAGGCGGCCTTCATCGCCTCGAACACCAGCGCCGCGACGATGGCGCCGGCGAGCGCGTGCCGCGCCGGCACGCCGCGATTCGGGATGAACCGGTACACGAGGAAGAAGGCCACCGCGCTGCCCGCCACGGGCACGACGCGAAGCACCGCGGATTCGACCGCCGAGGGCATGGTGAGCCGGTCGAGCGAGGCGGCGACGAGCCAGGAGGTCGTCCAGAACGACAGGCCCATGAGGACCGGCCCGATCACGAGCAGCCCCGCGTAGCTCGCCACCGACAGCCAGAGCGGGCGGTGCCGGTCGACGCGCCAGATGAGGTTGAGCGAGCGGTCCACCGTGAAGAGCGTGGCCACCGCCATCGCCGCGAGCGCGGCCGCCGAGACGGTCGTGAGCCGGCCGGCGGCGTCGGCGAACTGGATCATGTAGACGGTGATGATCTTCCCGGCGATCTCCGGCACCAGGTTCATGAGCAGGAACACCTTGATCTGCACCATCGCGCCCTCGAAGAAGGGCAGCGCGGAGAGCACGGCGACGGCCACCGTGAAGAGCGGCACGAGGGCGAGCAGCGTCGTGAAGGTGAGGGAGCCCGCGATCTGCGGGCAGCGGTCCTCTCGCCAGCGTCGCAGCACGAACGCGACGAACCCGGCGGGATCGCGGAGGAAGGCGGGGAGCGGCTTCAAGCGGCGGGTATCATAGCACCCGGAAAACACGACCCCGGTTGCCGGAAATGGCCGAGATCCTCGTCCTCTACTACAGCAGCAACGGCTCCGTGCGCGCGCTCGCCGAGAGCGTGGCGCGCGGCGTCGAGACCGTCGACGGCATGCGCGCCCGCGTGCGCACCGTGCCGCGCGTCTCGCCGGTCACGGAGGTGGCCGCCCCCGCCGTGCCGACCGCCGGCCCGCCCTACGTCGAGCCCCGCGACCTCGAGGAATGCGCGGGGCTGGCGCTCGGCTCGCCCACGCGCTTCGGCAACATGGCCGCCCCCCTCAAGCACTTCCTCGACACGCTGGGCGGCGAGTGGTCGCGCGGCACGCTCGCGGGGAAGCCCGCCGCCGTCTTCACCTCGACCTCGACGATGCACGGCGGCCAGGAGGCGACGCTCCTCACGATGATGGTGCCGCTGCTGCACCACGGCATGCTCGTGCTGGGAATTCCCTACACCGAGCCGGACCTCAACACGACGAGGACCGGCGGCACGCCCTACGGCGCCTCGCACGTGGCCGGCGCGCTCGGCGACCAGCCGGTGAGCGACGAGGAGAAGCGCCTCGCCCTCGCCCTCGGCCGGCGACTCGCGTCGGTGGCGGGGAAGCTCGCCCCTTGAGCGCGCGCCCGGCCTGGCTCGCGGCCTGCGCGGCGTGGATCGGGCTGGTGCTGCTGGGCGTGGCCTGGGAGCTGTGGCTCGCGCCGCTGCGGCCCGGCGGCTCGTGGCTCGTGCTCAAGGTCGTGCCGCTCCTCCTGCCGCTCATGGGCCTGCTGCACGGGCGGCGCTACACCTTCCAGTGGAGCTCGCTCCTCGTCTGGGCGTACGCGGTCGAGGGGTCGGTGCGCGCCCTCTCCGACCCGGGCCCCTCCGCGCGCCTCGCCGTCCTCGAGCTCGCCCTCGCGCTCGCGTTCTTCGCCTCGGCGATCGCCTACCTGAGAGCCACGAAGTCGCGCGCCTGACCCTTCGAATCGCGGGGAGCGGCGGCAAGGTGAGGGACCGCGACCCGGCCTCATGCCCAAAGCTCCCGCCGTGCATGCGGCCTCGTCCGATCGGCCGCGACTCGTGCATCGCCGCCCTTCTCCGCATCGGGGAAGGCCTCTCGCGGCCCCTCACCTCGCCGCCGCGTCGTAGGGATGCGCCGTGGCTTCGCGGCCATCGCAACACGACAGGGCGTCTCCGCGGAAACTCGCGGCGCCGGTCGCTTCGTCGCCAGGACGCCGCTGCCCGACGTGGGCGGGTGGGGCTTGAGAGGGCCGTCACCGCCGTGGAGAAGAGCGGCGATGCACGAGTCGCGGCCGATCGGACGAGGCCGCAGGGACAGTCCGAAGCTTGGCCTCGGGGCCCGGGTCAAGCCCCACCCGCTCCCGTCGGGCTGCGCCTAGGCGACGAAGCGCGCGCGATCGGCCTGCACGGAGAGGAAGACCTCGCGCAGGAAGGCGATGAGGCAGGCGGTGAGCGCGGCGATGGAGACGACGAACATCACCGCGACGGGCCGGGCGAGGTCGAGCTCGACGAACGCGCCGAGGAAGGCCGTGCCGATGAGCAGGCACACGACCAGCGCGGAGAGCACGGCGAAGGCCATGGCCCAGAGGACGAGCTTGATGCGCTTGGCGAGCACCGCGAGCTCGGCCACCATCGAGGCGCGCGTCTCGCCCTCGAACGCGGAAAGCAGCTCCTCGAGCTTGCGGCGCCGGTCGATCGCGCGCCCGAGCCGCCCCATGAGCGCGTTGATGAGCGTGCCGATGGCGGTGAGCAGGAACACCGGCGCCACCGCGAGCTGGATGGCGCGCGTGATGTCGAAGACGTGGGAGTCGAGGACCGGCATGGGCGAATCTAGGCGCCGGCCGAGACGGCCGTCAAGCCCGGGCCTCCAGGCGCGCGCGCACCGCCGCCCACACGATCGGCAGGAGCGACACGCCGATGATCCCGAAGATGATCAGGGTGAGGTTCTGCCGCACGAACGGGAGGTTGCCGAAGAAGTAGCCCGCGTAGCATAGCGACACCACCCACAGGAGCGCGCCGGCCACGTTGTAGAAGGCGAAGCGCGGGTAGCTCATCTCCGCCATGCCGGCCACGAACGGCACGTAGGTGCGCACGATCGGCACGAAGCGCGCGATGACGATCGCCTTGCCGCCGTGGCGTTCGTAGAAGGCGTGCGCCCGCTCGAGGTGCTTCGGGTTGAGGAAGCGGCTCGCGCGGTCGGTGAAGAGGTGCCGGCCGAGGTAGCGGCCCACGGCGTAGTTGACGGCGTCGCCGAGGATCGCCGCGGCCACCAGCAGCACGACCAGCAGGTGCACGTTCATGCCGCCCAGCGCCGCGAGGCCTCCCGCCACGAAGAGAAGGGAATCGCCCGGCAGGAACGGCGTGACGACGAGGCCCGTCTCGCAGAAGATGATCGCGAAGAGGATCGCGTAGACCCACGGGCCGAACTGCGCGACCAGCTCGCCCAGGTGCCGGTCGAGGTGGACCAGCAGGTCCCAGAAGAAGGCGAGGAGCTCCAAGCGGCGCGGCCCCGGCCGCTCAGGGCATCGCCGGCTCGGCCGCCTTCTTCTCGGGCTTCACGAAGTCCTCGCGCGAGGCGCCGAGGTACTTGGCCAGGGGGGCAGCGACCAGCACGGACGAGTAGATGCCGAAGCAGATGCCGATGGTGAGCGCGAGCGCGAAGTAGTAGAGGCTCGCGCCCCCGAAGAAGAGGATGGAGAGCACCATCATCTGGGTCGACCCGTGCGTGATGATCGTGCGCGAGATCGTCCCCGTGATGGAGGCGTCCATGACCTCGTCGACCGAGGCGCGGCGCATCTTGCGGAAATTCTCGCGGACGCGGTCGAAGACGACCACGGACTCGTTCACCGAGTAGCCCAGGATCGCGAGGATGGCGGCCAGCACCGGCAGCGAGAACTCCCACTGGAACGCCGCGAACATGCCCAGGATGATCACCACGTCGTGGAGGTTGGCGAGGATGGTCGCCACCGCGAATCGCCACTCGAAGCGGAAGGCGAGGTAGATCATGATGCCCACGCACACCACGAGGAGCGCGAGCGCCCCGTCGGTGGCGAGCTCCTTGCCCACCTGGCCGCCGACGAACTCGGTGCGCACCAGGCGCGCCGTGGCGTCCACGCCCTTCATCACCTCCATCGCGGCGGTGCTCTGCTTCTGCATCTCCTCGTTCTGGATCCTCGGGTCGGGGTTCGCCTTGAGCGGCAGGCGCACCAGCACGTCCTGCGAGGAGCCGAACTTGAGGACGTTGATGTCCTTGAAGCCGGCGGCGCCCAGGGCGTCGCGGATGCGGTCCGGCTGCGCCGCGTTGGCGTGCGTCACCTCCATCACCGTGCCGCCGGTGAACTCGATGGAGAAGTGCAGCCCCCTCGCGACGAGGAAACCCACGGCCAGCACGAACGTGACCAGCGAGATCACGTTGAACACCAGCGCGTGGCGCATGAACGGGATGGTGCGGCGGATCTTGAAGAATTCCATTTCCTACCTCGTCGTCCCCGCTCTCGCGGGCTCGTCATCCCCGCGCAGGCGGGGATCCAGTTGTCGGGGCCGCGGCCGGCGTCAGGCCGGCGTCTGCGCCTTGTGCCACTCGGTGTTGCCGATGGAGACCTTCGTCACCTTCTTCCGGCCGCCGTAGATGAGGTTCACGATGCCTCGCGAGACCATCACCGCGCTGAAGATCGAGGTGAGGATGCCCAGGCAGTGCACCACCGCGAAGCCGCGCACGGGGCCGGACCCGAAGGCGAGGAGCGCGAGGCCCGCGATGAGCGTGGTGATGTTGGAGTCGAAGATCGTGCCGAAGGCGCGCTCGTAGCCCGCCTGGATGGCCATCTGCGGGCTCATCCCGGCGCGCAGCTCCTCGCGGACGCGCTCGTTGATGAGCACGTTGGCGTCGATCGCCATGCCCAGCGCGAGCGCGATGGCGGCGATGCCGGGAAGCGTGAGCGTGGCCTGGAGCATCGACAGCAGCGCCACGAGGAAGAGCAGGTTGGCGCCGAGCGCCGCCACGGAGATCACGCCGAAGAGGGCGTAGTAGACGGCGATGAAGAGGGAGATCGCGGCGAAGCCGTAGACCACGCTCTTGAAGCCCTTGGCGATGTTCTCCGCGCCGAGCGAGGGGCCGACGGTGCGCTCCTCGATGATGTCCATGGGCGCGGCGAGCGCACCCGCGCGCAGCAGCAGCGCGAGGTTCCTCGCCTCGGCCACGTCGCCGATGCCGGAGATCTGGAAGCGGTTGCCGAACTCCTCCTGGATCACGGGCCAGGTGAGCACGGTCGTGGAGTTCCTCTCCACCAGCATCATGGCCATGCGCTTCTTGAGGTTCTCGCGCGTCGTCTGGCGCATGATGCGCCCGCCCGTGTCGTCGAGCGCCATGGAGACCACCGGGCGGCCGTCGCGCTGGTCGAAGCCGGGCTGCGCGTCCTTGATGCGGTCGCCCGTGATCACGAGGGCCTTCTTCACCACGACGGTGTTGCCCTCGGAATCGCTGAACTTGTCCGTGCCGAAGGGCGCCGGCTGGTCCTTGTACTGCATGAACGCGTTCTGGCCGGGGCCGGCGGCGTGCTCCTCGGAGACGAGGCGCACCTCGAGCGTGGCGGTGCGCCCGAGGATCTCCTTGGCGCGGCCCGGGTCCTGGACGCCGGCCAGCTGCACCACGATCCGGTCGGCGCCCTGCTGCTGGATGATGGGCTCGGCCACGCCCAGCTCGTTCACCCGGTTGCGCAGCGTCTGGATGTTCTGCTGGAGGGCCAGCTCCTGCTCCTTCTTCACGACCTCGGGCTTGATGGTCGCGATGATCGCGGCCTCGTCGCCCGCGGCCTGCTCGCGGATGGTGAGGTCCGGCATCTCCTTCTCGATGAGCTTCAGCGCGGCCGCCCGCTGGTCGGGTTCGCGGAAGCGCAGGACGACCCGGTCGCCCTCGCGCGCGAGGCCGGAGTAGTACACCTTCTTGTCGCGCAGCATGCTGCGGATGTCGCCCACGTAGCGCTCGACCGACTTGTTGGCCGCCGCCTTCATGTCGACCTGCAGGAGGAAGTGCACGCCCCCGCGCAGGTCGAGGCCCAGGTACATGGGCTTGGCGCCCAGCGCCTGCAGCCAGCGTGGCGTGTTGGCCTGCAGGTTCAGCGCCACGACGTATCCCGACGGCACCTTCGGGGCGATCACGTCGCGCGCCTTGATCTGCGCGTCGGTGTCGGCGAAGCGGAAGGTCGCCTGCCCCTCGGCGGCATCCACCCCCGCCAGCGCGATGCCGGCGCCCTTGACCGCGGCCTCGAGGTCGCTGCGCATCGCGTCGTCGACCCGGACGGAGGCGCGCGCGCCGGAGACCTGCACCACCGGCACCTCGCCGAAGAGGTTCGGCGCGGCGTAGATGATGCTCACCACCAGCGCGACCGCGATGATGGCGTACTTCCAGATGGGGTACTTGTTCATGCGAGGGGAGGCCCGGTGGGGGCTACTTGATGGTGCCCTTGGGCAGGAGCTGGTTCACGGCCTGCTTCTGGACCTGGATCACGACGTTGTCGGCGACCTCGAGGCTCACGTAGTTGTCGTCCAGCTTCGTGATCCTGCCGACGATGCCGACGGCGACCACCTCGTCGCCCTTCTGCAGGGCGTCGAGCATCGACTTGTGCTCCTTCGCCTTCTTCATCTGCGGGCGGATCATGAGGAAGTAGAGGATCACGAACATCAGGATGATGGGCAGCAGGCCCATCAGGGTGTCGCCTTGCGCGGGGGCGCCTGCAGCCTGGGCGTAAGCGGTACCGATCATTGGGGGTCTCCGGGCGGAATGTCGTGTCGTGGCAAGGGCTTGGGTGAGGCGGGCCTGCCGGAAAAACAGGCGATTCTAGCACGCGGCGGGGCCTGCCTCCCAGCCGGAACGGGCCCGGGGCCGGGCCCTCAGGCCTCGGCGGGGGCGCTCTCCCGGTCGCGCCGGAAGCGGTCGCGGAAGGCGGCGAAGGCGCCCGCGGCGATGGCCTCCCGCATCCCGCGCATGAGCGACTGGTAGTAGTGCAGGTTGTGGATGGTGTTGAGCCGCGCGCCCAGGATCTCGTTGGCCCGGTGCAGGTGGTGCAGGTAGGCGCGCGAGAAGTTCCGGCACGCGTAGCAGGCGCAGGCGGGATCCAGCGGGGAGGTATCGGCCCTGTGGCGCGCGTTCTTGATCTTCACGTCGCCGAAGCGCGTGAAGAGCCAGCCGTTGCGGGCGTTTCGCGTGGGCATCACGCAGTCGAACATGTCCACCCCCGCCGCGACCGCCTGCACCAGGTCCTCGGGCGTGCCCACGCCCATGAGGTAGCGCGGGCGGTCCGCGGGCAGCCGCGGCGCCGTGTGGGCGACGATTCGCGCCATGTCCTCCTTGGGCTCCCCGACGGAGACGCCGCCGATGGCGTAGCCGTCGAAGCCGATCGCCTCGAGCGCCTGCCGCGACTCGTCGCGGAGGTCCTCGTGCATGCCGCCCTGGACGATGCCGAAGAGCGCGTTGGCGTTGCCCTCGTGCGCGCGTCGCGAGCGCTGCGCCCAGCGAAGCGACAGCCGCATCGACGCCGCCGCCTCGTCGCGGGTCGCGGGGTACGCCGTGCACTCGTCGAAGATCATCACGACGTCCGAGTCCAGCACGCGCTGGATGCGCATCGAGTCCTCGGGCGTGAGGAAGAGGCGGTCGCCGTTCACGGGCGACTGGAAGGCGACCCCCTCCTCGCTCACCTTGCGAAGCGCCCCCAGGCTGTAGACCTGGAACCCGCCGGAGTCGGAGAGGATGGGCCCCTGCCATCCCATGAAGCGGTGCAGGCCCCCGTGCGCCGCGATGACCTCGAGGCCCGGCCGCAGCCACAGGTGGAAGGTATTGCCCAGCACGATGTCCGCGCCGACCTCGACCAGCTCGGCGGGGCTCATCGCCTTCACGGTGCCGTAGGTGCCCACGGGCATGAAGGCCGGCGTCTCGACCTTGCCGTGGGCGAGCGAGAGGGTACCGCGGCGGGCGAGGCCGTCGGTCGCGTGCAGGTCGAACTTCACGAGCGCCAGTGCGGGGGGAAGGTCTTCCCGAAGTACGGGAGCGCCTCGACGCGCGCCGCCCACCGCGCGATGGGAGCCGGCAGGATGCCCTCGAGGCCCGACAGCGGCTTCTTCGCGCCAATGCGCTTCACGTAGGCGATGTCGGGGTAGAGCACGAAGTCGGCGGCCGTGGGCGCCTCCCCCGCGAGCCAGTCCCCGCGCAGCTCCCGGCCGAAGGCCTCGAGCTCCTCCACGAGCTTCGCGCGCCCGGCTTCGATGCGCGCGCGGTCCGGCTCGCGGCCCTCGGGCGTGTGGTAGAGCTCGTCGTAGATGGGCGTGAGGCCCTTGCGGTCGAGCTGCTCCTCGTCCTCGCGGATGAGGCGGCGGATGCGCGCGCGCTCCTGCGCCGTGCCGGGATACAGGTGCCGCGCGGGTGCGATCTCGTCCAGGTACTCGAGGATCGCCAGCGACTCCCACAGCGCGAAGCCGTCGTGCACGATCGTGGGCACCTGGTGGCGCGGGTTGACCGCGAGGAACCCGGGCTTGGTGAGATCCTTGTCCGCGAACGAGAGGACCTTGAGCTCGTACGGCAGCCCCAGGTGCTCGAGCGCGAGCCACACCCGCCATGAATAGGGCGAGCCGTGGCCGTGGTAGAAGGTGAGTGCCATGGGGATCCTTGTCTTTCGTGTCCTGGTGAAGAGTCTACCGAAGAAGGTTCGGGGGGATTCATCACGGAGGGCACGGAGGACACAGAGGAATGACGGAACGGAACCCTCACCCCGGCCCTCTCCCAAGGGAGAGGGAGACTTTCTCCGTGCCCTCCGTCTCCTCCGTGCCCTCCGTGATGAATCCCCCGCCAAAAGAAAGGGGCCGCCCGCGGGCGACCCCATTCCCCGATGCGAAGCGCGCTACAGCAGCGGCACGATGAGCAGCGCCACGATGTTGATGATCTTGATGAGCGGGTTCACGGCGGGGCCGGCGGTGTCCTTGTAGGGATCGCCCACCGTGTCGCCCGTCACCGCGGCCTTGTGGGCGTCGGAGCCCTTGCCGCCGTGGTTGCCGTCCTCGATGTACTTCTTGGCGTTGTCCCACGCGCCGCCGCCCGTGCACATGGAGATCGCGACGAAGAGGCCGGTCACGATCGTGCCCATGAGCATGCCGCCGAGGGCCTGCACGCCCGCGTCCTTGCCCATGAGGAAGCCGACGATCAGGGCCACCGCGACCGGCGAGAGCACCGGCAGCAGCGACGGGATCATCATCTCCTTGATGGCGCCGCGCGTGAGCATGTCCACCGCCTTGGAGTAGTCGGGCTTGGCGGTGCCTTCCATGATCCCCTTGATCTCGCGGAACTGACGGCGCACCTCCTCCACCACGGAGCCGGCACAGCGGCCCACCGCCTCCATCGCCATGGCGCCGAAGAGGTAGGGGATCAGGCCACCGGCGAAGAGGCCGATGATGACCGCCGGGCTGGAGAGGTCGAACGTGATGTGCCGGCCCATCTCCTCGAGCTTGTGGGTGTAGTCGGCGAAGAGCACGAGCGCGGCGAGGCCCGCCGAGCCGATGGCGTAGCCCTTGGTCACGGCCTTGGTCGTGTTGCCGACGGCGTCCAGCGGGTCGGTCACGTTGCGCACGTCCTTGGGCAGCTCGGCCATCTCGGCGATGCCGCCGGCGTTGTCCGTGATCGGGCCGTAGGCGTCCAGCGCCACGATGATGCCGGCCATGGAGAGCATGGAGGTCGCGGCCACCGCGATGCCGTAGAGGCCCGCGAGCGCGTAGGCGGCCCAGATCGCCAGGCACACCGACAGCACCGGCCAGGCGGTCGAGCGCATGGAGACGCCGATGCCGGCGATGATGTTGGTGGCGTGGCCCTTGGTCGAGGCCTCGGCCACGTGCTTGACGGGGTGGAAGTCCGTGCCCGTGTAGTACTCGGTGATGATCACCATGAGCGCGGTGAGCACGAGGCCCACGACGGAGGCGCCCCAGAGGTTGATCACGGTGAGGTGCGGGTAGACGTTCGACACGTCCTTCATCATCCAGCCGGTGACGAAGTAGAAGGCCACGAGCGAGATGCCGCCCGCGACGATGAGGCCGCGGTAGAGCGCCGACATGATCTTGCCGCCCTCGGAGGTCTTCACGAAGTAGGTGCCGATGATGGAGGCCACGATCGAGACCGCGCCCAGCACCAGCGGGTAGGTCACCGCGTTGCCGACGACGGCCGGGCTGGGCATGAGCAGCGCGCCCAGCACCATGGTGGCGATGATGGTCACCGCGTAGGTCTCGAAGAGGTCGGCGGCCATGCCGGCGCAGTCGCCCACGTTGTCGCCGACGTTGTCGGCGATGACTGCCGGATTCCGGGGGTCGTCCTCGGGGATGCCGGCCTCGACCTTGCCCACGAGGTCCGCGCCCACGTCGGCGCCCTTGGTGAAGATGCCGCCGCCGAGACGCGCGAAGATGGAGATGAGCGAGGAGCCGAAGGCGAGCCCGATGAGGGGCTTGGCGATGTCGCTCATCTTCGCGTCGTGGGCCGCCGAGCCCTGCAGCAGCAGGAAGAAGGCCGTGACGGAGAGCAGGCCCAGGCCCACCACCAGCATGCCGGTGATGGCGCCGCCCTTGAAGGCGATGTCGAGCGCGGGCGCGATGCCGCCGCGCGCGGCCTCCGCCGTGCGCACGTTCGAGCGCACCGACACGTTCATGCCGATGTAGCCCGCGGCGCCGGAGGCGATGGCGCCGATGGCGAAGCCCAGCGCGGTCATCCAGTCCAGCGCGAGCCAGATCACCACGAAGAGCACGACGCCCACCAGGCCGATGGTCGTGTACTGCCGGTTGAGGTAGGCCTTGGCGCCGGCCTGCACGGCCGCGGCGATCTCGCGCATCCGGTCGTTGCCGTCCGGCTTCGAGAGGATCCACTTGGCCGTCGCGGCGCCGTACAGCAGCGCGAGGCCGGCGCAGGCGAGCGCCAGGATGATTGCGGTGTTCGACATCTGACTTCCCCCTAAGGTTTCGGTTGAGTGCGGATGAAAGCGGTCGCCGCCTCCGCTAGGGCGCGGGCGCGGTCTTGGTCTTCCTGCGGACTGCGGCGTTCTTCAGGCGGACATAGCGGGGCAGGCCGTTCTCGAAGGGCGGGAAGGCCTCGCCCCCGATGAGCGGCAGCAGGTAGTTGCGGCACTTCGCGGTGATGTGGAAGCCGTCGGGGGTGATGAAGTCCCGCGGCATCTTCTTCTCGACGTTGGCCACGTCCTCGAGCTTCGCCACGCCGATCTTCCAGCGATACGGCCGGCTCGAGGCGCGCACGATCGTGGGCATCACGCCCGACACGCCCTTCACGGCGAGCTCGACGGCGGCCTTGCCCACGGCGTAGGACTGCTCGAGGTCCGTTTTCGAGGCGATGTGCCGGGCGGAGCGCTGCAGGTAGTCGGCCACCGCCCAGTGGTACTTGTAGCCCAGCTTCCGCTTGACCAGGTTCGCGACGAGCGGGGCCACGCCGCCCAGCTGCGCGTGCCCGAAGGCGTCCCGGAGGCCCGACTCGGAGAGGAACTTCCCGTCCTTGTCCTGCAGCCCCTCGGAGACGCCGATGGAGCAGTGCCCGAAGCGCTTCACGCAATCGTCGACCTTCGCGAGAAAGGCGGGCTCGTCGAAGGCGATCTCCGGGAAGAGCAGCACGTGCGGGGCCTGCCCCGGCCTTTCCTGCGCGAGGCCCGTGGCGGCCGTGATCCAGCCGGCGTGGCGGCCCATCACCTCCAGCACGAAGACCTTGGTCGAGGTCTCGGCCATCGACTCCACGTCCAGGCCCGCCTCGCGCATGCTGGTGGCCACGTACTTCGCCACCGAGCCGAAGCCGGGGCAGTTGTCCGTGATGGGCAGGTCGTTGTCGATCGTCTTGGGCACGTGCACCGCGACCAGCGGGTAGCCCGTCTCGGCCGCGATTCGCGAGACCTTGAGGCAGGTGTCGGCGCTGTCGTTGCCGCCGTTGTAGAAGAAATAGCCGATGTCGTGCGCCCGGAAGACCTCGAGGAGCCGCTCGTACTCGTGGCCGCCCTTCTCCACGCCCTTGAGCTTGTAGCGGCAGGAGCCGAAGGCCCCGCCCGGCGTGTGCATGAGGGCGCGGATCGCCGCCGGCGACTCGCGGCTGGTGTCGATGAGGTCCTCGTTGAGCGCGCCGATGATGCCGTTCCTGCCGGCGAGCACCTTGCCGATCTTCGACTTGTGCTTGCGGGCCGTCTCGATCACGCCGGCCGCGCTCGCGTTGATCACCGCGGTGACGCCGCCGGACTGGGCATAGAACGCGTTCTTCGGTTTCGTGGCCATGGCGAGTTCAGCGCGGTGGAATTCAGCCGAGAGCGGCGAAGATGCGCCCGCGCACCTCGTCCACCGTGCCGCTGCCGGGGATGCGGTGGCACTTCGGGGCGTGCGGGTCGCCCGTGGCGGCCCAGCGCGCGTAGAACTCGACCAGCGGCACGGTCTGCCGGTGGTAGATCTCGAGGCGCTTCCTCACCGTCTCCTCCTTGTCGTCGTCGCGGAGGATGAGGTCCTCGCCCGTCACGTCGTCCTTGCCCGCGACCTTCGGCGGGTTGTACTTCACGTGGTAGGTCCGCCCGGAGGGCAGGTGCACGCGCCGGCCCGACATGCGGTCGATGATCGCCGCGTCCTCCACCGCGATCTCGACCACGTGGTCGACGTCGATGCCGGAGGCCTTGAGCGCCTCGGCCTGCGGGATCGTGCGGGGAAAGCCGTCGAAGAGGAAGCCGCGGACGCAGTCCGGCGCCTGGATGCGCTCCTTCACCAGCGAAACGATGATGTCGTCGGAGACCAGCTCGCCGCGGTCCATGACCGCCTTGGCCGCGAGGCCCTGCGCCGACCCCGTCTTCACGGCCGACCGCAGCATGTCGCCCGTGGAAATCTGTGGAATCAGGTACTTCTGCGTGATGAAACCGGCCTGGGTGCCCTTGCCGGCGCCCGGGCCACCCAACAAGATCAGGCGCATGGGCCTGCCTCCCTCAAGGGGTTTCTTTTGGAAAAGCGGTCAATTATCGCCGTCGGGGGGTGAGCGGGTCAAACCCGGGGAAACCCGAAGTGGCGGGGGTATCAGTCCATCGCGCGGCCGAGCACCTTGCGCACCCGCGCCAGGTCCTCGGGGGTATCCACGCCCGCCTCGACGGGCTCGCTCCAGAAGGCGACGGCGATCCGGTGGCCGTGCCCGAGGGCGCGCAGCTGCTCGAGGGCCTCGAAGCGTTCGGCCGGCGTCTGCGAGAGCGTGGGGAAGCGGCGCAGGAACCCCACCCGGTAGGCGTAGATGCCGATGTGGCGAAGCGCCGGGAAGTCCGGGGGAAGCTTGCCCTTGGTCTGCGCGAAGGCGTCGCGGGCGTAGGGGATGGGCGCGCGCGAGAAGTAGGTCGCGTAGCCGTCGGTGTCGTGCACGACCTTCACGACGTTGGGGTCGAAGAAGGCCTTCGCGCTCGTGATCGGGTGCACCGCCGTGGCGATCGAGGCCTTGGGCCGCAGCGCGAGCTCCCTCGCCACCGCGCGGATGAGCAGCGGGTCGATGAGCGGCTCGTCGCCCTGCACGTTCACGACGATCTCGTCGTCGGGCAGCCGCAGCAGCTCGACGGCCTCGGCCAGGCGGTCCGTGCCCGTGGGGTGCGAGGGCGAGGTCGTGCACACGCGCCAGCCGAGCGCCGCCATCGCGTCGGCGATGTCGGCGTGGTCGGTGGCGACCACCACCTCCTCGGCGCCGCTCTCGGCCGCGCGCTCCGCGACCCACGCGACCATGGGCTTGCCGGCGATGTCGGCGAGCATCTTTCCCGGCAGCCGCGTCGAGCGCAGGCGCGCCGGGATGATGACGCGGAAGGAAAGCGTCTTCACGGCGAGGGCGCGGCCCTCAGGCCTCTTCCTCGGGGGCGAGCTTCCTCGCCTCCTCCTCGAGCATGACGGGGATGTCGTCGCGCACCGGGAACGCGAGCCGGTCGGCGCGGCAGACGAGCTCGCGGGCCTCGCGGCGGTGCACGAGGGGGCCCTTGCAGAGGGGGCAGACGAGGATCTCGAGGAGCTTGGGGTCCATCAGGGGCTCTTCCGGGCGGCGAGTCGTTCGAGGAGGAAGGCGCCGAACTCCGGCGGCAGGGCCGCCTCGACGCGAAGGAACCACATCCGCGCATCCGCGAATGCCGCGCATTTTACGGCATCCTTCTCCGTCATGACGATGACCTCGACGCCCGGCAGGCGCAGGTCGCCCGGCTGGAAGTGGTGGTGGTCGGGGAAGGGGCGGCGCTCGGCGCCCACGCCCAGGCGCGACAGGTGCGCGAAGAAGCGGGCCGGGTTGCCGATGCCGGCCACCGCCGCCACGCGCCGCCCGCGCGCGGCCAGCGCGAACTCCTGCGGCGAGAGCTCCTCCCCGGCGAACGAGACGAAGCGCTCGCCCGCGAGGTGCATCGCGAACTGCCGCGGCGCCGGCACCACGTCGGAGTGGCCGCCGTTCACGACCGCGCAGTCGACCTCGCGCAGCCGCGACACGGGTTCGCGCAGCGGCCCCGAGGGCAGCGGCAGGCCGTTGCCGAAACCGCGCTCGCCGTCCACCACCGCGATCTCGACGTCGCGGCCCAGCGCGTAGTGCTGCAGGCCGTCGTCGCTCACCAGCACGTCGACCTCCGGGTGCGCGGCCAGCAACGCGCGCGCGGCGGCCGGGCGGTCGGGGGAGAGGTAGACGGGGACGCCCGTGCGCCGCGCGATGAGCACGGGCTCGTCGCCGAAGTATTCCGGGGTGGCCACGCCCGGCAGCACGCGCACGACGCCCTGCGGGTCGGCGTCGGTGGGCGGCACGCGCCCGTAGCCGCGCGAGACGACGCCGGCGTTGCGGCCGGCCGCGCGCAGGATCTCGACCGCGGCGATCACGAGCGGCGTCTTGCCCGTGCCGCCCGCGGTGATGTTGCCGACCACGACGACGGGCACGGGCGCGCGCCAGGCGCGCAGGATGCCGGCGCGGTAGAGCGCGCGCCGCAGCGCCGACGCGGCGCGGAAGACGAGGGCGAGGGGCAGGAACACGAGCGCCCCGCCGCCGAGGCGCTGCCATTCCCCTTCGAGCCAGGCGCGCATGGGCCGCGTGCCGCGCGGGTTGCCGCGGTCCCTACCGGCGGGACTGCGTGGTGAAGGAGATGTGGTTGTAGCCGGCGATGCGGGCCGCCTCCATCACGTTCACGACGGACTGGTGGGTGGCGGCGGCGTCCGCGCTGATGGCGACGACCGGCTCCTTCGCGCCCCGGGCGGCCTCCTGCAGCCGGCCCGCGAGCCCGGCCGGGTTGTCGTAGGCGACCGTGGCGCCGTTGATCGCGTAGCGGCCGTTCGCGTCCACCGCCACCGCGAGCACCTGCGGGCGGTCGGCCGACTTCTCGGCCGCCGACTCGGGCAGGTTGATCTGCAGCTCGGCGAAGCGGCTGTAGGTCGTGGTGAGGAAGAGGAAGATCAGGACGACGATGAGGATGTCGATGAGCGGGATCAGGTTGATCTCCGGCTCCTCGCGCGCCCTGGCGGGACGGAAGTTCATGCGCGCCGTTCGCCCCGCAGGATCTCGACCAGCTTGATCGCCTGGCTCTCCATCTCGACCACGAGCACGTCGACGCGGTTGCGGAAGTGGCGGTAGAAGATCACCGCGGGAATCGCGACCCCGATGCCGAAGAGCGTGTTGTAGAGCGCCACCGAGATGCCGTGGGCCAGCTGGGCGGGGTTGCCGCCCCCGGTGGGCGACTGCGATCCGAAGATCTCGATCATGCCGACGATGGTGCCGAAGAGGCCCAGCAGCGTCGAGACGGTGGCGATCGTGCCCAGGGTGTTCAGGAAGCGCTCGAGCTCGAGCGAGACGGCGCGGCCCGCGTCCTCGACCGCGTCCTTCACCACCTCGCGCGGGCTCTTCTCGTTGGCGAGCGCCGCGGCGAAGATGCGCCCGATGAGCGGGCCCTGCTGCAGGCGGTTGAGGAGATCCTGCGTGACGCCCTTGGACTGGTACTCGCGGATGGTCGCGGGCAGCAGGTCGCGGGGCGCGACGACGGAAGCGCGCAGCGACCAGAACCTCTCCCCGATGATGGCCAGCGCGACGACGGATGTGATGATGATGAACCAGATCGGCCAGCCGGCCGCTTCGATGATGGACAGCACGCGTGGGAGTCCTCGGCGAGAAAATCGCGAGCGCATTTTCTCCCGCCCACCCGCGTTCCACAAGCCCTAGTGCCGAAGCGGCGGTCCTTCCACAAGGCCGTTGAGAAACCACTTTAACTGCGGCGGGCGCCGGCGCGCGCGGATCCAGCAACGGCGCGGGTTTGCGGCCGAAATCGCCCGCGAAGCGGCATGGATTCTCGCGCGACGGCGCGCGTCCGAGGGGGCAGGCAACGGGTGTGTCAATTCATCCACAGAGCCTGTGGATAAGCCTGTGGAAGGCCGCCGGGGGGAGTCGCCAAGTATTGTTCCGGTAAGGGTTTTTTTTCCGCCGCTCATTTTTTGAGCGCTCCTGCTTAAGCCTTATTCTTCAAATACTTACAGTTTTTTTCCCCTGTCAAGAGGGGCGCTCCCCTGCGGCGGCCCCGGTCGCCGTGCGACAGGCGGATGACGGTGGATAGAGTCCCCCTTCGCGGGCCGCCCGGAAACCGTCTAGGATGCGGCCCCATGGCCTCCCAGCCCCCGTCCGCGCCCCTTACCGTCACGGAATTGAACCGCCGCTCCCGGCAGGTTCTCGAGAACCAGTTCGGCCTCGTCTGGGTGACCGGGGAGATCTCCCGGGCGACGCTCGCCGCCTCCGGCCACTGGTACTTCTCCCTGAAGGACGAGGGGGCGGCGGTCGACTGCGCCATGTTCAAGGGGCGGGCCCAGTACCTCGAGTTCCGGCCGGAGAACGGCCTCAAGGTCGAGGTGCGCGCGCGCGTGACGATCTACGAGCCGCGCGGCGCCTACCAGCTCGGCGTGGAGCAGATGCGGCACGCGGGGCTGGGCGCGCTCTTCGAGGCCTTCGAGCGGCTGAAGGCGCGGCTGGGCAAGGAGGGCCTCTTCGACGAGTCGCGCAAGCGGCCCCTGCCCACGCACCCGCGCGCCATCGGCGTCGTGACCTCGCTGGCCGCGGCGGCACTGCGCGACATCCTCGCCACCCTCGCCCGCCGCGCGCCGATGGTGCCCGTGATCGTCTACCCCACGCTCGTCCAGGGCGAGGGCGCCGCGGCGCAGGTGGCGCGCGCCATCGCCACCGCGAACGCCCGCGCGGAGTGCGACGTGCTGCTGGTCGCGCGCGGCGGCGGCAGCCTCGAGGACCTCTGGGCGTTCAACGAGGAGGCGGTCGCGCGTGCGATCGCCGCCTCCGCGATTCCCGTGGTGAGCGGCGTGGGCCACGAGACCGACTTCACGATCGCCGACTTCGCCGCCGACCTGCGCGCCGCCACGCCGACCGCGGCGGCGGTGGCCGCGAGCCCGGACCGCGAGGCG
>JAHCAK010000019.1 GCA_019634955.1 Burkholderiales bacterium
CCTTGCGGTCGGTGATCCGCAGCGGCCCGTCGCGGCCGCGGCCGGGCTGGTCCGTCCAGGGGTTGTTCTCCATGCGCCGGAAGTACGGGTGCACGTCGGCGAAGCCCCAGCCGGCGAGCCCGCCGTCGCGCCAGCGGTCGAACTCGGCCGGGTCGCCCCACACGTAGGCCATGCCGTTGAGCGCGCTCGAGCCGCCCAGCACCTTGCCGCGCGGCCAGTACACCTTCTGGCCCTTGAGCTCCTCCTGCGGCTCGGTCTCGAACTTCCACGCGTAGCGCGCGTTGGTGAGGAGCTTGCCCACCCCGAGCGGGATGTGGATCCACGGGCTGCGGTCGGCGCCGCCGCCTTCCAGCAGCAGCACCCGGTGCCGCCCGGACTCGGTGAGGCGCGCGGCCAGCGCCGCCCCCGCGGAGCCGGCGCCCACCACGATGTAGTCGAATGCGCGTGCGACCATCGCCCGCTACGCCTTCCTGTCGCGGTGCTTGAACGAGTCGCGCCGGAAGCTGTAGAGCGCCGACGGGTCGACCTGCACGTCCACGATCGCGGGCTTGCCGCAGGCGAGCGCCTCGCGCAGCGCGCCCTCGAGCTCCGCGGCGCGCTCGACGCGGAACCCCGCCGCCCCGTAGAGCCGGGCGAGCTGGTCGTAGGGCGGGTTCGGCACGTCCGCCCCGATGTAGCGCTGGTCGAAGAAGTCGCGCTGGTAGGCCTTCTCCGCGCCCCAGCAGCCGTTGTTCATCACCACGCAGACCGTGTGGATGCCGTGCTCCACGGCCGTGCCGATCTCGCTCACCGTCATCCCGAAGCCGCCATCGCCCATGAGGCTCACCACGGTGCGTTCCGGACAGGCGACCTTGATGCCGAGGCCCGCGGCGTAGGAAAAGCCGACGAGGCCGAAGTCGAGCGGCGTGAAGAGCGCCGGCGGCTGACGGTACGGCATCTGGTCCGTGGCCTGCAGGCACAGCGTGCCCGCGTCCATCGTGAACATGGCGTCCGCGGGCACGGTCGCGCGCAGCGCGTGGTAGAGGGCGGCCGGCTGGATCGGGTCGCCGCGCGCCGCGCCCGCGGCGTCGCGCTCGGCGAGCAGCCTGCGCCGCGCGTCCCGGAAGGCCTGCGTGTAGGCGCGGACCTCGGCCGTCGGCGCGTGCGCGGAGAGCTCGGCCGCGAGCTGCGCGGCGACACGGCCGGCATCCCCCACGATGCCGAGCGCGATGGGGAAGAAGCGCCCGACCGCGGTCGGCTCCTGGTCGACCTGCACGATCCGCGCGGCGCGGTTCAGGTTGTCGTAGGAATAGAAGGTGGTGTTGAACCCCAGGCGCGTGCCCAGCGCGAGGATCACGTCGGCCTCCCGCGCGAGCGCGGAGGCGACCTCGTTGCCTCGCGGCCCGACCTGGCCCGCGTACAGCGGATGCTCGGCGGGTATCGCATCACCGTGCCCGGGGGAGAGGGCCACCGGCGCGCCGAGGCGCTCGGCCAGCGCGAGCGCCTGCGCATGCGCGCGCGCGTTCTTGATGCCGCCGCCCGCGATGACCAGCGGGCGCCGGGCGCCCGCCAGCAGGCGCGCCGCCCGGGCGACGAGCTCCGCGTCGCCGGCCGCGGGGGCGAAGGCGCGTTGCGAGGACGGCGGCGGCACCTCCTCCGCGTCGAACGCCTCCGAAAGCATGTCGCGCGGCAGGTTGAGCGCGACGGGGCCGCGGCGCGGCGAGAGCGCGGTGGTGAAGGCCTCCCGCACCATCTCGGGAATCCGCCTCGCCTGCGTCACCGTCCAGGTCTTCTTCGTGACCGGCCGGAAGAGCGACTGCTGGTCGACCTCCTGGAAGGCGTCGCGATGGACGTGCGCCGAGGAGAGCGAGCCCGCGAGGGCGACCACCGGCGAGTAGGCCGCGTTGGCCTGCGCGAGCCCGGTCACGAGGTTGGTGGCGCCGGGGCCGTTCTGGCCGGCGAGGAAGACGCCCGCCTGCCCGCTCGCGCGGGCGTAGCCGTCCGCCATGTGCACGCCCGTGCGCTCGTCGCGCACGCCGATGAGGCGGATCGCCTTCGAGTCGTAGAGCGCGTCGAAGATCTCCATCCCGGCCGAGCCGATGAGGCCGAAGACGTGGCGCACGCCTTCCGCCTCGAGGGCACCGACCACCGCCTTGCCGCCGCTGGTCTTCGTCATCGGGAGGCTCCTTCCGCCGTGAACTTCCCGAACTCCTCCGCGAGGATGGGGATGGCGAGGTTGACCGAGTGGATGCCCATGACGGTCGTGAGCTGGATCGTCTCGAGGATCTCCTCGCGCGTGGCGCCCGCCCTCAGGGCGTTGGCGATGTGGCGCCGCACCCCGGGCGCATAGAGGTGCGTGGTGGCCGCGTTGATCGCCACCAGGATCAGCTCCTTGAACTTCGCCGGGAGCGGGCCGTGGCGGTGCGGCACGTCGCGGAAGCGCAGGTAGGCCTCGATGAACTGCGGGTCGAGGGCGCGGATCTGGTCCCAGAGGGGGTTCCAGTCGCCGCGGCGGATGTAGTCGTCGGTCACGGGCGTCTCGTCGTGCGGCATCGTCGCTCCTCCAGGTCAGGTCGGTGTCGGGTTCACGCGGGGCCGAGCACGGCGTTCACGGCCCCCAGGTAGAGTATCCCGCCTATCGCGTAGAGCAGGCCGTAGGCCAGGCTGCGGCGGGTGAGCAGCTCGCGAACCGGGACGCCGAAGTGGATGGAGGCGCTCACCAGCGGCAGCGTCCACATGGAGATCGACGCGCTCAGGCCCCACGAGAACACGGCGGTCGCCACGAGCACCGCGGGATGGATCCCGAAGTCGCCGGCCGCGAGCACCGGCAGCAGGATGCCGATGCCGATCATGGGGTGCAGGCCGGCCAGCCCGAAGCCCACCAGCGTGAAGATCACCGAGGCCATCAGCGCCACGCCGGAGATCATTCCCGGCGTCATGCTCGCGCCCAGGGACTGGACCGCCGGCAGCGCCGAGACGGTGACCGCGAGGATGGTCGCCCCCACGACGATGAAGAGCTCGTCGGCGAGCTTCGCGAAGCTCTCGAACGTGCGCCGCGCGATGCGGCGCGCGGCCCGCCCGCCCAGCGCCGCGGCGTAGGCGACGCAGAACACGGGAACCACGACCGCAACCGATTGCAGGCCGTTCAGGCCCAGCGCCACGCTCGCGCCGACCACCGAGGCGACGATCACGATCGTCGGCCCCACGAGCGGCCGCAGCTGCGCCACGCTGTCGAGGAACCCCGCGCGACCAAGCGCGGGCGTGTACAGCAGGTGCGAGAGCGCGAGCCCGATCGCCGTGAGCCCCACGCCGACCGCCATCACCTGCCAGGCCGGCGCCTGCGGCACCAGCTGGCTGGAGAAGGCGATCGCCACGAAGAAGGGCGACCACATGACCGCGGTGCCGACGCCGCGCGCCGCGCTCGACGCGAGCAGCCGTCGCTGGCCGTCGCCGGCACCGCGCGCGACTACCGGGGCGAGGATGGACATGGCGCCCACGTTGAGGACGGACCCGAGGACGTGCGAGCCGTAGAGCGTCGAGTTCTGCGAGGTCGCCGGGTCGAGCCGCACGAAGCGGCCGCGCAGCCGCTCCAGGCGGGGACTCGACTCGACCGTCGCGCGCAGCAGGAGGACCGAGGGAAGGAAGGCGCCGAAGATCTGCGCCCGCTCGAACCCGTGCCACAGCGCCTGCGGCACTTCGTTCCACCAGGCCATCGCCGCCGAGGCGGCGACCACCACCACGAACAGGGCCCGGATGTGCCCGCCCGTTCGCATCGCAGCCAGCACGAGGAAGGCGGCGAGCGCGGCGGCGCCGGCGAGCGCGAGCGCGGGGACCGGCGTCGCGATGAGCACCAGTTCGGCGACCCAGACGAGGCAGAGCACCACGGCGCAAACGCGGTCATGCACGGCAGCTCAGCCCGCGGCGGTCGCGCCGCCGCGGCTCACCACCTGCATCGCGAGCCCGGTATGCACGCGGCCTTCGCGGAACTCGTGCGAACCGAGGATCGCCACGAGCGCGGGGATGTTGTGCTTCACGCCCTCGATGCGGAACTCGCCCAGCGCCCCGACCAGCCGGTCGATCGCCCCGGCGCGCGTGTCGTCGCGCGCGATGACCTTCGCGAGCAGCGGGTCGTAGTGCGGCGTGACCTCGCGGCCGGCCGCGTAGCCGGTCTCCACGCGCACGCCCGCCGCGGCGGGCGGGGAGAACTCGCGCAGCGTTCCCGGCGAGGGCAGGAAGCGCCTCGGGTCCTCCGCGTAGACGCGCGCCTGGATCGCGTGCCCGGCCGGCTTCACCGGCGCAGGCAGGATCTCGTCGAGGCGCGCGCCGGCCGAGGAGCGCAACTGGCCCGCGACGAGGTCGACGCCGGTGATCTCCTCGGTGACGCCGTGCTCGACCTGCAGCCGCGTGTTCATCTCGAGGAAGCGGTACTCGCCGTCCTCCCCGAGGAGCATCTCGGCGGTGCCGAGGTTGTCGTAGCCGAGGCCGGCGAGCGTTCCCGCCACGCGCTCGAGGAGGGCCTCGATCGTGGCGCGGTCCACGCGCGGGGCGCGCGCCTCCTCGATGATCTTCTGGTGGCGGCGCTGCACCGAGCAGTCGCGCTCGTAGAGGTGCGCCACCCGCCCGTGCCGGTCGCCGAGGAGCTGGAGCTCCACGTGCCTCGGGTTCTCGACCAGGCGCTCGAGGTAGACCTCGCGGCTGCCGAACCCGCGCTCGGCCATCGAGGCGGCCCGCTCCACCGCCGCGAGCAGCTCCGCGGGGCCGCGCGCGGCCAGCATGCCGATGCCGCCGCCGCCGGCCGCGGGCTTCACCAGTATCGGGTACCCGATCGCTTCCGCGGCGGCCAGCATCGAGGCGGGCTCCGGCGCGAGGACGCCCGTCCCGTGCCCCACCGGCCACCCGTGCCGGGTCGCGAACTCGCGCGCCCGCGTCTTGTGCCCCATTTCCTCGATCCACTTCGGCGCGGGGCCCACGAAGCGCATGCCCGCGTCCTCGACCGCCTGCGCGAACCCGGCGGTCTCGGAGAGGAAGCCGTAGCCCGGGTGCACCGCGTCGCACTTCGCCTGCCGCGCGGTCTCGAGGAGCAGCGCCTGGTTGAGGTAGCTCTCGCGCGGGGCCGAGGCGCCGATGTGCGCCGTCTCGCTCGCCATCGCCAGCCAGGGCGCCCCGCGGTCGGCATCCGAGTAGACGGCGAGCGACGGCACGCCCAGCTTGCCGAGGGCCCGCAGGACGCGCGCCGCGACCGCGCCGCGGTTCGCGACCATCACCTTCGCGAAGATCGCCATGCTCAGTAGCTCGTCGGCCAGGCGCGCATCTGGCGCTGGCCGACGCCGCCGGTGAGCCGCAGCCGGTGCACGTCGAGCATGCGGACGAGGTAGTCGCGCGTGAGCTCCGGGCGGATCACCGACTGCACCGCGTAGATCGAGGCGATGTCCCACACCTCGCTGTCGCGGCTCATCCTCTCCAGCGCCTCGGCGTAGCCGGGGTCGCCGGGATCGAGGCCGCTCACGATCTTCGCAGCGAACCCGGAGTCCATGAAGCTCACCTCGGCCGTCGGCCACGCCGCGACCTCGTCGGAGTTGCGGCCGCCGCCCATGTTGAGGTAGGCCTGGCCGTAGCTCTTGCGCAGGATGACCGAGAGCTTGGGGACGGTGGTGAGCGCCAGCGCGTTCATCATGTTCATGATCTTGCCGGGCGCGCGGCGGCGCTCGGCCTCGGTGCCGATCACGAACCCCGGCGTGTCGACGAAGAGGACGAGCGGGATGTTGAAGGAATCGCACAGGACGATGAAGCTGGTGATCTTCTCGCACGCCTCGGTGTCCATGGCCGCGCCCTTGTAGAGCGGGTTGTTGGCCACGATGCCCACGGTGCGCCCGTCGAGCCGCGCGAGGCCCGTGGTGGCGACCTTGCCGAAGCGCGGCTTGAGCTCGAAGTAGCTGTCGGCATCGACGACGTCCCGGATGATCCTGCGCACGTCGTAGACCTGCGTGCGGCTGGCCGGGAGGTGGCGCAGGATGTCGCGCATCCTCGCCCCGGAACCCGCGGGGACCGCCCGCACGGGCGGCGCCTCGTTGTGGTGGCTGGGCAGGTAGTCGAGGAAGCGCCGGATCGCGTCGAGGGCCTCCTCGTCCGTGTCGACCACCATGTCGGCGAACCCCGTCACCTCGGCGTGCAGCTGCCAGCCGCCGAGCTCCTGCGGGTCGACCTCCTCCTTGATGGCGAGGGAGGCCAGCAGCGAGCTCGACACCGCGAGCACGGCGCCCTTGCGCATCACGTTGAAGTCGGACAGCACGGCGTACCAGGACGAGGAGCCGTAGGACATGCCGAGGGTGGCCGACGCCCACGGCGTCTCGCGCTGGCGCAGGTACTGCAGCCCGTCGTTTCCGAGGAGCGAGCCCATGCCGCGCGAGCCCATGTGGTCGGGCATGCGCGCGCCCGACGACTCGCCGAGGAACACGAGGGGCAGGCCTCGCTGCGCCGCCACCCGCCGCATGTGCGCGATCTTGCGCCCGTTGGTGGCCCCGCTCGAGGCCCCCATGACGGTGAAGTCGTTCGACACCACCGCCACCTCGCGGCCGCCGATCTTGCCGAAACCGGCGATCTTGCCGTCCGAGGGGGACCTGTCGCGATCCGGCGGGTGGGCCGATGTCGAGAACAGCCCCGACTCGATGTAGGTGCCGGCGTCGAGGAGCCGCTCGAGGCGCTGGCGCGCGTCGAGGAGGCCGGCGGCCGCCCGGCGCGCGAGCTTCTCGGGGCCGCCCATGGCGAGCGCCTTCGCCTCGCGCGCGGCGAACTCGCGCTCGAGGCGCTCGCGGCGCTCCTCGAGCGCGTCGGGCGGCTTGTCGTCTGGATCGCGTCCGGTCATGTCGGGGTTCTTCCTCGGTGTCTTCGCCCGGGCGGGGCTCGCGGCCGCCGCGCGCGCTCAAAGGATGTAGCGCTGGTACCTCTCGAGCGCGGACTTCGCGCTGCGCAGGCTCGCCCGGCGCAGCCGCTCCGCCTCCTCGGCGTCGCCGCGGCACATCGCCTCCAGCATCGCGACGTGCTGCTGCCGCCCCACCTCGGCCCGGCCGGGCAGGATGATGATGCGGCGAATGAGCACCTGCGTTTTCTCGTAGATCGTGTCCAGCATCTCCGCCAGCACCGGGTTGCGCGCCGCCTCGATCAGCCGGCGGCGCAGCTGCTCGTAGTGCTCGATGTACTCGTCCAGGTCGCCGCGCTCGACCAGCGCCTTCATCGGGCCGCGGTGGCGATCGAGGTCCTCGCGCCAGCTCTCGGGCGGCTCGTTCTGCGTGGCCAGGCGCGCGGCGAGGCCCTCGAGCACCTCGCGCAGGTCGTAGATGTAGAAGACCTGCGACAGGTCGAGGCGCATGACCACCGCGCCGCGGTTGGGAATGCGCTGGACCAGCCCGCGGCTCTCGAGCGAGGCGATGGCCTCCCGGATGCGCGCGCGCGAGACCTTGAATTCCGCGGCGAGGTCGGTCTCGCGCAACTTCGCGCCCGGCGCGATCTGCTGCTGCGCGATGCGCACGCGCAGCTTCTCCACGATGTCGTGGGCGCCCTTCGAGCCGCGAGGGCCCGCGCCCGGCCTCGCCGGCGCCGGCCGGCGCGGCGCGGGCGGGCGGCTGCGTGTCCTGCTGGCGGGCTTCGCGGGCATTGCGGCTCCTGGACGCGGCGCCGGCCCCGGGGCCGGCCGCACCCGCACCGTACAACGCGTGCGCAAAATGTGTCAACACTTATGTTTACAAATTCGTTGACGAAAGCGCCGGACCCGCCGCAGAATGCCGGGCACCGTCCCGTTCGAGGCCCCGCATGACGCCACAACCCGCGCCGCCCGAGGGCCCGCTCTCCGGCTACCGCGTGCTCGAGATGGGGTCCACCATCGCCGGGCCCTTCTGCGGGCGCCTGCTCGCGGACTTCGGCGCGGAGGTGATCAAGGTCGAGCCCGCCGAGGGCGACGCCGTGCGCACGATGGGCAAGCGCTTCCACGGCAAGTCGCTCTACGCGGCGAGCATCTTCCGCAACAAGTCGCTCATCTCGGTGGACCTGCGCACGCCCGCGGGGCAGGACGTGGTGCGCCGCCTCGCGGCGAAGTGCGACGTGGTCGTCGAGAACTTCCGCCCGGGCGCCCTCGAGAAGTGGGGGATCGGGTACGCGGACCTGAGCCGGGCCAACCCCGGCCTGGTCATGGTCCGCATCAGCGGCTTCGGGCAGACCGGCCCCTACAGCGACCGCCCGGGCTACGGCGTCATCGGCGAGGCCGTGAGCGGCCTGCGCCACATCACCGGCGACCCCGACCGCCCGCCCTCGCGCATCGCGGTCTCGATCACCGACTACATCACCGGCCTCTACGGCGCGTTCGGCGCGGCGCTGGCGCTGCTCGCGCGCGGCCGGACCGGGCGCGGCCAGTACGTCGACAGCGCGCTCTACGAATGCGCCTTCAGCTTCATGGAGCCGCACATCCCCGCCTTCGAGAAGCTCGGCCTGGTGGCGCAGCGCGCGGGATCGCGGCTGCCGGACAGCACGCCGAACAACCTCTACGTGAGCGGCGACGGGCAGTTCATCCACATCACGGCGATGGGGGACGCGGTGTTCCGCCGGCTGGCCGCGTGCATGGGCTCGCCGGGGCTGGCCGACGATCCGCGCTTCCGGCTGGCGGTCGACCGGTCGCGCAACCACGAGGCGATCGACGACCTCATCGGGCGATGGACGGGCCAGCACACCCTGGACCGGCTCGAGTCGATGTTGCGCGCCGCCGACGTGCCGGCCACGCGCATCTTCACCATCGCCGACATCTTCGGCGACCCGCACTACGCGGCCCGCGGCTCGATCGTGCATGCGCCGGACGAGGACTTCGGCACCGTCGCGATGGCCCAGCCCGTGCCGCGCCTGTCCGGGACGCCGGGCGCCGTGCGCCATGCCGGCAGGCGCGTCGGCCAGGACACGCGGCGCGTGCTCGCGGAGGTCGCCGGGCTTTCCGCCGGGGAACTCGACCGCCTCGAGGCCGAAGGCGTGATCCGCGGCGACCGCGCGGGCGCGGCGCCTTCCGCGAACGAACGCGGGCGCGCCGGAACGGCCTGACCGCGCCGTTCGAAACCCCAGACTCCAGGAGGAATGCCGCCATGGCCCGCAAGGAAGTGAAGTCCGAGATCACCGGCTCGGTGTGGAAGATCGTGAAGCAGCCCGGCGACGGCGTCGGGGAGGAGGATGCGCTGATGATCCTCGAGTCGATGAAGATGGAGATCCCGGTTCTCGCCGAGGCGAACGGGACCCTCGCCGAGCTCGCGGTGAAGGAGGGCGATCCCGTCACCGAGGGGCAGCTCCTCGCCGTCCTCGACGTCTAGGGAATCCGCGATGACCTGGAAGCCCGAGGCCGAGGAACTCGAACTGCGCCGCCGCTACGCCGACCAGCTCGGCGGCCCGGAGGCCGTCGCCACGCACCATTCGAAGGGCCGCCTCACGGTGCGCGAGCGCATCGCCGGGCTGTGCGACCCCGCCTCGTTCCAGGAGGTGGGCAAGCTCGCCGGCAAGGGCACCTACGTCGATGGCAAGCTCGCCGGCGTGGTGCCGGCGCCCTACGTCATGGGGCTCGCGAGGATCGACGGCCGCCCCGTCGCCATCGGCGGCGAGGACTTCACGGTGCGCGGCGGCACGAGCTGGGGCAGCGACCGCCGCAAGGGCGGCCAGGGCGGGTTCGTCGAGGACCTCGCGCACGAATACCGCATCCCGCTCGTGAACCTGATCGACGGCGCCGGCGGCAGCGTCACCTCGGCCGCGCGCCGCGGCCACACCGTCTTCCCGGGCGTGCACGGCTTCGAGCGCTCGGTCCAGCTGATGGGCGAGGTGCCGGTGGTGTGCGCGGTGATGGGAACGGCCGCCGGGGGGCCTGCCGGCCGGGCGATCCTCGCGCACTGGTCGGTGATGGTGAAGGACACGAGCCAGGTCTTCGCCGCGGGGCCGCCCGTGGTCGAGCGCTCCCTGGGCCAGAAGCTCACGAAGGAGGAGCTGGGCGGCGCCCACGTCGCGGTCGACATGGCGGGCACGATAGACAACGCCGCCCGGGACGAGGCGGACTGCTTCGCGATGATCCGGCGCTATCTCTCCTACATGCCGGGCAATGTCTGGGAGCTGCCGCCGGTGGCCGCCACCGACGACCCTCCCGACCGTCGCGAGGAGGCGCTGCTGGACATCGTGCCGCGCGAACGCCGCCAGCCGTACAACATGCGCAAGCTGATCGCGCTGGTGGTCGACCGCGACTCCACGTTCGAGATCCAGCCCACGTTCGGGCGCGCGATCATCACCCTGCTCGCGCGCATGAACGGCAAGGTCGTCGGCGTGATCGCCAACAACCCGATGGTCAACGGCGGCGCGATGGACGTGAAGGCCGCGCGCAAGCAGACGCACTTCCTGCAGCTGTGCGACACCTTCCACATCCCCATCATCTTCCTCGTCGACGTGCCCGGCTTCATGGTCGGCCTGCAGGCCGAGCAGGCGGCCACGCTGCGCGAGGGGATGAAGAGCGTCTACGCGGCGCTGCAGGCCACCGTGCCGATGCTCACCGTCGTGATCCGCAAGTGCTACGGGATGGCGGGGATGGGCACGACCGACAAGAACGGGCTCGACTTCAAGATCGCCTGGCCGTCGGCCGAATGGGGGTCGCTGCCGGTGGAAGGCGGCGTGGCGGCGGCGTACAGGCGCGAGATCGAGAGCGCCCCGGACCCGCAGAAGCGGCTGCGGGAGCTCGAGGCCGAGCTGCGAGCCTATGCCTCGCCGCTGCTCACCGCCGAGGCCTTCGCCGTCGAGGACGTGATCGACCCCCGCGAGACGCGCGCCTACCTGTGCCGGTTCATCGACGCGATGCAGGGCCGGCTCGCGACGACCGTCGGGGTGAAGCTGCGCGCCGGGGTGCCGCCCTAGGCGGGCTTCACGGCCGCCTTGCGGATCGCATCGAGCGTCGTGTTCGGCGTGATCGCCTGCGGGTCGATCCGCACCTCGATCACCGCGGGCTTGCCGGAAGCCACGCAGCGCTCGAACGCCGGGCCGAACTGCGCCGTCTCCTCGACGATCTCGCCCACGCAGCCGAACGAGCGCGCGTAGGCCGCGAAGTGCGGGTTCGCGAGCTCCGTGCCGTGCACGCGCCCCGGGTAGTGCTTCTCCTGGTGCATGCGGATGGTGCCGTACATGCCGTTGTTCACGACGACGATGATGACGGCGGCGCCCTGCTGCGCGGCGGTGGCGAGCTCCTGCCCCGCCATCAGGAAGCAGCCGTCGCCGGCGAAGGCGACCACGGTGCGCTCCGGCTCGGCGATCTTGGCCGCGATGGCGGCCGGCACGCCGTAGCCCATGGCCCCCGAGGTGGGGGCGAGCTGCGTGCGAAAGCCCGTGTAGCGGTGGAAGCGGTGCAGCCAGGTGGCGTAGTTGCCGGCACCGTTGGTGAGGATGGCGTCCTCCGGCAGGTGCTTGTCCAGCCAGTCGACGATGTCCCACATCTGCACCTTGCCGGGCATCTCGCGGCGCGCGGTCCAGGCGAGATAGTCCGCGCGCGCCTCGGGCACGCCGGCTTTCCACGCGGCGGCGTCCACCGGCGCCATCGCGGCGGCGGCGCGCGCGAAGCGGCCCATGGAGGCGAGGATCGGGATCTCGGGCTGGTAGACGCGCCCCAGCTCCTCGGGGCCGGTCATCACGTGCACGAGCTTCTGCCGCGGCACGGGCGATTCCAGCAGCGCGTAGCCGCTGGAGGCCATCTCGCCCAGGCGCGTGCCCACGAGCAGCAGCACGTCCGCGGTGCGCACGCGCTCGGCGAGGATGGGGTTGATGCCGATGCCCACGTCGCCCACGTACTGCGCGTGGCGGTTGTCGAAGAGGTCCTGGCGGCGGAAGGCGCAGCCCACGGGAAGGCTGTTCGCCTCGGCGAACCTGCGGATGTCGTCGCAGGCATCCTTCGTCCAGCCGCTTCCGCCCAGCACCACCATCGGCCGCTTGGCCGCGGCGAGGAGGTCGCGCAGGCGCTCCATCTCGCTCGCGCCCGGCTCGGCGTGCGGTGGCATGTACGGACGCGCGTCCTCGACCGTGGCGGTGGCCGAGAGCATGTCTTCCGGCAGCGCCAGCACCACGGGCCCGCGCCGGCCCGACATGGCCACCGAGAAGGCGCGCGCGATGTACTCGGGGATGCGCTCGATCGCGTCGATGCGCGCGGCCCACTTGGCGAGCGGCCCGAACATCGCGGCGAAGTCCACCTCCTGGAAGGCCTCGCGGTCGCGGAAGTCGCTGCCCACGTCGCCGATGAAGAGGATCATCGGCGTGGAATCCTGGAAGGCGGTGTGCACGCCCACCGAGGCCTGCGTGGCGCCGGGCCCGCGCGTCACGAAGCAGATGCCCGGCCGGCCCGTGAGCTTGCCGTGCGCCTCGGCCATGTTGGCCGCCGCCGACTCGTGGCGGCAGGTGACGAGCTTGAGCCTCTTGCGATGCTCGTGCAGCGCGTCCAGCACGGGCAGGAAGCTTTCCCCGGGGACGCTGAAGGCGGTGTCCGCCCCGTGGACGAGGAGCTGCTCGACGAGAATCCTGCCGCCCTGCCTTGCGATGGTCATGGCTGCCTCACCAGGTGACCGCGCTTGCGCAATGTCTCCACCAGGCCGCGCGGCCCGGCCAGGTGGAGCGCCCCCACGGCCACGAACACGCGCTCGCGGCCGTTGAGGAGCCAGTCCTCGATCTTCGCGGCCATCGCCTCGTGGCGCGACCAGATGAACTTGTCCTCGAGTTCCCTGGCACCGGGCACCGACTCGTTGTAGGCGCGCACGACGTCGAGGAGGAGCTTCGGGGCGCCGGCCTGCCAGGCGTTCACCACGCCCGTGATCTGGTCGCGCACGAGCCCGCTCTCCATCGCGGCGACGGTTCCTTCGAAGGCCTGCAGGTGCTCCTTCTCGGTGAGGGAGGCCATGAGGTCGGACTGGGCCTGCGCGCCCTCCAGCTCGACCAGCTTCTTCTTCTCCTCGCGCGCGCGCTGGATGAGGTGAAGGTCGACGCCGAACTGCGGCAGGTAGCCCTGGCGGCCCCATTCCGCGAAGGCGAGGAGCGAGGCGGCGAAGAAAGGCTTGAGGCTTTCCACGTCGCGCTCGGCCATGCCGAAGCGCTGGAGCTGCTTGCGGAATCGCTCGTAGAGCGGCGCGGGCACGCGCTTCGCGAGCGTGTCCGGCGGCGCGAGCCCCATCGAGGAGGCGCCCTTGGCCATCGCCTCGACGTCGGTGATGTCGGCCTCCACCGCGAGCACCTTCGCGTCGGCGAAGGCCTTTCGCACCGGCTCGGGCAGCGGGTAGAAGCTCTCCTTGCCCGCGTGCACGGTGCCGTAGAGGTAGACCTTGTTCGTGAGGGAGGAGACTTCCCAGAGGTAGTGCCGCGCGGCTGGCGGCGCCGACGGGGCGGTCGCCGATTGGGCGGCCGCGGGCAACGCCATGG
Source organism: Burkholderiales bacterium (assembly GCA_019634955.1). Taxonomy (GTDB): domain Bacteria; phylum Pseudomonadota; class Gammaproteobacteria; order Burkholderiales; family Usitatibacteraceae; genus FEB-7. The sequence continues at coordinate 13,426 of JAHCAK010000019.1, forward strand.
CGGCGAGCGCCGCGAAGGCGAGGGTGAGGAGGCGCATGGCGTGGCGGGCGGGCATTGCGATGGGCGATGGAACCCCGATTCTACCCTCCGCAGGCTTGTTCCCCCGGGGCCAAAGCTGTCACAATTCCGCCACAAAAAGCCGCCTGTCCCGAACAACTCCAAGGAGGGGTTTCCCATGATCCGCACCGCACGCGGGCTCGCGCTCGCTTTCGCCGCCGCCTTCGCCTTCTCCGCCGCCGCCCAGGAATGCAAGAACCGGGGCGACCTCGACGCGCTTTACTGCGACGACAACGGCGACATGGTCGCCGACACGCCGAAGGACGCGAAGAAGCTCAAGACCCCCAACACGCTCGTCTTCACCTACACCCCGGTGGAGGACCCCGCCGTCTACGAGAAGGTCTTCAAGCCCTTCACCGACTACCTCGGCCAGTGCACCGGCAAGCGCGTCGTGTTCTACCAGGTGCAGTCCAACGCGGCCGAGATCGAGGCCATGCGCTCAGGGCGCCTGCACGTGGGCGGCTTCTCCACGGGCCCGACGGCGTTCGCGGTGAACATCGCCGGCGCCGTGCCCTTCGCGATCAAGGGCTACGAGAAGGACTTCCAGGGCTACAACCTGATCGTGATCGTCAAGAAGTCGAGCCCGTACCAGAAGCTCGCCGACCTCAAGGGCAAGAAGTTCGCCCACACCGCGCCCTCCTCCAACTCCGGCCACATGGCGCCGATGGCGCTCTTCCCCAAGGAAGGCCTCGCCCCGGGCAAGGACTACAACATCCTCTTCTCCGGCAAGCACGACCAGTCGGTGCTGGGCGTGAACTCCGGCGACTACGACGCGGCGGCCGTGGCCTCCGACGTCTTCCACCGCATGGCGGTGCGCGGCCAGATCAAGGAGGACGACTTCCGCGTGATCTACCGCAGCGCCAAGTTCCCGACCTCGTCCTTCGCCTACGCGCACGACCTCGAGCCCGCGTTCCGCGACAAGATGCTCAAGTGCTTCTACGACTACCGCTACACCGACGAGATGAAGAAGGCCTTCGACGGCGCCGACCGCTTCTTCCCGATCAACTACAAGGAGCACTGGGCGGTGGTGCGCGACGTGGCCGAAGCCGGCGGCGACAAGTTCAACAAGGCCGCCTACGAGAAGGAATCCAAGCGCGAGGAAGAGGCGCGCGCGAAGAAGGCCCAGCAGAAGAAGTAGCCATGGCCGCACCGGCGCTGCACCTGCGCGGGCTTGCCATGGAGTACGTGCGCGGCAAGCCCGTGCTGCGCGGGATCGACCTGGAGGTCGGCTCCGAGGGGCTCACGGCCATCATCGGCCCCTCGGGCACGGGCAAGTCCACGCTCATCCGCTGCATCAACCGGCTGGTGGATCCCACCGCGGGCGAGATCCTGTTCCAGGGGCAGGATCTCGCGCGGCTGCGGGGCGAGGCGCTTCGCCACGCGCGCCGCCGCATCGGCATGGTGTTCCAGGAATACAACCTGGTCGAGCGCCTCTCGGTGATGGAGAACGTGCTCTCCGGCCGCCTCGGCTACGTCTCGCCGTGGAAGGCGTGGATGCGCAAGTACCCGCGCGAGGACATCGACCGCGCCTTCGAGCTGCTGGACCTCGTGGGCCTCTCCGCCTTCCCCAACCAGCGCGCCGACAGCCTCTCGGGCGGCCAGCGCCAGCGCGTGGGCATCGCGCGCGCCGTGATGCAGCGCCCGCAGCTGCTGCTCGCCGACGAGCCCACCTCGTCGCTCGACCCCAAGACCTCCGTCGAGATCATGGAGCTCATGCGCGACCTCGGGCGCAGCCAGTCGATCCCGGTGATGGTGAACATGCACGACGTGGAGCTCGCCCGCCGCTTCGCCGACCGCATCGTCGGCATGTCCGGCGGCACCATCGTGTTCGACGGCCCGCCCGCCGCGCTCTCCGACGAGCAGCTGAAGGGAATCTACGGCGGCGAGGGCTGGCTGCATTGAGCGCGGCCGGCGCCCGGGCGGCGTTCCCGGCCAACTGGTGGCTGCGGGCGGGGTGGGCGTGCCTTTGCGCCTACGTGATCTACGCGGCGGCGCGGCTCGACTTCACCTGGGAGCGCTTCGTCGTCGGCATCGACAACGGGGCGCGCTTCATCGGCCGCATGATCCCGCCGGTGATCGCGCAGCCGGACTCGCTCGCCAACGGCCTCATCGAGTCGCTGCAGATCGCGCTCCTCGCCTCGTTCCTCGGCATCGTCATCTCGCTGCCGATCGGGCTCCTCGCCGCGAGGAACCTCATGCCCGTGTGGGCCACCTGGCCCGCGCGCATGGCGATCGCCCTGTGCCGCTCCTTCCACCCCGTGATCGTGGCCATCCTCTTCGTGAAGGCCGTGGGCTTCGGCGCCATGGCGGGCATCCTCGCGCTCGTGGTGGCCTCCATCGGCTTCATCGGCAAGCTCTTCGCCGAGGCGATCGAGGAGATCTCGCTCAAGCAGGTGGAGGCCGTGCGCGCCACCGGCGCCTCGTTCATGAACGTGATCACCTACGGCGTGCTGCCGCAGGTCTTCACGCGCTTCATCGGCTTCGCCACCTACCAGCTCGACTCCAACCTGCGCAACTCCACCATGGTGGGGATCGTCGGCGCCGGCGGCATCGGCGGCACGCTCTTCTCCGCCTTCCAGCGCTTCGACTACGACTTCGTGGCGGCGATCCTGCTCTCCATCATCGCCATGATCATGGTGGGCGAGGTGCTCGCGGGCTGGGTGCGCGGCGTGTTCCTCGAGAAGGGGAAGGTCGATGGCGACTAGCGCGGCGCCCGGCACGGCCATCGCGCGCGAGTGGCGCCGCTTCACGCCGGCGCAGCGCCTCGCGCGCTTCTCCGTCTACCTCGTGCTGGTGGCCGCCGTCGTCTGGTCGGCGCGCACCGTCGAGATCATCCCGGAGTTCCTCTACGACGCCCCGGAGCAGATGCAGGACCTGCTGCACCGGATGTGGCCCATCGACTTCGCGCACTATCCCGAGGGCGTGCACGACGCGTTGGTGGACACCCTTCACATCGCCTCGCTGGGGACGGTCCTCGCGGTGATCATGGCGCTGCCCGTGGGCGTGCTCGCGGCGCGCAACGTCGTGCCCTTCGCCCCGGTGAACTACCTCGCGAAGCTCATCCTCGTCTCCAGCCGCTCGGTGAACTCCCTCGTCTGGGCGCTGCTCTTCGTGGCGATCTTCGGCCCCGGGGCGCTCGCGGGCACCCTCGCCATCGCCTTCCGCTCCATCGGCTTCGTGGGCAAGCTCTTCGGGGAGGCGCTGGAAGAGAGCAACGCCGGCACCATCGAGGCGCTCGAGGCCACGGGCGCGCCGTGGCTGTCGGTGCTCGCCAAGGGCTACTGGCCGCAGGTGGAGCCGGCCTTCTGGTCGATCGTGCTCTTCCGCTGGGACATCAACGTGCGCGAGTCCGCCGTGCTGGGGCTCGTGGGCGCCGGCGGCATCGGCATGGCGCTCGACACCGCGCTCAACCTCTTCCAGTGGCCGCGCGTGGCCACCGTGCTCTTCGCGATCTTCGTCGTGGTGATCGTGGCCGAGGTCGTGGTCACGCAGATCCGCAAGCGGATTCTCTGAGGCCTTCCATGCAAGTCGGCGTCGTCGGGCTGGGAAAGATGGGCGCGGGCATCGCGAGGCGTCTTTGCCGCGCGGACATCCACGCGGTCGGCCACGACCTCGGCGCGGGCGCGCTGGAGGCGCTCGCGGGCGAGCCGGGCTTCGAGGCGGCATGGTCCGTCGACGGCCTCCTCCTCGCGCTCAAGGCGCCGCGCATCGTCTGGTGCATGCTGCCTTCGGGCGAGGCGACGCAGGGCCTGCTCGACGAGCTGCGCGCCAAGCTCGCCCCCGGCGACCGCGTCGTCGACGGCGCCAACGGCCACTACCGCGACGCCATGGCGAACGCCGCGCGATTCGAGGCCGCCGGCATCGGCTTCGCGGACGCGGGCGTCTCCGGCGGCGTGTGGGGCCTCGAGAACGGCTACGCGCTGATGCTGGGCGGCGCGGCGGAGGACGTGGCCGCGCTGGGGCGCGTCTTCGGCGCCCTCGCCCCGAAGCCCGGCCAGTGGCTGCACTGCGGCCCCGCGGGCGCCGGCCACTTCGTGAAGATGATCCACAACGGCATCGAGTACGGCCTCATGCAGGCCTACGCCGAGGGCTTCGCGCTCATGCGCGAGCACCCGGACTTCGACCTCGACCTCGCGGCGATCGCCGGCAACTGGCTGCAGGGCAGCGTCGTGCGCTCCTGGCTGCTCGAACTCGCGCGCGACGCGCTGGCCGGCGACCCCGGGCTTGCGGGGGTCGCGCCGGTGGTCGCCGATTCCGGCGAGGGGCGCTGGGCGGCCCGCGAGGCCATCGAGCGCGGCGTGCCCGCGCCGGTGATCACCACCGCGCTCATGCAGCGCTTCGCGAGCCAGGGCCGCGACGAGTTCGCCGCGCGCGTGCTGGCGACGCTGCGCAACCGCTTCGGCGGCCACGCCATCCCGCGCGAGTAGGCGCGGGCGGCAGGCCCGCTAGCGCAACTGCACGGCGACGAGCCGCTGCCCGTTGGGGCAGAAGTTGCCTTCGCGCGGCTCGCCCGTCACGCGCTCGCGCGGCAGGTCGGTCACGAAGGCGGACTTGCACGCCTCGCGCGCGTCCGCGTTCCAGTTGCACTGGAGCTTGCCGTCGGCGGCGACGAGGCGGTCCTTCCAGCAGTACATCGCGCCCGAGGCGGGCGCGGCGCCGCCGCCCCCGATGGAGGCCTGCGGCGTCGCGCAAGCCGCGAGGACGACGAGCGGGGCACAGGCGATGAGGGCGAGTTTCATGGGCTCTCCGGGTGTCGGGTGGGGGAGCGCCCAGCATGCCGCGGGCCGCGGCCCGCTGTGTCTCGCGCCGGTGGCGGTTTGTTTCCGTTTGTTCGGGCGGCGGGCTGCGCGGGCCTACTTCGCGTTGGGCGACCAGGCGCACTTCTGCGGCTCGAAGGGCGGCATCGGGATCTCCTCGTAGCGCACCTCGAGGATCTCCAGCTCCTCGCGCCCGCCGGGGGTCACGAGCGCCACGGTGTCGCCTTCCCTTGCCTTGATGAGCGCGCGCGCCACGGGCGAGATCCAGCTGATGTGCCCGCGGCCGAGGTCGGTCTCGTCGAGGCCGACGATGCGCACCGTCACCGCCTCGCCGGCCGCGTTGGCGTAGGTGACGGTGGCGGCGAAGAAGACCTGGTCGGTGGCCTCGCGCGTGGCGGGGTCGACCACCTCCGCGTTCTCCAGCCGCTTGGTGAGGTAGCGGATGCGCCGGTCGATCTCGCGCAGCCGCTTCTTGCCGTATTGGTAGTCGCCGTTCTCGGAGCGGTCGCCGTTGGAGGCCGCCCACGAGACGATGGCCGTGACCTCCGGGCGCTCGGCCTTCACGAGGTGCGAGAGCTCGTCGCGCATGCGGCGCCAGCCGTGCGGGGTCATGTAGTTCTTCGACCCGGCCGGGATGGGATTCGCTTCCTCGATGTCGTCGAGGTCGTCGGCCGCGTCGGATTCCCTGGTGAACGCCTTGCTCATCTCAGGCCCATCACGAATTCGCGGATGCCGGCGAGCAGCATCTCCACCGCGATGGCGGTGAGGATCAAGCCCATCAGGCGCTCGATGGCCTGCATGGCGTGCTCGCCCAGCCAGCGGTGCAGCCGCGTGCCGGCGAGCAGCACGACGGCCGTGATCGCCATCGTCACGGTGATGGCCGCCGCCCACATGCCGATCTTGCCGGGGTCGCGCGAGGCCATGAGCATCACGGCCGCGAGCGCCGAGGGGCCGGCGATGAGCGGCGTGGCCAGCGGCACGATGAACGGCTCGTCGTCGCCCTTGTGGCCGAAGGTGCCGTCCAGCTTCGCGAACACCATGCGGATCGCGATCATGAAGAGGATCACGCCGCCGGCGATGGAAAGCGAGGTCTGCGACAGGTGCATGACGGCCAGCAGCGACTGGCCGCCGGCCATGAAGGCGAGCAGCAGCGCGTAGGCGATGAGGCACTCGCGCACGACCACCCAGCGGCGCCGCGCCTCGGGGACGTGGCCCAGCATTGCGTTCACCAGCGGCATGTTGCCGAAGGGGTCCGCGACCAGCGTGAGCAGGATCACCGCCGAGACGAATTCGCCGTTCATGGGGAGCGCCTGGGGAAACCGTCATTTTACGCGAGGGCGGGCGTTCGCCCCGCGTGAGAAAATGGCGCCGTGAACGCCCCCGCCGCGCCGGCTCCCTCCCGCGTCGAGACGCTCGCCTTCCTCGGGCTGCTCGCGGGGGGCTGCGCCATCGCCTTCGCGCCCATCTTCGTGCGGCTCTCCGACGCGGGCCCCGTGGCGAGCGCGTTCTGGCGCACGGCGCTGGCTGCTCCCTTGCTGTGGATCTGGGCCCTGCGCGCGGACCCGTCGCCCGTTCGCGTGTCGGCGGGGCCGCTCATCGGCGCGGGCATCTTCTTCGCCTGCGACCTGGGCGTGTGGCACTGGTCGATCCTGTACACCTCGGTCGCCAATTCCACGCTGCTCGCGAACCTCGCGCCCATCTTCGTGACGCTGGCGGGCTGGGTGCTGTGGCGGCAGCGCGTGACGCGCGTGTTCCTCGTGGGGATGGTGACCGCGATCGCGGGGATGTTCATCCTCGTGGGGCCCAACTTCGCGCTCGGCGGCACGCGGCTCGCGGGCGATGCGCTGGGCGCGCTCACGGCCGTCTTCTACGCGGGCTACATGCTCTCCATCAAGTCCGCGCGCGACGCCGGCGCGTCCACCGCGCGGCTCATGGCGTGGAGCACGACCATCACCGCGGTGGCGCTGCTGCCGGTGGCTGCCCTCTCGCCGCAGCCGATGCTGCCGCAGGGCGCGTGGGGCTGGGCGGTCCTCGCCGGGCTCGCGCTCGTCTCGCAGGTGCTGGGGCAGGGGCTCATCGCCTACGCCTTCGCGCACCTGCCGGCGTCGCTCTCCTCCGTGAGCCTGCTCATCCAGCCGGTGATGGCCGCGCTCTTCGCGTGGGCGCTCTTCGGCGAGGCCATCGGGCTTCCGCAGTTCGTCGGCGGCGCCGTGGTGCTGGCCGGCATCTGGCTCGCGAAGCGCGGCAGCTGACGGAACCGGTCTACGGAACCGGTCTACGGAACCGGTCTACGGAACCGGTCCATTTCCTGCGAGCTGCTTCCAGCAGATCGCGACAGCCACGATGGCGGGCACGACCGCCGGGAGCACGAGGCTGCCGAGCTGGTACCCCAGCGCGATGAAGTTCACGGTGCCCTGCGTGACGCCGCGCGCGTGCAGCGCCTCCGGCGCCGAGCGCACGAGGTGCCCGAGCACGTCGAACGCGACGCCCCACATGCCCACCAGCGACACGACGAGCGCGCCCAGCGGCAGGCTCCACCACGCCGACCGCGCGCGCGCGCCCAGCACGATCGCCGCGAAGAGCGCGAAGCCGTAGGTGAAGAGCCGCGGGTTCGCGTCCACCGTGAGCACGCCCGCCTGCCCCTTCACCGACATCGCCGTGACGAAGGTGACGAGGCCCGAGGCGACCTCGACCTCGCGCACGACGTCCTTCACGACGAGGTTCGCGAGCACCCGCGCGCCCGAGGCGACCAGCCCGTCCGCCGCCGGCGCGAGCCAGTACCACGCCGCCACGCACGGCACGAACCAAAGCAGGATGCGGACGACGAGCGCGCCCATCGCCCCTACGCCGCCGCCGGCTCGCGCCCCACCCAGCGCAGCCACAGCAGCCACACGATGAGCACGTCCAGCATGATGAGCGCCTGCCACAGGTAGAGGTGGGCGAATTCGAAGGCCTCGAAGTTCCACTGCCCGAGGTAGAAAAGCGACACGACGCGCACGAGGTTCAGGAACTGCACGGCAACCGTGCCCACGAGGAGCCCGACGATCCGCAACCGCCACGGCGCGCTGAAGGCGAGCATCCCGGCCGCGAGCACGATCATCGCCTCGACGCCGTTGCATCCGGCCTCGACGCGCACCGCGAAGCCGCTCTGCCGGTCCATGATCACGGGCCCGGCGGTCGCGACCCCGCTGTCGATGGCGGAGGCGAGCACGCCCGAGAGCCAGGCCACGCCGTCCGTCCACGGCCGCACGAAATGCGCCTGCACGGGGGCGGTGAGCTCCAGCGCGAAGAGCGCGAGCAGCAGGGCCACGAAGAGGATGGGAAAGCGGCGGGACATCGCAGTCGCAACTTATCACGAACCCGGCCGCTGGCCGGGATCAGGGCCGCGGCGGCAAACCGATCGACTCGCGTACCGCGCGCGTGAGCTTCGCCGCCACCAGCGCGTGCGAGCGCGCGAGGAGCGCCTTCCACTCCTTCTCGTGCAGCGTCCGCAGCCCCTTCACCTGCACCCACTTCGCGCGGGCGAGGTAGGGCGCGGGGACGACACCGGGCCGGTCGGTGAGCTCGAGGAAGCGCGCGTCGTCCACCTTGAAGGAGACCGACTCCTCGCCCTTCTTCAGGTCGTAGAGCACGGCGAACATCTTCCCGCCCACGGAGTAGACGTGGTCCACCTCCCACTTGAGGTCGTAGGTGGCGCCCGGGAGCGAGTGGCAGAAGGCGCGGATGCGCGCGGGGGTCATGCGCCTATCCTGCCACCGCGGGCCGCCGGCGGGAACCCTCAGGCGAGGAACTCGGCGGGGATGCGCGGCGCGAATTCCGCGAGAGCCGCCTTGAACTCCGGGGGCGAATCCTCGCGGTCCGACCAGTAGCGGAAATTGGTGCCCGCGTTGCGCACGGCCTTTGCGTGGTGCTCCGGGTCGGAGAGGAAACCGGCGCGCGCGCCGTCCTCGACGATGAGCCAGCGCTCGATCACGCAGCGCGCCGCCCCATGGGCCGAGCGCTGCAGTTGCCCGCCGTGCTGGCGGTAGGCCGAGAGGGGCTCCTGGTCCCACCAGGCGTGGCCCACCGAGAGCAGCCGCAGCCACAGCGACATGTCCGCGAGGCACAGGTACTCGTTGTCGCCCCAGCGGAAGATCGACCCGCACTCCACGCGAAGGGCGTCGCGGCGGAAGAGAACCGTCGAGGGTTCGCCCAGCCGGTTGGTGCTGGAGAGGATGAGGTGGTTGCCCAGCGCCCTCCCCTCGAGCGTTTGCGAGGCCGGCAGCAGCGGCTGCGTCACGTCCTCGTCGGGCAGGCGCCGGCCCTCGGCGTCGATGAGCAGGCGCCGGCTGGAGGCGAGCACGGTGCCGGGGTGCTTGTGCATGCCCACGAGCAGGTTCTGCACGCACGCGGGCGCGAGGAGATCGTCGTCGTTCAGGTACTTGATGTACTCGCCGCGCGCGATCTCGAAGAGCCGCGTGAAGTTGCCGGAGAAGCCCAGCCCCGGCTGGTGGCGCTCGTAGCGCACGCGCGGGTCGGGCCGCGACGCGACGATGGCGCGGATCTCCTCCCCCGGGCAGTCGTCGCCCACCACGATCTCGACGTTGGCCCAGGTCTGGGCGAGCGCGCTGCCGAAGGCCTGCGCGAAGAACCGCGGGGAGTAGGCGGGGATGAGGATCGAGACGAGCGGCTGCATCGGTCGCGGAGGGGCGCCGCGCCTACCGCGACCGCGCCGGCGCGCCGGGAACCACGACCTGGTAGAAGACCTCGTCGGTGCGGATCATGCCGAGCTCGGTGCGGGCGCGCTCCTCGATGGCCTCGAGCCCCTGCTTCAAGTCGCGCACCTCGGCATCCAGCGCGTCGTTGCGGGCCTTGAGGCCGGCGTTCACCGCCTCCTGCGCGAGCACCTGGCGGTCGAGCTCGCGCACGCGCAGCCAGCCTCCCTTCCCGAACCACAGCGGGTACTGGAGTACCACGATGAGACCGGCGAGGAAGGCGGCCAGGGCCTTCATTTGAGCTGGTAGAACGCCCCGCGCCCGGCGTAGGAGGCGCCTTCGCCCAGCTCCTCCTCGATGCGCAGGAGCTGGTTGTACTTGGCCATGCGGTCGGAGCGCGACAGCGAGCCGGTCTTGATCTGCATCGCGTTGGTGCCCACGGCGATGTCGGCGATGGTGGAATCCTCGGTCTCGCCGGAGCGGTGCGAGATCACCGAGGTGTAGCCCGCGCGCTTGGCCATCTCGATCGCCTCGAAGGTCTCCGAGAGCGTGCCGATCTGGTTGATCTTGACGAGGATGGAGTTGGCCACCCCGCGGCGGATGCCCTCCTCGAGGATGCGCGTGTTGGTGACGAAGACGTCGTCGCCCACGATCTGCACGCCCTCGCCCAGCCGCTTGGTGAGGAGCTCCCAGCCCTCCCAGTCGCCTTCCGCCATGCCGTCCTCGATGGAGACGATGGGGTACTTGTCGCACCAGGAGTCCAGCAGGTCCGTGAGCTGCTGCGAGCTGTAGGAAAGGTGCTCGGCCTCGAAGCGGTACTTGCCGTCCTTGTAGAACTCGCTCGCCGCGCAGTCGAGCCCGATCAGCACGTCGCTGCCGGCGAGGTAGCCCGCCTCCTCGATGGCGCGCAGGATCCACTGGATCGCCGCCTCGTTGTTCGGGAGGTTCGGGGCGAAGCCGCCCTCGTCGCCCACGGTGGTGGACATGCCTTCCTTGTCCAGCATCTTCTTGAGCGTGTGGAAGACCTCGGCACCGCAGCGCAGCGCGTCGCGGAAGCTCGGCAGCCCCGCGGGGATGATCATGAACTCCTGCATGTCGAGGGAGTTGTTGGCGTGCGCGCCGCCGTTGATCACGTTCATCATCGGCACGGGCATCTTGCGCGGCGCGCTGCCACCGAAGTAGCGGTAGAGGGGCAGGCCGCATTCCTCGGCCGCGGCCTTCGCGCAGGCGACGCTCACGGCGAGGATGGCGTTCGCCCCCAGCCGCGACTTGTTCTCGGTGCCGTCCAGCTCGACCAGCACCTTGTCGAGGTGCGCCTGCTCCGAGACGTCCAGGCCGATGATGGCCTCGCAGATCTCGGTGTTCACGTGCTCGACCGCCTTCAGCACGCCCTTGCCGAAGTAGCGCTGGGCATCGCCGTCGCGAAGCTCGATCGCCTCGCGCGAGCCCGTGGAGGCGCCCGACGGCACCGCCGCCCGGCCCATCACGCCGGATTCGAGCAGCACGTCGGCTTCGACGGTGGGGTTGCCGCGCGAATCGAGGATCTCGCGGGCGACGACTTCGACGATGGCGGTCATTCTTCTGGCTCCCTGTGTTGGCGGCGCGCCGGGCGCGTCGATTCGAGACCGCTATTCTATTCCATCGGGACGAGCGGCCCGCCCGCCGAAGCGCCCCCTCAGAGCTTCTTCTCGAGGAGCTCGGCCACCTTGCGCGCGGCGTCCGCGTCGCGCTCGGCGGGCTTGGCCCCGCCCACCGCGATCACGACCCAGGTGCGCCCCTTGAGGAGCTGCAGCGCCCCCTGCTTGGCGCTCCAGAAGGCCGTCGCCCCGCCGATCAGCATGGGCTTGGTCTGGAACTTGAGCTTTTCCTCGCCGAAGGCGCGCTGGGCGTCGGCTTCGGTGCGCGCGAAGCGGAAGTTGGCGGAGGCCGAGATGGGCTTGCCGTCCTTTGATGCCCACCAGGTGCAGGTGGCGATGACCTTCGGGCGGCGCGCCTTGGGGTTCACCGGCTCGGGCTCCACGGCGGTGCCGAGCGCCTTCTGCGCCTCGGCTTGCGTGAACACCTCGCAGGCATCGAAGGCATCCTGCGCGCCCGCGACCGTCGTCCCCCCGGCAACCATCGCCGCGGCCAGCATGAGCATGGTCTTTCGCATGTCCCGCCCTCCCTCGTTCAGGTTCCCGCTTCGCGCGTGCCGCCGAAGCGGCCGCTGTAGTTGCAGTACTGGTCGGTTGCCGTGATCGCCGCGTGGAAGCCGTTTCGCTGGGGATCGATGCCGGTCATCGTGAACGATCCCCGGTTGTCGACGGTGCCGCCGATGGAACAGGACCAGTTGCCCGCCGGGATGCTTGCCAGCCGCCCCTGCGGAACGACGGTGCCCGCAAAGAGGCACGTCGTGGCGCCCCGGGAGGTGAAGAAATCCACCTGGAAGGAGGCCTGCGCCCCCGTCTGCGTCGCCGTCATCGAGCCCACCACATCGACCGCGCCGTTGTTCTGCGAGTTCCCGCACTGGGAGGCGATCGCCAGCATGCCGCCGTAGTAGAAGCCGGCGACGGAGTTGGCGCGGAAGGTCTGCCGGACGATCGCCTTCACCACCGGCGTGTTGTTCACGGTGTAGGAAAGGGTGCCCGAGGCGGGCGTATCGAAGGTGACGGTGGCCGAACCCACCACGTTTGCCGTCACCTGCGCCGGGTTGAAGGGACCCCCGAACCACGGGCCGGTGGTCTGGTAGAGGTCGCCCGAGAAGCGCGTGCCCGTGGCGGGCTGCGCCGCCGTGGCACCCATGGCCGGTGCCACGAGCCACCGCGCCGCGTTGTCCGAGCCGTAGACGAAGAAGGTGAGGAAGAGCACGTCGCCCTGCTGGACCACGTTCACGCCCCAGCCGTCCTCCGCGAGGCCCACCCACCAGAGGTCGGTGTAGTCCGTGGAGAACGGCGTCGCGCGCGCGGGGAGCGCGAGCACGAGGCCGGCGAAGGCGAGCGCGGCGAGTCGGCGGAGCTGTCGGATCATCGGGTCGGGTCGGGGCGGTTGCGGTCCCCGCATTCTAACCGGCCCTTCAGGGCAGGCCGAAGAGCGCCGCGCCGTTCTTCCAGGCGATGCGCTCGGCCGCCTCCGGGGGCAGCTCCGCCAGCCAGCGACGGTAGGTGCCCATGGTCTCCGGGTAGGACTGCCAGCGCTGGTTCACCCAGGTGTCGGAACCCACGAGGAAGCGCGCGGCGTGCTTCGTGAAGAAGGCCTTCCACTCCGGGGTGAGCCGGCCGCCCTCGGTCACGTCCCAGCGGTAGGACAGTTCTCCCCAGAGCCGCGGGTACTTCGCGAACAGCTCCTCCACCCGCGCGAGCGGCGTGTTGAACCCCGTGTGCGCCCAGATGATGCGCGCCTGCGGGTTGTGGGCGAAGAGGAGCTCGAGCGCCGCTTCGTCGCAGTGCGCGTGCAGCACGAGGTCGCGCGAGGCCGCGAAGTTCACGATGCGCTTCACCACCTCCGAAGCCGCCTCGCGCCCGAAGATGTGGAACTCCCCCACGCCGCGGTAGTAGCCGCGCTTCGCCTCGTCCTCGATCATCTGCGCGATGTCGGGGTTGGCGTGCCATGTCCCGTAGTCCGCCCGGTCGCGGTAGACGCGGATGAACGGCACCACCGCGAAACCCGGGCGCGGCGCCTTCCGGTTCGCCTCGACGAGCGCCCGCGTCCCGTCGTTCGGCCGGCTGTTGGCGATGATCGCCTTCACCCCGTTCTTCGAGAAGAGCTCCATCACCGCGCCGACGGAGTAGTGCCCTACCGCGTCGTCGTTGTAGTGGAGATGGGCGTCGAAGAGCGGACCTTCGTACACCGCCAAAGCGCCGAGTGGCACGACGGCGACGAAGAGCGCAAGCAGTCGATTCATGATCCGTCTCCTTCAAGCGAGGCATCGCGCTGGCGCCGGGCAGGGCGAGGGTGAGTTGGGTGGCGACGTAAAGGCGTCGGCCTGCGCAACTTTATGCAGGTCAGTACTTGTTACTTTCCATCATGTTAAAATTGATACTTACAATCGCACATTCATCGGAATAGTGGACATCGCCGTGCCGCGAATTCTCGTCGTATTGTGGATCTGGTGCATTTCGGCGGCTGCCCAGGCAGGGCCGACGAGCGTCGAAATCGTGAGCGGCAACCGGCAGGCAATCGGAAATTCCAGTGAGCCGCGCTACGCCCCGCTTTCCGTCCGCGTCCGCGACGAAAGCGGCCGCCCGTTGAGTGCCATTCCCGTGACCTTTTCGGCTCCCTTGTCCGGCCCCGGTTTCACCGGGATCGAGGCTGCTCGATTGACTGTCATCTCGGACGCGCAAGGAATCGCCACCCTGGGTGGCCTGTCCGGGAATCGAGCCGACGGTTTCTTCAATGTCGTGGCGAATACGTCGCCCCCCGTGCAGAGCCCCGCCCTGTTCCTGCTTTCGCAAGCTCCCAACCAGTTCCATTTCTGCATTCTTCCGTCCGGCCCGGTACCGGCGCGGGTGGATCTGTCCGTCCTGCCCAGCCCATCCACGGAAGGCCAGGAGATAACGCTCAGGGCAGACTTCACCGGCACGATGGTGGGATTCCTCGATGGTGACCGCGTCATCGAAAACGCCGTGGACCGACAGCAAGGCGGTACGGTCACTCACCGCGTCGCCGACTTGGCACCAGGGGCACACATGCTTCGTGCCGCAGTACTGCCTTCATGCATGGTATCTCCCAATGCAGTTGCCTCCTTGGCACACGATGTCACGACGACGAACAAGCCCGCCTTGAACTACTCAGACATGTGGTGGAACGCCTCCGAATCCGGATGGGGACTGAGCTTCATCCAACACGCCAGCGGCCAGGCGTTCGCCGTGTGGTTCACCTATCGCGAGGACCAGTCGCCACAATGGTTCGCGATTCCCGGTGGCGTATGGACAAGTCCCGCCACGTTCAGCGGAGTGATTCATCGCACCACGGGGCCGGCCTGGAACCTCCGTTTCGATCCGTCTGACGTTGCCTCAACGCCCGTAGGCACGGCAATGTTCGAGTTCGTGGATTCGACCTCCGGCAGCTTCACCTATTCGATAGGCGACGAAAGCGGCCGGAAGCACATCACCCGCCAGCCCTTCTGAAGTGACAGCCGCGCCCGGCGCTAGCGGCTCTTGCTGGTCCTCACGGTGAGCACGCTCGGCGGCGCGGTGAACGTGTCCGCCCGCGCGTTCTTCCAGAACACCTGGTACACCGGGCTCGCGGGGACGTCGTCGAGCAGCTCGCCGGGTTTCAGCCAGTGATGCAGCGCCGAGAGCGAGCGCACCTCGTTGGAGGAGACGCGGCGGATCACGTGCTCCGGGCCCAGCTCGCTGGGGTGGGAGAGGCCCGCGGCGCCCAGCAGCTCCTTCAGCGCCTTCATCGTGTTCTGGTGGAAGTTGAAGACGCGCTCGGCCTTGTCGGGCACGACGAGGGCGCGCATGCGGCGCGGGTCCTGGGTGGTCACGCCCGTGGGGCAGTGGCCGGTGTGGCAGGTCTGGGCCTGCAGGCAGCCCAGCGCGAACATGAAGCCGCGGGCGGAATTGCAGAAGTCGGCGCCGATGGCCATGGTGCGCGCGATGTCGAAGGCGGTGACGATCTTGCCGCTCGCACCGACTCGCACGCGCTCGCGCAGGTTCACGCCCACCAGCGAGTTGTGCACGAGCATGAGCGCCTCGCGAAGCGGCGCGCCCACGTGGTCGGTGAACTCCAGCGGCGCGGCCCCCGTGCCGCCCTCGCCCCCGTCCACGACGATGAAGTCCGGCGTGATGCCCGTCTCCAGCATCGCCTTCACGATGCCGAACCACTCCCAGGGGTGGCCGATGGCGAGCTTGAAGCCCGTGGGCTTGCCGCCGGAGAGCGCGCGCAGGCGCTCGACGAACTGGAGCAGGCCGATCGGCGAGGAGAACGCGGAGTGGCTCGCGGGCGAGATGCAATCGACCCCCACCGGCACGTGGCGCGCCTCCGCGATCTCGGGCGTGACCTTGGCGCCCGGCAGCACGCCGCCGTGCCCGGGCTTCGCGCCCTGCGAGAGCTTCACCTCGATCATCCGCACCTGTTCGGCAGTGGCGTTGGCGACGAAGCGCTCCTCGTTGAAGCGGCCGGCGTCGTCGCGGCAGCCGAAGTAGCCGCTGCCGACCTCCCAGACGAGGTCGCCGCCGGGCTCGCGGTGGTAGCGCGAGATCGAGCCCTCGCCCGTGTCGTGGTAGAAGTTCCCGCGGCGCGCGCCCTCGTTCAGCGCGAGCACGGCGTTGGCCGAGAGCGCCCCGAAGCTCATGGCCGAGATGTTGAAGACGCTCGCCGAATAGGGCTTCGCCACGCGCCCCTCGCCGACGGCGATGCGGAAGTCATGGCTTTCGATCTCCACCGGCGCGAGCGAGTGGTTGATCCACTCGTAGTGCGGCTCGTAGAAATCCATCTGCGTGCCGAAGGGCCGCTTGTCGACCGCGCCCTTGGCGCGCTGGTAGACGATGGAGCGCTGTGCGCGCGAGAAGGGCGTGTGGTCGGTGTCGGCCTCGATGAAGTACTGGCGGATCTCGGGCCGGATGTACTCGAAGAAGAAGCGGAAGTGCGCGATGACGGGGTAGTTGCGGCGGATGGCCTGCCGCGGCTGCGCGTAGTCGACGAGGCCCACCAGCGCGAGGAGCGCGAACGCCGCCGCCGGCCAGTACCAGAGCGGCGAGAGCGGCACGGCTGCGAGGCTCGCCACCGCGAGCAACGCGCACGCGGCCCACGCCCAGTAGCGTTGCGGAACGATGCGGTCGAGCGCGCTCACCACGGGCTTCCCCTCCTCGCGGCCTCCACGGCCCTGGCCGGCGACTCTACGGGAAGGCCCGCCGCCCCGCAATTCGCGGGCGTAGAATCGAGCAATACCCACACGAAGCGCACGCCCTCACGGAGACGACCATGATCCGCCGCATTCCCCTCCTCCTCGCCGCCCTCCTCGCCCTGCCCGCCGCCGCGCAGACCTCGCCGTGGTACCTGGGCGCGGCGCTGGGCCAGTCGAAGGCCGATTCCTCCCTCGTCCGCGACCGCGAGGCCACCATCGGCAACGGCAACGAGCCCAACCTGCAATCCTCGTCGGACCTCAAGGACACGGCGGGCAAGGTGTTCGCCGGCTACCGCCTCTCGCCGCTCTTCGCCGTCGAGGCCCACTGGACCAGCCTCGGCAAGCAGCGCATCGACACCACCTTCGACGTGCCCTTCGGCCTCACGGGCCGCGGCGGCGTCCGCACCGACCGCAAGACGGAAGGCTATGGCGTGGACCTCCTCGCCGGCTGGGAAGCGACGCCGGGCCTCACGCTGCAAGCGAAGATCGGCGCCTTCCGCACCGACGTCACGACCGACACGACGCTCTCGGGCGACACGAGCTTCGCCGATGGCACCGACGGCACGTTCCGCAGCGTCTCCGGCAACGAGACCATCGTGAAGTACGGGCTGGGCGCGCAGTACGCCGTGTCGAAGAACCTCGCGGTGCGGCTGGAGTGGGAGCGCCTGCCCGACCTCGGCAAGAAGCTCGAGACCGCGAGCTCGGGCGCCGTCGGCGAGACCGACTACGACGCCTGGTGGCTCGGCGTCGTGTTCCGCTTCTAGCGGATCAACCCGCGCAGGGCGTCTAGCGCGCCCTCGACGCCGCCCTTGCGCAGCGCGTCCACGTTCGTGAGGACGGACTGCGCCACGCGCGAGACGATGGCGCCGGCAACGACGGAGGCTGCCTCGGCCGCCGTCGCGCCGCCGGAGCGCTTGCCGACGTCGCGCAGGTCGATGTCGGCGAGCTTGAAGGAGATGCCGCCGCCCTTGAGCAGCGGGTTCGTCATCGTCACGCGCGCCTCGCGGATCGTGATGCGCCCGATCAGGTAGCGCCGGCCCTTCGCGCGCCCGCCCGCCCCGGGCTTCCCGGCGGGCTCGCCGCCGGCTTCCTTCACGTAGCGCTCGACATTGCGGCGGATGGCGTCGAGGTTGTTGCCGCCGCCGCGCAGCTCGTAGGCGATCTCCGGGGCATCGACCAGGATGTCGCGGATCACCACGACGTCTGCGGCGAGCGTGGCCGGGTCGACGCTCGCCGTGATGGTGCCCGCCCTGAGCGCCCGCGGCGCGCTGTAGCCCGGCGGGTTGCCGACCTCAAGCCCGCGGATCGTCCCGCGGCCGTCGGCGGTGGAGATCCGCACCTCGCGCACCGCGACCGGCACGCCGAGCACGCGCGGCCCGAAGTGCTCGATGGCGGCCTTCACGACGAAGTCGAGGGAGTTCCACGCCCACCAGAGCCCGCCCGCCGCGACGGCGAGGACGACCGCCCCTCCGATGGCCCAGCGCTTCATGCGGGCTTCGTGCGCCGTGCGGCCTACTCCAGGGCCGCGAGCGCCGCGCGAAGCCCCATCGCGTCCCCGCCCGCGGGCCGCCCGGGCCGCGACACGTCGTTCCAGGCGAAGGTGTCGAAGTGCGCCCACGGCGTCGCCTCCGGCACGAACCAGTCGAGGAAGAGCGCGCCCACGATGGCGCCCGCGAAGCCGCCCTTGCCGGAGTTGTTGAAGTCCGCGACCTCGCTCTCGAAGAGGCGGCGGTAGCTGCGCCACAGCGGCATGCGCCAGACCGGGTCCTCCACCGCTTCCGCCCCGTCGGCGAGCTTCCGCGCAAGCTTCTCGTCGTTGGCGAAGAAAGCCGGCAGCTCCGGGCCCAGCGCCACGCGCGCCGCCCCCGTGAGCGTGGCGAAGTCGATCACCAGCTTGGGCTTCTCCTCCACCGCGTAGGCGAGCGCGTCGCACAGGATCACGCGGCCCTCGGCGTCGGTGTTGCCGATCTCGACGGTGAGGCCCTTGCGCGTGCGCACGATGTCGCCGGGCCGGTAGGCGTTGCCCGCGATGGAATTCTCCACCGCCGGCACGAGGAGCTGCAGGCGGTACGGAAGCTTCCTCTGCATCACGAGGCGCGCGAGCGCGATGGCGTGGGCGGCGCCGCCCATGTCCTTCTTCATGAGGCGCATGCCCTCGGCGCCCTTGATGTCGAGGCCGCCGGTGTCGAAGCACACGCCCTTGCCGACGATGGCGAGCCGCGGGTGCTTCGGGTTGCCCCAGTTCAGCTCCAGCAGCCGCGGCGGGCGCGCGGCCGCGCGCCCCACGGCGTGGATGGCGGGGAAGTTCTGCGCGAGCAGCTCGTCACCCACCCACTCGTCGAACTCGGCGCCGAAGAGGTCGGCCTGCTCGCGCACGATGTCGGAGAGCTCCGCGGGGCCCATGTCCTCCGCCGGCGTGTTGACGAGGTCGCGCACCAGCTTCACGGCATCGGCCACGCCCAGCGCCTGGGCGACCTTGTCCGAGGCGGCGAGCTGCAGGTCCGCCGGCTTGCGGCGCCCCTTCCTGTAGCGCGTGAACTGGTAGCTCCCCAGCGCCCAGCCGAACGCGGCCTTGTCCTCGCCGATCGTGACCGGGCCCTTGCCGAGGGCGTAGCGCCCCGCCGGGAGCTTGAGCGGCAGGTGCGCGAGCGCCCACGGGTCGTCGGCATCGCGCACGCCCGCGATCACGAGCTCCACCTCGCCCTTCGCGCCCGGGACCGTGCAATGCGTGTGGGGCTTCGCCTCGAAATCGCCCGAGGCGACCCAGCGGCGCTGGGCGGGGGTGAGCTTCTCGAGGAGCTTGGGCAGGCGCTTCGCGTCGGTGGCGAGGAGGGGGGTCGCGGACTTGTCGAAGGCCTTGCGGTCGGTGATGACGGTCATGGGGAAAGGGGAAGTGCGGGAGGGAATGCGCGATTTTAGCCGGTTATGCCTTCGTCGCTTGCGGGAGGTTTGTTCCCTGCGTCTCCTTGGGCGCGCAAGCATGACCATCGGACGGGTCCCAAAAAGTCGGGGGCGCTCAACACACGAGCACCCCCGACTTTTTACCCGTCAAGAGATGGGGCCGCTGCGCTGCCCCATCCCGATGGTCGCGCGCCCGAGGAGACGCAGGGAACAAACCTCCCGCAGGCCACCCCGCCGGCGCCGTGCCTGTGCGCGCATTCCCTTCCGCGCACGGGCAGGGTCACGCGGTCACTTGAGGCGCTTGTAGTCGATCTCCCACTGCGTGGACCAGGTCTTGCCGCCGTCGTGGGAGCTTTGCCAGAGCCACTTGAGGCTGGCGGGCTTCACGTCGCGGAAGACCATGCGCTGGCGGATGGCCTTGCCGTCGCGGACGAACTCGCGCTCGAAGGTGGGGTCGCCGTTGTCGGCGCCGCCCACGAAGTCGAGGTACGCGCCGGTATTGTCGACCCAGGTCTGGCGCCAGCGCCTGGTGGCGCGGTCGTAGGTGGAGACGCTGGTGCCGTCGAGCTTCGTGCCGGGGGCGCCGGTGAACTGCTCGACGATGACGCAGCCGTCCAGCGCCTTGGTGATGCGGTTGGCGCTCTTCGTGCCGGAGTGGGAAAGTTCCCACTCGCCCACCCAGAAGTCGTAGCGGCGCGACTCGGGCGTGTCGCAGCCGTAGGTGGGCGTCGTCTGGGCGGTTGCGGCGGAGGCGACGAGGGTCGCGGCGAGGGCGGTGGCGGTCAGGGCGCGCATGGTGTCCTCCGGAAGTAGCCGGGGTCATTGTGGGCGCAGCGGCGCAGGCGCGCGTTGCCGTTTCTCGCTTGCGGTGGTTCCGGACGTGCTCGCACATGAGCCGCTCCACCCTATCGCCGTACGCGTCCGACCCTTGATCTGCATCAATTGCAGACCTTCCAAGCATTGGAAGCACGTGTTAATGTGGCTGCGGCGCAGGTGGACGAATTTGAAGTCCACCGACTTTTCGACTTGGGCCTGCCGACCGGGAGCGCGGGGGGCGGGGATGATCGTCATTCAGGGGAGAAGACGCGAGTGATTGCATGCAAGACTTCGATCAGATCGATGGGCGCGGTGCTTGCGCTCGCGGGTGCTCTGCTGTTGACCTGTGGCACGGCCGCAGCACAAGAGACGGCGAGCATCATGGTTCTGCCTTCCGCGACGCCCACCACAACGGACCGCGTCGTGGCGCGAATCACGCATTTTCAAGCGTTTGGATGCTATACGTTCACGCCCGCAGTGACGCCGCTGCCCGGGGGTGTGTTCGAAGTACGCTATACCGTGGTTGGAGCGCTACAACCATTCAATTGTACCCAGACGTTTGACATAGATCTCGGCGTTCTACCTCCCGGCAACTACACGGTACGGTTCATCACAAACGTGGTTCTCGCAGCCGCAAGCTTCACCGTTTCCATTTCGTCGATCCCGGTCCCAACGATCAGCGAGTGGGGTGTCGCGATATTGGCCATCCTGGTTGCCGCGGTCGCGATGCTATATGGCCGGTGGAGGGGGGGGGGCAAAGAGGCGGTTGGCCGGCGCCATCTGGGATTGCTGCTTGCAGGGTGCCTGACATTCTTCGGTACGCCCGGCAGCGTTTCGAAGGCAGTTGCTGCTGAAATTGCCCCGAGGGCGACTCTGACAGACCTTGTCGTTCGGTTCGACCGCCGGGTAGAGACGAGATCGGTCCGCGAGATCGTCGACGCCGTGAATGCGGGCCGGGATGCGGTGCTCTCGAGCCGTCTTCAGGGACCATCCGCCGCACGTCGCCTGCTCTGGCGCGACCCTACCGAGTACGAGCGGAATTTCATCGCGAAATACCCGACGGCGCTCTTGTCGCAACTGTTCGAATTCATCGTGCTCACGTACGACGATCTGCGCGATCTCGAGATCGTCGCGAGTGCCCTTCGCCGCGCCGGCTCGATACGCTCGGTCGAGCGCGTGCACGCCTTGCGCCCTGCCGCCGTGGATCCGCTCCTGGGTTCGCCCGGCCAATCCTCGGACATCTCGCAGTGGGGCATGCATGCGCTTTTCCTTCCCGCCGCGTGGAGCAAGACCAAGGGCCGGGCGACGATTGCCTATCTGGACACCGGGCTGGCGACCTCACATGGAGATCTCCAAGCGAATTACCGGCCTCACCTCTCTCGGAACCTGACGACGAACGGAATCAGCGGCGATCTTGAGGACAATTGGGTCTTCAATGGGATTCCGTTTCAAGGGCATGGTACTCACGTTGCAGGCATCCTCGCTGGCACGAACGACAATGGAATCGGAGTTTCGGGAGCTTGTCCGAATTGCTCGCTCGTTGCAGTAAAAGACTCCGCTCTTACAAATGTTGGCCTCGCAAACGGAATTACATATGCTTTGGCGGCGGGAGCCCAGATTCTAAACCTCAGCCTGACTCTTCCCTCTACGGTTGAGGCTTGCACCGATCCCACTTCGGCGACGGCGCAATCTTGGTGCATCGCGTTGGGACTCGCGCTCGAGAACGAGATGTCGGTTGTTGCGGCGGCGGGCAACGGTGGTGGAATCGGAAATTTCGCACCGGCAAACAGCGTGGGCGTAATTGCAGTCGGGGGGCTTCAGCCCGGACAACTTCCCGCCGAAACCTCGGGTACCGGGACGTACTTTTGGCGAGGAGATTGGATTTATGTGACTGGAGGTTCCCCGCAAGGCCAACGACATGGTTCCGACTACTACGCCAAACCCGGGTACTACTTTCTCGCTCCCGCAGCCCGCATTCTGTCAACATATCCTCCCTATGCACCGGAGTGGCTGACCGTTGAGAATCCATATGGGTTCTGGGGATGCGGAGACAGCCTCTACGCGAACGGCTCGGGATACGGGCTCTGCACGGGGACATCCATGGCTTCGCCCCATGTCGCCGCGATCGCCGGGTTGATGCGCTCCGTGAACCCGCTCTTGACATACGAGAACACCGCCACGCTCCTGGGAACGGGCGCGTCCAGCGTTTGGGTGCAAACCTTTCACGAGTGGAGCCAAGGGTCGCTGGGAGGACTGCTGGAGAAGGCGAAGCCCGACGCAAGTGCAGCGGTCCAGGCAGCCTTGGACTTCGGCAGTACATCAGGCGGCATCGCCAACCGGCGCACCCCGCTGTTCGGCCTCTATTCATCGGCGCGGGCGGGCCACTTCTACACGACGAACCCGCAAGCCGCGAAATCCGCGATTGTCGGAACCCTGATTCCAACAGCTTCGACGCTCCCTGAGGACAATGCGCACCGCACCGTAGGAAGCACCGTGGTGGGTTACCGCTGCTTTCCGCCGGACCCGGCCACCTGCCAAGGTCAAGTAACCGATCACACGCCGCGTGCCTTGGTGGAGGTATTCACCACCGAGATCAATCCCTTCGGGCCCGGCGACCCGACGGTGATGCTGCCGCTTTACCGCCTGTCGAAGGTCGAGTCGCAGACCGTGCGCTACACGTACGAGACGAGCGAGTTGCGAAAGGGCACGCTGCTCGCCGGTGGCTGGAAGGTGGACGGCGTCGAGGGCTACGTCCTCGACCGGCCCAGGGCCGGCGCCGCCCTGCTCTGCCGCAAATACAATGGCTCCGACTATGTCCTCTTCCCCGGCTCGGGGCCGAACCGCGACGACTGCTCGGCGCAGTCCGACTGTCACCTGACGTCAGGGGCGAATTGCGGCCCGGACGGCTACACGCAGACGGTTGAGGTCACAGGCATCGGCTACGTGTTCCCCACCCAGCCGAGCCTGACGGTCTCGCGCACCGGCTTCGGTACGGGCACCGTCACCTCCGCTCCAGCCGGCATCGACTGCGGCTCGACCTGCTCGGCGAACTTCGATATCGGCCAGCCGGTCTCGCTCGCCGCCACGCCCATGGGCACCTCGAGCTTCACCGGGTGGAGCGGGGCCTGCACCGGAGCCGGGTCGTGCCAGGTGACGATGAATACAGCGGCGAACGTGACGGCCTCATTCACCCGCCCCGTGCATGTGCGCGGGGACGTGCAGTCGCTTGGCCGTTCAGGCCTCTTCTGGCGCGAGGCGGCGCCGGCAACCGGGCTGTCGTGGTGGACCATGAACGGCGCGACGATCACCGGTTCCAACTACTTCGACGTGGCGGCCGAGTGGCAGATCGCCGACGTGGGCGATCTCGATGGCGACGGCAAGGCCGACATCGTCTGGCGAAGGAGCGCGGACGGCGCCACGTACCTGTGGACGCTCGATGGCCTGGCCCCGGTGGGCTACTTCGACTTGGGCATCGTCGCGGCGCCCTGGACGCTCGAAAGGGTGGCGGACTTGAACAGCGACGGCCGCGACGACCTGGTTTGGCGAAACGGCACCGACGGTACGCTCTACGCTTGGCTCATGAACGGCAATGCCATCCTGCAGCAGGGCGTGGTAGGGACCCTCGGAATGGAGTGGTCGATCGTGGATCTGGCGGACGTGAACGGCGATGGCAGGGCGGACATCGTGTGGCGCCGCGCGGTCGACGGGGCGGTGGCCTACTGGACGCTCGACGGGTTGAGCATCATCGGCGCGGGCACCATAGACGTGGTCGGTCAAGGCTGGGTGCCGGTGGCGGCCGCCGACTTCAACGGCGACGGCAAGGCGGACCTGCTGTGGCGTTCTTCCGCGAACGAAGTGGTGGTGTGGCTGTTGGACAACGGAACATACGTCTCACAAGGAAGCCTCGGCAATACCGGCGCCGGCTGGACCGTGCGGGCCGTCGCGGACCTGGACGGGGACGGCAAGACCGACATCGTATGGCGCCATGACAACGGCACGACGCTCTGGTGGAAGATGAACGGCGCGAGCGTCGCTTCGAGCAGCCCCATCACCAACCCGGGCGGCGCCTGGCAACTCGTCACGCCTTAGCAATGACGTCTGAAGTAGGCCGCGGTGTTCAATCTCCGGGCAGCTACACGATAATCCGCCATTCGCAGGGCCGCTATCGTCACTGTTTCCACTTCGTCGTGCCCGGTCCCGACGATGAGCGAATGGGGCGTCGCGATCCTGGCCATCCTGTTAGCCGTGTTCGCGGCCGCAGGCCGTAGCCCCCCGCGCCATTCGAGAGACCGAAATCAGACAGGCCGGCTCATCATCGGCAGGGGGACGAGAAGAGTGATCACCTGCGCCAGAGTGACGAGGTCCCTCACCGCTGCGGTTGCGTTCGCCGGCGCTCTGCTGGCGACCTGTGGCACAGCTGCTGCGCAAGATTCGGCGAGCATCGTGATTCTTCCGTCCGCGACGCCGAGCACCTCGGATCAGGTTATAGCGCGAATCACGTACGCGATGGCCGAATGCGGCAACTTCGCTCCTCCAATAGTTACACGAGAGCCGGGAGGAGTGATCAGGCTGAGAGTGGCGCCCGTCCGACCGGCGGTCCCTGTCCCCTCATGCGTGGTTACATTCGATGTGACGCTCGGGATGTTCTCCGAAGGCAATTATTACGTACTCTTCGAGCCTGGCAATGCGGGAGTCCTTGCGACTGCATCCTTCTGGGCCGGAGCCGCCCCAATACCGACGATCAGCGAATGGGGGATCGCGATCCTGGCCATTCTGGTTGCGGTGCTCGCGACACTGAACGGCCGGGCGGGGCTCGCCTTGCGTGTGCTATCGAGACAGCGGCCGAGGCAGTCCGTGCCATCACCGGTGGAATGCCGGAGGCCGCGTGATGGGGGAAATGGTGGCTGAATGATTCTGCTTGCGCGGATTCGTGCACGACTTGCCACCATGCTGATACTTGCGGCGTGCGTCGCGGTGTGCAGCGGCAAGGCGGGCGCACAAAACACGGTCAGCATATCCATGCTTCCTTCCGAGACGCCGAGTGCGTCTGAACACGTGGTCGCACGAATAACGTACACGATGGCAACTTGCGGGAGTTTCGCTGCCCCGACACCTCTAGCGCGGCCCGGCGGAGTGTTCGAGGTGAGGATCATTCCAGTGCGGACGGGAATCGAGCCGCCCTGTGTCGTCACATTCGATGTCTTCCTCGGCTTGCTCCCGCAAGGGGTGTACTCAGTCCATTTCCACGACCGTGGGTTCAGCTCTCCGCCATTGGCGACCACAAGCTTCACGGTAGGAGCGGCTCCGGTTCCGGCAATCGGGTCTGCTGGAATTGCGCTTTTGGCGATGATCGTCGGGTTCGTTGCCATACTGGTGGGACGGCGCAGGGACACGCACGAATCCTGACCATGGATCTTCCCGATGCCGCGCCCCGCCCCCGGCCAGGCGCGCCCTCCCAGCGCTCTTGACGCCGCGCAAGGGCGCGCGCCCGCCGCGCCGATACGATGGCAAGTGGAGGAGTGGATAAGAACATGCCCTGCGCCTGGATCACCCACCGGGACTGCCTGCTGCACGAGATGGGCGAAGGCCACCCGGAATGCCCGGAACGGCTCGACGCCATTTCCGACCACCTGCTCGCGCAGGGGGTGATGGGCCTGCTGATCCCGTACGACGCGCCCACGGCCACCGTGGAGCAGCTCGAACGCGCCCACACCGCCCGCCACGTCACCGAGATCCTCGCCGCCTCCCCGCGCGAGGGCTACGTGCACGTGGACCCCGACACCTCCATGAACCCGCACACGGTGAAGGCGGCCCTGCGCGCGGCCGGCGCCGCGGTGCTCGCGACCGACCTCGTCCTCAAGGGCGAGGTGAGGAGCGCCTTCTGCGCCGTGCGCCCCCCGGGGCACCACGCCACGCGGGATGCGCCGATGGGCTTCTGCTTCTTCAACAACGCGGCGGTGGGCATCCGCCACGCGCTCGACTTCCACGGTCTGGAGCGCGTGGCGCTCGTGGACATCGACGTGCACCACGGCAACGGCAGCGAGGACATCCTCGCCTCGGACCCGCGCGTGCTCATGTGCTCGACCTTCCAGCGCGGCCTCTACCCCTTCCTCGGCGACGAGCCGAAGGGCCTCAACATGGTGAACGTGGGGCTTCCCGCGGGCGCCACGGGCGAGAACCTGCGCGCGGCGGTGCAGGAGTACTGGATGCCGGCGCTGGACGCCTTCGCGCCGCAGCTCCTCTTCGTCTCCGCCGGCTTCGACGCCCACCAGGCCGACGACATGGCCGCCATGCGCTGGGTGGAAAGCGATTACGCGTGGGTGACGCGTGAGCTCGTGCGGGCCGCGCACCGCCACTGCGGCGGGCGCGTGGTCTCGCTGCTCGAGGGCGGCTACCACCTGCACGCGCTCTCCCGCAGCGTGGCCGCGCACGTGCGGGAGCTCATCGGGGCCTGACGGCCGTGGACTACGACTGGATCGTCGTCGGCTCGGGCTTCGGCGGCAGCGTCAGCGCGCTCCGCCTCGCCGAGAAGGGCTACCGCGTGGCCGTGGTCGAGTGCGGGCGGCGCTTCCGGGACGAGGACTTCGCGCGCAGCACCTGGAACCTGCGCCGCTTCCTCTGGGCCCCGGCGCTGGGCCTGCGCGGCATCCTGCGCATGACCGTCTTCCGCGACGTCTTCATCGCGAGCGGCGCCGGCGTGGGCGGCGGCAGCCTCGTCTACGCGAACACCCTCTACCGCGCCAAGCCCGCCTTCTTCACGCACCGCCAGTGGCCGGGGGGGCAGGACTGGGCCGCCGCCCTCGCCCCGCACTACGACACCGCCGAGCGCATGCTGGGCGCGACACCCGTGCCGCACGACAGCGACGGGCAGAAGCTGCTGCGCGAGATGGCGGGCGCGATGGGCGTGCCGGAGACCTTCGTGCGCACCTCCTGCGCGGTGTACTTCGGCGAGCCCGGCGTCACGGCGCCCGACCCCTTCTTCGGCGGCGAGGGCCCGCCGCGCACCGGCTGCGAGCGCTGCGGCGCCTGCATGGTCGGCTGCCGCGTGGGCGCGAAGAACACGCTGGTGAAGAACTACCTGTGGCTCGCGGAGCGCCGGGGTGTGGAAGTGATCCCCGACCGCGAGGTGGCCGACATCCGGCCCCTGGGCGCGGCCGACGGATCCGGCGGCTACCGCGTCGAGACCGTGCGGCCGGGCGCCTGGCTCGCGAAGGGCCGCCGCGCCCTCACCGCGCGGGGCGTCGTCGTCGCCGCCGGCGCGCTCGGCACCAACCGCCTGCTCGCCGGCTGCAAGCTGCGCGGCTCGCTACCCGCGCTGAGCGGCCGCCTCGGGCACCTCGTCCGCACCAACAGCGAGTCGCTCCTCGCCGTGACGCTGCCGGACGACCGCCTCGCGCCGTGGAACGACGTGGCGATCAGCGCGAGCATCCACCCCGACCCGGACACGCACATCGAGTTCGTCACCTACGGGCGGCACGGCGACTTCATGTCCCAGCTCACCACGCTGCTGGTCGGCGACGGCACGCGGCTCACGCGGCCGCTGCGGCTCGCGGGCGCGATCCTTTCCCGGCCCGTGGGCTTCCTGCGCTCGCTCTGGCCCTTCGGCTGGTCGCGCCGCACGCTGATCATCCTGGTGATGCAGTCGCTCGACAACGCGCTGCGGTTCCGCGCGCGCCGGGGGCTCCTCGGCGGCGTGCGGCTCGCGACGGAGCAGGACGAGGGCAACCCCAATCCCACCTACATCGAGGCGGGCAACCGCGCGGCGCTGTGGCTCGCCAAGCGCACCGGGGGCCTCGCCCAGAGCATGGTGCTGGAGGCGGTGGCCAACATCCCCTCGACGGCGCACATCCTCGGCGGCGCCGTGATCGGGCGCGACGCCGCGAGCGGCGTGGTGGATGCGCGCAACCGCGCCTTCGGCTACGAGAACCTGCTGGTCTGCGACGGCTCGACGCTGCCCGCCAACCCGGGCGTGAACCCGAGCCTCACGATCACCGCCATCGCCGAGCACGCCATGAGCCACGTGCCCGCGAAGGCCGCCTGACCCGCCGGCGTCGCCCTCAGGGCTTCTTCGCGGGCCCGCCGCCCGGTGCCCGGGCCTCCGCCGTGACCTGCAGCTTCACTTCCTTGCTGCCGGGCCCGCGGATGGTGAGGGTGAGAGGCACCTTGTCGCCCGCGGCGATGGGCTTGCGCAGGTCCATGAGCATCACGTGGTAGCCGCCGGGTTTCAGCTCGACGGTCTTGCCGGTGGGCAGCGGCAGCTCGTCGATGGCGCGCATGGCCATCACGTTGCCGGACATCACCATCTGGTGCACCTCGACGATGCCGGCCACGGGCGACTCGGCGGCCACGAGCGCGACATCCGTGGTGCTCGTGAGCTTCATGAACGCGCCGGTCGCCGACTGCTTGGGCACGGTGGCGCGGACCCAGGCCTCGGTCGCGGTCACCTCGGCGAGCGCCTGGGTGGCGACAAGCATCCACCCGGCGATGCACAACACCTTCAGCGGCGTCCTCATGGCGATTCCTTTCTGCAAGACGGCATGTCGATTATAGGCCCGCCCCGGCGCCGTTCCTGACGCAGGTCAACGTCTGACACCGGGCGATTCCAGGGCGAGCCCTTCGCCCCGCCACGCGAGATAGAGCTCCAGCGCGAGGAGGTCGCCGTCCCCGTAGTCCGGCATCGCGGCGCGCACGCCGAAGAAGCAGGCGCGAAGCCGCCTTTGCAGGGAGCCGAGGGTTTGCCACTCCACGCGGTAGGCGGGCCACGCCGTGGGGTGCCCCTGGCTGATGGGCTCGGCCAGCAGCGTCTTGCCCCAGCGCTCGTCGTGGCAGTGCGTACAGGCGAGGTTCAACTGCCCGATGCGCGTGCGGTAGAGGTCGCGCCCGCGCTCGAAGACGGGCCGCGCCGGGCCGTCGACGGACACGGCGAGCGGCATGCCTCGCGACTGCCGGGCGACGAAAGCCGCGAGCGCGAGCCGTTCCGGGGATTCGGGCGCGAACGCCGGCAGGCCCTGCCGGCCCGTGCGGCAGGCGTCGATGCGGCCCTCGAGGTTCACCACGCGCCCGAGGCCCGCGTCGAAGCGCGGGTAGCGCGCGGCCGCGCCGCGCATCGACCGCGCCGCCTCGCCGTGGCAGGCCGCGCAGGGCTTGGCCCCCTCCGACCAGAGCGCCTCGCCGCGCGCGACCCAGAGCAGGCCGGGGTTGGCGAAGTCGTCGGCCTGGAGCGCCTTCAGGTCCGATCCGAGGAAGTGCGTGCCGGGGAGCGGCGGCTCGGGCCTCGGCGGGGCGGCCGCGGCCGCCGCGCAGGCGCACAGCGCGAGGGCGGCCAGCGCCCTCACGACACCTCGATCCGCGCGCTCGCCACGCCGCGTTCGCCCGCGTCGTCCACCCACTCCACCGTCACCTCGCCGCTTTCCTCGGCGCGGAACCAGAACGCGAAGTAGGGGTTGGCCGAGATGCCGCTGCCCAGCTCGGCGCGGAACACCTCGCGGCCCGCGTGGCGGCAGGTCACGGTGTTCACCACGTTCATCGGCACGGCGCGCCCGTCGGCCTCGCGACGGAAGCCCGTCTCCATCGCGTGCCGGATGAGCACGCGCGCCTCGACCACCTCGCCGCGGCGGGCCCTGGCCGGCACCTGGATGCGCCCGAGCGCCATCAGGTGCCCTCGTCGATGCAGGCGGCGGCCGTGACCTCCACCGCCGCCTCCGCCAGCCGGAAGCGCCCGCCGGAGAGTGCCGCCACCACGGCGATGCGCTGGCCCACGGCGAGGCGGATGCGCGTGGTGACCTCCGCGCGCCCCGACGCGGGGCCGAGGTGGAAGAGGGCGACGCGCTCGCGCGGGTTGCGCTCCGAGAGCACGTGGATGGCGCGCACGTGGTCG
Source organism: Burkholderiales bacterium (assembly GCA_019634955.1). Lineage (GTDB taxonomy): Bacteria > Pseudomonadota > Gammaproteobacteria > Burkholderiales > Usitatibacteraceae > FEB-7. The sequence goes on from JAHCAK010000019.1 coordinate 43,357, forward strand.
GCTTCCGTCATGGGGCTCTCCACGCGCACGCGGAAGGCGACCGAGTTGCCGTTCTCGGCGAGCGCGGGGACCTCGAGCGCAATGCCCTCGCGCGAGGGAGTCGCGCCGCCCGTCACGGAAGCCACGAGCGCCGCAAGGTCGCGCCGCGGCAGGAAGGCCTGCGCCGCCGCCGGCAGCGCCGGCGCCGCCAGCACCGCGCCCGCCGCGCGCAGGAACCGGCGCCGCCTCATCGCAGCGTCGCGAGGTACGCCACGACGTCCTCCACCTGCTGCGCCGAGAGCACCGGCCGGCCCGCGTGCTGCGCCGCCACGCGCGAAAGCCCCTCGGTACGGTGGAACGCCGGCATCACGGCATCGGGATTCACGCGCGTGATGTCCACCACACGAAAGCGGATCTGCGCCGGCGTGAGGCGCGAGCCGATGCCGCCGAGCGCCGGGCCGACATCGCCCGCCACCGCGACACCCGGCGCCGCGTGGCACAGCACGCAGTGCCCGCCCTCGCGCGCCACGAACACCGCCCGCCCCCGCGCCGCATCCCCCGCCCCCGCCAGCGGCCCCTGCTCATCCCGCGCGGGCAACGGGGCGCATCCCAACGCGACAACGCACAACCCCGCCACGGCCCATCCGCGTTCATCCGCGTTCATCTGCGGTTCCCGCCCTTCACGCCTTGCGAAGGTCTTCCTTCCGCAGCGGCAGCGAACGGATGCGCTTCCCCGTCGCCGCGAACACCGCATTGAGCACCGCCCCCCCGAAGGGCAGGATCCCCGGCTCGCCATGGCCGCCCCAGAACCCCCCGGTGGGCACCAGCACCGTCTCCACCTTCGGCATGTCGCCGATCATCGGCAGCGGGAAGTCGTGGAAGTTGGATTCCTGGATGCGCCCGTCCTTCACCGTGTTGGCCTGGAAGAGCGACGCCACGCCGAAGATGGCGTTGCTCTCGGCCTGCGCCGCGCAGGTGTCCGGGTTCACCACGTGGCCCGAGTCGATGGCGACCACGTAGCGCAGCACCTTGAGGCGGCCCTCGGCGTCCACGGACACCTCCGCCACCGCCGCCGTGTAGCTGCCGAAGCCGTCGGCCACGGCGAGCCCGCGGTGCACGCCCGCGGGGAGCGGCGTGCCCCAGCCCGCGGCCTTCGCCGCCGCCTCCAGCACGAGGCGGTTCTTGTCGCCGGGCTTGAGCATGGCGAGGCGGAATTCCAGCGGATCCTTGCCGGCGGCGTGCGCGAGCTCGTCGAGGAAGCACTCGCGGTAGACCGCGTTCTGCAGGCCCGGCGCGCGCCAGAAGCCCACGGGCACGTGGCCGTTTCGCATCGCGTAGTCGACCTGCTGGTTGGCGATGTCGTAGGGCATGTCGTTCAGCGTGCGCACGGCCGAGAAGTCGATGCCCTTCTGGATCGCCTCGGGGCGCACCAGCGCGAGGATCGAGGGGCAGGCGATCTTCGCCTCGAAGGCGACGATGCGGCCCTGGGCATCGAGGCCGCCGCGCAGGCGCACGAGGCTCGCCGGCCGGTAGAAGCCGTGCTGGATGTCCTCCTCGCGCGACCACATCATTTTCACGGGCTTGCCGGGGACGGCCTTGGCGATGGCCACGCCCTGGCGCACGAAGTCCTGCGGGGCGCCGCGCCGGCCGAAGCCGCCGCCCAGCATCATCTTGTGGACCTCGACCTTCTCCAGCGGGACGCCGGCCGTCTCCGCCGCCGCGGCAAGCGACGCCTCCGCGTTCTGGGTGGACGTCCACACTTCCACGAAGCCGTCGGGCTTGATCCACGCCGTGCACACCTGCGGCTCCATCTGCGCGTGGTTGAGGTAGGGCGAGGAGTACTCGGCCTCGACCACCTTGGCCGCCGTGCCCATCGCGGCCGCCGCGTCGCCCAGCTTGCGGGCCGCCGGGAGGTCCTTCGCCGCGAGGCCCTCCTTCAGCATCGCGAGGATCGTGGCGTCGGAGGCGTCGGCGTACTTCGGGATGTCCCAGTCGACCTTCACCTTCTTCAGCGCCTCGTTGGCGCGCCACCAGCTGTCGGCGACGACGGCCACGAAGTCCTCGGCGCGCACCACCTGCTTCACGCCGCGCATCGTGAGGGCCGCCGCGTCGTCCACGCCCTTCACCTTGCCGCCGAACACGGGGCACTGGGCGATGGAGGCGTGGAGCATCCCGGGCAGCATCACGTCGGTGCCGAACACGGGCTTGCCCAGCACCTTGTCGGGGATGTCGAGGCGGTGCAGCGGCTTGCCGGCGATCTTCCAGTCCCTGGGGTCGCGCAGCTTCACGTCCTTGGGCGGCGCGAGCTTCGCCGCGGCCGAGGCCACCTGCCCGTAGCGCAGCCGCCGCTTCGTGGCCGGGTGCGTGACGACGCTCTTCTCCGCCACGCATTCCGAGGCGGGCACCTTCCACTGCGCGGCGGCGGCGGCCACCAGCATCTCGCGCGCGGCGGCGCCGGCCTTGCGAACGTAATCCTGCGAGCTCCTCACGCCCTGGCTGCCGCCCGTGGACATGGAGCCCCAGATGCGGTTGCGGCGGATGTGCTCGTTGGGGGAAGCGAACTCGGCGGAGACCTTGGCCCAGTCGGCGTCGAGCTCCTCCGCCACGAGCTGCGCCAGCGCCGTGTAGGTACCCTGCCCCATCTCGGAGCGGGCGATGCGCACGACGACGCGGTCGTCGGGATGGATCACCACCCAGGCGTTCACCTCCGTGGCGGCGGTGCCCTTCGCGGCATTGGCGGCGACGGGAAAGGAGAACTCGAGGGCGAGGCCGCCACCGACGGCGGCGGTGGCCTTGAGGAAGCTGCGGCGCTGCGGGGAGCGGATCGTCATGGGGGCGCTCCTCAGGCCTTGGGCTTCACGATGGCGGTGGGCGCGGCGGCGGCGTGGATCGCCTTCCGGACGCGCGCGTAGGTGCCGCAGCGGCAGAGGTTCGTCATGGCGTCGTCGATGTCCGCGTCCGTGGGCCTGGGCTTCTTCTCGAGGAGCGCCACGGCGGACATGATCATGCCCGTCTGGCAGTAGCCGCACTGCGGGACCTCGTGCTCGATCCACGCCTTCTGCACCTTGTGCAGGCCGCGCGGCGAGAGGCCCTCGATGGTGACGACCTTCTTGCCGGCCGCCTGCCCGGCGGTGACGATGCAGGCGCGAACCGGCTCGCCGTCCAGGTGCACGGTGCACGCGCCGCACTGCGAGATGCCGCAGCCGTACTTGGTGCCCGCGAGCTTCAGGTGGTCGCGCAGCACCCACAGCAGCGGCATCTCCGGCTCCACGTCCACGGAATGGACGCGGCCGTTCACGGTCAGCTTGATCATCGGGAAAATCCTCAGCGGTGGAAGGGAACTCCGGAGACGGGAGCGGCATTGGGCGAGCGCGTGCCGCGGTCGATCACGATGGCCGACCAGTCGCCGCTGTCGACCGCCTGCCGCAGCGCGGTGCGGTAGCGGTCGAGGAGCTGGGCGTCGTAGGGCGAGGCGCCGTAGTAGAAGAGGTAGTCGGGCAGGCTCGCCACGCCGCAGTGTCCCTGGTAGGCGCAGGCCGCGAGCACGCGCGAGTTGTTGTCGCCGCAGGGGTAGCCGTACTCGCAGGCGAGCAGCATCGCCGCGTTCATGAAGACGCGGTTCTCGATGGGCTCCTGGTCGGGGCCGAAGCGCACGGTGAGGTCGCGGAAGGAATTGGCCATTACCCGGCCGGCGATGGCGATGGCCTCGGCGTCGCGGGAGGCGAAGGCTTCCCGCAGGGCCCCGAGCTGCGCCTCCGAAAGGGTCGCCCCGGGGCGGCCGGGCGTGTTGGCGCCGCGCCTTTCCTGCCACATCTCCTGCTCCACCTGCCAGGCGCGCGCCTTGGGGTCGCCGCCGGCCACCGCGTTGCGCAGGAGCTGGGCCAGCTCGGCTTCCGTCGTGGTGAGACCGGCGAGGCCGGCGCACTGGTCGGCCGTGACCTTCTCGAAGGCGGCGAGACGCTGCTCGCGGCGGGGGTTGCCCTCGGGCAGCGCGGCGGCGATCTGCTGGCGGCGCTCCTCCAGCCGCGAGGGGTCCGGCGCGCGCGGCGCGCCCCCCTTGCGGTCGGCCACCGTGGCGCAGGCGCGCAGCACGCGGTAGAGGAAGTACTGGCCCTCGGGCGTGTTCTCCTCCGGCGAGCCCTTCAGCCGGTCGTAGAGCGGCTTGAAGGCCAGCGGGGAATCCGCGAACGCCTGCGCGAGCGGGGAAAGCGTGCGCGTGACGGCCGCGGGGCGCAGGAAGTTGGGCGCGCGTCTCATCTCGGCCGGGCTGCGCAGGGCCGTCGAGGCGGGCGCCGCGGGCTTCTCCGCCACGGGCGCGGCCGCCGCCTCCACGGGCGCTGCCGGGGGCGCGGCGGGGGCGCGCAGCCAGTCCCACGCGAGCACCCCGAGGGCGCCCGCCGCGACGACGGCGAGGATGCGGCTGCGGCTCAAGCGTGGTCCTCCAGGATCATGCGGGCGCCCTTCTCCGCGATCATGTAGCAGGGCGCATTGGTGTTGCCCGAGGTGATGCGCGGCATGATCGATGCATCCACGACGCGCAGGCCCTCGATGCCGTGCACACGCAGGCGGGCGTCCACCACGGCGCGACCGTCGCGCCCCATGCGGCACGTGGACACCGGATGGAAGATGGTGGTTCCCAGGTCGCCGGCCGCCTTCACCAGCGCCTCGTCGGACTCGGCCGCCGGTCCGGGGCGCCACTCCTGCGGCGCGAACCGCGCGAGCGCCCTCGCCGCCATGATGCGCCGCGTGAAGCGCATGCCCTCGGCGGCGACCTGCTTGTCCTCCGGCGTGGCGAGGTAGTTGAGCATGATCTCCGGGTGCGCCCGCGGGTCCGGCGAAGTGATGCGCACCCAGCCACGCGAGGTCGGCCGCAGGTTGCACACCGAGGGCGTGATGGCCGGGAACGGGTGCAGGGGGTCGCCGAACTTGTCGAGCGAGAGCGGCTGCACGTGCCACTCGATGTTGGGCGTGGGCTGCGCCGGGTTGCTCCTCGCGAAGGCCCCGAGCTGCGAAGGCGGCATGGTGAGCGGGCCCGTCTTGAGGAAGAGGTACTCGAGCCCCATCGCCGCCTTGCCCCAGACGCTGTTGACGCGGGTGTTGAGCGTGGTCGTGTTCGCGACCTTGAACACCATGCGGATCTGCAGGTGGTCGTGCAGCTCCTCGCCCACGCCCGGCAGGTCGTGGAAGACGGGGATGCCGAACTTCGCGAGGAGCGGCGCGGGCCCGACGCCGGAGAGCTGCAGGAGCTGCGGCGTGCCGATGGCGCCGGCGGCGAGGATCACGCTCTTGCGGGCCGTGACGGAGGCGGCGCCCTGCCCTTCCACCTCGTAGTCGAGCCCCGTGGCGCGGCGGCGGCCGTCCTTCGCCTCGAGGCGCAGCCTTGTGGCATGGGCCTTCGTCACCACCGCGAGGTTGGGGCGCCCGAGGGCCGGGCGCAGCCACGCGTTGGTCGCGCTCCAGCGCACGCCCCGCTTCTGGTTCATGTGGAAGTAGGCGTTGCCGAAGTTGTCGCCGCGGTTGAACTCGTCGATCTTCGGGATGCCGCACTCCTCGGCGGCCTCGCGCCAGGCATCGAGGATCTCCCAGCGCACGCGCGGCTCCTCCACGCGCAGCTCGCCCCCCGCGCCGTGGAACTCGTTCGCGCCCGCGAAGAAATCCTCGTGCTGCCTGAACACGGGCAGCACCTCGTCCCACGACCAGCCCGGGTTGCCGAGCGAGGCCCAGTGGTCGTAGTCCTCGCGCTGGCCGCGCATGTAGACCATCGCGTTGATGGTGGAGCACCCGCCCAGCACGCGCCCGCGGGCGTAGCCGAGCTGCCGGCCGTTCAGGCCCGGGTCCGGGGCGGTCTTGAAGCACCAGTCCGTGCGCGGGTTGCCGATCGTGTAGAGGTAGCCCACCGGAATCGGGATCCAGAACCAGTCGTCCTGCCCGCCGGCTTCCAGCAGCAGGACGCTCGACTTCCCGTCGGCGGAGAGGCGGTTGGCGAGGAGGCAGCCGCTGCTGCCGGCACCGACGATCACGTAGTCGAATTCACGCATGGTCGAGTGATGCTAGCAAATTCAGGGGAACGCCGATTTCCGCCGATGCCCCGCAGATTGCCGCAGATGAAAGGCGTGAGGGTCGTGATCCTCGCGGAGGATCTCGAGTCGGAACCGGACGGATACGGATCCCTACCATCCGGAATCATCTGCGGCAATCTGCGGGGCATCGGCGAGAATCGGCGTTTCGAACCCCCGTCCGCCTCAGTCCTACGGCAACCGGTTCGCGGCGCGCCGAGCCTCGTAGGTCTTGAGGTGCGTGTGCGCCATCGCGAGCACGGTGTCGTCGATGCCGTGCTTCCTCGCCAGCGCGAGCATGTGCCCGACGATGTGGTCGGCCTCCACGGGCTTGCCGGCCTCCATGTCGCGCAGCATCGACGCACTCTGGGGCCCGGGGCGCGTGAGGCGCTCGGCCGCCCACTGCAGGATCTTCTCCCCCGGGGGGTGGCCCTCGGCCCTGGCGATGGCGACGTTCGCCTCGAAGCAGCGCAGCACGATCGCCTTGCCCTCCGGCGCGGCCATGATCTCGGCGATGTTGCCGCGGAAAAGGCAGGTGCTGGCCGCGAGCGCCGCGAGGAAGGTCACCTTCTCCCACATGTCCTGCAGGATGTCCTCGGACCAGGTCCAGTCGATCGGCGTCCTCGCCAGCGCATCGGCCAGCGCCTGCGCGCGCGGCGACTTCGCCTTGTCGCGCTCGCCGAAGAGGAGGCGGTTCAGCGGCTCCATGTGCCGCACGGTGCCGTCCGGGGCGAGGCCCACGTTGATCTGGCAGGTGCCGCCCATCACGGCCGCGGCGCCGAAGCGCGCGTCGAGGCGGTCGAGGTGGGCGAGGCCGTTGAGCATCGGCAGCACCGCGCAGCCGGAGCCCATCGCCGGCGCGATCGCGTCCATCGCCGAATCGAGGTCGTAGGCCTTGCAGGTGAAGAGCACGAGGTCGTAGCCGGGCCGCAGGTCCTCCGCCAGCACCGTCTTTGCGTCGATGCGGGCGTTGCCGTTGGGGCTCTCGATCACGAGCCCGTTGGCGGCGATCTGCTCGCGGCGCTTCGGCCGCACGAGGAAGGTGGTGTCGATGCCGGCCTGCGCGAGGCGGCCGCCGAAGTAGCCGCCGATGCCGCCGGCGCCGAGGACGAGGAGCCGCATGGCGGGCCTACGGGGAAGCCGTCGCCTCGGCGAAGCCGCGGCGCTTCACGAGCCGGTCGATCTCCACGAGCGTCTCGAGGAGCTCGCGCATCCGCGGCAGCGGCCAGGCGTTGGGGCCGTCCGAGAGGGCCTTGGCGGGGTCGGGGTGCGTCTCCATGAAGAGGCCGGCAACACCCGCGGCCACGGCGGCGCGCGCGAGGACGGGCACGAACTCGCGCTGCCCGCCCGAGGAGGTGCCCTGCCCGCCCGGCAGCTGCACGGAGTGGGTGGCGTCCATCACGACGGGGCAGCCGGTCTCCCGCATGATCGCGAGCGAGCGCATGTCGGAGACGAGGTTGTTGTAGCCGAAGGAGACGCCGCGCTCGCAGACCAGGATGTTGTCCGCGCCGCTGGCCGCGCGGGCCTTGTCGACCACGTTCTTCATGTCGTGGGGCGCGAGGAACTGGCCCTTCTTGATGTTGACGGGGAGCCCCGCGGTGGCCGCCGCCACGATGAAGTCCGTCTGCCGGCAGAGGAAGGCGGGCGTCTGCAGCACGTCCACGTGCTTCGCGACCTCCGGCACCTCTTCCGCCGTGTGCACGTCGGTGAGCACCGGCACGCCGAGCGTCTTCCTCACCTTGGCGAGGATCTCCAGGCCCTTCTCCATGCCGGGCCCGCGGAAGCTCTTGCCGCTGGAGCGGTTGGCCTTGTCGTAGGAGCTCTTGAAGATGAACGGGACGCCGAGCGCGCCCGTGATCTCCTTCAGCTGCCCGGCCACGTCCATCTGCAACTGCTCGCTTTCGACCACGCAGGGGCCGGCGATGAGGAAGAGGGGGTGGTCGAGGCCGGCTTCGAATCCGCAGAGCTTCATGCTTTCCTTTTCACGCTACGCGTGGGGGGGGTAAGACGGGGAACGCCGATTTCCGCCGATGCCCCGCGGATTGCCGCAGATGAAGGACTCGAGGTTCGTGATTCCTGCGATCGATGGCACGCCGACGTCCGGAAGCTTCCCACCACCTTGCTCAGGAATCATCGGCGGCAATCCGCGGGGCATCGGCGGAAATCGGCGTTTCCTGCCCTGCTAGGCGGCACCGCCGCCGATCACCTTCAGCCCCGGTTCGGGAACGCGCTTGCGATGCTGCTCCAGCGCCGCCTTCACGTAGGAAATGAAGAGCGGGTGCCCGCTGCGCGGGGTGGAGGTGAACTCGGGGTGGTACTGGCAGCCGAAGAACCACGGGTGGTCTGACCGCTCCGCCATCTCGACCAGGTTCTCCGACTGCGTGCGCGCGCTGATCGCGAGGCCGGCGGCCTCCAGCCGCGCCACGTACTGGTCGTTCACCTCGTAGCGGTGGCGGTGGCGCTCCGAGACCACGTCCGCGCCGTAGATGCGGTGCGCGAGCGAGCCTTTCTTCACGTTGCAGGGCTGCGCGCCCAGGCGCATGGTGCCGCCGAGGTTGGAGTTGGCGTCGCGGCGCTCGACCTTGCCGTCGCGGTCCTGCCACTCGGTGATGAGGGCGACCACGGGGTGGGGCGTGTCCGGGTCGAACTCGGTGGAATTGGCGCCCTCGAGCCCGCAGAGATCGCGCGCGGTCTCGATGACGGCGATCTGCATGCCCAGGCAGATGCCGAGGTAGGGCACCTTGTTCTCGCGCGCGTGGCGCACGGCGGCGATCTTGCCCTCGATGCCGCGCTTGCCGAAGCCGCCGGGGACGAGGATCGCGTCCATGTTGCCCAGCGTCTCGGTGCCGCGCGCCTCGATCTGCTCCGAATCCACGTAGTGGATCCTCACGCGCGTGCGCGTGTGGATGCCGGCGTGGATGAGCGCCTCCGAGAGGCTCTTGTAGGAATCCTGCAGGTCGACGTACTTGCCGACCATGGCGATGTCGACCTCGTGCTCGGGGTTCTCGAGCGCGTCCACGATCCGGTCCCACATCGACAGGTCCGCCGGGTAGGCCGCGAGGTCGAGCTTCCTGCAGACGATCTCGTCCAGGCCCTGCTTGTGCAGCATCGACGGGATCTTGTAGATCGAGCTCACGTCGTAGCAGGAGATGACGGAGCGGTGGTCCACGTTGGTGAAGAGGGCGATCTTCCGCTTCTCCTCGTCCGGGATGGGCTGCTCGGAGCGGCACATCACGATGTCGGGCTGGATGCCGATGCCGCGCAGCTCCTTCACCGAGTGCTGGGTGGGCTTGGTCTTGATCTCGCCCACGCTCGCGAGGTGCGGCACCAGCGTGAGGTGCATGTAGCAGGTGTTGGTGCGGCCTTCCTCGATCCCCATCTGGCGGATGGCCTCGAGGAAGGGCAGCGACTCGATGTCGCCCACGGTGCCGCCGATCTCGATGATGCCGACGTCGACGTCCTTGCAGGCGGCTTTCACGCTCGCCTTGATCTCGTCGGTGATGTGCGGGATCACCTGCACCGTGCCGCCGAGGTAGTCGCCGCGGCGCTCCTTGTTGATGACGCGCTCGTAGATCTGGCCGGTGGTGAAGTTGTTGAGCTTCTTCATCTTCGAGGTGATGAAGCGCTCGTAGTGGCCGAGGTCGAGGTCGGTCTCGGCGCCGTCCTCGGTCACGAACACCTCGCCGTGCTGGAACGGCGACATGGTGCCCGGGTCCACGTTGATGTAGGGGTCGAGCTTGACCAGCGAGACCTTGATCTTGCGCGACTCCAGGATCGCGGCCAGGGAGGCCGCGGCGATGCCCTTGCCCAGGGAGGAGACCACGCCGCCCGTCACGAAAACATACTTGGTCATCTTGGGGATCCCCGGCTGGAAATTTGCATTTTACCGGAAACGGGCGCGCGCCAAGCCGCGGCCCGGCCCCGGGAGGGCCCGGCCGCGGTTCCTTCCGCGCCGGCGCGTGGCCTAGCGGTCCAGCGCGAGCGCCTGCGCCTCGGCGGCGCAGTCGAGCGCGGGCCGGGAACCCGCCGCCCAGGCCGCGAGCACTTCCTTGCGCGCGAGCGCCACTTGCGCCGTGTAGACCGGGTCGGCGTGCAGGCGGGCCACCGTCGCCGCCCCCACCACGCGCCCCGACTCCACGTCGCTGCGGTAGTGCACGCCGCACACCACGCGGCTCTGCCCGTAGGCGTAGCCGCGGGCGAGGATGGCGTCGGCCTTCTCGGGGGCCACCTCGGCGAGCGTGAGCGCCCACGCCCAGCCGATCGAGGCGTGCCCGGAGGGATACGAGTCCGGCTTGGCCGCGGCGTCGCTCTTCGGCGTGCAGGAGGGCTCCTTCGAGACCATGAACGGGCGCGGCCGCTTGTAGTGGTCCTTGGGCTTGTCGTTGGCGCGGCTGGAATCCATGCGCACGCGCCGCAGCAGCATGTTGAGGTGCGGCGTGGCTTCCGCCGAGATGGCGACGCCGAGCGCGCAGGAGAAGTGCTCCGTGGCCTTCGGGAAGCGCAGTTCCGCGTCCTTCGCGGCCTGCGCCCAGCGGGGCGTCTCCTTGAGCCTGCGCGTCGCCCGGTAGAGCTCCTCGTCGGCCGCGGCGGCGGCGGAGCCCGCGGCCGGGGGCGGCGGAAGGATCGCCACGGTGTCGGGAAGCTGGTTCGGCTGCAGGTACCCGGCCACGTAGCCGGGGCGGACCTCGGGCAGGTCCGTCGGCGGCACGACCGGCTCGACGGCCGCGCAGCCGGCCAGCAGCGCCGTGCCGAAGACTGCCCAGGGGATGATTCGCGATGGTGAAGCGCCCATGCCCGGTCTCCTCTCGCGATGGGGAATGTCCTTCCTGTATTACGCCGCGCGGCCGCGGGCCGGTTGATCCGGGTCAACGCTCGCGCGGGGCCGCCCCGGGCGGCGATAATGGCCGCGACCCCACCCACCGGCCTCCCCCATGAAAGTCGGCGACCGCCACTACCGCAGCCTCTGGACCGAGCAGCCCGGCGGGCCCGTGCACATCATCGACCAGACGCGGCTGCCGCACGCCTTCGAGACGCGCGCCCTCGACTCGCTGGAGGCCGTCGCGGAGGCGATCGTCTCCATGCGCGTGCGGGGCGCGCCGCTCATCGGCGTCTCGGCCGCGTTCGGGATCGCTCTCGCCATGGCGCGCGACGCTTCCGACGAGGCGCTCGCCCACGCCGCCACGCGACTCGGCGCCACGCGGCCCACGGCCGTGAACCTCGCCTGGGCGATCGCGCGCATGCGCACGGCGCTCGCGGGCCTTACCCCCGCCGAGCGCGCCTCGGCCGCGTGGTTCCAGGCGCAGGCCATCGCCGACGAGGACGCGGCCCTGAACGAGGCGATCGGCCGCCACGGCGTGGCCCTCCTCGAGCGCGAGCACGCCGCCCACGGCCGCCCGGTGAACGTGCTCACCCACTGCAACGCCGGGTGGCTCGCCTGCGTGGACTGGGGCACGGCGCTCTCGCCCGTCTTCCAGGCGCACGACAAGGGCATCCCGGTGCATGTGTGGGTGGACGAGACGCGCCCGCGGAGCCAGGGCCTGCTCACCGCGTGGGAACTGGCCGGCCACGGCGTGCCGCACACGCTCGTCGCGGACAACGCCGGCGGCCACCTCATGCAGCACGGCAAGGTCGACCTCGTGATCGTCGGCGCGGACCGCGTGACGCGAAAGGGCGACGTCGCCAACAAGATCGGCACCTACCTCAAGGCGCTCGCCGCGCACGCGAACGGGGTCCCCTTCTACGCGGCGGTGCCCACCCCCACCATCGACTGGGAGATCGACGATGCCCTTTCCGGCATCCCCATCGAGGAGCGCGGCGCCGAGGAGGTGCGGGTGGTGCGCGGCCTCGACGGCGCGGGCCGCGTGCAGGCGGTGGAGATCGCGCCGGCGACGACCGCGGTCGCGAACCCCGCCTTCGACGTGACGCCGGCCTCGCTCGTGACGGGCATCCTCACCGAGAAGGGCCTCTTCCCGGCGAAGGAGACGGCGCTCCTCGCGCTCTACCCGCGCGACCGCCAGAGCAAGGCGTTCCTCACGTGATCGACGCGGCGCTGCGGGAGCGGATCGTGGCCACTGCCCGGCGCATGAACGCGCTGGGCATCAACCAGGGTTCGTCGGGCAACGTGAGCGCGCGGGTCGAGGGCGGCTTCCTCGTCACGCCCTCGGGCCTGCCCTACGAGGAGCTGCAGCCGGCCGACATCGTGCATGTCGGGCGGGACGGGCACGCCACCGGGCACCGCGCGCCCTCGAGCGAGTGGCGATTCCACCGCGACATCTACGCGGGGCGCCCGGAGGCCGGGGCCGTGGTGCACACGCACTCGGCGTTCGCGACGACGCTCGCCTGCCTCGGCCGGCCCATCCCCGCGTTCCACTACGAAGTCGCCTTCGCGGGCGGCACGGACATCCGCTGCGCGCCTTACCGCACCTTCGGCACGCAGGCGCTGTCGGACGCGGCGCTGGCGGCGCTGGAAGGGCGGCGCGCGTGCCTGCTCGCGCACCACGGCGTGATCGCCTTCGGAACCGACCTCGACGACGCGTTGCGGCTCGCGGACAAGGTCGAGGCGCTGGCGCGCCTCTACTGGCAGGCGATCCAGGTGGCCGAGCCCACGGTGCTGGACGAGGCCGAGATGGCGCGCGTGCTCGAGCGCTTCCGCCATTACGGGCCGGGAAGCGGGTAAAATGCGGGGCATGAAGACCCGTCACGCCCCTCCCGTGGCAACGCAGCCCCGCACCAGTCCGGGCCGCGCGACGGCCTTCGTCTCCGCGGCCCGGTAGCCGCGCGCGAAGGCCCCGCGAACCCCGCGGGTTTCCCTTCCGGCTGCCGGGCCTCCCTCCCCGAAACGGTTTCGACGCTTCCGTGCGCGTTGCGCGCGGGGGCCCTTCCTCCATCGCATCGGCCGCGGTCCCGCCGCTTCCCGCGCCGCGCCCGCCCAGGAGAACGCACATGAACGACTTCACCCCCCTCGTCGTCACCGAGCTGGACGCCGCGCGCATCCGCGAGCTGGGCGCGCGCCTTCCCGATGGCGGGCGCGGCCTCGCGGGGCTGCGCGACCTGGTCGACCAGGTCACCTCGGACGCGGACATCGTCCCCGGCGCGCAGGTGGCGCCGGACGTGGTCACGATGAATTCGACCGTCTCGTTCCGGGACGAGCAGACGGGGCTCACGCACTGCGTGACCCTCGTGTACCCGGCGGATGTCGCGGTCGCCGAGCGGCGCATCTCGGTGCTCTCGCCCGTGGGCCGGGCGCTGCTGGGACGCGCGGTGGGCGCCGTCGCGGAGGTGGAGGCGCCCGGGCCGGAGCCGCGCGCGATCCGCATCCTCGCCATCCACTACCAGCCCGAGGCGGCGGGCGAGCTCACGCGCTGACGGGGAGCCGGCCATGTTCTACCAGCTTCCCCTCGAGCGGCTGGCCAGGCACCGGGGCAGCCGGCCCCAGCTCGATTTCGCGCGCGAGGCCCTGCTCGCGCTGCACGAGTCCGACGACGCCCGGTACGAGGCCACGGAACGCGGGCTGGAGATGTACGCGGCCCACGAGGAGGCGCTCGCCCAGCCCGTGGCGGTGCTGCGCGACCGCTTCGGCGACCTCCTGGACATCCGCCCGCCGCGCGTGCGCTGCCTGCCGGGCCACCCCCTGCAGCAGCCCGTGATGGCCGTGCGCGTGATCGTGCGGCGGGAGCACTCGCTCGCCGCCGTCCACGAGCTTCGCGCCCGCAACGCCCGCATCGAGGAGGAGTGCCAGCGCGGGCGCATCGTCATCATCCGGGCGCGGGCGGCGCTGCGCGACCTCCTCGGCCTGGGCGAGCGCCTCGCGGCCCTCACCGGCGGCACCGCCCAGCACGCCATGCGCCTCAGCCACTACGCCCCCTAGGGACGCACCCCGGGGACGTACCCGCGGGACAGACCCGCGGGTACGTCCCCAAGTATCAGGATTGGTGAGTAGCAGGGTGGGGATGGCGGGCGCGAGGGGTATGCAATAATTGACCGACGATACCTAAATGGCCGGCCCCGGAATCCTGGCGGCCCGGCAACCGCCCGGAGGAAATCCCATGCACGCACAAGCCGCGCCCGTTCCCGGGGCCGCCCGCACCCGCAACGCGAAGCTCCTGAAGTGGGTGGCCGACGTGGCCGCCCTCACGGAGCCGGATTCCATCTACTGGTGCGACGGCTCGCAGGAGGAGTACGACCGCCTGTGCGCGCAGCTGGTCGAGGCGGGCACCTTCACGCGGCTGGACGCAAAGCTCCGCCCCAACTCCTACCTCGCGCTCTCCGACCCCTCGGACGTGGCCCGCGTCGAGGACCGCACCTTCATCTGCTCGAAGGCGAAGGACGACGCCGGCCCCACCAACAACTGGGTCGACCCGGCCGAGATGCGCGCGACCCTCAAGGGCCTCTTCAAGGGCTGCATGCGCGGCCGCACGATGTACGTGGTGCCCTTCAGCATGGGCCCCATCGGCTCGCACATCTCGCACATCGGGGTCGAGATCTCCGACAGCGCCTACGTCGCCGTCAACATGAAGCTCATGACGCGCATGGGCGCCGCGGTGCTCGCCACCCTCGGCGACCACGGCGACTTCGTGCCCTGCGTGCACTCGGTCGGCGCGCCGCTCGCCCCCGGCCAGAAGGACGTCACCTGGCCCTGCAACAAGGACCACAAGTACATCGTCCACTTTCCCGAGGACAAGGAGATCTGGTCCTTCGGCTCGGGCTACGGCGGCAACGCGCTGCTGGGCAAGAAGTGCTTCGCGCTGCGCATCGCCTCCGTGATGGGCCGCGAGCAGGGCTGGCTCGCCGAGCACATGCTGATCCTCGGCGTGGAATCCCCCGCGGGCGTGAAGCACTACGTCACGGCCGCCTTCCCCAGCGCCTGCGGCAAGACCAACTTCGCGATGCTGATCCCGCCGCCCGCCTTCAAGGGCTGGAAGGTGACCACCATCGGCGACGACATCGCCTGGATCAAGCCGGGCGAGGATGGCCGCCTGCACGCCATCAACCCGGAAGCGGGCTTCTTCGGCGTGGCCCCCGGCACGGGCTACGACACCAACCCCAACTGCATGGAGGCCATCAAGGCCGACACGATCTTCACCAACGTGGCGCTCACGCCCGAAGGCGACGTGTGGTGGGAGGGGATGACCAAGGAGCCGCCGCCCAAGCTCACCGACTGGACCGGCAAGGAGTGGACGCCGGGCTGCGGCCGCCCCGCCGCGCACCCGAATGCCCGCTTCACGGTGGCCGCCTCCCGCGCCCCCTCGATCGACCCGGCCTGGGACGACCCCAAGGGCGTGCCCATCTCCGCGTTCATCTTCGGCGGCCGGCGCTCCTCCACCGTGCCGCTCGTCACGGAAGCCGCCACCTGGGACGAAGGCGTCTACATGGCCGCGACCCTCGGCTCCGAGACCACCGCCGCCATCGTGGGCCAGGTGGGCGTCGTGCGCCGCGACCCGTTCGCGATGCTCGCCTTCTGCGGCTACAACATGAGCGACTACTTCGCCCACTGGATCGACATGGGCCGGAAGGTCCCCTACCCGCCGAAGATCTTCATGGTGAACTGGTTCCGCAAGGGCGACGACGGCAAGTTCATCTGGCCGGGCTACGGCGAGAACATGCGCGTGCTCAAGTGGGTGGTCGAGCGCGTCGAGGGCATCGCCGACGCCCAGCGCACCGAGTGGGGCTACGTGCCCTCGCACAAGGACCTCGACTGGAAAGGCCTCGAGGGCTTCGCGGCCGAGAAGTACCTCGCCATCTCCGCGCTCGACAAGTCGATGTGGAAGCAGGAGATGCCGCTGCACCGCGAGTTGTTCGACAAGCTGGGCGCGCGACTGCCAAGGGCAATGAGAGCGCGCTATGACGCGCTCTCGAAACTGATAGGTTGAAGCCTTGGCCGTCCGCGCTTTTCGGCCGTTGCCCCTACTGAGGCGCCGCCGCGTTCGCCGGCTCATGCACGGCCCTGCGACGGCTCAACGCACCAGGCTCCGCGACGAACTCGGGACGAATGGCGGGAATCTCATGAAGCACATTTCGACCCAAGAGCGTCATTGATCGACCCTGCACGAAGTAACGCAAGAACAAGGTTGCGCCGTCGACCGGGTTGCTGGACGGATATGCAAGCTTCCATACCCGCAGCGTGACCTCGAACTCGCCCGCACCCATCGGGCTGGTCGAATATTCCGCGAATCCGGTTGTCGGCGTTCGCGTCGGATCTCTTACAAGGGTCTTCCCATCCAGGAGCGCACTCATGTCGGTGGCGTCCTGCGCAATCGAAAATCGGAAAGCACCCGATTCGGACAGCGCTCCAAGCCGTGCAAGCTGCTCGAATCGCAACGTCGCATGAAAAAGAAGCCCGTCTTGACCTGACATTTCAAGGATCTCAAGTGGAGCCCGCGTCGAATTCAAAGCCTGCACCGCCGCGGGTGATCCGCACTGGCCGGCAATTGACATCTTTTCTTCCACCATTCCCTCATCCTCCGGACTCAGGTAGCACGGCAATTCGGGACATGGTGGCCGATTCTTGCAATTCCCCGAGCATGCATTGTGGCTGCAGTTTACGAATGCATCCATCTCTATTGGGTAGCAGTCGGCGTAAGCGGAACACATGATGCACGTCGCCAATGCTGGCAAGGCACCGAGGATTCCGGCTATCGCCAGACAAGTCTGCAACAAGTACCTTGCGATGGACTTCATCATGATGTGGCTCCCGATCGGTTGTTGGACTACGGTTAGCTGTTCCTGTCAGTGCGAGCTTCGAAGCGGGACAGGTTGCCACTCGATTCGCGTTAGGTCCTGCACCCCCTTCACTCCAATTCAGTCACTTGCTTCCCCAATCAACTCCGAGATGAACTCCTCTGCGCCGGCAGCCCACCGGTCCGGCAAGGAAAAGCCGATTGCGCGATACCTCACCACGCCTCGTCTGTCCACGATGAGAGTTTGTGGAACGATCCCGGCCGTGGCCCACGGCAGGCGATCTGCCAGCCTCGCCCCCATTCCGACCGGAACAGAGATGCCGTTCCGATTCACGAATCCGCGGACCGTCCCTTCATCTTCATCGAGATTGATGGACTGAAAATGGACCTTATCCCCGGGACCGTATCTCTTCCGAAGCTTTTCAAGTTCTCTGAGTTCGGAAAGGCAGGGACCGCACCACGTTGCCCAGTAGGACACGAGCACTACCGATCCGCGCCATGACGACGTCGAAAAGGTACTGCCTAAAACGTCATCCAGATTCACTTCCGGAAATTGCAGCGAAACGTGCGTCCATGCCGACCCACCAGCTTTCCCATCGTCAGGCTCCCTGCCACCATCGTCTGGAGTGCGTCCTGCACCCAAGATCAATGACAGCTCGTCAATCCGACTTCGCTTGGTTCGGAAGGCACCTGGCGAACTCCGAGCTTCCCAGTATCTTGCGGACACGAGCGCCTCCCGTGCACCCCTTCGGTTCCCCATGGAAAGCTCAATTTCGCCAACGCAACGCAAGTAGCGGCCAAGCGCCGACAGGTGGATCGGGTATCTCTGGTCGCTCTTTTCCACGCCCGCCATTTCACGCAAGACGGCCTGCGCAGATTTTCGATGAAGCATTGCGGTCGCCACGTCGTGCTTCCTAACCGCATCTTCGGCGAGAAGACTCCATGCGAGCACCAACTGCGCATCGAGTTCGGCGAGAAAGCGGAGCTTCCCTTCGCCACCACGCTGGAACATCGGATCGGCTTGCGCCTTCAGATGGCCTATTGCATCAACCCCCTCCTCCACCAAATCGGGAAGGTTCTCCAATCCGATGCGGCGCGCTGCAAACTCGTTGGCTATCAGAAGCTGCGGAACGGGATTGAAGGGCGCAACCCGCGGTGGCGCCCGGAGAACATCTCTCAAGGCCACGCCGAATCGGAGGACATCAGTGTCCGGCGTTTCGTCGATCTCACGAGCAATGAGAAATCTCCTGAGATGGAGTTCAGGAGAATGCGGAAGCATGTCCAGTAGCAACTCGGTCCTGAGAAGTCGCTTCTTGAGATTCTCCTGAACTCCGGAATGGGATGAAGGAGTCATCGCTTTGTCGACGATCTCCCACTTCCGTTCGATTGCGTTTCTCGCCGCCACCGATTGAGGGGAGTGCGCAACAATCAGGTCATTGGCCCGGAGTTCGCCTGATTCGTCGCCGATCGACCGAAATACCTGCGCGATGATCTCGAGTTCGCCTAGCGCTAGACCTGCCGAATTGGAGAGAGTCTGCGCGAGCCACCTCGAGATGTCGCTGCGTACTCGTCCGTGAGTCCCGCTCGGCAGTATCGAAAATGCACCGTTCCCGTAGGCCCGGATATAAGGCAATGCCGCGGGTCCCTGCAAACTATCGATATGCCTGCGCAGATCCTCGAGCTTCTTCTCGTGTTCGCGGGACGGCGCCCATCCCCGGAGAAACTCGATGCCCTCTGCGGATCCCGGGCAAAGTGACAAGTAGCGCTCGACCTGCTGGACCTCTGCGGAAGTGCCTGGTCGTCCGCTGCTGTCCCGAATTGCCGCTGCGTATAGCAGTTGGAGCGGCGCAAACGATGGGAACTCGACTACTGCGCGCTCGAGAAAGCTCCGGTTACTTGGCGCGCGCCCGAGCAATTGCACTCGGCCCAACAGGTAGGCGGCCTCCGGTGTCCGGGCCTTCTTGTAGTCGAGTTCTCTTTGAAGCAGCAACTCCTTCCGTCGCGAAGGGACTCTGAAAATCCACGAATCCCGTTCACGCTGTACGAATATGTCGGATGGATGTTCGGCCGCGATTGCCTCCACGCGCGCGGTCAGTTCGTCGTACCATCCTGACGTCGCGTACATGGCATTGTGCGCCTGACGAACCACGCCAAGGTCGGACAATACGGCACTCTGCGGCGAACACGAGGAAGTCATTGCGGCAGCGATGCGTTCGCTGCCGTCAGCTGGAAATGCGACGGTCGCGGCAAACCAGCATGGGGCAGCAGCACTTAGTGCATATCGGCCAATTCGAATCACCCATGGCGCGCGCACCTTCGCCACGGCCGCCACTGCAACCGAATCGCGACCAGCAGGATGCCGTCGCGTCTTCTTCGCGTCCGATGCGGAGTAGGGGCGGGACCCCATGGCTTGATTGTAGCCTCTCGATCCATCCTGTTGACTTACGTTATCCCCACCAACACTGGATTGTCAACCCTCGTCAGCGTGGCACTTGAAGGCGCGGCTTCAGCGCCGAGATCTGGAGTAGACAATTCCCGCGAGCGACACCATCCCACTGATCATCCGAACCGTCCTGTGCCACTTGGCGGGACTGCTGCAGATGCCATCTTGGACGCACTCATGAGATTCCGCCTCGTTCCCGACTACAATTGCCAAAGTGGCGAGATCCAAACCCGTATAGCAACCTCCATCTTTCAATCAGATGGCCATTCGCATGCCCTCAAGTGAGCCGGATCACACCCTCCCCGCCGCGATCATCCTCGCCGCGGGCCTCGCCGTGGGCCTCGCCGCCGGCGGCTGGCTCGTGGGCCAGGGCCTCGCGCGCTTCAAGTCGGAGTCGCGCACCGTCACCGTGAAGGGCCTGGTCGAGCGCGAGGTGAAGAGCGACCGCGCCGTGTGGACGCTCTCGCTTCGCCGCGCGAGCGACACGCTGGCGGACGCGCACCAGCGCATCGCCGCCGACCGCGAGGCCGTGCTCGCCTTCCTGAGGAAGCAGGGCTTCGCGGAGGCCGAGATCGAGCGCCAGCCCACGCGCACCCTCGACAAGCTGGCCCGCGACTTCAACCAGAACCAGGGCGAGCGCTTCCGCTACGTGGTCACCACCGCGGTGGAGGTGTCGACGCCGAAGGTGGACCTCGTGCGGAGCGCCGCCGGCGCCACCGAGGAGCTCCTCAAGGGCGGCGTGATCCTCGACAGCGACGAGCAATCGGGCCGCGCCAACCCGCGCTACGTGGTCTCGAAGTTCAACGACCTGCGCCCGCAGCTGCTGGCGGACGCGACGAAGAACGCCCGCGCCACCGCCGAGCAGTTCGCCGCCGACTCGGGCGCGAAGGTCGGTGCCATCCGCTCGGCCAACCAGGGGTCGATCCAGATCTTCGGCACCGACGGCAACGACGAGTCGGCGCCCTTCGCGCCCACGAGCACGCCGGTGAAGAAGATCCGCGTGGTGAGCACCTTCGAGTTCGCGCTGGAATGAGGCTCGCCGACCTCGAGACCCCGCGCCTCGTGCTGGACGCCGGGCGCATGGAGGCCAACGTCGCCCGCCTCAAGGCGCACCTCGCCTCGCTGGGCGTGCGCCTGCGCCCGCACGTGAAGACCTGCAAGTCGATCGACGTCGCGCGCGCGCTCATGGAAACGCCCGCCGGCCCCATCACCGTCTCCACGCTCAAGGAGGCGGAGCAGTTCCTCGAGCACGGCGTCACCGACATCCTCTACGCCGTGGGCATCGCGCCCGGCAAGCTCGACCACGTGATGGCGTTGCGCGCCCGCGGGGCGGATCTCGCCGTGGTGGTCGACAGCGTGGAGGCCGCGCAGGCCGTGGCGGCCAAGGGCGCCGGCATCCCCACGCTCATCGAGATCGACTGCGACGGCCACCGCGCCGGCGTGAAGCCCGGGCACCCCGTGCTCCTCGACATCGCCAAGGCGCTCGCCAGGGGCGCGCGGCCGGCGGGCGTGATGACGCACGCGGGCGACTCCTACAACTGCCGCACGACGCAGGCCATCGCCGACATGGCCGAGCGCGAGCGCGGCGCCGTGGTGAAGAGCGCGGCGGTGCTGCGCTCCGGCGGCTTCGCCTGCCCCGTGGTGAGCGTCGGCTCCACCCCCACGGCCACCTTCGCGCGCTCGCTGGAAGGCGTCACCGAGGTCCGCGCCGGCGTCTTCGTCTTCCACGACCTCGTGATGGCGGGCCTGGGCGTCTGCCGAGTCGAGGACATCGCCGTCTCCGTCCTCTGCACCGTCATCGGCCACCAGCGCGAGAAGGGCTGGGTCATCACCGACGGCGGCTGGATGGCCACCTCGCGCGACCGCGGCACGGCGAGGCAGGCGGTCGACCAGGGCTACGGCCTCGTGTGCGACGAGGCGGGCCGCGCCATCGGTGACCTCGTCGTCACCGACGCCAACCAGGAGCACGGCATCGTCGCCCGCCGCGACGGCCAGCCCCTCGACGTGGCGCGGTACCCCGTCGGCACGCGCCTTCGCATCCTTCCCAACCACGCCTGCGCCACGGCGGCGCAGCACGACGCCTACCATGTCGTGCGGGGCGGCACCGAGGTCGTCGCCCGGTGGCCCCGCTTCGGCGGGTGGTGAGAGAGGAGACGCCATGAGAACGCTCGAGTGCCTGAACGCCCCGGGGCTCAACCCGCCCGCGGGCCACTACTCGCACGCCGTCGTGCACGGCGGCATCGCCTACCTCGCCGGGCAGCTCCCGCACGTGCCGGGGCAGCCCGACCGCAAGCCCGGGACGATCGAGGAGCAGGCGCGGCAGGTGCTCTCCAACGTCGACCAGGTGCTCGCGGCCTGCGGCTCGCGGCGCGACCGGGTGCTGCGCTGCACCGTCTACGTCTCCGACATCGCCCACTGGCCGGCCGTGAACAAGGCCTACGGCGAGTTCTTCGGCGAGCACCGCCCCGCCCGCGCCGTGGTGCCCGTGGGCGAGCTGCACCACGGCTACGCGATCGAGGTCGAGGTCACGGCGGCGGTGGACTGACCGTGGGCGCCATCGATGCGGCCGTCGCCGGCCGCGAGCGCGAGCTGGTCGGCACGCTGCTCGAGGCGGTGCGCATCCCCTCGGTGAGCCTCACCGGCGAGGGGATCGCCGAGGCGGTCGAGTTCCTCACCGCGCGCATGCGGCGCTGGGGCTTCGCGGTCGAGGTCTTCCCCACCGCGAGCCAGCCCATCGTCTACGGCGAGATCGGCCCGGCGGACGCGCCCTTCACCTGGCTCACCTACGGCCACTACGACGTCTACCCGGCCGACGCGAAGGCCGAGGGGTGGAAGACGGACCCGTGGCAGCCCGTCGTCGACGGCGACCGCATCTGGGGCCGCGGCACGGGCGACAACAAGGGCCAGCACCTGGCGCTGCTGTCGGCCATCGCGCTCTGGCGCGAGCTGCACGGGGAACTGCCCATCCGCATCAAGGTGATCCTCGAAGGCGACGAGGAGACCGGCAGCCGCCCGCTCCCGGGCTTCGTCGAGGCGCACCGCGAGCGGCTGCGCGCGGACCTCTGCTGCTACTCCGACGGCCCGATGTTCCCCAACGACCAGCCGGTGCTGCTGATGGGCGTGCGCGGCGTGCTGGGCCTCGAGTTCGCGGCCACCGGCGCGAAGCGGAACCTCCACTCCGGCAACTTCGGCGGTGTCGCGCCCAACCCCACGCTGGACTTGATCCACCTCCTCGCCGAGATGGTCGATCGCGACGGGCGCCTGCTCGTCCCGGGCGCGGGCCACGCGGACGTGACGGTGACCCCGGCCGAGGCCGCCGCCGTTCGCGCGCTGCCGCTGGACCGCGAGGGCGTGATGGCGAGCATGGGGGTTGCGCCCGCCGTGCCGGACGCCGAGTTCCACGAGCGCCTGATGCTGCGCCCGGCCTTCAACGTCTCCGGCCTTGCCGCCGGCTACACCGGCGCCGGCCACAAGACGATCATCTTCCGCGAGGCGCTCGCCAAGGCCGACATCCGGCTCGTGGGCGGGCAGGACCCGGCGCAGGTCCTCGCGGCCGTGCGCCGCTTCGCCGCCGGCCGCGGCTACGCCAACATCGAGATCCGGGAGCTGAAGGCCACGCCCGCCTCTCGCACCCCGCTCGACGACCCGTTCGTGCCGCTGGTGAAGGCGGCGGTGGCGAAAGGCTTCGGCCGCGAGCCGCTGGTCGTGCCGAGCCTGGGCGGGACGACGCCGGACTGGGTGTTCACGAAGCTCCTGGGCATCCCCTCGATCGTGGTGCCGCTCGCGCCCTACGACGAGAACAACCACGCGCCCAACGAGTCGACGAAGGTCTCGCTCTTCCTCGCCGGCGTGCGCACGGGGATGCGGTTGATCGAGGCGCTCGGCTCGCGCCGCGCATGAAGAAACGGGGCCGGCATCGCCGGCCCCGCCCCTTGTCGCCTCGCCTGTCGGATCCTCAGGCGGCCCTGCACTTCAACGCTGTCACCACCGGTACGTCCAGGTCACCCCGGCGAAGCCCACGCTCTGGTTCTCCTGCGCCCAGACCGTGGTGTTGTCGCTGAAGCGGAACGCGTTTCCGTTCCACTGCCAGGTCCACTCGTCGAAGTTCGACTTCTCGTAGCCGACGAGAAGCCGGATCGACGACTGCCGGCTGAGGTCGTAGTCGCCCTTCACCGTGAGGCGGGTGACCTTGTAGGTCACGTCGGGCAGCCCGCCGTAGGTCGCGAGGTAGGCGATGTTGGCCGCCGACGCGTTCTGGTCGAGCTCCTGCGGGTACTTCACCTTGTCGTTGGCGAAGCTCAGGTCCGCAGACACGCGCAGCCGCTCGGAGACCTTGCCCTTGAGCGTCGCGCCGACGGCGGTGTTGGTGTCCTTCACCTTCACCATGTACGCCGAGGAATGCGCGACGTTGTAGGTCGAGTCCCCGCGGGAGGCGTAGCCCGACACGCTCCAGTCGTCCGACACCTTGTAGCTCGCGTCGAGACTGTAGTTGCTCATGCCGGACTCGCTCAGGCCCTTGGTGGTCGGCCCGGTGAACTCGTCCTTGCCGTCCTCGGCCATGAACTGCAGCGACAGGTTGTCGGCCGGGGTCCAGCTCACCATCGCCCTCACCTTGTTGCGCTTGCGGTCCTCGAAGACGTTGGGAAAGATCCCGGTGCGGTTGTAGATGCAGTTGTTGAGCGCGGGCGCCGCGGGCGGGACGCACGACGGGTCGTCGTTGGCCTCGATCACGCCGCGCGCCCCGGTCGCGAGACCGCCCGGCGTCGGCTTGAGCCACGGCGAGTCGCCTTCGCGCTTGCTGTAGACATAGGCGATGAACCCCGTGAGGGATTCCGAGAGGCTCTTGCGCAGCTCCACCCGGTAGCCCTGCTCCTTCGTCTTCTGCTTGAGGCCCGAGAGCCCGGCGACGGCGGAGGTCGAGGCGAACTCGCCGTGATCCACCTTCTCGAGGTCCAGCCCGAGGGTGGCGCGGTAGTCGCCGGGCAGGAGGTAGCTGCCCTCCACCTTGCCGGTGGTGCGCTTCTTCGAGGCGGGGCTGTTGGTGAAGAGGGTCGTCGGGCCGCCTTCCACGTTGTAGAAGTCCACCGGCGTCTGGTCGTCCTTGTCCTCCTGCCGGATGTTGGCGGTCAGGGTGAGCTTCTTCACCGGGCGCGAGGTGATGCCGAACTGGGCGAGCTTGGTGACCACCTTCGCCTCGGCGCCGTCCCGGCCGGGAGGCCCGTCGAAGAACCCGTCGGCGCCGAAGTCCTCGTCCTGCGTCGCGCGGGTGTAGGCGTACTTGAAGTTCGCCACCGTCGTCGGCGTGAACCGGTAGTTGCCCGCCAGGGAGAACTGGTGCGACTGGCTGTCTGGCGGAAGGGCGAGCGGCAGCGCGAGCGTGTTGCGCAGGCCCGCGTCGAGGGCGCGCGCCGTGTTGAGCGGGCTGAGCAGCGAGCCCGGCACGGACGACGGCGTGATGCTGCTGTGGCGGTTCACGTAGATGTTGCCGTAGTAGCCGGCCGTGAGCAGCAGGCCGCCGCTCGACAGGGTCAGCTTCGCCTCGGCCTGGTTGATGGTCGAGTCGATGGGCTCGGGCGTCATGAGCAGGGCCCACTGGGCCTGCGTGGCGGTCGCCGCGCAGGCGCCGGCCGCGACCCAGGTCGCGCTGCAGGCGAAGCCCCTGCCGAAGAGGCGCGCGCCCTCCTTGTCCTCGCTCTTGAGGCTCGCCTCGAACTGCAGGTCGCCACCCAGCCACTTGGAGCCGGCCAGGCTCACCGCCTTGCGCTTGGTGTCGAGGTTCAGGTCGCTTCCCGTGCCGGGCGACGCGAGCAGCGTCACGGCGGGCGTGGTCGTCCCGGCGCCCTGCAGGCCCGTGTTGATGGTGTAGGGGCTCGCGCGCGAGATCTCGCTGTAGCCGGCGCTGAGCTTCCAGTCCCCGAGCTTGCGGGCGGTGAGGCTCACCTCGCGCGTGTCGAGGAACAGGTTGCGGCCCTCGATCGTGGTCCAGAGCCCGGTGGCGGCGTCGCCGGTGCGGAAGCCGAAGTCGAAGAGCCCGTAGCCGCGGTCCTCGCGCATGCCGTTGTAGAGGCCGAAGCGCGCGCGGTCCTGGGAATCGCCGTTGGCGGCGATCCCGCCGATGCTCACCCAGCTCTGCGGGGACGCGGATTCCTGCGCGTGCGCCTGCCCGAGGGCGGCGAACACGGCGAGGGCGATGGCGGTGCGGCGGAAGCCGAGGCGTTGTCCATTGGTTTTCATGGTGGTCGCCCTTTCAGCGGAGCATGAACTGCGCGGGAGGATTGGTCGCGTTCGGGTTGTTGCCCCCGTGCACCTGCGTGTGGCAGTTGAGGCAGCCGCGTCCCTGGGTGATGTTCACGCCATCCTTGCCGCCGGAGGTCGCCGTGCGCAGGTTGTTGCCCTGGCCGGCCACCTGGAGAACCGCGCCGCCGTGCGGCGTGTGGCAGCCGTGGCAGAGCATGGGCTGCCGCATCTTGAGCAGGCTGTCGACGACCGTGCCGTGCGGGCTGTGGCAGTTGCCGCAGTCTTCCTGCACCGGCTCGTGGTTGTGCACGAACGGGCCGCGCTTCTCCGCGTGGCACTGGTAGCAGGTCTCGACCGTGGAGTCCTTCTTCACGAGCTTCGGGCCGACCGAGCCGTGGACGTTGTGGCAGTCGGAGCAGGCCACCTTGCCCTCCTGCACCGGGTGGCGCGACGGGCGGTTCAGCTCGGCGCGCTGGGCCTTGTGGCAGGCGAAGCACACGTCCGTCTGCGTGATCTTGGCGAGCGCCTTGTCCTTCGCGCCGTGCACGTTGTGGCAGTTCGCGCAGGCCACGTCGCGGGCCTGGTGCGTGCTGCCCTCCCAGTGCGCGCGCTTGCTGTCGCTCTTGTGGCACGAAATGCAGGCGGCGTTGCTCTGGTCGGCCGGGGCGGTCTTCTTGCCCGGGGTGAGGAGCGGCGTCTTGCCGCGCTTGGCCACGTGCTCCGTGGCGTCGCCGTGGCACGAGGCGCATTCGCCAGCGCCGGCGGGGCCCCGGATGTTGCCCTTCTGTCCGTGGATCGACTTCGTGTAGGAAGCCACCTCGTCCTCGTGGCACTTGACGCAGGCATCGGCGCCGGGCCCTGCCGCGACCGCATTGCCCAATCCGGCCAGGCCGAGCACCAGCCCGCCGAACGCCGTCGCCGCGAACAGCTTGAATCGCATGGAAATCGTCACTGCGCCTCCCTATGTCCTGGATTGCCGGGAACTCCAGATGGGACTTTCGCCCCCGATTGCGAATCACAATTGACCGGGATCAAGCGGCGCTAAAATCTGCCCGCATCAGGCAACGGCGGTGCCGGTGCCCACCTGAACGGAGGCTTACACGTGGAATACCGTCGTCTCGGCCGAAGCGGCCTGCTGGTCTCGCCGATCTGCCTCGGCGCGATGATGTTCGGCGAGCGCACCGACCAGGCCGAGGCCGCGCGCATCGTCGCCAGCGCCCGCGAGGCGGGCGTCAACTTCATCGACACCGCCGACGTCTACGCCAAGGGCGAGTCGGAGCGCGTGGTGGGCAAGCTTCTGGCCAGCGACCGCGACCGCTGGGTGGTCGCGACCAAGGTGGGCAGCCCCATGGGCGGGGGCCCCGACGGGTCCGGCACGGGCCGCCGCCGCGTGCTGCGCGCCATCGACGAGAGCCTCGCGCGGCTGGGCATGGACCACGTCGACATCTACTACCTGCACCGCGACGACGAGGCCACGCCGCTGGAGGAGACGCTGGGCGCCATGGCCGACGTCATCGCCGCCGGCAAGGCGCGCTACTTCGGGCTCTCCAACTTCCGCGGCTGGCGCGTGGCCGAGGTCGCGAACGCCTGCGAGCGGATGGGGATCGCCAAGCCCGTCGTGTGCCAGCCCTACTACAGCGCGCTCAACCGCCAGGCCGAGGCGGACCTGATGCCCGCCTGCCACCACCACGGCATCGGCATCGTGACCTACAGCCCGCTCGCGCGCGGCGTGCTCGTGGGCAAGTACCGCCCCGGCGAGCCGCCACCCGAGGGCACGCGCGCCGGCCGCAACGACCGGCGCATGATGCAGACGGAGTTCCGGCCCGAGTCGGTCGAGATGGCGCTCACGCTCAAGGCGCACGCCGAGGCGAAGGGCATGACCGCGACCGAGTTCGCCGTGCGCTGGGTGCTCGCCAACCGCCTCGTGACCGGCGTGATCGCCGGGCCGCGCACGCTGGAGCAGTGGGAGGGCTACCTCGGCGCGCCGGGCAAGCCCTGGGGCGCCGACGACGAGGCGCTGGTGGATTCGCTGGTGAAGGCGGGCCACCCCTCGACGCCGGGCTACAACGACCCGCAGTACCCGCTCGCGGGGCGAATCGCCCCGTAGGCGGGCAAGCCGGCGGCGGCGCTAGCGGAGCTTCTCGCCCAGCTTGTCGAGGATCTCCACGCTCCAGTCGGGCGCGAAGATGTTGGTCTGCATCGCCTTCTTGGAGACGATCTCGACGCGGGTGCGGACCTGGCCGCCGACGGGCTCGACGAAGATCGCCACGTTCTCGCCGTAGCTGAAGGCGGTGATGCCGCGCTGGGCGAGCACCGTCCCCTCCGCGCGGTTCTGGCTCACCAGGGGCAATTCGAGCTCCTTCAGCACCACCGGGATCGTGTTCCAGACCTTGTCCATCGAGGCGGCGTACTCGCGCGAGGGGCCGGAGCCCTTCGCCGCGCGGGCATCCGCGAGGGTCGTGCAGCCGGTGGCGAGGGCAAGCGCCGCGAAGGCGGCGAGCGAGGCGAGAACGCGCGTGGACATGGGAGCAGGCTCCTCTGGTGGTTGTTGTGCCGCCATCGTGTTCCCCGGCAAGCCGGGTGGCAACGCGACCCTAGGCGGCGGGCCCCACGACCCGGTTGCGCCCGGCGCGCTTGGCCTCGTAGAGCCGCGCGTCGGCCACGCCGAAGGCGTGGTCCCAGTCGGCGCCGTCGGCCGGCAGTTCCGCGATGCCGGCGCTCAGCGTCACGCGAAGCGCCTCGCCTTCGTGGATCATCGGCAAGGCTTCCACCGCCTCGCGCAGCCGGTCCGCCGCGCGCGCCGCGCCCCCCGACTGGTGGCCGCACATGAGCACCACGAACTCCTCGCCGCCGAGGCGCCCCAGCACGTCCTCGGTGCGCTTGGCCTGCGCGAGCACCGACCCCACGTGGCGAAGCAGCGAGTCGCCCACGAGGTGGCCGTGGGCGTCGTTCACTTCCTTGAAGCGGTCGACGTCGAAGACCGCGAGCGCGAACCCGTTGCCGGTGCGCGACCACCGCGCCGCCTCCTCCTCGAAGCGCGCGAGGATGGCGCGGCGGTTGTGCAGCCCCGTGAGCGGGTCGGTGAAGGCCATGTGCGACATGGCCGACTGCACCAGGCGCACCTCGATCCAGAAGAGCCCGAAGGTGGCGCCCACGCCCACGAGTATCTGCGCGATCGCGAAGGAGGACACGACGACGTCGAGCCTGTCGCGGTCCACGGGCTCGGCGAGCAGCGGCGGCATGGCGATGATGCGCACCCACCAGACGAGGATGGCCGAGGCGAGCACCAGCGCCACGAAGCGGGCCGGGCGCGCGGCGTCGGGCACGGGCTGCAGCACGAGCATCGCGGTGGCGTAGGCGAAGAGCACGGTGGCGATGACCGTGGGGGCGATGAAGTTCACCGCCGTGCTGGCCGCCATGCCGAAGTTCCCCACCGCGAGCACGGCCATCGTCGCCGCCACCCCGGCGAGCGACAAAGGCCAGTGCAGCCGCTTGCCGGTGTAGTGCAGCACGCCGTGCACGGTGAAGACCGGCGAGAGCGCGATGAGGGAATTGCCGATGAACGCCGCCACCGGCCGGCTGAACACGAGCCCCAGCGTGAAGGCGAGCCCCGCCGCGTAGACCAGGAGCCCCCAGCCCCACCAGCGCAGCCCCGGCGACTCCTTCTCGCCGCGCGAGGCCGCCAGGCACAGCGCCCCCAGCAGCACGTGCACGCTGAGGAGGGCGAGGACGAGGAACTGCGCTCGGTTCATGGGCGCGGCTGCCCGGGGTCAGGCCGCGGCGACGACGAGGATCTCGATCCGGTAGGCGGGGTTGGCGAGCTTCGCCTCGATGGTGGCGCGCGCCGGCGTGTGGCCCGGCACGACCCAGCGCTCCCACACCGAGTTCATGGCCGCGAAGTCGCCCATGTCCGGCAGGAAGATCTGCGCCGAGAGGATCTTCGACTTGTCGCTGCCGGCCTCGCCCAGCAGCCGGTCGATGGAGGCGAGCACCTCCTCGGTCTGGCCGATGATGTCCTTGGTCATGTCGGCGGCCACCTGGCCGGCGAGGTAGATCGTGCCGTGGTGGACCACCATCTCGGAAAGCCGCCTGGCCACGTGGTGTCGCTGGATCGTCATGTTCGCTTCCTTGCTGTCGTCTGGGAGGGGGTCATTCGTCGAAGTTGCGCACGCGCGCGGCGAAGCCGGCGGCGGCGAGCGCCGCCACGATCTCGCCCACGTGCCCGTGGTTGCGGGTCTTGAGGACCAGGTCCACCTCGGCGTTCTGCACCGCGAGGTGGGTGAAGGCGCGCTGGTGGTGCACCTCCTCGATGTTGGCGTTCTGCTCGGCCAGGCACGCGGTGACGCGCGCGAGCGAGCCCGGCAGGTCGCGCACCTGCACGCGCACGCGGGCGAGGCGCCCGGCGCGCACCATGCCGCGCTCGATGATCTCGGCGAGCATCAGCGGCTCGATGTTGCCGCCGCAGAGGACGAGCCCCACGCGCCGGCCGCGGAAGCGCGCGGGGTCGCGCAGCAGCGCCGCGAGGCTCGCCGCGCCCGCGCCCTCGACCACCGTCTTCTCGATCTCCAGCAGCATCACGATGGCCTGCTCGATGTCGCCCTCGTCCACCAGCACGATGTCGGCGACGAGCCGCGAGACGATCTCGCGCGTGAGCCGCCCGGGCTCCTTCACGGCGATGCCCTCGGCGATGGTCGAGAGCCCGAACTCGGGCTTCGTGCCGCGCAGCGCGTGGTACATCGAGGGGAAGCGCATCGTCTCGACGCCCACGACCTCGATCGCGGGGTTCGCCGCCTTGGCCGCCGTGGCCATCCCCGAGACGAGCCCGCCGCCGCCGATCGCGACCAGCAGGAGGTCGAGCTCCGGGTGGTCGCGCAGCATTTCCAGCGCGATCGTGCCCTGCCCCGCGATCACCTTCTCGTCGTCGTAGGGGTGCACGAGCGTGAGGCCGCGCGTGTTCCCGAGGGCGAGCGCGTGCGCCTTGGCCTCGTCGAAGTTGTCGCCGTGAAGGATCACCTCCACGCCGTGCTTGCGCGTGTGCTCCACCTTCACGAACGGCGTGTGGCGCGGCATCACGATCACCGCGGGGATGCCCAGCCGCGCCGCATGGTAGGCCACGCCCTGCGCGTGGTTGCCGGCCGAGCACGCGATGACGCCCCGCGCGCGCGCCTGCGCATCCAGCGAGGCGAGCTTGTTGAGCGCGCCGCGCTCCTTGAACGAGGCCGTGAACTGGTGGTTCTCGAACTTGAGGAAGACCTCGGCGCCCGTGATCTCCGAGAGCGTGCGCGAGTGCAGGCAGGGCGTGTCCACCACCTGCCCCGCGAGCACCGCGGCGGCGGCGCGGACGTCTTCGATCGTGACCGTCATGGGGCTATTGTCCGCGATTTCCGGAAGGCGGGGGTGCTGGAGACAGGGGATTCATCACGGAGGTCACGGAGAACACGGAGGGCACGGAGGAAGTGTTTCCTCTTCCTTGGGAGTGGGCCGGGAAGAGGTTCGTGCGGAATTGATGTCCTCCGTGCCCTCCGTGTTCTCCGTGACCTCCGTGATGAATACCCCGCCCCCACGGGCACTACGGCCGGCAAAAATCGAAATCGACCCCCGCCTCCCGCCCGCTCACCAGGTCGGCGATGGCCGCCCCGCTGCCGCAGGCCATCGTCCAGCCCAGCGTGCCGTGGCCGGTGTTGAGCCAGAGGTTGGGGATGCGCGTGCGGCCCACCAGCGGCACGTTGGAAGGCGTGGCGGGGCGAAGGCCCGCCCAGTACTGCGGTGCAGACCAGTCGCCCGCGTCGGGGAAGAGCGAGGAGGCGCGCTTCACCAGCGCCTCGCAGCGCACCGGGTTCAGGTCCGTGGACCAGCCGGAGAGCTCCGCGGTGCCGGCGATGCGAAGCCGCGCGCCCAGCCGCGTGATCACGATCTTCGCCTCGTCGTCGGTGAGGCTCACGGTGGGCGCGCGCGCGGGGTCGGCCACCGGCACCGTCGCGGAGTAGCCCTTGGCCGGGTAGATGGGCAGGCGGATGCCCAGCGAGCGCGTGAGCAGGCCCGAGTAGCTGCCGAGGGCGACCACGAAGGCGTCGGCGGCGAGCGTCTCCTCGCCCGCCGGCCCCGCGACGACGACGCCGGTAATGGCCTGCGGCGTGCCCTTGAGCCCGCGGATCTCGCGCCCCGTGAGGAAGCGCACCCCGCGCGCCTCGGCGAGCGCCGCGAGGCGCGTGGTGAAGAGGTAGGCGTCGCCGGACTCGTCCGAGGGCGTGTAGGTGGCGCCCACGATGCGAGGCGCGGCGGCCGCGAGCGCGGGCTCGATGGCGACCGCCTCCTCCACCGTCTTCTCCGCGCGGTCCAGGCCGAAGCGCCGCATGAGGGCGGTGGCCTCGCGCGCGCCCTCGAACTCGGCGCGGCTCGTGTAGTAGTGGAGGATCCCGCGCGTGGCCTCGTCGTAGGCGATGCCGGTTTCCGCGCGCAGGTGCCGCAGCATGAGCCGCGAGTAGAAGGCCATGCGCAGGATCTGCTCGATGTTCTCGCGCGTGCGCCAGGCGCTGCACTCGAGCAGGAAGCGCAGGCCCCAGGACCACTGCGCGGGGTCCATGCGCAGGCGGAAGAGCAGCGGCGCGTCGTCGCGCGCGAGCCAGCGCAGCACCTTGAGCGGCGCGCCCGGGTTGGCCCAGGGCTCGGCGTGGCACACGGACACCTGCCCGCCGTTGGCGAAGGAAGTCTCCAGGCCCGGGCCCTCGCGCCGGTCGACGACCTCGACCTCGTGGCCCGCCTGCGCGAGGTACCACGCGGACGCGGTGCCGACCACGCCCGCGCCCAGCACGATGACTTTCATGGGCGGTTTTCGGAGGTCCGAAAACGGGCAAGGGGAGAAACACGACCGCTTCGCGTTTCTCCCCTTGCCCGCCTCTCCTCCCGGAGTTGGCGCGGAATATAGGGAAATGGCCTAAACTTGTCAACGCATGAAGACGCGCCTCTTCGCCGACCTCGTCGCCTTCACGCGGGCCGCGTGCACGCACGCCTCGCACCTGGGCCGCGAGGTGCCGCTCGTCCCCTTCTACGTGCGCGAGCATCCCGTGGGGTGGCTCCGCCCCTCGTTCGCCGACCTGCTGCGCCGCTGGCCGCACCACTTCGAGGTCACGGCCGCCTACGCGAGCCTGCGCGCGAGCCCCGACACCGTCCACGGCCGCACCGCCGCGCTCGCCGAGGTGACGGCCACGCTCGCGCGGGAGGGCGTGATCCGCGGCTGGCGCGACGAGCCCGTGAGCGTCTCGCACCACTACGCGGCGCCCGAGCTGCTGCGCGTCGAGCGGGCCGCCACGCGGCACTTCGGCATGATGGCCTACGGGGCGCACCTCAACGGCTTCACGCGCCGCCACGGCGAGCCTTTCCTCTGGATCGCGCGCCGAGCGGCCACCAAGAGCGTGGACCCCGACCGCCTCGACAACCTCGTCGGCGGGCGCATCGCCTGCGGCTACACGGTCGACGAGACGATCCGCAAGGAGGCGTGGGAGGAAGCCGGCATCCCGCCCGCGCTCCTCAAGGGCGTGAGCTGCGCCTCGGTCGTGCGGGTCGAGTACTCCGTGCCCGAGGGCCTGCACCGCGAGATCCTCTTCGCCCACGACCTGTGGCTGCCCGAGGACTTCCGCCCGCAGAACCAGGACGGCGAGGTCGCGCGCCTGTACTGCCTCTCCATCCCGGAGGCGATCGAGGCCATCCTCGCCGGCGAGTTCACGCTGGACGCGGGCGCGGTCACCGTGGACGCGCTGCTGCGCAACGCCGTGCTCGCCCCCGAGGACCCGCAGTACCTCGAGCTGGTGCGGCTGCTCAAGCCATGAGCGCGGGCACCGCGGAGCTCGTCGCCGACGAACGGGAACTCCTGCGGCGCCTGGTCCCGCTCGCGGGCGCGCGCGTGGCGGACATCGGCTGCGGGGACGCGGCGCTGTCGCGAAGGCTCCTCGCGCCGGGGATGGCCGCCTCCGTCGCCGCGCTCGAGGTCGACCGCGCGCAGCACGCGAAGAACCTCGCCGCGCCGCCCGTGGCCGGCCTCGCCTTCCATTTCGCGCCGGCCGACGCGCTGCCTTTCGCGGACGCGAGCTTCGAGGCGGCGCTGATGCTGAAGAGCCTGCACCACGTGCCCGTGGCGCGCATGGACGCGGCGCTCGCGGAGGTGGCGCGCGTGCTCGTCCCCGGGGGCCTGCTCTACGTCTCGGAGCCGGTCTTCGCGGGCCCCTTCAACGAGGTGATGCGCGTCTTCCACGACGAGGAGGCCGTGCGCGCGGCCGCGCTGGAGGCGCTGCGCCGCGCCGCCGCGCGCGGCGCTCTCGAGGTGGTGGAGGAAAGGCACTTCGACGCCCCGGTCGCGTTCCGCGACTTCGACGACTTCGCCGCGCGCATGATGCAGGTCACGCACACCGCCCTCGCGCCGGACGCGGCGACGGTCGCCGAGGCGCGCCGGCGCTTCGAGGCGCACCTCGGCCCGGGGGGCGCGCGCTTCGTCCGCCCGATGCGCGTGAACCTGATGCGCCGCCCCGCCCGATGACCGGGCTCGCGCTCGCCCTCGTCCTCGCCTCGGCGCTCATCCACGCCAGCTGGAACTTCCTGCTGAAGAAGAGCGGCGGCGGCCCGGGCCTCATCACCGCGGCCTGCCTCGTCTCGCTGGTGGCCTACCTGCCGGTCGCCGTGGGCGCCGCGTGGCTGCAGGGCTGGGACTTCCGCCCCGTCCACCTCGCGCTCATGCTGCTGAGCGGGCTGGTGCACACGGCCTATTTCCTGCTGCTTGACCGCGCCTACCGCAGCGGCGGCGACCTCTCCATCGTCTACCCGCTCGCGCGGGCGACGGGCCCGCTGCTCACCATCGCCGTGGCCGTGATCGTGCTGGGCGAGCGCCCCGGCCCGCTGGCGCTCGGCGGCGCGGTGCTGGTGGTCGCCTCCGCGCTGCTCCTCACCGGCAACCCGTTCGCGTGGCACAAGTCCGGCGCGCGGCAGGCGGTGGGCTTCGCGCTCCTCACCGGCTTCACCATCTCCGTGTACACGATCACGGACAAGGCGAGCGTGGCCGCGTGGCTCATCCCGCCGCTCGTCTACGACTGGGGCTGCAACTTCTTCCGCTCGCTGGTGCTGGTGCCGCTCACGCAGCGGCGCTGGCCGGGCTCGATCGAACGCGCCTGGCGCGAGCGCCGCGGCACGGTGATGGCCATCGCGCTCCTCTCGCCGCTTTCCTACATCCTCGTGCTCACGGCGCTCGTGTTCACCCCGGTGAGCCTGGTGGCGCCGGCGCGCGAGGTCTCGATCCTCTTCGCCGCCCTCCTCGGCGCCCATTTCCTGAAGGAAGGCGACCTGGTGCGCCGCCTCGTGGCCGCCGTGGGCATGGCGCTCGGGGTGGCCGGGCTCGTCACCGGCTGAGCCCTCCCCCCGGCAGTTATAATCCCGGCTTCGGTCCCTGCGGCAGCCCCGGCACCCCGTGTCCTCCCCGACTTCCAGCCCTGCCTGGCAAGAACTCGCTGCCCACCGCGACGAGATCGCGGGCGCGCGCGTCGCCGACCTCTTCGCCGCCGACCCCGGCCGCGGGCCCGCGCTCACCTTCGCCTGCACCGGCCTCGCCGTCGACTTCTCCAAGCAACGCCTGACCAACGAGACGCTCGCCCGGCTGGTGGCGCTGGGCCGCAGCCGCGACCTGCCCGGGGCCATCAACCGGCTCTTT
>JAHCAK010000002.1 GCA_019634955.1 Burkholderiales bacterium
CCGGCGGCGCCGCGAGCGGCTCCGCGGGAAGCCAGTCGGCCAGCGCGCGCACCGCCGCATCCGCCGGCTCCTTCACCGCCTTCACGGTGACGATGCGGGCAAGCCCCGGAAGCGACCCGCGCACCTCCGCCAGGCGCTTCAGGTGCTCCTCGCCCTCCACGAAGAGGAGCTTCACGCCCGCGTCGCCGAGGCACCAGGCGATGTTGTCCGGGCGGTCGTCTACGTAGATGGGCACGGTGACCAGCCCTTGCGCGGCGGCGGCCTGGTCGAACCACACCCACTCCTTGGCGTTCCGCAGCATGATCGCCACGCGGTCGCCGGGCGCCAGCGGCTCGGCGGCGAGCGCGGCACGCACCCGCGCCACCATCCCGGCCGTCTCCGCCCAGGTGCGCGGCTGCCACGACTGGCTCGCGGCGTCGAACTCCAGGTAGGCCACGGCATCGGGCGAGAGCGCCACGCGCTTCGAGAACACGGTGGCGAGGGTGTCCTGCGGGGTGACGGGAACGTACTGCCGGGCGCGGGCGGGCACGGGAGCCTCGGAAGGGGGGCGGGGCTAGTCCTGTGGGAGTCGGGTATCGCCGGGGCCGAGGGCGCGTTGCATCAGGATACTGTCGACCCAGCGACCGTGCTTGAAGCCGACCGAGCGCAGCACGCCCGCCTCCCGGAAGCCTAGCGCCGAATGCAGGCCGATGGAAGCGGCATTGGCGCTGTCGCCGATGACGGCCACGAGCTGGCGGCAGCCGAGCGCCTCGCAGCGTTCGATGAGGCGCGCGAGCAGCGCCCTGCCCGCCCCGCGCCCGGCGAGGTCGGGGTGCACGTAGACGGAATCCTCCAGCGTGAAGCGGTAGCCGGGGCGCGTGCGGTAAAGGGTCGCGTAGGCGTATCCCGCAAGTCTGCCGTCGAGGTCGCAGGCGAGATACGGGAAGCCCTTCTCCCGGACGGCCGCGAAGCGCGCGCGCATCTCGGCCTCGTCCGGCGGCTCGATCTCGAAGGAGGCGAGGCCGGTGCGGACGTGGTGCGCATAGATCGCCGTGATGGCGGCGAGGTCGGCCGGCACGGCGTCGCGCACGACGAGGCTCACGCCCGCCCCTTGAGCCACGCTAGCGTGTCGCGCCAGAGGTTGTCGCGGCTCTCCGGCTGGAAGTAGCCGAAGTGCCCGATGCGCCGGCGCCCGGCGTCGCCCGGGGCGAGGTGCCGCCGCTCGACGCGCGCGTGGCGGTAGAAGCCGTGCAACTGGTCGACGGCCGGCCTCGTGATGATGGCGTCGTCCTCGAAGGAGAAGCCCAGCACGGGCGCGCGCACGGCGTCGAAGCGCCCGCGCATCGCCTCGCCTTCGCTGAGCAGGTACTCGGGGTGCAGCGCCCAGCGCCGCCACTGGCGCGCGACGCCCGCCGGGAGGTCCCCCACCATGCGCAGGCGCTTGCCGGGGAAGTAGCCGAAGAGCGGCGTGAGGAGCGGGATCGCCACGAACCAGAAGAAGCGCACCTGCCACGCCATGCGGTCGTTGTGCCGGTACCAGCCCGTGCCAGCCGTGACGGTCACGATGGCGTCCAGCCGCGCGCCGCCGGGCACCGCGCCGAAGAGCTGCCCGCCGAGGCTGTGGCCCAGCGCGAACGCCTTCAGGCCCGGCCCCATCGCCCGCGCCTCGGCGAGCATCGCCTCGAGGTCCGCGTCGGCCCAGGTGAGGACGTCGGCCTCGAGCCCGCGCAGGCTCCCGTCGCGCGAGGCCCCCATGCCGCGGTAGTCGAAGGTGAGGACGTGGATGCCGCTTTCGGCGAGAAAGCGCGCCAGCGGCTCGTAGAAATCCTGCCGCACGCCCATGGCGCCCGCGAGCAGCAGCGTGGCCCAGGCCTTCCCCTCCGCGGGAAAGCGCGTCACGGCAAGCTCGTGCCCGTCGGCCGCCTTCGCCGTGTCGCGAAGCTCCACGCGCGCCTCAGGCCTTGCGCCGCGGCGAGACCCACATGGTGATGACGGCGCGGCACACGGTCTCGCCCGCGCGGTCCTTCACCTCCACGGTCACCGGCACGTCGCGG
This sequence comes from Burkholderiales bacterium, assembly GCA_019634955.1. GTDB lineage: Bacteria > Pseudomonadota > Gammaproteobacteria > Burkholderiales > Usitatibacteraceae > FEB-7. The sequence continues at coordinate 2,034 of JAHCAK010000002.1, forward strand.
CCGGGCCCCTCGGCGATCTCGCCCACGCTCGCGTGCGCCTCCACGCCCGTCTCCGCCTTCTTCAGGTACTCGACCGCCATGCCCTTGGGCAGCCAGCGCATGGTCGGCGGGATCGTGATCTCGGTCATCGTCCCGGCCGCCAGCTCCGCGAGGTTGCACATGGCGATGGCATGCACCGTGCCGATGTGGTTCGTCACGGCCCGCCGCTTCGCCATGGAAACCCGCGCGTACCCTGGCCGGAACTCCTCGAACCGCGGCCGGATGCTGCCGAAGTACGGCGCCTTCCAGCAGATGAGGCGCGAAAAGACCGCCCTGCCGAACGGCAGCCCCTCGCATCGCTTCCACAGGTCCCATGCGGCACTCATCTCGAGCCCCATCCGCGTTCATCCGCGTTCATCTGCGGTTCCAAGGCCCTTGGCTCGCATCTCACGGGCCCGTCAAATCGCGTCCCACCCGGTATCCGCCACGAACCGGTCCCCGTGCTTCGCCCTGAGCTCCGCCATCGTCTTCAGCCACGATTCCTTCCCGCGTTCCCGGATCGCCGAGATGGGCCCGCCGCGATGCGGCGCGAACCCGGTGCCGAAGATCACCCCCGCGTCGCAGAGGTCCGCGTCCGTCACGATCCTCTCGCGCACGCACGCCACCGCCTCGTTGAGCGCAGGCAGCACCAGCCGGTCGGCGATGGGCTTCAGGTCCACGGAGCCCGAGCCGCTCGCCTTCTGCGGCTTGCCCTTCACCCAGTTGTAGAACCCCTTGCCGGTCTTCTTGCCGAGGTTCTTCGATTCGATGTTCGCCTGCAGCTTCTTCGGGATGGGCGTGCCGGGCTTCGCGAGCTCCTGCCCCACGGCCCAGCAGATGTCGAGCCCCACCATGTCGGCGAGCTCGATGGGGCCCATCGGCATGCCGAAGTCGCGCGCGGCCGCGTCGATCGTCTCGCCCGCCACGCCCTCGTCCAGCATGAGCATCGCCTCCATCAGGTAGGGCGAGAGCACGCGGTTCACGAGGAAGCCGGGCGCGCTCTTGCAGGGCAGCGGCAGCTTGTCGATCTGCTTCGCGAATGCCTGGCCCGCCTGCATCACCTCGGGGGCCGTCTGCGGGCCCTCGACGATCTCCACCAGCATCATCTGCGCCACGGGGTTGAAGAAGTGCAGGCCCACGAGGCGCTCTGGTGCCGCGAGCACGCCGGAGAGCTCCTGCAGCGGGATGCTCGAGGTGTTGGTCGCGAGGATCGCGCCCTCCTTCAGGCGCGGCTCGAGGCCGGCGAAGAGCTTCCTCTTGATCTCGGCGTTCTCGACGATGGCCTCGATCACGAGGTCGGCCTTCGCCACGCCGTGGCCGGCGACGTCGGGGATGAGGCGGTCGAAGGCCGCCTGCACGAGGTGCGGCTGCTTGAGCCGCTTCGTGTAGAGCGCGTGCGCGCGCTGGATGGCGGGCGAGATGCGCTCTGGCGCGAGGTCCTGCAGCGTGACGGTGATGCCCTTGAAGGCCGCCCACGCGGCGATGTCGCCGCCCATGGCGCCGGCGCCGATCACGTGCAGGTGGCGAACCGGGGGCAGGTCGGACTTGCCCAGCGCCTTCATGCGGTCCTGCAGCTTGAAGAGGCGGATGAGGTTTCGCGTCGTCGGGTGCGCGAAGAGGCTCGCCATGGACGCGGGGTGCTCGACGGGGACGTTCCGCACGTCGCCGCCGAAGTCCTTCCACAGGTCGATGATGGCGTAGGGCGCCGGGTAGTGGTCCTGGCGCGCCTTCTCCGCCACCTTCTTGCGCGACATCGAGGCGACGACGTTCCTCACGAGCGGCCAGTCGGTCACCGCGGCCGCGAACGGCGGCTTGTGCGGCGCGTGCGGCTTCGCGAGGAAGAGGCGCACCGCGTTGGCGAAGTGGCGCCGCGGCGTCGCATCGTCCACGAGGCCCAGCTTCTTCGCGCGCCGACCGTCCAGCCCGCGGCCCGTGAGCATGAGGTCCAGCGCGTTGGCCGCGCCGATGAGCGGCGGCATGCGCTTGGCCCCACCCCATCCCGGCACGATGCCGATCAGCACCTCCGGGAGCGCCATCTTCGTCTTCGGCCCGTCGTCGGCGATGCGGTGGCGGCAGGCGAGCGCCAGCTCCGTGCCCCCGCCCATGCAGAAGCCGTGGATCATCGCGAGCGTCGGGAAGGGGAGTGCCGCGATCTTGTCGAAGACCACGTTGCCGAGCGTGGTGAAGGCCATGGCCTGCTCGGCGCTCGCGATGGTGGTGAACTCGTCGATGTCCGCGCCGGCGGCGAAGCCGTTCTCCTTGGCCGAGAGGATGGCGAGGCCCTTCGGGGGCATCGCGGCGAGGTGGTCGGCGATGCGGCCCAGCTCCTCCAGCACCTCCGTCGAGAAGGTGTTGGTCGCGGTACCGGCCCGGTCGAACCACAGCCAGGCGATGTTCTCCGCGTCGGTCTCGAGCCGCCAGTGTTTCAGGTCCATGTTCTTCGCCTTGTCAGTTGTGCGCGAGGCGCGGCCGGTACGAATCGGCGCGCCGGATGTGGAGCGTCTTCTCGACGGCGGCGACCGGCAGGCCCGCGCCGTCCGTGATCTCGACGCGGAAGGTCGGCTCGTGCTTCGAGCCGTCGGCCGTGCGCGCCACGGCCTCGTCCACCATCGCCTGCGTGAGCTCGAAGCGCGCGGTGAGCGTGCCGCGCCCGGGCTTGAGGAAGCGGATCGCCCCGGCCTTGTCCCACACGACGTAGGCCGGCCCGAGGTTTCGCATCATCATGATCATGTAGAAGGGGTCGGCCATCGCGAACATCGAGCCGCCGAAGTGCGTGCCCACGAAATTGCGGTTGAGGAGCCTCGCGTGGAGCTCCACGACCACCTGCCGGAAGTCGGGCGCCACGTGCGCCACCCGGATGCCGGCGCCGCGGAACGGCGGGTACAGGTTGAACAGCCGCCGCATCCAGGCCGGGCTGAATTCCACCCGCGAGAGGTACCCCTGACCCATGGCCCGCCCGCTACGGCCGCTCGAGGAGCATGGCGCCGCCCTGCCCGCCGCCGATGCACAGCGACGCGACGGCGCGCTTGCCGCCGGTGCGCTGCAGCACCTTGAGCGCGTGCAGGACGACGCGCGCGCCCGAGGCGCCGATGGGGTGGCCCAGCGCGATGGCGCCGCCGTCGACGTTGAGCTTGCCGCGGTCCAGCCGCCCGAAGGCGCGCGGCAGGCCGAAGTGCGCCTTGCAGTACTCGTCGCTCTCCCACGCGCCGAGGCAGCCGAGCACCTGCGCGGCGAAGGCCTCGTTCACCTCCACGGCGTCGATGTCGTCCCAGCCGAGGCGGTTCCTCTGCAGCATGGGCGTGATGGCGTGCACCGGCCCCAGGCCCATCTCGGCGGGGTCGAGCGCGCCCCAGTGGGCGTCGGCCACGCGCCCGAGGGGCTCGAGCTTGTATTCGTCCACCACCTCCTCGGCGGCGAGGATGAGCATCGCCGCCCCGTCGGTGATCTGCGAGCTGTTGCCGGGCGTGACGTTGCCGTAGGTGCGGTCGAAGGCGGGCTTGAGCTTGGCGAGCTTCTCCACGCTGGAGTCGCGCCGCACGCCGTCGTCGGCCGCGTACACGTGGCCGTCGGGGCCGTAGATGGGCTCGACCTCGCCGAAGTGCCCGTTGTCCTGCGCGAAGGCCACGCGCCGGTGCGACTCCACGGCGAACTCGTCCATCATCTGCCGCGTGACGCCGAAGCGCCTGGCGACGATCTCGGCCGTCGACCCCATGGAGATCTTCACCACGGGGTCGGTGAGCCCGCGCAGGATCGCGATCACCGGCGCGAGGTGGCCCGGGCGGAAGCGCATCGCGAGCGCGGCGCGCTGGCCGAGCGACTTGGCGGCGTACCACTCCGCCAGCCAGTTCACCATGGCCGGCCCGAAGACGAGCGGCGCGTGGCTCATGGCGTCCGTGCCGCCCGCGAGGACGAGGCTCGAGCGGCCCGCCTGGATGTTGAGGTACGCCGTGTCGAGGGCCTGCATCCCGGAGGCGCAGTTCCTCATCACCGTCCACGCCGGCACCTTCTCGCCGCAGCCCAGGCGCAGCGACACCACGCGCCCGATGTTGGCCTCGTCGGCCGAGGGCATGGCCGCGCCCACGATCACCTCGTCGAAGGCGGTCGCGTCGAAGGGCTGGCGCGCGAGCAGCGGGCGCCCCGCGGCCACCGCGAGGTCGGAGCCGGTGAACGGGCCCAGGCCCTTCTTCGCCTTGAGGAACGGGGTGCGGGCCCCGTCGACTACATAGACGCGGCGCGCGGCCATGGGGCGTTCTCCTGGGCGGAATGGCGGGAAAGGTCGTTGGGGAAGTCGTCGACCATGATGACGGCGCGCTTGAGGCGGTCGGTGCGCGCGAGGTGCTCGTGCTCCGCGAGCGTGATGATGCCGGCCTGCACGGCGGCCTCGCGGCGCTCGGGCAGCGTGCGCTGCGGCAGGCGGCCTTCCTTCTGCGCGGCGCGCAGCTTCGCCTCGATGGGGTCGGCCTTGATCACGGCCTCCATCGCGAACTCCAGGCGCCCGATCACGTCGTCCTCCTTGCGCGGCAGGTAGATGCCCGCGGTGAGGCGGTCGCGCACGGCGCCCGGCTCGATCAGCAGCCGCGCCACGCGCGAGGCCCACTTGTCGTGCGGGGCGGTGAGCGTGAGGCCCTTGGGGAAGATGAAGCGGCGCATGAGCCAGGCCACGGGCCGGCTGGGGAAGTTCGCGAGCACGCCGTCCATCGCCACCTGCAGCTTGAAGGAGCTGTCGTACATGGCCCAGGTGAGCAGCGGCACGTCCTCCTCGGGGCAGCCGTCGTCGTGGAAGCGCTTGACGGTGGCCGACATCATGTAGAGGTGCGAGAGGATGTCCCCCAGCCGCGCCGATAGCATCTCCTTCCTCTTGAGGCTGCCGCCGATCACGAACATCGACATGTCGGCGAGCATCGCGAACGCCGAGGAGAAGCGCGTGAGGATCTGCAGGTAGCGCCGCGTGCGCGGCGACCCGGGCACCGCCACGCCCTTGCCGCCGGTGAGGCCCAGCCAGAGCGCGCGCGCGCCGTTGGAGACGGTGAAGGCGACGTGGCCCCAGAACGCCTCGTCGAAGGCGCGCAGGTCGTCCTGGCGGACGGCCGTCATCTCCTTCAGCACCCACGGGTGGCAGCGGATGGCGCCCTGCCCGAAGATGATGAGCGAGCGCGTGAGGATGTTGGCGCCCTCGACGGTGATGGCGATGGGCACCGTCTGGTAGGCGCGGCCGAGGTAGTTGTTCGGCCCCATGCAGATGCCCTTGCCGCCGTGCACGTCCATGGCGTCGTTGAGCACCTCGCGCATGCGCTCGGTCATGTGGTACTTGCAGATGGCGGAGATGACGCTGGGCTTCTCGCCCATGTCGAGCGCGGCCATCGTCATGCGGCGCATGCCGTCCATGAGGTAGGTGGAGCCGCCGATGCGCGCGAGCGGCTCCTCGATGCCCTCGAAGCGGCCGATGGGCGTCTTGAACTGCGAGCGGATGCGCGCGTAGGCGCCGGTCACGCGGGTGCCGATCTTCCCCGCGGCCATCGACATGGAGGGCAGCGAGATGGAGCGGCCGGCGGCCAGGCACTCCATCAGCATGCGCCAGCCGTTGCCGGCCTGCGCGGCGCCGCCGATCACCCAGTCGATGGGGATGAAGACTTCCTTGCCGGTGGTGGGCCCGTTCATGAACGCGCAGCCGAGCGGGTCGTGGCGCCGGCCGGTGTCCACGCCGGGGTGGGACGTCGGGATGAGCGCCAGCGTGATGCCGCGCTCCTCCTCGCCGCCCAGGAGCTTCTCGGGATCGAAGAGCTTGAACGCGAGGCCGAGCAGCGTCGCCACGGGCGCGAGCGTGATGTAGCGCTTCTCCCAGGTGAGGCGGATGCCCAGCGTCTCCTTCCCCTCGTGCATCCCCCTGCAGACGATGCCGAAGTCGGGGATGGAGGCGGCGTCCGAGCCGGCCTCGGGGTTGGTGAGGGCGAAGCAGGGGATCTCCTGCCCCTTGGCCAGCCGCGGCAGGTAATGGTCCTTCTGCGCCTCGGTGCCGTAGTGCATGAGGAGCTCGGCCGGGCCCAGCGAGTTGGGCACCATCACCGTCACGGCGGCGGCGCCGCTGCGCGTGGAGATCTTGGTGACGATCTCGGAGTGCGCGAAGGCCGAGAAGCCGAGGCCCCCGTAGGCCTTCGGGATGATGATCCCGAGGAAGCCCTTGTCGCGGATGAACTTCCACGCCTCCGGCGGGAGGTCCATGCGCTCGTGGTTGATGTCCCACTCGTCGAGCATGGCGCACAGCTCCTCGACGGGGCCGTCCATGTAGGCCTGCTCCTCGGCCGTGAGCTTCGCGGCCGGGTACGCGAGGAGCTTCTTCCAGTCGGGGCGCCCGGTGAAGAGGTCGGCGTCCCACCAGACGCTGCCGGCCTCGAGCGCCTCGCGCTCGGTGTCCGACATCGGCGGCAGCACCTTCTTGAAGACGCCGAAGAGCGGCCCGGAGAGCACGGCCCGGCGCAGCGGCTTCACGATCGCGAGCGCGCCGAAGACGGCCACGAAGGCCCAGGCGGCCGCGAGGACGCCCGCGGGGACGGCCCCCAGGCCCGGCAGGGCGGCGGCGCCCGCGGCCAGCGCGAGCGTCCAGGCCACGCCGTTCGCGCGGTGGTAGGCGAGCGCCCAGGCCACGGCGACGATGACCACGATGGACAGGATGATGGTGAGCATCTTCTGACTCCTTCCCGAAAGTCCCCCGCGGGCGGGGGCGTTGCTCCTCGTTCGCCCCGGCGGGGGCTTCTTCTAGTCGTTCGCGACCAGCTCGAGCTTCTTCGCGTCGCCCAGCGGCGCCTTGAGGCCGGCGGCGAGGAACGGCGCCAGGCGCTGCAGCAGCTTCTCGTCGTTGTCGCGGTCGTTCGGCAGCACCTGCGCCATGAGCTTCAGCGCGTCGGTGCCGGCGAGCGTGTAGGACAGGGCCCCCATGACGAAGTGCAGCCGCCAGGTGAGCTCCTGCTTGGTGAGGTGCGGCAGCGCCTCGAGGAACGCGTCCTTGAAGCGCGAGATCATCTCGGCGTACTGCGCCGAGAGGAAATTGCGGATGAAAGGGGCCGGGTCGGCGTAGGCGCGCCCCAGCACGCGAAGGAACTCCTTGCCCCCGCGCTTCTCGTCGCGCGCGAGCCTGAGCGCCGGGATCAGCATGGCCGAGAGGATCTTCTCGCAGGTGAGGGGGCGCCCGCCGGCCTCGCGGCGGTAGCGGTCCAGCAGGTCGATGCGCTCCTGGTTCATGGGGTCCAGCCGGCGCGTGAGCACCGCCTGGAAGAGCTCCTCCTTGGTGCCGAAGTGGTAGTTCACCGCGGCGAGGTTCACCCCGGCGGCGGCGGTAAGGCTCCTCAGGCTCGTCGCCTCGAAGCCGTGCTCGGTGAAGAGCGACTCGGCCGCGTCGAGGATGCGCGACTTCGTGTCCTGCGACAGGGCCTCGGGGGCGGGCGATCGGCGGGCGGGGCGCTGGGCGCGCATCGGCTGGGCATCCTCCGGATGGGGCAAGGGCGCTGGAACCGTGTCAAACGCACGATTCAAACGCCCGTTTGAAACCATCGTAGGGCCCCGCGCCGCCCCTTGTCAATCGCCCGGCGGCCGCGCCGGCGGGATAAACTCCCGCGCTCCATGAGAATTCCCGCCCTGGCCGCCGCCCTCGCCGCGGGCTGCCTCGCCCTCCCCGCCGCCGCGATCCTCACGCGCGCCGACCGCGACGACGAGGAGTACCGCGAGCTCGCCACGCGCTACCCCGCGGCGGTTCCCCTCGGGCCGCCGGCCGGCATCGGCGCCCTCATCGCGCCGCGCTGGATCCTCGCGAGCGCGCGCCGCGCGGAGGCCCTGCGCGCCGCCCGCGCGCCGGTGACCATCGCCAGCCGCGCCTACGCCGTGCGTGAGGTCTTCGTGCATCCCGACGGGAAGCCGGGGGGCGAGGCCGACATCGCCCTCGTCTTCCTGCGCGAACCCGTGGCAGGCATCGAGCCGGCCCCGATCTACCGCAACGGCGACGAGGCCGGCCAGGCCGCGCGCACCGTGGGCATCGGCGCCTCCGGCCGCATCGGCGCCGCCGCGCGCATCCCCGCGGGCGAGCGGCGGGCCGCCATCAACACCGTCGACCGCGTCACGGCGCGCACGCTGGGACTGCGGATCAAGGGCCCGGAGGACGCCTCGGACCTGCAGGGCGCGCTCGCCGCCGACGACGACGGCGCGCCGGCCTTCCTCGAGGCGGGCGGGCGCATCTTCGTGGGCGGCATCGCCACGCGCACCGAGGACGCCAACGGCGACGGAGTCCCCGGCAGCGTCGGCGACTGGGAGGTGTTCGCGCGCGTGTCCGCCTTCGCCGGCTGGATCGACGACACGATGGGCAAGGCGGCGGTGGAAGAGGCCGCGCGCGAGACCGCGAAGCCCGGGGCCGCCGGGGGCCGGCCATGACGGACGACGGCATCGGCTCCCCGGACGAGCCGATCGAGGCGGTCCGCCGCGCGGCCGGGCGCGCCCTGGTCCACGCCAGCGCCTACCGTGCGCGCGAGACGCTCGACGAGGCGCGGCTCGCCTCCGCGATGGCGCGCCGCCTGGGCCGGCTCGAGGAGTCGGCTTCGGCGCTCTCCGCCGCGAGCCTCGCGCACTACTTCCAGGTGGGCCTCGTGGACGCGGTCGTCGCCTCCCTCGACGCCCTGCGCCGCGCGCGCGACGACACGCAGCTCGCGCGGGCCGCCTTCGCCGCGAGCCTCGCCTTCCTGGCCGTCGAGGCGCGCGACATCGCGAGGCAGTGCGCGCGGCGCTCGCACGAGCACGCGCTCGCCGCGGCCGACGCGGCCCTCCTTGCCCGGGCGCACTTCGCCCTCGGGTTCGAGGCCAACGAGTCCGGCGAGCACGACCTCGCGGTCACGCACCTTCGCACCGCGGCGCGCCTGCTTCGCGGGCACGCCAACCGCGGCCTCGCCATGAAGGCGCTGGGAAACCTCGGCCGCCTGTACCGCGACCGCGGCGACGCCCTTCAGGCCGCGGGGCAGGCCGCGCGCGCGCGGCGCTCGTGGCGCCAGGCGGCCCGGCTCTTCGCGATGGCCGCGCGGATCCCGGCGCCGGGCGGCGACCGGGTCATCGTGAACGGGAGCCTCGCCGCCGTGCTCGAGCTGCTGGGCGAGGCCGCCCGCGCCGCGCCGTTCGCCGACGAGGCGGTGGCCCTGCTCGCCTCGGAGTCCCTGCCCTGGCTGGGCGCCGAGGCCCACCTCAAGCGCGCGAGCGTGCGCCTGGCCCTGGACGACCTGGTCGGCGCCGCGGAGGACCTGGAGACCGCCTCGGCCATCTGCCGGGACGACCGCGCGGTGCCTTCCCGGGCCGACTGCCACCGCCTCAATGCGGAACTCGCCGCACGGCTGGGGCGCCGCGACAAGGAAGCGGTCTTCGGCGCCTACGCGCGCACGGCGAGGCTGCGCCGCGAGGAGGAGATCGGCGCCGCGCGCCGGCAGGCGACCGCGCTCTGGGAACGCTTCGCGGAGGGCGGCGGCGCGGGACGCTAGGCCCGGGAGAGGGCCTGGTCGAGATCCCAGAGGATGTCGTCGAGGGTCTCGAGGCCGATGGAAAGCCGCACCATGTCCGGCGGCACGCCGGCCTTCACCTGGTCGGCCTCGGAAAGCTGGCGGTGCGTGGTGGAGGCCGGGTGGATCACGAGCGACTTGGCGTCGCCGATGTTGGCGAGGTGGCTCACGAACTGCAGCCCCTCGATGAACCTGACGCCCGCCGCGTAGCCGCCGCGGATCCCGAAAGACAGGAGCGCGCCCGCCCCCCTGGGCATGTAACGCCGCGTGAGGGCGTGGTAGCGGTTGTCCGCGAGCCCCGGGTAGTTCACCCACGCCACCTTCGGGTGATCCACGAGGAAGCGCGCCACGCCCAGCGTGTTGGCGCAGTGGCGTTCCATGCGCACGGGGAGCGTCTCCAGGCCCTGCAGCAGGAGCCACGCGTTGAAGGGCGCGATCGACGGGCCGAAGACGCGCAGCACCTCCATGCGCGCCTTCATCGTGAAGGCGAAGTCGCCGAAGGTCTCGAAGAAGCGCACGCCGTGGTAGCCGGCCGAGGGCTCGGTCATCGACGGGAATTTCCCGTTGTCCCAGGGGAAGGTGCCGCTCTCGACCACGACGCCCCCCATCGAGGTGCCGTGCCCGCCGATGAACTTGGTGGCGGAGTGCACGACGACGTCCGCGCCATGGCGAAGCGGCTGGCAGAGGTACGGCGAGGCCGCGGTGTTGTCGACGATGAAGGGCACGCCCGCCTCCCGGGCGATCGCCCCCACGGCGGCGATGTCCACCATGTTGATGGCGGGGTTGCCCAGCGTCTCGGAGAAGACCGCCTTCGTGTTCGGGCGGAGGGCGCGGCGGAAGTTCTCCGGGTCGTCGGGGTCGACGAGCGTGGCCTCGATGCCCAGCTTCGGGAAGTTCACGGCGAGCATCGTGTGCGTGCCGCCGTAGAGCTTCGAGGAGGAGACGACGTGGTCCCCGGCCTGGCAGATGTTGAGGAGGGCCACCATCTCCGCCGCCTGGCCGGACGCCGTGGCCACCGCCGCGCGCCCGCCCTCGAGGGCGGCCATGCGCTCCTCGAACATGGCGGTGGTCGGGTTGGAGAGCCGCGTGTAGACGTTGCCGAAGGTCTGCAGGTTGAAGAGGCTCGCCGCGTGGTCGGCGCTGTCGAAGACGAACGAGGTCGTCTGGTAGAGGGGGGCTGCGCGCGAGCCCGTCTCGCGGTCCGGGATCTGGCCCGCGTGCAGGGCCAGGGTCTCGAAGCCGAACTCGCGGTCCGCCACGCGGCTACTTCCCGGGCGCCTTGGTGCGGTCCAGCACCGTCATCGCCGTGGACACGAGCGTCGAGACGTCGGTGAGGTTCGAGGGCACGATCAGCGTGTTGCCGGCCTTGGCGAGGTTGCCGAACGCGCCGATGTAGAGCTCGGCCACCTTGAGGTTGGCGGCCTGCATCCCGCCCTCGGTGCCGATCGCGGCGGCCACCGAGCGCACGGCGTTGGCGGTGGCGGAGGCCACGAGCTCGATCGCCTGCGCCTCGCCTTGCGCCTTGTTGATCGCCGCCTGCTTCTCGCCCTCGGAGCTGAGGATCGCCGCCTGCCGCGAGCCGTCCGCGAGGTTGATCTCCTCCTGCCGCTGGCCCTCGGACTTGGCGATGAGGGCGCGCTTCTCGCGCTCGGCGGTGATCTGCGCCTGCATGGCGCGCAGGATGGACTCCGGCGGCGTGAGGCTCTTGATCTCGTAGCGCAGCACCTTGATGCCCCAGGTGCGGCCGGCGTCGTCCAGCACCGCGACGATCTGGCGGTTGATCTCGTCGCGGCTCTCGAAGGTCTTGTCGAGCTCCATCTTGCCGACCTCGCTCCGGAGCGTGGTCTGCGCGAGCTGCGTGATGGCGAGCACGTAGTCGCTGGTGCCATAGCTCGCGAGCTTGGGGTCGACCACCTGGAAGTAGATGATCCCGTCCACGGCGAGCTGGGTGTTGTCCTTGGTGATGCAGACCTGCTCGGGCACGTCCAGCGGCACCTCCTTCAGCGAATGGCGGTAGGCCACGCGGTCGATGAAGGGCACGATGAGGTTCAGGCCCGGCAGCAGCGTCTCGTGGAACTTGCCGAGGCGCTCGACCACCCAGGCGTTCTGCTGCGGCACCACGCGGATGCCCTCGATGATCACGACCACGATCATCGCGATGAGGAACGTGGCTATCGTGATGCCGACGCTCTGCGTGAGGAACGCGGCGGCGATGGACAGGATTGCGGCGACGAGCACCTTCCAGAACATGGCGAGTCCTCCCTGGTTCTTCGGTTATTGCTGCCGTGAAGCCGGCGCGGCGCCCACGAGGAACGCGTTGCCGTCCTGCCCGGTGATGTAGAGCGTCGCGCCCGGCTCGGGCCGCTCGCCCCCGACGAGCCTCGCGTCCCACGAGGCGCCGCGATACTGGACGCGGGCGCGGCCCGCGGCCGCGTCCACCCACGCCTCGAGGACCACGGGCTGGCCGCGGTCGAGGAGGTTGTCCTCCACGCCGCCCTTCCGGTTCCGCGCGTGCCAGGCGTGCACCCCGGCGGTGCCGGCGAGCGCGACGGTGCAGGCCGCGACGGCCTGGAGGAAGTAGCCCGCCCCGGCCCACGCGAAGGCCGCGCCGGCGAAGGCGCCCACGCCGATCACCAGCAGGTAGAAGGTGCCCGTCAGCAGCTCGATGATCACCAGCACGAAGCCGGCGATGATCCACGCGAGATACGGTTCCATCGCAGTCCTTTCCTAGGCCGGCCGCCGGGCCGAGATGACCTTCGTGTTCACGCCCGCCCACCCGAGGCCGCCGAACAGGCGGCCATGCTCGATCTTCATGCAGCGGTCCTCCACGACTTCCAGGCCCGCGGCCTCGGCGATGCGGCGCCCCTCCGCGCTCGCGACCCCGAGCTGCATCCACAGCACTTTCGCGCCGATGGCGACGGCCTCGCGGGCGAGCGCGGGGATCTCCTCGCCGCGGCGGAAGCAGTCGACCACGTCGACCTTCTCCGGGACGTCCGCCAGCGCCTTGAAGCACTTCTCGCCCAGGACGCTGTCATACTGCGGGTTCACGGGGATGACGCGGTAGCCGTGCTCCTGCAGGTACTTGGCGGCGAAGTAGCTCGGCCGGTACCAGTTGGCGGAGAGCCCGACCACCGCGATGGTGCGGTTGTCCTTCAGGATGCGCCGCAGCTTCGCGATGTCGTCCATGGCCCCGTGGGAGAATGACCGTCCGAGGGACGATTCTACCTGCCATGCGTCGAGCGCTCACCATCATCATGACGGCCGCCCTGGCGATCGCCCGACCGGCCCAGGCCCAGAACCACGAGGTGGTCGCGCTGCCCCTGGCGGCGGGCCCCTTCGCAGTGGCCTGCACCAACATCGCCCAGGACGAAGCGGCCATCGCCGCCTCCGGCGCCGCCCCGGCCGATTTCTGGGAGGGCCGCGAGGTTGGCGGCCGGGTGCGCTACATCACCGAGGTGCTCGCCCACCCGTCCTCCGTGGTGCGCTATGCCGCGGCCGTGCCGGACCTGCGGGAGATCTACCCGCGCTTCGCCGGCGAGACGGTCGAGCACGTGGCGATCGTGTGCCACCCCACCCCGCGGGACAATCCCGATGCGGACTACGTCCTGCCCGGCGCTGGCGGCCGCGTGCCGCGCATGCAGCAGGCCGGTGCCGCGCTCCGGCTCATTTCCGTTTCCGAGTACCTCGAGGCCTTCGGGGTCTTCCTCAGCCCCCCGGTGTGGAGTCCGGCCGCGCTGCCCAGCGTCGTCTTCTCCCACGGCCTCGGCGGCAGCCCCCTCGGCGAGGGCTACATCAACGCCATGGTGGGCCTCGCATCCCACGGGTTCATCGTCGGCGCGGTCTTCCACGGCGACCCGCGCTTCTCGCGCATCCGCATCGAGGACCTGTCGGACTTCGTCTACGTGCTGCGCGACTTCGACAAGTTCGTGGAGATGGAGCTGATGCGCCCGGTGTCGCTGAAGGCGCTGGTGGACACGCTCCTCGCGCACCCGCAGCTCGGCCCGGCCATCGACCCGGAGCGCATCGGCGGCTTCGGGGCGAGCATGGGTGGGCAGGCCATGGCGAACCTGCTGGGCGCGCGGCTCACGACGAGCCTCGGGCTCGCCTGCCGGCAGACGGTGCGCGACCCGCGCATCAAGGCGGCCGTGGGGCTCGTCCCCTACGCCGGGCAGACCTTCCTGCCGGCCTTCTGCGACGACCAGAACGGCGCGGACGACGTGAGCCGCCCCTACCTCGCCATTTCCGGCACGGCCGACACCACGGCGCCCATCAAGATGGTGGAGCAGGCGATCCACCGCTTCGGCTCGTCGCGCTACCTCGTCGAGCTGCAGGGCGTGAAGCACGAGTTCCTGCCGGAGCACGCGGGCGACGTCTTCACCTGGACGGTCACCTTCCTGCGCGCCTACCTGGGCGATGGCGGCGACCCTCCCTCCGGCGCGATGTCGCGGCTCATTCGCATGGCGAGCGTGGCGGGCGGGCCGGCCGACGGGCTGCGCGTCGACGTCCACGTGCCCATCTCCGCCGGGCCGAACGGGACGACCGTCGTCGAGTTCCACAACGAGATCCTCGACCACTACTTCATCGCCGCGAGCGGCTTCGAGGTCGAGCAGATCCTCTCCGGCGCGGCGGGGCCCGGCTGGCGGCGCACGGGGCAGTCTTTCAACGCCTTCTCGCGCATTCCCTTCGATTCGGTGACGCGCGTGGCGCCCGTGTGCCGCTTCTACGGCGTGCCCGCGGGCGGGCCCAACTCGCACTTCTTCACCGCGAGCCCCGACGAATGCGAGGCCGTGAAGCGCGCGGGCGGCTGGTACTACGAGGGGATCGGCTTCTTCGCCGAACCGCAGGGGCCCGACGGGCGCTGCCCCGCGGGCTACCTGCAGGTGCGGCGCGCCTACAACCAGGGCTGGCCGAGGAACGACTCCAACCACCGCTTCACGACGAGCGACTCCACCTGGCGCGAGATGGCGCGCCATGGCTGGGCGCTGGAGGGCGTGGCGTGGTGCGCGCGGCCCTGAGCTAGGGCGCGGCTGGCGCGGGCGCCTTCGCTTCGGGCCGCCCGGGCCAGTTCGCCCACCACGCCGCCGCATCCTCCTCCCGCCACGGCCGCTCGCGCGCGACCTGCGCGAGGATGGCCGCCACCTCGGCGACGCTCGCCGGCCGCTCGTCGCGCTCCTTGGCCACGCATCGCGCGACCAGCGAGGCGAGCAGCGGCGGCGCGTCGGGCGCGCCTGCGTCCGCGAGCGAGGGCGCCGGGACGTTCAGCACCTGGTAGACGAGGTCGTGGTCGGTCTGCGCCTCGAAGAGCCGCCGGCCCGTGAGGAGGAAGAAGGCCACCGCGCCCAGCGCGTAGATGTCGGCGCGCGCGTCGGCGTCGGCGGGGTTCCTCAGCCGCTCCGGCGCCATGTAGAGCGGAGTGCCCAGCACGCGCGCGAACTGCGTGATGTCGCGCGTGTCCGCGTTCTCCAGCTCCTTCACGAGGCCGAAGTCCAGGACCTTCACGACGTCCAGCTCGCCGCCGTGGCGGCAGAGCATCAGGTTGTGCGGCTTGACGTCGCGGTGCACGAGGCCACGCTCGTGGGCCTCCTTGAGCGAGCCGCACACCTGGCGCAGCGCGTGCACGGCCCGCGAGACCGGCAGCCGCCCCTCGCGGGTGACAAGGTCCTCGAGAGACAGGCCGTCGAGGTACTCCATCGCGTAGTAGAAGGTGCCCTCGCGCGTGCGCCCGTAGTCGTAGATCTCGATCGTGTTGGGGTGCGAGAGCCGGCTGCAGAGCTGCACCTCGCGCTCGAAGCGGGTCGTCATCTCGTCGGTGGCGAGCGCGGCCTTGAGCACCTTCACCGCCACGGGGCGCTTCAGGTGCGAGTGGCGCGCGAGGAAGACGTGGCTGATGCCACCCTCGCCGATCTCGCGTTCGAGCGTGTACGGCCCGACGCGCCGCGCCTCGCGCTGCTTGAGGCGCACGGCCCAGAGCGAGGAGGAGATCGCGGCGAGCATGGCGGCGGCGAAGAACCCCAGCAGCGTGCCGAAGGCGATCTCCAGGTACTTGAGCGGCGCGTAGGCCTCCCCCTCCTCGATCTCCACGGCGATGACCATCTCCTTCTCGCGCAGCCACCGCCACGCGCCGATGACCGAGGCGCCCCGGTAGTCCCGGTACGGCTCGAGGATCACCCCCTCGAAGGGCCCGCCGGCCGCCTTCGCGGCGATGGCGGTGTCCGCGAGCTTCGTGAGCGGCCAGTCCGACTCCGGCGTCGACGGGCGAAATCCCGCCACGATGTCGGCCCCCGGGTCGCGGACGGGGATGCGCAGGATGCCGGTCTCGCCGGGCCCGAGGCGCCCGGCGAGGCGCAGGTCGCCGAGGTAGCGGCTCTGCGTGAGCATCATGCCGTGGGCGTCGAAGGCGTAGGCCTCGCGCGACGATTGCGTCGAGCTGAGCAGCAGCAGCGTGCCGAAGCGGTCCTCGGCGAGCCGCCCGAAGCCGAGGGCCGCGATCACCTCGCCACCTTCGTCGCGCACGGGCGTCTCGACCCACACGAGCGGCCGGTCGAAGGGCAGCCGGTGCCCGGGCCCCACCCGCTCGGCCTCGGTGAACGGGCGCACGAACACGGTGCGGCCGGAGAACACCGGCGCCAAACGCCGCTCGAAGTCGCCCTTCGCCACCGTGAGGCCGCAGTAGTCGTCGTGAAGCGCTGCGATGATCGCGCCGTCGCGGGCCACGAGGTTCACCGCGACAGCCTCCTCCAGCGCGACGAACGGCCGGATCTGGTCGAGCAGCTCGTGGCGGGCGGGCGAGCGGCAGACGGCGGCCGGATCCATGCCCCCCTGCGCCAGCTTCACGAGCGCGGCTGCCGAGCGCTGCACCGGCTCGTCGGCGGCCCAACGCTCCGCCGAGCGCTTCTTCTCGTCGATCCAGATGGTGAGGGCGCCCGACTCCGCCTCCAGGAGGGCGGTGAGGCCGGCGGCGCGAAGGTCGCGCAGCGACTGGCGCACCTGCGCATGCGACCACCAGCCCATGACGGCCAGGGCCAGCGCCACGATGCCCACGATCACGACCAGGTTGGCCAGGCGCTCGCGCGCCTCCTCGCCGGAGGCGGCCTCGGGCGGCCTCAGCAGCGCGGGGAGGTTCTCCGGGATCTTGCGCAGCCCCGGGACGGGCTCGTGGGTAGCCATCGGGCCATGATACGAGACCCGGGGCCGGCAAGAAAAAAGGCCGCACCGGAAGGTGCGGCCCTGAAGGTGAAACCGGCCTGCTTCTTCAGAACTTCCAGGTCACGAACCCGTACAGGATGTTCGCCTTGTACTGCGGGTTCGCGTTGTAACCCATCATGTAGCTGTCGGCGCCCGCATTGCCCGGGATCACGTAGCGGAAGCCGTCGACCTGCGCGTCCTTGTAGTCGTACTTCTCGTAGGCGTAGCCCGCCGTGATGCTCAGCGACTTGCTGAACGCGTAGATGCCCTTGAGGTTGAACGAGGTGCGCTTGGAGTCGTCGTAGTTGGCGACCGCCTGCGGGTAGGTCGCCGCCGCGATGACCGAGGGCGCCGCGAAGTCGAGCGAGCCGTCGGTCTTGTAGTACACGGCGGAGGCCTTGACCATCAGCTTCTCGGTGGCCGGGAAGTCGACCGCCACGCCGAAGGCCCAGTTCTTGTCGCGGGCCGTGCCTTCCCAGTTGTAGTTCTGGGCGGTGGCGGGGGTCGCCGGGTCGTAGGCACCCGTCTGGGTCGCCGCGCCGACCACGCGGTGGCGGGAGTCGTACTTCACGTTCTCCACGTCGCCGAACACCGTGAAGCGCGCCGTGTCGGGGTTGCCGTAGGACAGGCTCGCGTACAGCTCGCGGCGCGTGTCCTTCAGGCGGCCCAGCGTCATGTCGCGGTACTTGTTCTCCTTCGTGATGCCCTCGATGGAGATGTCGAGGAACTCGGCCGGGCTGAAGTCGAGCGTGGCCTTCCACGACTTCTGGTCGAGGTTCGCGGCGTCATAGGCCTGGAGGAACCGGTTCCAGTACGCGACGTCCTGCGGGCCCGTGCCGTCGTTGGCGAGCAGGAAGTTGGAGTCGCGCGTCAGGTCCTGGTACTTCACGCGGGCCGAGACGTTCTCGAGCATGCTGGTCTTCCACTCGACGAACCAGCGCTTGTCCTTGCTCTCGTCGAAATCGAAGCGGTGGCGCTCGATGTCCAGCACGTCGTAGCCCACGCCGACGCGGTTCTGCCGGTTGACCCGCCAGTACGCGTCCACGCCCCAGTTGTCGCGCTCGAACGAGTACGGCTCGTTCTCGTACGGCGTGCCGGAGGAGGCCGTGCCCGTGAAGGTCACGTGCGTGCTCTTGTCGTCGCGGTCGATCTTGTTGTAGTAGAGGCGCGTGTCCAAACCGCGCATCGGCGAGGACGCGAGGGCGAGCGTCCAGGTCTTGTTCTCGACCTTGCCGTCGAAGGAGCCGGCGTTGGGCAGCGTCGTGAGCGAGGCGCCGTTGGCGCCCAGCACGGTCGCGCCGAGGAAGCCGTCGCTGTCGAGCTTGTCCTTGGTGAAGCGCACGGCGAGGGTGGAATTGAGCGGGAGCTTGCGGATCGTGCCGTTGGCGGCGATGCGCGAGTACTTGTTGTCGAAGGGCAGGTAGGTCGTGTCCGTGCCCTTGTAGAACCCGTTGTACCAGTTCACCACCTCGTTGTCGTTCTCGAACTTGCTGGTGAGCCACGACACGGAGAAGTGCATGGTCTTCGCCGCGTAGCCGCCCTCGACCGAGGCGTTGCGGGTCGAGAACTCGGTCGGCAAGACGAGGTCGACCATGCCGTTGCCCGGGCTCATGCCCTGCGACGAGGCGCCGAGCTTGTTGCCGCTCTGCTCGACCTGGTTGCCGTCGACGCGGAAGTACCAGGGGCTCGCGCCCTGGAACTCGAACATGGCGCCCGTGTCGCGCCGCTTGTAGGCGATGTCGACGGAGTTCCAGGTGGCCGTGTTCGTGCTCGGCAGCGTCGCCGTGATGTTCGTGCCGCCGGCGTTGGCGTAGGGGGTGAGCCCGCCGAACAGGAAGTTGTGCTTGAGCTGGTCGGAGTACAGGCGGTACTTGAAGACGTCGTACATCCCGCCGCGCAGGTTCACGTAGTAGTCGTCGCGGCCCAGGTTCTCGCCGAAGAGGTCGAGCCAGTAGCGCGCGCCGCGGCCGCGCAGGTCGAAGCCGAGCAGCCCGCCGTCGGAGAGGTCGCGGAACTGGTTGAGCTTGGCGGCGTCGACGGCGTCGTCGTCGTCCACGCTCACGCCGCCGAGGCTCACGGAGCCTTCCAGCTTGAAGGTGTCTTGCGCGAAGACGGGCGCCGCGATGAACAGGTTCGCGATCAGGATCGAAATGAGCTTCTTGTTCATGATCGTCATCCCCTTAGCGGATCAGGTAGCGGCCGCGGTTCGACGGAGCGTTCGAGCCGTGGATCGCGTTGTGGCAGTTCAGGCACGAGCGGTACACGAAGCGGTTGCTCGGGCCGGTCGGCGTGTTGGGGTTCCCGTTGGCGAGGATCCACGCCTGGTTCTGGCCGTAGTAGGCGGTCGGGTGGCGGCCCTGCACGTGGCAGTCCTGGCAGAGGTTCGGCACCTTCTCGTTCAGCAGCTTGTTGTGCGAGGAGCCGTGCGGGGTGTGGCAGGTGAGGCAGTTCTCCTCGACCACCGGGTGGCCGAACAGGAACGGGCCGCGCTTGTCGGCGTGGCAGGAGAAGCACTGCTGGTTCACAGTCTCGTGCTTGACCATCGCCTGCGAGAGCGCGCCGTGCGGGTTGTGGCAGTCGGAGCACTTCACCTTGCCCTCGAGGATCGGGTGGTGCGAGGGCTTCATGGTGGCGTTGCGCACCTGCTTGTGGCAGGTCCCGCACATGTCGGCCTCGATCGGGCGCTGCGTCGTCGTGTGGATCGCCGGCTGCGGCCCGCGGTTGCGGCCGTGGATGCTGTGGCAGTCGGAGCAGGCGACGTCGTTCTTGGCGTGCTTGCCGGATTCCCAGAACGCGAGCTGGCGGTTGCCGGCGTGGCAGCTCATGCAGGCCTCGGCCTTCTGGTCGGGCGTCTTCGCCTTGGCCATCTTGTCGTCGGCGAGCGGCTTCTTGCCGCGCGCGGCCACGTGTTCGGTGGCGTCGCCGTGGCACGACTGGCAGGCCTTGCCGGCGGCGTCGTTCTTCGCCCCGTGCGGGGTGGACTTGATGGAGTCGTTGGACTCCTCGTGGCACTTGTTGCAGACCGGCTCTGCGCCCTGGGCGCCTGCCGAGGCAGGCCACAGGAACGCGAGCGACAGTGCGCAGGCCGTGGCGAGCTTTGCCGCGAAACGATGGTGCATATTGCCTCCCGATGCGCCCGGATCCGGGGCGCTCTGTTTGGAACCAGTCCGGTTCCCGGCTTGCGCCGGGTGGGCGAGTGCTGCCGCCCGCCGGATTCCGTTTGCTTCCCTTTGCTGCGTGGAACTGAACCGAATGCCCCGATGCGAGGCGATTTAGGGGCGAGAATACCCCCCTCCCCCCCCTGTCCCATTTGATGCGGATCAACGCCGCGGGGTGATCCGGATCAAGCGCGTCGCGGATCAAGTTATCGCGAATCGCGCGGAATGCGGAGGGGGGGTATCGGGAAGCCGCCCCCTCGCGGGGGTGGCCGCGGGAAGCGGGGGTACGGCGGGCGGCGCGGGTGAGGGAGGGTGGGCCCGGCTGGACTCGAACCAGCGACCCAGGGATTATGAGTCCCCTGCTCTGACCGACTGAGCTACGGGCCCTTTGCGCGGAAAGCACAATGCCCGCGCGAAGCGGGCATTGTAAGGGGCGCGGGAGGCGCGCCCGGTGTTACATGCACCGTTACAGTGCGCGCTAGCCCTCGCCCTCGAGGAAGCTGCGCAGCTTCTCGGACCGGGAAGGGTGGCGCAGCTTCCTCAGCGCCTTGGCCTCGATCTGGCGGATCCGCTCGCGCGTCACGTCGAACTGCTTGCCGACCTCCTCGAGGGTATGGTCGGTGTTCATCTCGATGCCGAAGCGCATCCGGAGCACCTTGGCCTCGCGCGGGGTGAGCGAATCCAGCACGTCCTTGGTCGCATCCCGCAGGCTCGCGTAGAGCGCGGAATCCGAGGGCGCGAGCCCGGCCTGGTCCTCGATGAAGTCGCCGAGGTGGCTGTCGTCGTCGTCGCCGATGGGCGTCTCCATGGAGATGGGCTCCTTGGAGATCTTGAGGATCTTCCTGATCTTCTCCTCGGGCATCTCCATCTTCAGGGCGAGCGTGGCCGGGTCGGGCTCCTGCCCCGTCTCCTGCAGGATCTGCCGCGAGATGCGGTTCATCTTGTTGATCGTCTCGATCATGTGCACCGGGATGCGGATGGTGCGCGCCTGGTCGGCGATCGAGCGCGTGATGGCCTGCCGGATCCACCAGGTGGCGTAGGTCGAGAACTTGTACCCGCGGCGGTACTCGAACTTGTCCACCGCCTTCATGAGGCCGATGTTGCCCTCCTGGATGAGATCCAGGAACTGCAGCCCCCGGTTGGTGTACTTCTTGGCGATCGAGATCACCAGGCGCAGGTTGGCCTCGATCATCTCGCGCTTGGCGCGGCGGGCCTTGGCCTCGCCCGTCGACATCTGGCGGGCGATCTCCTTCAGGTCCTTGATCGGGATGCCCACTTCCTTCTGCAGGGCGATCAGCGCCTCCTGCTGCTCGACGATGGCGGGCTTGAAGCGGTCCAGCGCCTTGGCGAAGGCCTTGCCGGAGGCGATCTCCTCGGCGACCCACTTGAGGTTGGTCTCGTTGCCGGGGAACACCTTGATGAAGTGCTGCCGCGGCATGGCGGCGTTGCGGGTGCACAGCTCCATGATCTCGCGCTCGTGGCCGCGCACGCGCTCGACCAGCTGGCGCAGCCCCCCGCACAGGTGCTCGACCTGCTTGGCGGTGAAGCGGATCATCAGCAGCTCGCCGGAGATGGACTCCTGCAGGTCCTTGTAGGCGCGCGAGCGGTAGCCCTTCTCCGACAGGGTCTTCCGCATGCGCTTGTACAGGCGGCGGATCTTGTTGAAGTGGACGAGCGAGTCCTGCTTGAGCTGCTCGAGGTCGGCGCTCGCCATGTCGGCGTCCTCGTCGCCCTCGTCCTCCTCGATCTCCTCGAGTTCCTCGTCCTCGCTCATCTCCTCGCCGACGATGTCCTCGCCGTCGGCGTCGACCAGCCCGTCGACCAGCTCGTCGATGCGCATCTCGTCCTTCTCGACGAGCTCCGCGAGGCGCAGGATCTCCTCGATCGTGGTCGGGCACGAGGAGATGGCCTGGATCATGTGCTTGAGGCCGTCCTCGATGCGCTTGGCGATCTCGATCTCGCCTTCGCGCGTGAGGAGCTCCACCGACCCCATCTCGCGCATGTACATGCGCACCGGGTCGGTCGTGCGGCCGAATTCGGAGTCGAGGGTGAGCGAGAGGGCCTCCTCGGCCTCCTCGACCACGTCCTCCTCGGCGACGGGGTTGGTCGCGGCCTCCGTGAGCAGGAGCGTCTCGGCGTCCGGCGCCACGTCGTAGACGGCGATGCCCATGTCGGCGAGCATCGTGACCACGCCCTCGATCTGCTCGGCGTCGGTCATCTCGTCCGGGAGATGGTCGTTGATCTCCGCGTAGGTGAGGTAGCCGCGGTCCTTGCCCAGGACGATGAGGTTCTTCAGGCGCTTTTTCTGCGCCTCGACCTCCGCGAGCTTCACTTCGGCTTTCTGCTCCTTGCTGGCGTTCTTCTGGGACTCTCGGGAGGGTTTCACGGCGTGGGCTCCGGGAAGGCGCGGTCGGGCGGGGAAAACTGCTGATTTTACCATTAGTTGGATGGCTTTTCGAGGCCTTCGTTCGCGCCCCGGGCCGCCGCCTGGCTGGCCTTGAGGCGGGCGAGCTCGGCGCGCTCGGCGTCGCCCAGGCCGCCGGCGAGGGCGAGGGCCTCGAGCTCGGCCTTGCGCCGCTCCGAACGCTGCAGCGCGAGCCTGGCCTGGAGGCCCGCGACCTCGTCGGCGAGATCCAGGTCGGCCTCTGGCACCTCGTCCAGGATGCGCCCGGCGCCCAGCGCGGCCTCCAGCGCCGCCGCGTGCTCGCCGCCCTCGAAGTGGGCCATGAGCTGCCCGAGGGTGAGGCCGTCTTCGCCTTCGCGCGCGAACGCGACGACAGCGTGCAGCGCGCGGCCTTCGGGCGAGGCCTCCGCGACGAGGTCCGGATCGACCATGTGAGCGAGCGCTGGCTTCCGTAGCACGCGTTGCAGGATCTGGCTTTCGAGGGAAAGGGCTCGCCGCACTGTGCGCGGCGGCGGCGGGTTGCCGGGTCGCGGCGCCGCCCGCGGGGGCGCGAAGCCGGGCAACTCCCCGGGGTCCAGCCCCGCCATCTCGGCCAGGCGCCGGCGGATCATCGCACCCAGCGCCGGGGCCTCGATCTGCGCCACCAGCGGCCGCGCCAGTGCGAGGAACCGCGCCCGGCCTTCCTCCGTGCCCATGTCGACCCGCTCCGCGATCTCGCCCAGCAGGAACTGCGAGAGCGGCCTCGCGCCGGCCAGCGCCTCGGCGAACGCGGCCTTGCCCTGCCGGCGCACGAAGGTGTCCGGGTCGTCCTCGGGCGGCAGGAACAGGAACGCCACGCTCTTGCCGTCGGCGAGCACCGGGAGCGACACCTCGAGCGCCTTCCAGGCCGCCTTGCGGCCCGCCGCGTCGCCGTCGAAGCAGAACACCACGCTGTCGGCCAGGCGCAGGAGCTTCGCCACGTGCATCGGCGTGGTCGCGGTGCCGAGCGTGGCCACGGCGTTCTCCACGCCGTGCTGCGCGAGCGCGACCACGTCCATGTAGCCCTCGACCACGATCACGAGGTTCGCGTCGCGGATCGCGCGGCGGGCCTGCCACAGGCCGTAGAGCTCGCGGCCCTTCTCGAAGAGCGGTGTCTCGGGCGAGTTGAGGTACTTGGGCTCGCCCTCGCCGATCACGCGGCCGCCGAAACCGATCACGTTGCCGCGCGAGTCGAGGATGGGGAACATCACCCGCCCGCGGAAGCGGTCGTAGCGGCGCGACTTCCTCTCCGGCTCGCCGTCGTGGGCGGGCGCACCCTCCGAATCGATGACGAGCCCGGTGTCCTTCATCGCCGGCGCCTCGTAGTCGTCGAAGACGGCCTTGAGGCCCTGCCAGCCCTCGGGCGCGTAGCCCAGCCCGTAGCGCGCCGCGATCTCGCCGGAAAGCCCGCGGCCCTTCAGGTACGCGATCGCCTCGGGCGACTGGCGCAGCTGGGCGCGGTAGTGCTCGAGCGCCCGCATCATGCGCTCGGCGAGGCCCTTGTCGGGCGCGGGTCCCGCGCGCCCCGGCAGGTTCCCGCGCACCTCCGGGACCTCCATGCCCACCTGTTGCGCGAGCTCGCGGATCGCGTCCGGGTAGGCGAGCCCCTGGTACTCCATGAGGAAGCCGATGGCGTTGCCGTGGGCGCCGCAGCCGAAGCAGTGGTAGAACTGCTTCGTGGGGCTCACGTTGAAGGAGGGCGTCTTCTCGTTGTGGAACGGGCAGCACGCCTTGTAGTTGGCGCCCGCCTTCTTGAGGCGCACGTGGCGGTCGATCACGTCGACGATGTCGACGCGGCCGAGGAGCGACTGGATGAAGTCCTGCGGGATCAAGCGCCCGCCTCCCGGGAGGCCGCCCGCGCCTCGAGCCAGCGCAGCACGGCGGAGAGCGCGCCGCGCTGCGCCCCGGCGGGGTAGCGGAGCGCGTAGTCGGCCGGCAGCGGGTCCGCGACGAGCCCGTCCGCGCCCACGTCCAGCGACGGGTCGCCGGGAAACGCGTAGCGCACCGCGATCCTCGCGAGCGCGGCGGCGTCCAGCCCGGCCCCGTCGCGGATCGCCTCGTAGTTGGCCCGCCAGTGGGCGCCGAGGGCGGGGTCCGCGCCGGGCGCGGCGCGCTTGCGAAGCGTCCCCAGCACGACCTTCGCCTCGAACTGCGCGCGCGAGCGCACGGGAAAGTGGGCGAGCCGCACCGCCTTCAGCTCCGTCATGGGCGCCGGGGCGGCGGTCCCGCCCTCCTCCCGCCGCATGACGCAGTGGTGGCCCTCGAGCAGGAAGTGCTCCTCGCGCAGGAAGTCGGGCGTGAGGATCACCTTGAAGCAATCGACGCCCTCGTCGCGCCGGCGGTGGCGGATGCGCCGCACGGGGTTCGCCTCGCGCGCGTCGTCGCCCGGCAGGGGTACGTAGGATTGCCAGCGCAGCGCGCCGAACCGGCCCGGCGGCAGGGCGGGGAGCGCGCGGCGCAGGTATCCCGGGTCCGGGAGCTTGAGGAATTCGTCGGCGTCGAGGAGGACGACGAAGCCCGCCCCGCCCGCCAGCAGCTCGCGGGCGACGGCGGCCACTTCCTCGGCCTGGCGGAAGGCGGCGTGCCGCGCCTCGCGAAGCTCCAGGGAGAGCCCCTCCGCCACGAGGCTCTCGAGGATGGGCCGGGTCTCGTCCAGCGGGTGGTGCACCACGAGCACGAGGCGGTCGAGCAGCGGCAGGTGGTGGCGGACGAACGCCTCGATCACGTCGGCTTCGCTGCCGACCATCGCGACGCCGGCGATGGGCGAAGGGCCCGCCACGGGGCTCAGCCCGCGAGCCGTGCCTTGACCAGCGCCGAGACCTTGCCCATGTCGGCCTTGCCGGCCACGAGGGGCTTCACGATCGCCATGACCTTGCCCATGTCGGCGGGCGACTTCGCGCCCGAGTCGGCCACGGCCTTCGCCACCGCGGCCGCGAGCTCCGCCTCGGAGAGCTGCTGAGGCAGGTAGGCCGAAAGGATCGCCACCTCGCGCTTCTCGGCGTCGGCGAGGTCCTGCCGCCCGGCCTGCTCGTACTGGGCGATCGAGTCCTTGCGCTGCTTGAGCATCTTCTCGATCACGGCGACCACGCCCGCGTCGTCGAGCGTGATGCGCTCGTCGACCTCGCGCTGCTTGAGGGCCGCCGTGAGCAGCCGCAGCGTGCCGAGGCGCTCGGCCTCGCGGGCCTTCATGGCGGCCTTCACGTCCTCGTTCACGCGCTCGCGCAGCGTCATGGCATTTCTCCTCGCGGAAACGACCGCGGCGAGCGGGGCGCTCGGGCCCGGCTCGCCGCGAATGGAACCTGGGGGCGGGCTCTAGTAGAGCTTGGGCGGCAGCATCTGCGAGCGCATGCGCTTGAAGCGGCGCTTCACGGCGGCCGCGTGCTTGCGCTTGCGCTCGGCGGTGGGCTTCTCGTAGAACTCGCGGGCGCGCAGCTCCGTGAGCAGGCCCGTCTTCTCGACGGCGCGCTTGAAGCGGCGAAGCGCGACGTCAAACGGCTCGTTTTCCTTGACGCGGATGGTCGGCATGTAGGTTCCGGTAGATGAGGCAGCGCTGAAAACCCTGCATAATATCAAAGTTTTGCACCCCTGAAAAGGCGCGGTTCGCGCCGCATCCCACCGTGCTCGTCCTCGGCATCGAGACCTCCTGCGACGAAACCGGCGTCGCCCTGTGCGACGACCGCCTCGGCGTGCTGGGGGAGGCCCTGCATTCGCAGGTGGACCTCCACGCGCTCTATGGCGGGGTCGTCCCCGAGCTCGCCTCGCGCGACCACATCCGGCGCGCCGTGCCGCTCGCCCGCGAGGCGCTGGCCCAGGCCGGCCGCACGCTGGCCGACGTCGATCTCATCGCCTACACGCAGGGGCCCGGGCTCGCCGGGGCGCTGCTCGTGGGCGCCTCGCTCGCCGCCGGGCTAGGCATTGCGCTCTCCCGCCCCGTCGTGGGCGTCCACCACCTCGAGGGGCACCTGCTCTCGCCACTGCTCGCCGACCCACGGCCGGACTTCCCCTTCGTCGCCCTCCTCGTTTCCGGCGGCCACACCCAGCTCATGGCCGTGGAGGGCGTGGGCCGCTACGCGCTCCTCGGCGAGACCGTGGACGACGCGGCGGGCGAGGCCTTCGACAAGACCGCGAGCCTGCTGGGGCTCGCCTACCCCGGGGGGCCGGCGTTATCGCGGCTGGCGCAATCGGGCGACCCGAAGCGCTTCCCCTTCCCGCGCCCGATGATCGCCTCCGACGGGCTCGACTTCAGCTTCAGCGGCCTCAAGACGGCCGCGCTGCAATGCGTGCGCCGCCACGAGCCCGATGAACGGCTGCGCGCGGACGTGGCCGCCTCGTTCCAGGCCGCCGTGGTGGACGTGCTCGCGGCCAAGTGCCTGCGCGCGCTGGAGGAGACGGGAATGACGCGGCTCGTGGTGGCCGGCGGCGTCGGCGCCAATGCCGCGCTTCGCGAGCGGCTCCAGCGGGAGGCGGCGGGCGCCGGCGCATCGGTGTTCTTTCCCCCGCCGCGGCTGTGCACCGACAACGGGGCGATGATCGCCTTCGCGGCGGCGCTTCGCCACGGGCCCGGCGGGCCCGGCCGCGAGGATTTCACGGTGAGGCCACGCTGGGACCTCGCATCGCTCGCGCAGTGATGCGTCAGTCGGTGCCGCGCCGGTAGGCGCGCTCGGCCTCGGCGAGCTCCTCCTCGGCGGCCTTCAGCTCCTCCTCGAGCTTCTTCTGCCGGTCGTAGTAGGCGTCGTTGGGCACCCGCGTGGGGCAGTTGAGCACCTCGGCGCCGGTGCGCGGGTTCTTCGTCGTGAAGCAGTTGCGGTTCGGGGGCGCCTGGCCGGCCGCCAGCGGCGGCTTGCGGTGCTGGATGGTCTGCATCTCGTCCTGCTGCGGGTCGCCGCCTTCGGCGAGGGCCTTGCGCGCGGCCTCCACGCGGGCTTGCGCGGCGCGCAGGCGCTTCTCGAGCTCCTCGCGCTTGTTGCGCCGGGTCTCCGCCACGCCCGGCGCCTGCGCCGGCGGCTTGGCCGCTTCGGCCGGCCTTCCGGACGGCAGGAGGTTCGACTCGGTGTCGGGCGTGAGGATGGTGACCGTGCCGTCGAAGTTCTTCGGCGCCTTGTCGGAGTAGGTGACGCGGCCCTGGCGGTCTATGAGCTTGTAGAGGACCTGCGCGGCGGCGGGCGCCGCGAGGATCGCGGCGAGGGCGAGGAGGCAGGCGCGGACCGCGCGGCGGTCAGTCAATGGCGGCCATCCGCGCGGCCTTGCGGGCGCGCTCGACCTCGTCCTCCGCGCGCTTCACGTCGTCATCGAGGCTCTTGATGCGGGCGTGGTAGGCGTCCGTGGGCACGGGCCTCGCGCCCCCGCCCTTCTTGCCGATCCACTGCGTCTCCTCGGGCGTGGGGTCCTTGCCGTCCTCTCGCGCCTTCTTCGCCGCCTCGAGGTTCTCGCGCGCGCGGGCGAGCTCGGCGTCGGCCTTCACGCGCTTGAGCTCGGGCGCCGTGAGGGGGAGCTTCACGACCGCCGATCCCTCGCTCACGGCGATGAGGGAGGCGCTGTTGGCCGAGAGGTCCACCTCGATGCGCGTCACCTTGCCCTTGTAGTCCTTCGGCGGCGCCTTGTCGACGTAGGTGACCTTCCCCTTCTCGTCCACGAGCTTCCAGACGACCTGGCGGTCGCCGGCCGCGAGGGCCGCGCCGGCGGCGGCAAGAAACGCCACGAGCGTGGACGCGGCGAAGCGGGCGGGCATTCTCATCTCGGGGCTCCTTGGTCAGGCGGCGGCCGCGCGGGGCTCGCCGCACACGGCGCAATGGGGGTCGCGGGAAAGGCGCACTTCGTGCCAGCGCATGGCGCGGGCGTCGAACAGCAGCAGGCGCCCGGCGAGCGACTCGCCGATGCCCGCGAGGAGCTTGATCGCCTCCATCGCCTGCATGACGCCGATCACGCCGACCAGCGGCGCGAACACGCCCATCGTGGCGCAACGCTCCTCCTCGCCCTGCGCGTCGGCGGGAAACAGGCAGTGGTAGCACGCCGCGTCGGGCTTGCGCGGGTCGAAGACGGCGACCTGCCCGTCGAAGCGGATCCCGGCGCCCGACACGAGCGGCACGCGCGCGCGCACGCAGGCCGCGTTGATGGCGTGGCGCGTGGCGAAGTTGTCGGAGCAGTCGAGGACGATGTCGGCCTCGCGCGCCGCCGCGAGCAGCCCCTCCGGGGACAGCCGCTCGGGGACGGGGACGACCGTTATCTCCGGGTTGATCGTCGCGAGCGTGGCCGCTGCCGAGAGGGCCTTGCTGGTGCCCACGGCGTCCACGCGGTGCACGACCTGGCGCTGCAGGTTGGTGAGGTCGACGACGTCGCCGTCGGCCACCGTGATCCGCCCCACGCCGCTGGAGGCGAGGTAGAGGAGCGCGCCGGAGCCGAGGCCGCCGGCGCCGACGACCAGCGCGCGGGAGGCGAGGAGGCGCTCCTGCGAATCCTCGCCGAAGCCGTCGAGCAGCAGGTGGCGGCTGTACCGGAGCCGCTGGCGGTCGTCCACGGCGGCCGGGGCGCGGGCTGCGTTACTTCGCGGCCGCGGCGGTGATGGGGAGCCCCTTGAGGTGCTTCAGGGCCGCGGCGAGCTGGAGGTCTTCCTTCTTGCCGTCGGCGGCGGGCTTGGCCGCGCCTTCCCCCTTCGCGGGCGCCGTGGCCTTCGCCTCCGGCTCCGCCTTCGCCTTCACCTCGGGCGCGGGCTTCGCGGGCGCCTTCGCCTCGCCCGCCTTCGCCTTCTCGTCGTCGCCCTCGAGGTGGCGCTGCAGGTCCGCCTCGCGCATGAAGACGCGCGAATCCGAAGTGGCGTCCTCCACCACGATGTCGGGGGCGATGCCCTTGGCCTGGATGGAGCGCCCGCTGGGCGTGTAGTAGCGCGCCGTGGTGAGCTTGACCGCCTGGTTGTTGGGCAGCGGCAGGATCGTCTGCACCGAGCCCTTGCCGAAGGTCTGCGTGCCGATGACGGCGGCGCGCTTGTGGTCCTGCAGGGCGCCGGCCACGATCTCCGAGGCGGAAGCCGAGCCGCCGTTCACGAGCACCACCATCGGCACGGTCTTCGCCACGGGCGGGAGCTTCGCGAGGTAGTCCTCGCGGAAGCTGCCGCGCACGTAGTTCTCCTTGCTGGCGGTGAGGCGCATCTTGGCGTCCTCGGTGCGCCCGTCCGTGTAGACCACGAGCGCGTTCTTCGGCAGGAAGGCCGCCGACACCGCGACGGCGGCGTTGAGCAGCCCGCCCGGGTTCATGCGCAGGTCGACCACCAGGCCCTTCAGGTCGCCGTTCGCCTGGCGGTTGAGGTCGTTCACCGCCTGCACGAGGTTCTCGCCCGTGTGCTCCTGGAACTGCGTCACGCGCAGCAGCCCGTAGCCGGGCTCGATCATGCGCGCCTTCACGCTCTTCACGCGGATCACGTCGCGCTTGAGCTTGTAGTCCACCGGCGCGGGTTCTCCCTTGCGCATCACGGTGAGCGTGACCTCGGTGTTGGGCTTGCCGCGCATCTTCTTCACGGCGTCGTTGAGGCTCATGCCCTTGAGGCTCGCGCCGTCGAGCTTGATGATGAGGTCGCCCGCCTGGATGCCGGCGCGGTGCGCGGGCGTGTCCTCGATCGGGGCCACCACCTTCACGAAGCCGTCCTCGCTGCCCACCTCGATGCCCAGCCCGCCGAACTCGCCCTGCGTGCCGACCTGCAGGTCCTTGTAGGCGTCCTGGTCGAGGAAGGCCGAGTGGGGATCCAGCCCGGTGAGCATGCCGTTGATGGCCTCCTTGAGGAGCTTCCTGTCCTCCACCGGCTCGACATAGTCGTTCTTGATGCGGCCGAAGACCTCGGAGAAGAGGCGCAGGTCGTCGACCGGCAGCTGCAGCGTGGAGGCCTGGCGGTCGGCGATCGCGGAAAAGTGCAGGCTCGCGGACACGCCGAGCGCGGCCCCGAGGACCACCAAGCCGACCTGCTTGAGTTTGCTGCCCATGTTCGCCACCTCGCCGTTGTCCTGGACAATGCCGCGGCCGGATGCCGCGGCGCCTTCCTCACGGAAGGTTCAACGCGCCACCCAGCGCATCGGGTCGAACGGTCTACCGTCGTGCCTGAGCTCGAAGTATAAACCCGATTCCCCCGCCCCCCCGGAAGCGCCGACCTGGGCCACGGCGTCCCCCCCGCGCACCCCGTCGCCCACCTGCCGCAGCAGCCCCTCGTTGTAGCCGTACAGGCTCATGTAGCCGCCCCCGTGGTCGAGGATGATCAGGTTGCCGAAGCCGCGCAGCCAGTCGGCGTAGACGACGCGCCCGTCGGCGACGGCCCGCACCAGCTCGCCCACCGCGGCCCGGATGAAGAGCCCGCGCCAGGTGACGCCGGTCTCTTCCCGTGGACTGCCGTAGCGGTTCATGAGTTCCCCCCGCACCGGGAGCCGCAGCCGCCCCTTGAGCGACGGGAAGGCCTTCGCCGCGGCCGAGGCGTCGGCCGCCTCCTCCACCGGCACGCCGGGACGGCGCCCTGGCGCGGCCTTGCCGGCCTCCCGCTCGCGCGACTGCCTCGCCTCCCGCTGGCGCTCCGCCTCCCGCGCCGCCAGCGCGCGCGCGATTTCCTCGACGAGGCGCGTGAGCCGCTCCTCGTCCTTCTTGAGCCGGCCGATCTCGCGCTTGCTGCGCGCCACCTGGCCCGCGAGGCGCTTGAGGGCGGACGCGCGCGCCTCGCGTTCCTTCTCCAGCCGCTGCGACTCGCGCGCCTGGGCGGCCTGGTTCTCCGCGATGGCCGCGCGCTTCTCGCGCGCCTCGGCTTCCAGCGCCGCGACTTCCTCGGCCCCCCGGCGAAGCGCCGCGAGGGATTCCGCGCGCGCGCGCTGCACGTAACCGTAGTAGGCGAGGTGCCGCGAGAGCGTGGCGAGGTCCTTGCCCTCGATGAGGAGGCGAAGCCGGTCCTGGCCGCCCTGCTCGTACTGCACCCGCAGCAGCCGCTCGGCCAGGGCGCGCTGGCGGGCGATCTCGCCGCGGGCCGCCTCCCCGCGGGCGCCGAGCGCCGCGAGCTGCGCCTCCAGCTCCCGCCGGGCCTGCGCCAGCTCGAAGAGGGCGCGGTTCGCCTCGCTCACCGCCTTTTCGGACGCCTTGAGCGCCCCGGCCGCCTCGCCGCGCGATTCCTCCGCCTGGGCGAGCTCCTTCTCCAGCCGCTCGATGCGGCCGCGCAGCAGGCGAAGGTCCTCCTCCGAGGCCGCCGGGGGCGCGGCCTTGCCCTTCGCCGGAGCGCCGGACGCCCCGACGGCGGCCAGCAGGGCCAGGCCGGCGACGACGGCTGCCGCCGCGCGCCGCGCCCGCATGCGCTAGCGGGCCTTGCCCTGGTTCGCCACCGCGGCAGCCGCCCTGGCGATCGCCTCCGGGTCGCCGAGGTAGTAGTGGCGCACGGGCGCGAGCGTGTCGTCCAGCTCGTAGACGAGGGGCACCGCGGTGGGGATGTTGAGGCCGACGATCTCGGCGTCGGAGACGCCGTCCAGGTACTTCACCAGGGCGCGGATGCTGTTGCCGTGCGCGGCCACCAGCACGCGGTCGCCGGCCGCGACGCGCGGCGCGATGCGATCGCGCCAGCAGGGCACGACGCGCGCCACCGTGTCCTTGAGGCATTCGGTGCGCGGCACCTGCGCGCCGAGACCGGCGTACCGTCGGTCGCGCGAGGCGTCGCGCTCGTCTCCCGGCGGCAGCTCCGGCGGCGGCGTGTCGTAGCTGCGGCGCCAGACCAGCACCTGGTCGTCGCCGAACTTCGCGGCCGTCTCGGCCTTGTTCAGGCCCTGCAGTCCGCCGTAGTGGCGCTCGTTCAGGCGCCAGTCCTTCTCGACGGGAAGCCAGAGGCGGTCCATCTCCTCCAGCGCGAGGTTGAGCGTGCGGATGGCGCGCTTGAGGACGGAAGTGATCGCCACGTCGAAGTCGTAGCCCTCGGCGGCGAGCAGGCGGCCGGCGGCGCGCGCCTCGTCCACGCCCTGCGCGGAGAGGTCGACGTCCGTCCACCCGGTGAACCGGTTTTCCTTGTTCCAGACGCTTTCGCCGTGGCGGATGAGGACGAGCTTTTTCATGGCTTTCGTGGCAGGATTTCGGGCTTCGTCATGTTACCAAACGCACGCAGCGAGTTCCTCGCGGGCTGCCGCGACATCTCCCCCGTCCTCGTCGGCACCGTGCCCTTCGGCTTCGTCGCGGGCGTGGCCGCGGTGGGCGCCGGCATGACGCCGTTCGAGGGCATAGCGCTCTCGTTCATCGCGTTCTCCGGCATCGCGCAACTGGTCGTCGCGCAGCTCGTGGCCGCGCAGGCGCCGGCGCTGGTCACGCTGGGCGCCGTGCTGGTGGTGAGCCTTCGCTTCCTCATGTACAGCGCCTCGTTCTCGCCGCACCTCGCGCACCTGCCCGCGCGGTGGCGCGTGGCGCTCGCCTACCTCATGACCGACCAGGGCTTCGCCATGGGGATGCAGATCTACGGCCGGCCCGGCGACCGGAGCCTGCGCCACTGGCACGCGCTGGGCGCGGGGGTCACGCTCTTCGTGGTGTGGCAGGCCGCCGTGATCGCGGGGGCCGTCGCGGGCGCGCAGGTGCCCGCGGCGTGGTCGCTCGACTTCGTGGTGACGCTTTCCTTCCTCGCCCTGCTGGTGCCGGCGCTGCGCACGCGCGCCGACCTCGCGGCGGCCGTCGTCGCCGGGGCGATGGCGCTCGTGGCGGCGGGGCTCCCGTACAAGCTCGCGCTCGTCACGGCCTCCCTCGCGGGCATCGCGGCCGGCGTGGCCGTGGAGAGAGCCCACCGCAAATGAGCGAGTGGCTCGTGATCGTGGGCGCCGGCGTCGTGACCTTCCTCACGCGCGCTTCCTTCATCGTCTTCGCCGACCCGCACAAGTTCCCGCACGGCTTCCGTGTGGCGCTCGTCTTCGTGCCGGCCGCGGTGCTCGCGGCCATCGTGGTGCCGGGCCTCGCGATGCCGCACGGGTCGCTCGAGCTCTCGACCGCCAACCCGCGGCTGCTGGCCGGCGCCGTGGCGATCGCGGTGGCCGCCCGCGTGAAGAACCCGCTCGCCTCGATCGTGGCGGGCATGGTGGCGTTGTGGGGGCTGCAGTCGCTCGCCGCGTGACGGGTTGGTCGGCCGGCCCCGCCGGCTGCTAAAATGGCGGTTTTCCCGCTTCCGGCCGACCCGACCCCGCCATGGGTGAATTCCTGCTCGACAACATCGCGCTCGTCGCGCTCTTCCTCGCCAGCGGCGCGCTCCTCGTGTGGCCCGACCTCTCCGTCTTCGGCGGCGCGCAGGGCATCGGCACGCTGGAGGCCACCCGCCTCATGAACCAGCCGGGCGCCCTGGTGCTCGACGTTCGCGAGCCCGCCGAGTACGCGGCCGGCCACCTGCCGCGCGCGCGCCACATCCCGCTGGGCGAGCTCGGCAAGCGCGCGGGCGAATTGGCGAAGTTCAAGGACAAGCCGGTGATCGTCACCTGCCGCAGCGGGGCGCGCTCGGGCGCCGCCTGCCGGACCCTGAAGAAGGCCGGCTTCACGCAGGTCTTCAACCTCAAGGGGGGCGTCGGCGCCTGGTCGCAGGCGAACCTCCCCGTGGAGAAGTAGCGCCATGGCCAAGGTGACGATGTACACGACGGGCGTCTGCCCCTACTGCCAGATGGCCGAGCGGCTGCTGAAGTCCAAGGGGGTCGCCGAGATCGACAAGATCCGCGTCGACACCGACCCGGCCCGGCGCGAGGAGATGATGACGCGCACCGGCCGGCGCACCGTTCCCCAGATCTACATCGGCGAGCGCCACGTCGGCGGCTTCGACGACCTCGCCGAGCTGGACCGCGAAGGCGGCCTCGACCCCCTGCTCGCCGCCTGAGGCGCGGGCCCACCCCACACCCAACCGAAGGAAGCGCCATGAGCGACGCCCAGAACCAGCCCGTCTTTTCGATCGAGAAGCTCTACGTGAAGGACATCTCGCTCGAGATCCCCAACGCCCCGCAGGTGTTCCTCGAGCGCGAGGCGCCGCAGGTCGACATCCAGCTGCACCACGAGTCGAACCCGATCGAGGACGGCGTCTACCAGACCCTTCTCACCGTGACCGTCACGGCCAAGGTGAAGGACAAGACGATGTTCCTCGTCGAGGCGGGCCAGGCCGGCATCTTCGTGATCCGCAACATCCCCGCGCACGACCTCGAGCCTATCCTCGGCATCGCCTGCCCGAACATCCTCTACCCGTACGTGCGCGAGGTCGTCTCCGACGTCGTCTCCCGCGCCGGGTTCCCGCCCGTGGTGCTCACGCCGGTGAACTTCGACGCGCTCTTCCAGGCGCAGAAGCAGGCGCAGGCGGAGCAGGCCCAGCAAGGCGCCTCGCCCATCATCCAGGCCACGCACTGACGGCGATGCGCGCGGCCGCAGCCCTGCTGGCCCTCGCGGCGGCGCTGCCCGCCGCCGCGGCGGAGTTCCGCTCCCTCGGCGACCGGGCCGCGATCCTCTACGACGCCCCCTCGCTCAAGGCGGACCGCATCTTCGTCGCGAGCCGCGGCCACCCGTTCGAGGTGCTGGTGAAGCTCGACCAGTGGACGAAGGTGCGCGACGCCGGCGGCGAGGTAGCGTGGGTCGAGAACCACGCGCTCGGCGAGCGCCGCAACGCCGTGGTCACGGTGCCGGTGGCCGACATCCGCGCCGCGCCCGATGCGGCCGCCGCGCTCGTCTTCGAGGCCTACAAGCAGGTCCTGCTCGAGGTGCTCGAGCCCCCGGCCGCCGGCTGGGTGAAGGTGCGCCACCGCGACGGGCAGGAAGGCTTCGCCCGCGCGGCCCACCTCTGGGGCGTGTAGGCCCGCCGTGAGGATCGCGATCCTCGGCGCGGGCGCCTGGGGGTCGGCGCTGGCGATCTCCTTCTCGGCCGCGCACGCGGTGCGTCTCTGGGCGCGGCGGCGCGAAGCGTGCGAGGCGCTCTCCCGCAACCGCTCCAGCCCCTATCTTCCCGAAATCCCGTTTCCCGATGCCCTCCGCGTCGAAGCCGATCTCGGCGCGGCGCTGGCGGGGTGCGACCTTGCGATCGTGGCGACCGCGACCGCAGGGCTTCGCGATACGGCCGAAGCGGTGCGCGCCTTCGCGCCCACCACGAGCCTGCTGTGGGCGTGCAAGGGCTTCGAGCAGGGCACGCGCCTGCTCCCGCACGAGGTCGTGGCCGAGGCCCTGCCCGGCGCCGCGTGCATGGGCGCGCTCTCGGGGCCCAGCTTCGCGCTCGAGGTCGCGCGCGGGCAGCCCACGGCCATCGTGCTCGCCTCGCGCGACGAAGCCTTCGCCTCCGGTACCGCGGCCGCCCTGAACGGCCCGCGGCTGCGCATCTACTCCAGCACCGACCTCGCGGGCGTGGAGCTGGGAGGCGCAGTGAAGAACGTGATCGCCATCGCCGCCGGCATCGCCGACGGGCTGGACCTCGGCCGCAACGCGCGCGCGGCGCTCGTCACGCGCGGGCTGGCGGAGATCGTGCGGCTCGGCGTGGCCATGGGCGGGCAGGCGGAGACCTTCATGGGGCTCACGGGCCTGGGCGACCTCGTGCTCACCTGCACGGGAGACCTTTCGAGGAACCGCGACGTGGGCCTTCGGC
This sequence comes from Burkholderiales bacterium, assembly GCA_019634955.1. GTDB lineage: Bacteria > Pseudomonadota > Gammaproteobacteria > Burkholderiales > Usitatibacteraceae > FEB-7. The sequence continues at coordinate 37,908 of JAHCAK010000002.1, forward strand.
TCGCCCGCGGACAAGGGCTTGCCGACATCCTGCGCGAGCTGGGCCACGTGGCCGAGGGCGTGCAGTCGGCCGGCTCGGCACGCGACCTCGCGCGGGCGCGGGGTGTCGAGATGCCCATCACCGAGGCGGTGTGCGGCGTCCTCTTCGAGGGGCATTCGCCCGCCGCCGCCGTACGGCAGCTGCTTTCGCGGGACCCGCGGCCGGAGTAGCCCGGATTTCAGCTGTCGCGGGATCGGGGCTTTCCCGTGCCTCCTTGGCCGCATCTGCCGCCGATCCGCAAACTCCACGCTTTTCATCCGGGCCTTTTCCGGACACCGGGTTGCCTTGGGCATACTAGTTTTTTCCGTGTTAACTCAATGAATTGCGGCAATCTTGGTCCGCCCGAAGCGCGCCGGTGCCGCCTACGCCGCCCTTTATTACAACCGTCATGAAACTGGCGAATCATGTAACTCTTTCCCATTGAAAACATTGGGGTTTGTGATGAATTTCACGGAAGCCTAGGGCGGTTTGCGTAAAATGGCTTCAACGACGCGGAAGACAGCAAATCCCGTCGAGGCAGCAGGAAAGTGAAGACCCTTCAAACTGACGGCATAGAAAGGAACGACCATGAAACGCACCTCTCTCGCACTCGCCCTCGTCGCCACCGGCCTGGTGGCCTCCGCCTCGGCCTTCGCGGCGAGCGCCACGCACGACCTTGCCGTCTCGGCGACGGTCACCGGCAACTGCCGCTTCAACGCGGCCAGCGGCACCACCCTCACGCTCGCCAACAGCGCCGGCTCGATCGACCCGTCGCTCGCTACCGACGCCACCGGCACGGCCAATGTCCTCTACCGCTGCACGAAGGGCACCGTCGCCTCGGTCACCGCCGGCAACGGCCTGCACTTCAGCGGCTCGCGCCGCGTGAGCCTCGACGCCAGCAACTACATGCCCTACTCCCTGTCGATGTCGGGCTGCACCGCGACCGGCACGGGCCACGGCGCCGGCCAGGACCTCACCTGCGCGGTCTCGGGCACCATCACCGCCGCCAACCACCAGAACGCGACCGCCGGCGCCTACTCCGACACCGTCGTGCTCTCGATCACGCCGTAAGGCCAGCGATCCCAAGGGCCGTCAGCACCGGGCCTCGGCGCCAACGGCGGGCCGAGGCCCTTTTTTCGGACTGATCCCCTCCCCATGGACACCCCGGTGACGAACCCGACGGCCGCGAGCGCGAGGAACTTGCGCCGCCTCGCCGCGCTCGCGCTGGGCGCCGCGCTCGCCGCAATCACGGGCCTGGACGCGGCCGCGTCGCCGACGCACACCGTGGCCGTGGGCGCCGTGGTCATCACCAAGAACAAGTGCCAGTTCACGAATGGCGGGCCGACCGCGCTCTCCTTCGGCACGATCGATCCCTCCTCGACCGCCAACGCGACCGCGACCGCCACGATCGGGTTCCGCTGCAGCGGCTCCTCGCCGATCGCGATCTACAACGTCACTTCCGACGACGGCCAGTACGAGACGGGCGCCGGCGCGCCGCGCATGCGCCACGCCACGAACGCGGGCGAGTTCCTCAAGTACGCGATCAACGTGCCGCAATCGGGTTCCGTGCCGCGCAACACGAACCAGGTCCTCACGGTGACCGGCACCGTGCTCGCCGCGGACTTCCAGAACGCGCTCGCCGGCGCGTACGCGGACTCCGTCGTCCTCAGCATCGCCCCGTAGTAACATCCCCGCAGGCGACTTTCGCCTCGCCCGCCCCCCGCGGCGGCCCCGACATCCAACGCGCATCGCAGGGGAAACGCATCGTGAGCACCGCATCGATCCGCGCGCGCCTCGCCGCGCTGGCCGCGACGTTCCTGGCGGCAACGGCCGCGACGGCCGGAAGCTTCGGCGTCTCGCCCATCCGTGTCGACCTCGACCGCGGCACGCGCACCGGGCTCGTCACGGTCACGAACGACGACACGCGCAAGCTCTCCTTCCGCATGAAGCTCTTCGAGTGGACGCAGGACGAGCAGGGCGCGGACCGCAACACGGAGAGCGGCGACCTCATCTTCTTCCCGCAGATCATGACGGTGGAGCCGGGCGACAAGCGCGTGATCCGCATCGGCACGCGCGCGGGCGAGGCCGGCCGCGAGAAAGCCTACCGGCTCTTCATCGAGGAGCTCCAGGAGCCCGGCGCCGGCGGCGCGCAGGGCGCGCAGGTGGCCGTGCTGCTTCGCTTCGGCGTGCCCGTGTTCGTGGCGCCGCCGGCCGGCAAGCCCGAGCCGGAGTTCGCGAGGGCCGCCCTCGCGAAGGGCAAGGTGGAGGTGGGGATCCTCAACAAGGGCGCGCGCACCGTGCGCTTCGACGAGCTCGCGGTGAAGGCGGGCGGCGAGGTGATCGGCCGCGGGGCCGGCTGGTACGTCTTCCCGGGCGCGACACGGGCGTTCGAGATTCCCGTCCCACCCGACAAGTGCAAGCCCTCGGGCCCGCTCGAGATCACGGCCTCCGCCGAGGGGCTCGAGATCAGGCACACGGTCGAGTCCGGGCCCGCGCTCTGCGCGCCGTGAGCGGCGCTCGCCGCTGAAGCGGATGCGACGCGGCACGGTCGCCTGCGCGGTCGCCGCCAGCCTCGCGGCGGGAGGCGCCCAGGCGCTGGAACTGAAGCTCACCCGCGCCCTGGCGGCCCCTGCGCTCCCGGCCGCGTCGACGGACGAGCCGACGCAGCCCCTCATCGTCGCCCTCACCATCAACTCCGTGCCCCGCGGCGAGAAGTTCGTGCATGTCTCTGCCGACGGCTCCCTGTTCGTCCGGGCCGCGGACCTCGAGGGACTCGTGACATTGCCTCCGGGCGTGCCGGGGCGGGACATCGATGGCGAACGCCACGTGCTGGTTTCCGCGATTCCCGGCGCAAGGGTGACGCTGGACGAGAAGACGCTGGTGGCCGCGGTGACCCTCGCCCCGGAGCAGCTCCCGAAGCAGGTGTTCGACCTCACGCGCCGGCCCGCGCCTGCCGAGGTGCTGCCGTCGGCGCGCAGCGCGCTGCTCAACTACCGCCTCGGCTACTTCGGCACCAGCGGCGGGGGCCGCGGCGTCGTGAGCCTCGCGACGGAGGCGGCCGTCGCCTTCGACGGCTGGCTGCTGCGCAACCAGTCGACGCACGCGAGCTCTCCCGACGGGTCGACAGGCGTGCGCCTGGAGACGCAGCTCGTGCGCGACGACCGCGCGAACCTGCGCCGCTGGATCGTCGGCGACGCGTTCCTGCCGGGGCTGCCGCTGGGCTCGGGTGCACCGTTAGCCGGCCTCACCTTCGCGAAGGCCTACAACCTCGACCCGTTCGTCTCGCGCCAGCCCGGCGCCGGATTCCGCGGCGCGGCCGAGTTCCCCTCGCAGGTGGACTTCTACGTCGGAAACACGCTGGTGATGCGCCAGCGCATCGAGCCGGGGCCCTTCGAGATCTCCAATTTCAACTACTACGGCGGGCGGCAGGACGTGCGCGTCGTGGTGCGCGACGTCTTCGGCCGCGAGCGCACCGTCGAGTACCCCTTCTACTTCGCGCCGCAGGGGCTCGCCGCAGGGCTGCACGACTACAGCTACCAGGTGGGGGCGCTGCGGGAGGGCTTCGGCACGCGCAGCGCGGAATACTCCCGCCCCGCCTTCTCGGCCTTCCACCGCTACGGCGTCGACGATCGCCTCACACTCGGATTGCGCGCCGAGGGCACCTCGCGGCAGTTCAACGGCGGGCCGGATGTCGTGCTCCGGAGCGAACGATTCGGCGTCCTCGCCGCCGGCGCGTCGGCGAGCCGCGACCGCGACGCCGACGGCCACGCCTGGTTCCTCTCCCACGCCTTCCAGTTGCACGAGTTCTCGAGCCAGCTCACGCTCCAGCGCCACTCGCCCGGGTACGTGCCGGTGTACGCCGACTTCGTTCCCCTGCTGCCGCGCAGCGACTACAACGCCGTGGTGGGCTACGCGAGCCCCGCCCTGGGCTCCGTGAACCTGGGATTCGCCCGGCGCGAATCCGCCGTCGACCCTCTCAGCCGCTCGGTGAGCCTCTCCTACTCGCGCCCGATCGGCGGCCTCGGCAGCGTCCTCGCGACCTGGCGGCGCGAGCTGGGGGAGCGTGGCGGCCATGACCTCTTCGTCGGCCTGCAATTCCTGCTCGACGGCAAGCACGCCATCAACGCTTCCCATGCGCGCGACCTGCTCGGGGGCAGGACCGAATCCCTGCAGGTGAGCCGGGAGACGCCGCGGGGAACGGGCGTGGCCTACTCGGTGAACCTGCAGCGGCGCGAGGACGAGCAGGGCGTGCAGCGCACCGTGAACCCGCGCCTGGAGTGGCATGCGCGGTACGGCACGGTGTCGGGCGAGGCCATCTCCGTGCGCAGCTCGGGCGCCGGCTCGTCCACGGCCTACAACCTGGCGCTGGCCGGCGCCGTCGTCGCCGCGGGCGGCCACGTGGCGGCCAGCCGCTCCATCGCCGACAGCTTCGCCGTCGTGCAGCTCGCGCCGCCGCTGGCGGGCGTGCGCGTGTACGAGAACAGCCAGGAGGTGGGGCGCACCGACGAGGCCGGGCGCGTGCTGCTGCCCAACGTCGCCTCCTACTCCAGCAACTTCGCCTCGATCAACGACCGCGACGTGCCCATCGAGTTCTCGATCGACCGCGTCGGCGCGACCTTCTCGCCCTCCTTCCGCAGCGGCTCCGTGGTCGAGTTCAAGGTGACGAAGGTGCAGGGATTCACCGGGCGCCTGCGCTGGCGCGGGGGCGGGGAGGAACGGGGCCTGGAGTATCATCTCGTGACCCTTTCCGCCGGCGGCAAGGCGATCGAGATCCCGACGGCCGGCGGGGGCGACTTCTACCTGGAGAACCTGCCCGCGGGCCGCCACCGCGCCCGCGCCGTGATCGAGGGCAAGCCCTGTGAGTTCGACCTCGTGGTTCCGGAATCGGCCGACGCGCTGGTTTCCCTGGGCGACGTTTTCACCTGTTCGCGCTGAGGCCGCCGCCGCGCTCGCCCTGGCGCTCGCCGTGCTGCCGGCGAAGGCCGCGGTGACCTGCGGCGCGTACGACATGGCGCTGAGCCTCGGCACCTACGACGGCTTCAACGCCGCGCCGGCCGATTCGAGCGGCGTGCTGGTGGTGACGTGCTCGCGAAACGGCGGCCCGCGCACGACGGCCGTCACGCTTTCGATCGGGCCCAGCCAGCACACCGGGGGCGTCGCGACGCGGGCGCTGCGCCACGCCTCGAACACCGACCTCCTGAACTACAACCTCTATCGCGACGCCTCGCGCCTGCAGGTGTGGGGCAACACGCCGGGCATCAACACGCTCACGCAGAGCATCACGCTCGACAACCGGACGAGCGGCACCCTCACCTTCACGATCTTCGGGAGGATCGACGCGGGCCAGGACGTGCGGCCGGGCGCCTACGCGGACCGGCTGCGGATCACGGTCTCCTTCTAGCCGGCCTCACTCCGGCCCGCGCCGGATGACGGGGATGGAGACACGCGCCGTCTCGCGGACGATCACCTCGATGCGCGTTTCCGCGCGCTCGCCCGTCTCCCACGGCAGCGGCAGCGTCTCGTTCAGCACCGTGATCACGCGGGGCCCCGGGGCCACGAACGGGAAGGAGAAGCGGCCCTGCGAGTCGGTGCGGACGGCGTAGCGGCCGTCGAGGTAGACGGTGACGCCGGAGGCGCCGGTTTCGCCGGCTTCCTGCTCGCCGTTGCGGTTTGCATCGAGGAAGACGACGCCATCGATGCCACCGCCACCCGTCCGCGGCGTGCCGCCGAGCGGCGCGCTGCGGGTGCCGGCGCGGTCCTCGTACCGAAGCACGAGGAAGACGGAGTTCGTGTCGTTCTGCAGGAAGAACCGCTCCGGCGCCGGTGCAAGCGGATCGAGGGGCAGGACCTGCTCGACCTTTCCGCGCGAGACGATGAAGTTCCCCTCCAACGACCACCGTGGGTCCAGCTTCCACACGAGGTTCAGGTTCGCGCTGGTGAGGCGGTTGCCGCTGCCGAAGCGCTCCGTGCTCGCGTTGCCGCCGAGCGTGGCATTGTCGCCGATCGGCGCGGTGAACGAGATCGCCGCTCCCCACAGGCTGCCCGCCGCGTCCGCACCCGACTCGCGCCCGCCCGAGAGGCTCGTCGACAGCGCCCACCCGAGCGGTAGCTGCCAGTTGTGGTCGATGACCAGTCGGTTGGAGCGCAGCCCGAACGTGTCCAGCCGCTCGCCGCGCAGGCCCGTGCTGCCCCAGTCGTTGCGCCAGCGGACGTCGGCGAATCCGCTGCCGGCGTTGCCCTTGTACCGGCGCACGGTGCCGCCAGCGCCGAACGTGAGCGTTCGGCTGTACCGCCACCGCCCGCTCGCCGTCGTGAGCACGCCGGTCTCGTCGTTGCCGGTCATCGACCGCAGGACGTCCACGCTGGCCTCGGCCGACCACTGGCGCGTCCGCCACGCGCCGCGAGCGAAGGCTCCCTCGATATCGCTCGCCATCGCCTGCCCTGCCCAGCTGAGTTCCGGGTCGAGGCGGTAAGCTCCCCACCCGTACCTCGACGTGCCCTGCTTCCACTCGCCGTCGATCCAGCCGCCGTTGCGCACGCGCGAGGTGTCTGTCGTTCTCGCGGTGACCAGGTTGGCCTGCACGTGGTGGCCGGGACCCTCGTGCCGGACCGCGAAGTGCGTCGAGTCCGAGTCGAGGAATTCGGCGGGCCGCTGCGGCCCATCGAGGCGGGAGACACCATCGGCATGCGCGTGACGCACCGCGAAGCTCCACTCGCCATCACGGTGCTGCACGCCCGCGGTGCTGATCGTGCCCGCGAGGGAGCGGAACCCCGACACCGGATAGCCGTCGAGGCGGCCCGGCGTGCCCGTCGAGGCGAGTACCTGGGTGCGCGAGCCTGGGTGCAGCCACTCCGTGGTCGCGCCCCGCATGTACAGGAACGGCACGAAGACGCGCGAAGGCAGGCGCAGGATGCCGGGCGCCAGCGGGGTGGATACGCCCAGCTCGTTGTTGACCTCCCAGCCGCCCTCCACCGGCAGCCCCTGCTGGCGCAGGGTGACGACGCCGCGCTTCTCGTCGACGGCGAGGTTCGCATCGATCGACAGGACGCCGTGGTTGGGCGTCTCGATCGCCCCGGCGGCGGTGAAGCCGACCGAGCGGTCGCGGTCTCCGCTGGGCTGCGTGCCCAGGCGCGTCTCGAGCCTCAGGAAGCGCGGCCAGCCTTCCCGGTTGTAGACGACTTCCTCGACGGGCTTGCCCTCGTCGGGCGCGAGCCCCTCGATCACGCGGTCGACGTAGGCAGGCTCCGCGGGAGCGGAGCCGTTGGCGCGAGCCGAGGAGACCAGCCGGAACTGCGCGTGGGCCGCAGTGGCGCCCGCCGCGAGAAGGACCAGGACCGCGGCCCCGGTCAGGGCTCGAATCGCAGGTCCAGGGTTTCGCGGTTCTTGCCCCATTCCAGGGTGCCCTTGACGACCAGGGGATATTGGATGACCGGCGGCTTCTGGCCCTCTTGGGCAACCGCGAAGAGGGAGATTGCCCGCTTGCGCCCCGGGAAGATAGGCACGTTCTCGGGCGACATCTCGAATTCGTTGCCGGAAGCGTCCTTGGCGACGAGGAAGCCCTCCAGCCGGCCCGTGGCGTTGCCGGCGTTGGCGACGTCGATCACGGGCTGGCGCTCGCCCTTCGAGACGAGGAGCCGCGAGCCGGAGATCGCGAGCTTCGGCGCGGCGCCTCCCGTCTGGACATAGACGATCACGCCGATGCGGCCGGCTACGGGGAAGTTGATCTGCCCCTGTTCGACCTTGGTGGTGTCGAGGCCCTCGAGCATGATCGCGAAGACGCATTCGCCCGCGGGCGTGCCGGGAGGGGGCGTCACTTCGAACCGGAAGCGGTACTTCGCGTCCGGGGCGATGCTCAGCTCCCGGCGTTCCAGCGCCACCCACGGCCGGCAGCTTCCGGGTCGCAACGCGTCGCTGAACTGGACCGAGAAGTCCTCCTGGAACGAGACGTCGTTGGTGTAGAGGCGGAACCGTCCGGTGGAGGGCCCCACATGGTGGATTTCCATCACGTGCCGTCGCGCCTCGCCCGCCTTCGCCTGCACCTCGAAGCGCGGCGGGGAGACGAACGCAGCGAAGCCCTGGGCCGCGGCCGCGCCGGGCATCGCGAGCACGATCACGAGGACGGCCGACTTCGCGAGTGCGCGACGGGCGAGCGAACCGGTCATCGTTGCCGCTTTCCGCATGCGGTCCGTGGCCTCACGGCGAATCGAACTCGAAGTGGAAGGCGAGGCGCCGCGCCTCGTCGCTCATGGTGCGGGCGTCGGCCGTGAGGCGAACGCGCAGCGTGTCCTCGAGCATCTGGGCGGGCAGCGTCCCGGAATAGACGAGCGCCCGCTCGCCGGAGACCAGCCGCCCGCCCAGGAGGCGACCCTCGGCTTGCCACTCGGCGACCACCTGGCCCTCGTTGTCCACGGGCAGCACCATGTAGACACGGCCGGTCTGGCCGGCCAGGGCGCGCGTGTCGATGCGCACCTTCACCACGAGGTTCATGTGCAGGTTCTGGCTTCCCGAGCGCAGGGAACCGGGCGCCCAGTTCCACTGCGCGGCCGGCGGGAATACCTGGCTCGCCGAGTCGTCGAGCCGCACCGTCGCGGCCTGCGCCGCCCCGCCCTGCGCAAGGCACAGGGTGAAGAACGCCGCGGCGAATGCCCTCTCGATCACGGCGTGAACAGCGTGTAAGTGACCCGGCCATCGTAAGTGCCCGATGCCCGCATCGCGGTGTTGGCGAACGAGAAGGTGTGGCAGTTCTCGCGCAGCGTTCCCTGCGCGACGTTGGTGAGGAACTGGGTGCCCCCGGTGAACGTGCCGGCGGGGATGGCGTTCGGGTTCGCGTCGCCGCCGAGAGCCGAGGTCGTCCAGCTGATCTCCGTGAAGGGGATCGTGTCCCCCGCGCCGTTCGTGAGGTTCGCCGGCGACGTGACCTGGAGCGTCGCGTTGGCGGGCTGGGTGTTGTTGCGCCGCTGGTAGGCGGCCCCGACGTACACCTGGGCCGGCGGCGTGCAGACGGTGAATCCGTCGTAGGGGCTGGTCGACTGCGTGCTGTTGCTGGTCATCGCCTGGGCGGCGCCGGTGCCGACCTGCGCCCCGGGCACCGTCACGCTGACGAGGTTGATGGTGGCGTTGTTCTGCCACAGGGCCGCGGCACCGTTGCCGACCATCATGAACACCCGCTGCGGGTTGTTGGTGCCGAGTCCGGTGATGATCCAGGCCGATGCGGCCATCGGCAACGAGGCCGATCCGGCGGCTGCCGCTACCATGGCGAGCGACCGGAGGCGGAGGTGTAGCGGCTTCTTCATGGCTCGACGATAGGAGGAGTCGGCAATGCCCGCAAGGGCGGGACCCTTTCGTGAACCCGCCGCGGGCCTTGGCGGGCCCGCGGCGTTGCGGCAGACGGGCAGCGATCAGGGCATCGTCGCCGTGTAGGTCACGCGACCCTGGTTGGCCGAGGTGCCGTAGGTGCCGGCCGCCGGGATCGTCGCGTTGGCGTACGTGAAGGTCCAGGTGTCGGTCCGGTTGGTGATCTTGGTGCCGACGTTCGGGGTCACGGTGACCGCGGCGCTGGTGCCGTTGTCGACGAAGGTCGGGTGGCCGATGCCGCCGCCGCCCGAGGCGCCCGTGATCGTGGTCATCGAGATGAACTCGCCGGTGCCGTCCGCGAGACCGCCCGCGCCGACGTGGGTCGCGGTCAGCGAGATGTCGCCGTTGTTGCCGCGGACCGCGACGTTGACGGGACCGGAGGTCGCCGCGACGGCGCCGCCGCCAGGAGAGGCGATCGTGCCGAAATCGACCTGGTCCACCGTGGCGTTGTTGGTGAGCGCCGGCAGGTTGCTGGTGCCGACCGCCAAGTAGAGCACCGACGGGATGATGATGCGGAAGTCCAGGCGGGCGTTGGCGCCCGTGGCCGTGGCCGCACCGGTCACGAAGTTCGACTCCGCCGCCGCGATCGCCGGGACCGCAAGGGCAACCGCGAGAGCAATCCTGCTGAGATTCCTGGTTTTCATCGTCTTCTCCTGATTCGCGTCTGCTGGAATGTTTCGTTCGGGATCCTACACAAAGCCGAGATTTTCGTCCAATTCTTCAGTCACTTAACAGATGTTCCTCGACCTTTGCTTGAACTTCCGGGCTGTCACCGAATCCCGGGTTCGGGGGGGCATCGGGTCCTTGCTCCTGCACATCCCATTTCGCCCTCCATCTCGTGTTGCCACGGTTCCCATTAGACGCTTCCCGGGCCGGCATTTCCGTGACCCGAATCACAAAAAACCCATGAATTTCAGTAATTTCCATGCGTTTTTCGTTACAGCGGTAGCCCCGCTGAAACATTCGGGCCCGGAGGGCCCCGCGCGCGCAAACTAGGGTCCCGCCCCCGCGTACCCCGCCTGCCGCCACGCCTCGAACACGGCCACCGCCACGGCGTTCGAGAGGTTCAGGCTGCGGTTTCCCGGCACCATGGGCAGCCGGATGCGCCGCTCCGGCGGGAAGTCCCCGAGGAATGCATCGGGCAGGCCGGCAGTCTCCGCGCCGAAGACGAACACGTCGTCGGGAAGGAACTCGATCTCGTCGAACCGCCGCGAGCCGCGCGTGGTGAAGGCGAAGAGCCGCCGGCCGGCGAACCCGGCCGCGCAGGCCGCCCAATCCGAGTGGACCTTCACGCTGGCCATCTCGTGGTAATCGAGCCCGGCGCGCCTCACCTGCCGGTCGTCCATCGAGAACCCCAGCGGCTCGACGAGGTGGAGCGGCGTGCCGGTATTGGCGCACAGGCGGATCACGTTCCCCGTGTTGGGCGGGATCTCGGGATGGACGAGGACGACCGCGACCACCGGTCAGCGCTCCGCCAGCTGCTCGGGCGTTCGCGCGACGACCCAGCCGCTGACCCTTCTCGCGCCGGCTTCCCTGAGCAGGCTCGCGAGCGCGCCGAGCGTCGCCCCGGTCGTCATCACGTCGTCCACCACCGCGACGTGCAGCCCCGCCACGCGCCCGCGCACGTCGAACGCCCCGGCCAGGTTGCGATGGCGGTCGTCGTGGCCCAGCCCGGCCTGCGGCGGCGTGTGCCGCACTTTCGCGAGCGCCACGGCATCGATTCGAAGTCCGAGCCGGCGGGCCGCGTGCCGGGCGAGCACCAGCGCCGGGTTGAAGCCCCGCTCCCGGATGCGCGCCGCCGAGGCGGGCGAGGCCAGGACGAGATCCGGCCACGGCTGCCTTTCGAACGCCCGCGCAAGCGCTGCCCCCAGATACGCGCCCACGGCCAGGTCGGCCGAGAACTTGAACCGGCGCACCAGCCGGTCCACGGGAAAGCGGTAGTCGAAGGCGGCAGTCACGTCGTCGAAGGCGGGTGGGTCGCGAAGGCAGTCGGCGCACTCCCGGGCCTCGGGCATCGGAACGGCGCACCGGGGGCAGCGAAAGGGCGATGCCGGGAGCAAGCGCTCACAATTTTCGCACAAGGCCGCGGCCGACGACGGGTCGAGGCAGAGAATGCAATCGCGTCCCCAGAGGGCCCCGAACACCCGGTCGCTGCCCATTTCTTGTGCACCCGTTCGGGCACTGCCACCGGGCCATTTGACAGCTCGCACTTTCTCCAGAATCATCAGGGTGTTACGGATATCCACCGGGGCTCCCTTGGACCAGATCGTTCACCTTGCCACGCCGACCGGCTCGCGCACGCAGGCGCTGCGCGACCGCGCCCGTGCGCTCCTCGACCTTCCCTTCAACGATCTCGTCTTCCAGGCGCAGACAGTCCACCGCGAAAATTTCGACCCCAACCGCATCCAGCGCTCCACGCTGCTTTCCATCAAGACCGGCGGCTGCCCCGAGGACTGCGGCTACTGCCCGCAATCGGCGCGCCACTCCGCCGGGGTGGAGAACGAGGCGATGCTGCCGTTGGACGAAGTCGTGCGCACCGCGCAGGCGGCCAAGGAGAAGGGCGCCACGCGCTTCTGCATGGGCGCCGCCTGGCGCGGCCCCAAGGCCCGCGACCTCGAACCCGTGCTCGAGATGGTGCGCGAGGTGAAGAAGCTGGGGCTGGAGACCTGCTGCACCCTCGGCATGCTGAAGGAGGGGCAGGCCGAGCAGCTCCGCGACGCGGGGCTCGACTACTACAACCACAACCTCGACACCGCGCCCGAGTTCTACGGCGAGGTGATCACGACGCGCGACTACCAGGATCGCCTCGATACGCTGGAGCGCGTGCGCAACGCGGGGCTGAGCGTCTGCTGCGGCGGCATCGTCGGCATGGGGGAATCCCGCGACCAGCGCGCCGGGCTCATCGCCCAGCTCGCCGCGATGGACCCGCCCCCCGAGTCGGTGCCCATCAACCAGCTCGTGCAGGTGGAAGGCACGCCGCTCGCCGGCACCGAGGCGCTGCCGTGGGCGGAGTTCGTGCGCACGATCGCCGTCGCGCGCATCCTGATGCCGACGAGCTTCGTGCGCCTGTCGGCAGGGCGCACGCAGATGCACGAGGCGGTGCAGGCGCTCTGCTTCCTCGCGGGCGCCAATTCCATCTTCTACGGCGAGAAGCTCCTCACCACGGGCAACCCCGAGGTCGCTCGCGACGACGCGCTCTTCGCCGCGCTCGGCCTCACGGCGGCCTGATTCCCGTGGCGCACGCGGGCCTCGCCGCCGTCCGCCGCGGCCTGGCGGAGCTCGACCGCGAGGGCCTGCGGCGCGCGCGGCGCGTGCTCGATTCGCCGCAAGGGCCGGTCGTGCGCGAGGGCGGGCGCGAGCTCGCGAACTTCGCCTCGAACGACTACCTCGGGCTCGCGAACCACCCGCGCATCGTCGCGGCGGCCCGCGAGGCGGTCGACCGCTTCGGCTTCGGGGCGGGCGCCTCGCCGGTCGTCGTGGGCCACTCGCGCGCGCACGAGGAGGCCGAGGTGGCGTTCGCGCGCTTCACGGGGCTGCCGCGCGCACTCCTCTTCCCCAGCGGCTACGCCGCCAATCTCGGCATCCTAGCGGCCCTCGCGGACCGTTCCGCGGCCGTCTTCGGCGACCGCCTCAACCACGCGTGCCTCGTGGACGGCGCGCTTCTCTCCCGAGCCGACTTCCACCGCTACCCGCACGGGGACCTCGCGGCGCTCGACGCCCTGCTCGCGCGGTCGAAAGCGGGCGTGCGCGTGATCGCGAGCGACACCGTCTTCAGCATGGACGGCGACGTGGCACCGCTCGCGGATTTGCTGGCGCTGGCCGAGCGGCACGACGCGTGGCTCGTGCTCGACGACGCGCACGGCATCGGCGTGCTGGGCGGAGGGCGGGGTTCGCTCGCGGAGTTCGGGCTCGCCTCCCCGCGCATCGTCTGCATGGCCACGCTCGGCAAGGCGCTCGGCGGCTACGGGGCCTTCGTCGCGGGCGACGCGGACATGATCGAGTGGCTCATGCAGCGCGCGCGGACGTACGTGTTCTCGACCGCCCTTCCCCCGGCGGCGGCGGCGGTGGCGACCGCGGCGATGGCGCTCATCGATGCCGACCCGTCGATCGTGCGTGCGCTGCACGCCCGCATCGGTGAATTCAGGCGTGCCTGCGAGGCGCAGGGCGTCGCCGCGTCGTCCGCGACGGCGATCCAGCCCGTGGTCGTGGGCGACAGCGGGCGCGCGGTGGCCCTTTCGGCGCGGCTGCGCGAGGCGGGCCTGCTCGTCCCGGCAATCCGCCCGCCGACGGTGCCGCAGGGCACGGCGAGGCTGCGGATCTCGCTTTCCGCGGCCCACACGCGCGTGCAGGTGGAGTCGCTCGTCTCCGCGCTCGCGCAGGCGCTCGACGATGGCTCTGCACGTTGAGACCACGGGCGACGGCCCCGACCTCGTGCTGCTCCACGGCTGGGGGCTGCACGGCGGGGTGTGGCACGGCCTCGCGCGGGAACTCGCGCCCGCTTTCCGCGTGCACCTCGTCGACCTGCCGGGCCACGGCCATTCGCGCGCCCTCCCGTTCGGCTCGCTCGACGCCGTGGCCGATGCCGTCGCAGCCGTCGTTCCGGCGGGCGCCGCCCTTTGCGGCTGGTCGCTGGGCGGCCTGGTGGCGATGCGGCTCGCGTCTCGGCACGCGCGGCGCCTGCGCGCCATCGCCCTCGTGAGCACGACGCCCTGCTTCGCGAGGCGCGACGACTGGCCCCACGCCATGGCCCGCGGGACGCTGGAGGATTTCGCGGCCGGGCTGCGCGACGACCCCGCGCGGACCATCCGCACTTTCGTGAACCTGAACGCGCTGGGCGGGCCGCACGCGCGCGACCGCATGCGCGAACTCGCCGCCCTCCTCGTGGAACGCGGCAACCCCTCGGCCGAGTCGCTCGCGGCCGGCCTCGCCGTGCTGCACGACGAGGATCTGCGGGACGAAGCAGCCGCCATCGACCTGCCGGCGGCCGTGATCCACGGCGCGCGCGACGCCCTCGTGCCCGCGGGCGCCGGGCGCTGGCTCGCCGCCGCGCTGCCCTTCGCACGCTACACGGAGATCGCCGAGGCGGCCCACCTGCCCTTCGTGAGCCATTGCGCCGAGGTGGCGCAGGCGCTGCGGCACCTCGCGGGCGGGGAGTCCGGAAGGAAGCTCGCCCATGGATGAGGCGATGCTCCCGGTGAAGCGCGACGTGCGCCGGTCCTTCGACCGCGCGGCGGCCACCTACGACGACGCGGCCATCCTGCAGCGCGAGGTCTGCGCGCGCCTCCTCGAGCACCTCGACCCCATGCGCATCGCCCCGCGCCGTGCGCTGGACCTGGGCTGCGGCACCGGTCACGCCTTCGACGCGCTGGCGAAGCGCTTCCCCGCCGCGGAACTCCTGGGCCTCGACATCGCGCCGGCGATGCTGGGCCGCGCAAGGGCCCGCTCGCCGTGGTGGCAGCGGATGCTCGGCGCGAGGCGGCCCGCGCTCGTCTGCGCGGACGCGGAGCGCCTGCCGCTCGCCGGCGCGTGCGTGGACCTCGTGTTCTCGAACCTCGCGCTGCAGTGGTGCGAGCCCTCGCGCGCCTTCGCCGAGGCGGCGCGGGTGGTCACGAACGACGGCCTCCTCCTCTTCTCGACGGTTGGCCCGGACACGCTGCGCGAACTGCGCGCGGCGTTCGCGGAAGCCGACGGCGAGCCGCACGTGAACCGCTTCGTGGACATGCACGACCTCGGGGACGCGCTGGTGCACGCGGGCTTCGCCGACCCGGTGATGGAGATGGAGACGATCACGCTCGAGTACGACACCGTGATGGCCGTCGCGCGCGACCTGAAGGCCATCGGCGCGGTGAACTCGCTGCCGTCGCGCGCCCGCGGGCTGCCCGGGCGCAACCGCTGGCGTCGCATGACGGCAGCCTACGAGCGCTTCCGCCGCGATGGCCTCTTGCCGGCGACCTGGGAGATCGTCTACGGCCATGCGTGGAAGGTGCCGCCGAAGCGCCTCGCGGACGGGCGGCAGGTCGTGAGCTTCGCGCCGAGGTCGCCACGATGAGGGGCGTGTTCGTGACCGGCACCGACACCGGCGTGGGCAAGACCGCGTGCGCCTGCGCGCTGGTGCACGCGCTTCGCGCGCGCGGCCTGCGCGTCGCACCCATGAAGCCCGTGGCGGCGGGTGCGGTGCCGCACGCGGGCGGCTGGGCCAACGAGGACACTCTCGCGCTCATCGCGGCCGCCGGCCCGGGCGCGCCCTCGCCGGCCGAGGTGACGCCCTTGCTGCTGCGAGAGCCGATGGCGCCGCACGTGGCGGCCGCGCGCGAGGGCTGCACGATCGAGGTCGCCCCGCTCGTCGCCGCGCACCGCAGGCTGGCCGGGGCCGCCGACTTCACCGTGGTCGAGGGCGTGGGCGGCTTCCTCGTGCCCCTGTCGCCCGCCGAGGACACGCGCGACCTCGCCGTGGCCCTGGGGCTTCCCGTCGTGCTCGTCGTCGGCCTGCGGCTGGGCTGCCTCAACCACGCGCTCCTCACCGCGGAGGCGGTAAGCGCCGCAGGCCTGCCGCTCGCCGGCTGGATCGCCAATGCGATCGACCCCGCCATGGCGGTGCCGGACGAGAACGTGGCGGCACTCGCCGATCGCCTTCACGCGCCGCTGCTGGGCCGCGTGCCGTTCCTGCCCGGGGTTCGCGCCGACGCACTCGCCGCGAGCCTCGATGTCTCGCCCCTGGCCGCATGAGTGCGGCGCCGCTGGCCCTGCTGTTCGATCTCGATGGCACGCTCACGGACCCGCGCGAGGGCATCACGAAGTGCATCGCGCACGCGCTCGAGCGCATGGGCCGCGAGGCGCCGCCGCCCGAGGCGCTCACCTTCGCCATCGGGCCGCCGCTGCGCGCGTCCCTCGCGCGGCTCCTCCGCACCGACGACCGAGACGAGGTCGAGCGCGCCATCGGGCACTACCGCGAGCGCTTCGCCGGCACGGGCCTCTACGAGAACGCGCCGTATGCGGGGATCGACGCGGCGCTCGCCGCCCTGCGCGCGGCGGGGCACCGGCTCTTCGTCGCCACCTCCAAGCCGCGCGTCTACGCCGAGCGCATCGTGCGCCACTTCGCGCTCGACGCGCACTTCGAGGCGGTGCACGGCTGCGAGCTGGACGGCACGCGCGAGGACAAGCGCGACCTCCTCGCCCACCTCCTGCCGCATCACGGCCTCGCCTCGCCGGGGACGGTGATGATCGGCGACCGCGGCGTGGACATGCGCGCGGCCCGGCACCACGGCGCGTTCGCGCTGGGCGTCACCTGGGGTTACGGGTCGCGCGAGGAGCTGCGCGAGGCCGGGGCGCACGCGCTCTGCGGCTCGCCCGGCGGGCTGGCGGCAACGATCGCGGCCTTCGGCGCACCACGCTGAGCCGCGCGCACGGAATCGGGCACCGCCGCGGTGCCCGGCCTGGCCATCGCGCGGGCGCTCTTCGACGGGTTCCCCGCGGCGAGCGCCGTCCCGGGCAATGGCACGGGGGATGCTTGGGATTCGCCACGACCATCCCAAGGGAGGCCCCATGCACCGATCGACCCGCCACCCGGCCGCCGCGCAGCGCCTGGCGGTCAACACCGGCACGATGGCCGTCGTCGCGGCTGTCGCGGCGCTCGCCGTCGTCGTGATCGTCGCGGGAAAGGTGCTGCCGATCGGGCGGATGTAGCTAGGCCGGCAGCGCCGCCGAGCGCAGGGCCACGCCGTGCGCGCCGTGGCGCCTTGCCTCGGCGAGGTCCGCGCGCGTGAGCCCGCCGATGGCGTAGGCCGGCAGCGGGCAGTCGCGCACGAGCGACGCGAACCCGTCCCAGCCAAGCGTGGCCGCGCCAGGATGCGACGCCGTGGCCTTCACCGGCCCCACGACGACGTAGTCGAGCCCGAGCTGCGCCGCGCGCGCGACCTCGCGGGCGTCGTGGCACGAGGCGCCCACGAGCCGCGCCGCCGGGCGCGACGCCGCCGCCATGAGCGCCACCGCGGAGAGGTGGATGCCGTCGGCCTGCGGGAACTCCCCGCAGTCGCTGTTCACGACCACCGGCGAGCCGAACGGCGTGGCGCGCGCGAGCGTGCGCGACAGCAGGTGCTGCACGCGCAGGCGCTCCAGCCCCTTCTCGCGGACCTGCACCAGCGGGCGCTCGGTGGCGAGCAGCCCCGCGAAGCGCAGGACCCACGCGTCGAACCCCGTCTCCGTCGCGTTGGACACGACCATCACGGCCGGCAGCGCCAGCGCGGCGAGCACGGGGGCGTTGGCCGGCAGCATCGGGCTCACGTCGGGCGCAGCCGCGTCCTGCCAGGCGATGGCCTGGTCCTCCAGCGGCCGCGGCTCGCCATCCCACGCCGTCACGCGGAAGAAGTGCAGGCGCACCGTGGCGTGCGTGTAGGCGTAGACGCGCGTGATCCACGGCGTGGCCTCGCGTACCGCGATCCCCAGCTCCTCCCGCAGCTCGCGCGCAAGTGCCGTGCGCGGGTCCTCGCCCGGCTCGATCTTTCCGCCGGGAAACTCCCAGTAGCCGGGATAGGGCTTGCCCTCGGGGCGGCACGCGAGGAGGAAGGTGCCGTCGGGCCGCTCGATCACGGCGGCGGCCACCTCGGTGATCTTCGTCACTTGCGGACGCGCGCGGAGGCCTGGCGGCCCACGTGGTCCTTGGCGAACTGCCAGGCCACGCGCCCGCTCCGCGAGCCCCGCTCGAGCGCCCACAGCAGCGCCGCCGAGCGCATGGCGTCGTCGGCCTTCCCGCCCAGCGTCGTCACCCAGTGCGTGGCGATGTCCAGGTACTGGTCCTGGTCGAAGGGGTAGAACGAGAGCCACAGCCCGAAGCGCTCGGAGAGCGAGATCTTCTCCTCCGTCGTCTCGCCGGGGTGGATCTCGCCGCCCACGTGCCGCGTCTCGAGGTTCTCGTGCATGAACTCGGGCATCAGGTGGCGGCGGTTGGAGGTGGCGTAGATGAGCAGGTTGTCGGCGGAGCCGGCGATGGTGCCGTCCAGCGCCACCTTGAGCGACTTGTAGCCGGGGTCGGAGGCCTCGAACGAGAGGTCGTCGCAGAAGACGATGAAGCGCTCCTTGCGGCCCGCCACGAGGTCCACGATGTCGGGGAGGTCCACGAGGTCGGCCTTGTCCACCTCGATCAGGCGCAGGCCCTTCCTCGAGAACTCGTTCAGCGCCGCCTTCACGAGCGAGCTCTTGCCCGTGCCGCGCGCGCCGGTGAGCAGCACGTTGTTGGCCGGGCGCCCCGCCACGAACTGCGCCGTGTTCTCGCGCAGGCGCTTCTTCTGCCCGTCGATGTCCTTGAGGTCGGCGAAGGCGATGGCGTGCGGGTGGCGAACGGGGTCGAGGAAGCCGCGGCCGGCGCGCTTCCTCCAGCGGAAGGCGGTCCCGGCGGACCAGTCGACGGGCTGCGAGCCCGGGGGGAGCATCTTCTCGAGACGGTCGATGAGGGCATCGACGCGCCCGAGCACGCGTTCGAGGGTGTCGGTCATTTCAGGGTGAAGACGAGGAGCCAGTAGTACTGCGTTTCCTCGAGGTGCGCCTCGCGGGCGTGCGGGCGCACGGCCTCGGCCAGCTCGGCGGCGGTGGGGAAGTTCTTGAGCACCTCGTGCGTCTCGCCCGAGAGGAGCGAGCGCACCTGGTAGGTGTTGCCCTCCGCGTCGCGCCGCGAGATGGGCGTCGAGCTGCCCTCGACGTAGCGGTTGTCCAGCATGGCCACGAGCGAGCCGGAGGGCAGCGATTTCGCCATCGACGCGAGCCACCGCGCGAGATCCGACTTGCGCACGTGCGACCACCAGAACCCCGCGAAGGCGGCGTCGCACCCCTCGCACAGCCCGCCGGGATTGAAGGCGTCGGCCTTCGCGAACGTGGCGCGCCGCTTGGGGATGGGCTTCTCGCGCGCGATCTCGAGCACGGCCTCGTTGATGTCGCAGGCCGTCACGTGCGCGGCCCGCTGCGCGATGAACTGCGTCCAGTAGCCCGTTCCGCAGGCGACCTCGAGCACGCGCCGGCCCGCGAAGAGGCGCGGCAGCCGCCCGCGCAGCCACGCGAGCTCGTCCTGGCGCTCGGCCTTGTCGTAGATGCGCTCGTACTCGCTCGCGCGCTTCGCGTAGTAGGTCTCGAGCTGCGGGGTCACGCTCCCGGCCATGGCCGCCTCCCGGGCGATCGGGTCAACTGCGGTAGTCCGCGTTGATCTTCACGTAGTCGTAGGAAAAATCGCAGGTCCAGACGGTGGCGCTCTCGACGCCGCGGCCGAGCCCCACGCGCACCGTGATCTCCGCCGGCGCCATCACGGCCTTGCCCTGCTCCTCGGTGTAGGCGGCGGCGCGCCCGCCCTGCTCGGCGACGAGCACGTCGCCCAGGTGCAGGGTCACCTTCGCCGGGTCGAGGTCGGCGATGCCGCCGTTGCCCACGGCGCAGAGGATGCGCCCGAGGTTGGGGTCGGAGGCGAAGAACGCGGTCTTCACCAGCGGCGAGTGGGCGATCGACTTGCCCACGCGCAGGCACTCCTCGCGCGTGGCCCCGCCCTCGACCACGATGGTCATGAACTTGGTCGCGCCCTCGCCGTCGCGCACGATCGCCTGCGAGAGGATCTGTGCGACCTCGAGCACGCACTCGGCAAGCCGCGTGAACTCCGCCGTCCCCTCGCCCACGATGCGCGCGTTGCCGGCCCGGCCGGTCGCGATGAGGACGAAGGAGTCGTTGGTGGAGGTGTCGCCGTCCACGGTGACCGCGTTGAAGGAGCGGTCGGCCACGAACCGGACCATGTCCTCCAGCGTGTCGTGGCCGACGGCGGCGTCGGTCGCGATGAAGCCCAGCATCGTGGCCATGTTCGGCTGGATCATGCCGGCGCCCTTGGCGATGCCGGTGACGGTGACGGTGCGCCCGTCGATCACCACCTGGCGGGAGACCGCCTTGGGCACGGTGTCCGTCGTCATGATGGCCGCCGCGGCGTCGGCCCAGCCGTCGGCGCGCAGGTCGGCGACCGCCGCCGGGATGCCCGCGACGAGGCGCTCGACCGGCAGGTGCTCCATGATCACGCCGGTGGAGAAAGGCAGCACCGAGCGCGCGTCGACGCCGAGGGCGCGGCCCACGGCGTCGCAGGTGGCGCGCGCGTTGGCGAGACCCGCCTCGCCCGTGCCGGCGTTGGCGATGCCCGTGTTCACGACGATCGCGCGGATGCGGGATTCGCCCGCGAGGTGGTCGCGGCAGACGAGCACGGGGGCGGCGCAGTAGCGGTTGCGCGTGAAGACGCCCGCCACGCGGCTTTCCGCGGCGATCTCCACCACGAGGAGATCCTTGCGGTTCTTCTTGCGGATGCCCGCCTCGGCCACCCCGAGGCGGACGCCGGCGATCGTCAGGAGGTCTTCCGCGCGCGGCGGAGCGAGGTTCACGGCCATAGCCGCGGATTATCGCACGGCGCCGCCGGGGGCCCGGCGCCGCGGCTCAGGGCCCCTTGGGTCGCAGCCGCGCCATGGCGAGCGTGTCGACGAAGCGCCCGTCCCGGAGCGCGTAGGCGCGGTGGGTGCCCTCGACCTCGAAGCCGAACCGGCGGTAGAGCGCGATGGCGCGCTCGTTGTCGGCGAAGACCGTGAGCTCGAGGCGGAAGACGTTCAGCCAGCCGTCGGCGAATCCCGTGAGGGTGCCGAGCAGCCGCGTGCCCACGCCCTTGCCCTGCCACGGCGACGGCACCGCGAGGCCCACGCTCATCGCGTGCGCCCGCCGCGGGGAGTTGCCGCCGGGATGCAGGCCCGCGTGCCCCGCGATCTCCTCGCCGACGCAGGCGACGAACGTGTAATGCCCCTCGGCCGGCTCGGCCAGGCGCTTGCGCCAGAGCTCGCGCGAAGGCATGGGCAGCTGCAGCGTGCCCGAGTACGCGCTCTCGTCGGAGAAGTTGCGCCAGAGGCCCTCGAAGTCGCCGGGCTCGGCGCGGCGCACGGTGATGTCCATGCGCCGCAGGATGCGGCCCCCGGCGCGGGGCCGTCAATGCCTCACGCGAGCTTGCCGTGGCAGTTCTTGTACTTCTTGCCGGACCCGCACGGGCAGGGGTCGTTGCGGCCGACCTTCTGCCCGGCGCGCACGAAGGGCTGCGCGGGCTCGGCCGGCGCGGGCGCGGGCTCGCCCGCCTCCTCGGCGGCGGCCTGGGCGAGCGCCTCGTCGGGGTCGGCGTGGTGGTACTGGACGTTCCTCACCGCCTGGGCGGCCTCCTCGGCGCGGCGCTCGGCCTCCTCGACCTCCGCCTGCGAGCGGATCTGCACCGCCATGAGGTGCTGCGTCACCTGGCGCTTGATGGAGTCGAGCATCGCGCTGAAGAGCTCGAAGGCCTCGCGCTTGTACTCCTGCTTGGGCTGCTTCTGCGCGTAGCCGCGAAGGTGGATGCCCTGGCGCAGGTAGTCCAGCGCGGCGAGGTGCTCGCGCCAGTGCGAGTCGATGGACTGCAGCATCACCGAGCGCTCGTACTGGTGCAGGACCTCCTTCTCGATGGGAACGAACTTCGCCTCGTATTCGGCGGCCGCCTGCGCGATCACCCGCTCCGCGATCTTCTCGGCATCCAGCGATTCGTCCTGCTCCACCCACGACTTCACGGGCGCGGCCATGAAGAAGTCGGCCTCCAGGCGCCGCTCGAGGCCCGGGAGGTCCCACTGCTCCTCCACGCTCTCCGGCGGCACGTACTCGCGCACGATGCCGGCCAGCACGTCGCTGCGGATGGCGGCGATGGTGGGCGTGATGTCGGAAGTCTCGAGGAGCTCGTTCCTCTGCGAGTAGATGACCTTGCGCTGGTCGTTGGCGACGTCGTCGTACTCGAGCAGCTGCTTGCGGATGTCGAAGTTCCGGGCCTCGACCTTGCGCTGGGCGTTCTCGATCGAGCGCGTGACCATCTTCGCCTCGATCGCCTCGCCCTCGGGGATCTTGAGCGAGCGCATCACGGCCTGCAGGCGCTCGCCGGCGAAGATCTTGAGCAGCGGGTCCTCGAAGGAGAGGAAGAAGCGCGAGGAACCGGGGTCGCCCTGGCGCGCCGCGCGACCGCGCAGCTGGTTGTCGATGCGCCGCGACTCGTGGCGCTCGGAGCCGATGATGTGCAGGCCCCCCGCGGCCACGACCTCGTTGTGCAGCTTCTCCCAGGCCTCGCGCACCTCGGCGATGCGCCGCTCCTTCTCGGAGGCGTCGAGCGACTCGTCGGCCTTGATGCGCTGGATCTCCGGGTCCGGGTTTCCGCCCAGCACGATGTCGGTCCCCCGCCCGGCCATGTTGGTGGCGATGGTCACCATGCGCGGGCGCCCGGCCTGGGTGACGATCTCGGCTTCGCGCGCGTGCTGCTTCGCGTTGAGCACCTGGTGCGGCAGGCCCTCCTTCGAAAGCATCGAGGAGATGAGCTCGGAGTTCTCGATCGAGGTGGTGCCCAGCAGCACCGGCTGGCCCTTCTGGTGGCAGGCCTTCACCTCGTTGAGGATCGCCTGGTACTTCTCCTTCGCCGTGATGAAGACCTGGTCGTTCGAGTCCTTGCGGACCATCGGGCGGTGCGTGGGGATGAGCACCGTCTCGAGGTTGTAGATGTGAGAGAACTCGAAGGCCTCCGTGTCGGCGGTGCCGGTCATGCCGGAGAGCTTCGCGTACAGGCGGAAGTAGTTCTGGAAGGTGATCGAGGCGAGCGTCTGGCTCTCGTTCTTGATCGCCACGCCCTCCTTCGCCTCCACCGCCTGGTGCAGGCCGTCGGACCAGCGCCGGCCCTGCATCATGCGGCCGGTGAACTCGTCGACGATCACCACCTCGTCGCCCTGCACCACGTAGTGCTGGTCGCGGTGGTAGAGCGCGTGCGCGCGCACCCCGGCGTACAGGTGGTGCATGAGCATGATGTTGGCCGGGTCGTAGAGGCTCGCGCCGGCGGGCAGCAGGCCCGCCTTCACCATGAGCTCCTCGGCGTGCTCGTGGCCCTCCTCGGAGAGCGTCACGTTGTGCTGCTTGAGGTCCACCCAGTAGTCGCCGGCGCCCTTCTCCTCCTCCTGCTTCACGAGCGAGGGGATGAGCGCGTTGATGCGGCGGTAGAGGTCCGTGGAGTCCTCGGCCTGCCCCGAGATGATGAGGGGCGTCCTCGCCTCGTCGATCAGGATCGAGTCGACCTCGTCCACGATGGCGTAATTGAGGCCGCGCTGGAAGCGCTCCTCGACCTGCGTCGCCATGTTGTCGCGCAGGTAGTCGAAGCCGAACTCGTTGTTGGTGCCGTAGGTGATGTCGGCCTTGTAGGCGGCCTGCTTCTCGGCCGGGTCCATCTGCGGCACGACAACGCCGACGGTGAGGCCCAGGAAGCGGTGGACGCGCCCCATCCACTCCGCGTCGCGGCGGGCGAGGTAGTCGTTCACCGTGACCACGTGCACCCCCTTGCCCGTGAGCGCGTTGAGGTACGAGGGCAGCGTCGCCACGAGCGTCTTGCCCTCGCCCGTGCGCATCTCCGCGATCTTGCCCTGGTGCAGCGCGAGGCCCCCGACCAGCTGCACGTCGAAGTGGCGCATGCCCAGCACGCGCTTGCCGGCCTCGCGCACGACGGCGAAGGCCTCCGGGAGGATCTCCTCGAGCGGCGTGCCGGCGGCGACCCGGGCCCTGAACTCCGGGGTCCTGGCGGCCAGGGCCTCGTCGGAGAGCTTCTCCATGGCGGGCTCGAGCGCGTTGATGGACTCGACCGTCTTGCGGTACTGCTTGAGGAGGCGGTCGTTGCGGCTGCCGAAGATGGCCTTGAGGACGTTTGCGAGCACGGGGGCGGGGGCTTGGGCGGGATGCGATGCGAAACCGGCCCCAGGGGG
The DNA here is from genome assembly GCA_019634955.1 of Burkholderiales bacterium. Classification (GTDB taxonomy): domain Bacteria; phylum Pseudomonadota; class Gammaproteobacteria; order Burkholderiales; family Usitatibacteraceae; genus FEB-7. Next base: position 62,073 of record JAHCAK010000002.1, read on the forward strand.
GCCGGCGAGAGGCGGAATTATAAGGTCAAATGGGGCGGGCTTGCCGGAATGCAAGCCCCGCCCGGCCGGGCCGTCACCTGCGCAGGGCCACGGGGGTGACGCTGCCCTCCTTGCGGTCCAGCGCGAAGAACTTGTTGGGGTTGAGCGGCACGCCCTTTTCCCGCACCTCGAAGTGCAGGTGCGGCCCCGTGGTGCGGCCCGTGTTGCCCACCTGGGCGATGAGCTGGCCCTTCATCACCACGTCGCCCACCTTGACCGAGCTCTTGAGCAGGTGCGCGTAGCGCGAGGTGAGCCCGTTGTCGTGGTCGATGTCCACGATGTTGCCGTACTCCGGGTGGAAGGCGACGGTCGAGACCACGCCGCCGGCGGCCGCCATGACGGGCGTGCCCGGCGTGGCAATGATGTCCACGCCCGTGTGCAGCGCCTGCCGGCCCGTGATCGGGTCGATGCGGTAGCCGTAGTTGGAGGAGTAGTAGCCCTGCGCCACGGGCAGGGTCGTGGGGATGGTCTTGCGCGCGAGCCGGTCGTCCATGAACACGGAATCGAGCACGCCCATCTTGTCGGTGCGGTCGTCGAGCACCCGGGAGATCTCCTCCAGCATCTGCCGGAACTCCGGCAGCGTGAGGTCGCGGGTGAAGGCCGGGGCCGGGGCGGCGCCGCCCTGGCCGGGCTTCTCGTCGAAACGGAATTCGGTGGGCTTGATGCCGGCCGCCTTGGCCAGGCGCTCGCCGAAGGCGTCCAGGCGAAGGATCCGGGCCTGCAGCTCGCCCACCCGGACGGCGAGCGAGTTGAGCGTCTCCTTCATCTCCGTCTCGCTGCGCTTCTGGTCGGCTTCGTGCAGCGAGGCGAGGAGCGAGCGCAGGTAGGGGTTGCGCAAGTCGGTCGAGAACCGCATCGTGACGACGTAGGTGGCCATCGCCAGGAAGAACCCCGCCATGAGGATCCCGAGGGCCACCAGGGCCACCTGCGTCTGGGACAGCGTGACGCTGCGGCTCTTGGCCAGGCTGTCCGACACCAGAATAATGTTCATCCGTCACTCCTAGATCGCCAACGATGGCCACCGAACCGCTCGCCCGATTGCTCCGGCAAAGCCCAGACCTCGCGCCGGTTCGCGACCGGCTGGAACGGGTCAGGCGCCTGCAGGGGCGCTATCGGTCCGTGGTACCCGTGGAGCTCGCTTCCTCGAGCCGGGTATGCGCCGTTGATGGAACGACTGTTGTGGTTCGCGCAGACAACGCGCCGGTCGCCGCCGCCCTGCGGGCGATGGCGCCGCGACTGCTGGCCGGGCTGGCGGAGCCTGCCGGGCCGGGGAAGAACTCGAAAAACTCTTTGAAAAACAAGGCGGATCAAGAGCTTACCGCATTGCGGGTCGAAGTTCAAGTCGACCGCCTGCCGCCGACCCGCCCGGTGCGCCCGCGCGCGCCCCTGCCGCTGGACAAGCTCGCGGGCGTGGCGAAGGGGCTTTCGGACTCCCCGCTCAAGGAGGCCCTCGAGCAGATCACCGGGGGTCAGGCGAAGAGGAGCACCCGCTCGAAGAGGTAGAAGAGCGCGAAGCCGATGGCGAGCACGGTGACGACCTGGATGGTCTTGCCGGCGATGCGCAGGTACTTCCGGTCCCGGGTCGCGAGGTAGGCGCCCCCCAGGGCGAGGAGGAAGAGCAGCGTCAGGAGGAAGACCGCCCGCAGGACGAACATGGCCGGCCCGCCGCCCGCGCCGCCTCAGGCGGCCTGCAGCTCGATGTTGGCGAAGGCCGCCGGGAGGTCCCGCGCCGCCTCGAAGGTGACTTCCTCCCAGGCGGAGGCGTCCTCGAGCAGCGCCCGAACGAGCTGGTTGTTGAGCGCGTGCCCCGACTTGTGGCCGCGGAAGGCGCCGATGAGGGGGCGTCCGGCGAGGTAGAGGTCGCCCACGGCGTCGAGCGCCTTGTGCTTCACGAACTCGTCGTCGAAGCGCAGGCCCTCGGCGTTGAGCACGCGGAAGTCGTCCACGACGATGGCGTTGTCGAGCGAGCCGCCGCGGCCGAGGCCGGCGTTGCGCATCGCCTCCACGTCCTGCGTGAAGCCGAAGGTGCGCGCTCGCGCCACTTCCTTCACGAAGGAGACCTCGCCGAAGTCGATGTCGACCGCCGTCTCCGACTGCTCGAAGACGGGGTGGCGGAACTCGATGGAGAACCCGACCTTGAAACCCGCGTACGGGGCGAGGCCCACGCGCTTGTCGCCCTGCTCGATCGCCACCGGCTTCACCACGCGCAGGTACCTGCGCGGCGCGGCCTGCGACTCGATGCCCGCCTGCTGCAACAGGAACACGAAGGTCGCGGCGCTGCCGTCCATGATCGGCACTTCCTCGGCGGACACGTCGACGTAGGCGTTGTCGATCCCGAGGCCGAAGAAGGCGCTCATGAGGTGCTCGACGGTGGAGACGCGCGCGCCGTCCTTCTCCAGGACCGTGGCCATGCGCGTGTCCACCACGTTGTGGGCGCGGGCGGGGATCGCGGGGTTGCCGGGCAGGTCCGAGCGGCAGAAGACGATGCCCGTGTCCGGCGCCGCGGGGCGCAGGACGAGCGTCACCTTGTGGCCGGTGTGGACGCCGACGCCGGTGGCCTTGATGGAGGATTTGAGCGTGCGCTGGCGGATCATCGCGTAAGCCCGGGGCGGCTCGTGGCTGCCCGGCTGTGCCAAAAACGCAATTCTATCATCGCCTTAGGAACCGCGCCCCGGTCATTTCGCCGCGCGCCCGACCTCCAGCTCGCGGATGGCGTCGAGAATGCCCGCGAAGCGCTCGCCGAAGTCGGTAAGCGAGTACTCCACGCGGGGCGGCACCTCGGGAAAGCTCTCCCGGGCGAGGATCCCGAACCGCACGAGCTTGCGCAGGCGCTCGTTCAGGACCTTCTGCGAAAGCCCCGGGACCGCGTGCTCGATGGCTCCAGGGCGCCGAACGCCCGAGCGCACCTGGTCGATCACGGTGAGCGACCACTTGCAGCCCACGATGTTCTCGACCATGCCGTGGACCGTCCTTGCGGCCCGCGGCGCCGAAATTCTTTTCTGCTTCGTCGTCGCCAAGTTGCACCGTTTGGTGGGTAGGAAACCGGTTCGTGCCCGCTTTTTCGCCGGCCGCCGACCCGCTAGATTGCGCCGCGGCACCCCACCTTTCAAGGAGACCGGAACGTGAAACGCCTCGCCCTCGCCACGCTCGCCGCACTCGCCCTCCCCGCGCTCGCCGCCGACGTGGCCTATCCCGACGGCTACCGCGACTGGCACCACGTGAAGAGCATGGTGATCCAGCCCGGGCACGGCCTGTACGAGGCCTTCGGCGGCATCCACCACCTGTACGCCAACCGCAAGGCGGTCGAGGGCTACCGCACGGGGAAGTTCCCGGACGGCGCCGTCATCGTCTTCGACCTGCTGGAAGCGCCCGCCGAGGGCGGCGCCATCACCGAGGGCCGGCGCAAGGTGGTGGGCGTCATGGCCCGCGACGCCCGCAAGTTCGCGGCCACCGGCGGCTGGGGCTTCGAGGGGTTCAAGGGCGACTCGCGCACCGAGCGGGCCGTCGGCGCCGATGCCGCGAAGGCGTGCTTCGCCTGCCACGCGCCGCAGAAGGACCGCGGCTACGTCTTCAGCTCGCTGCGGAAATGAAAAGGGCCCGCTTGCGCGGGCCCGAAGGAAGGCGGGCACGGCCGCCGGGAGACGGTCGGCGGCCGCGTGCTGCCTTGTCCCCGCCCTCCGGTGAAACCGGACGGGCGCGGCGGCGGTCGGCCGGAGACGGGGCCTTCGCCCCGCGCCCGGGGCGCCGTCAGTCCGCCTGCTTGCGCAGGAAGGCGGGGATGTCGAGCGTGTCCATGCCGGAGTGGCGAAGGGCGTCCACCGTCTGGTCGCGGCGGCGCCGGAACGCCGCCGGCTGCTCGAGCTCCTCGTAGTTGACGGCCATCGGCTCGTCGTGGGTGCCGGTGCGCTGCACGATGGTCATCGTCGGCTGGCGCTGCGCGGCCGCGCCGCCCAGGCCCGTGGCCACGATGGTCACGCGCAGCGCGTCGCCGATGGACTCCTCGATCACGCTGCCGTAGATGATGGTCGCGTCCTCCGCGGTGAACGAGCGGATCGTGTTCATCACCTCGTGCACCTCCCTGAGCTTGAGGCTCTTGGAGGCCGTGATGTTCACGAGCACGCCGCGCGCGCCGGAAAGGTGGATGTCCTCGAGCAGCGGCGAGTGCACGGCCTGCTCGGCCGCCATCTGCGCGCGCTCGGGGCCGGAGGCCATGGCCGAGCCCATCATCGCCACGCCGTTCTCGCTCATGACGGTGCGCACGTCGGCGAAGTCCACGTTCACGAGGCCGGGGCAGTTGATCACCTCGGCGATGCCGGCGACCGCGCCGTTGAGGACGTCGTTGGAGGCGCGGAAGGCGTCCTCGTAGGTGACGTCGTCGCCCAGCACCTGCATGAGGCGCTCGTTGGGGATGATGATGAGCGAGTCCACGTGCTGCTTGAGGGCGTCGATCCCCATCGCGGCCACCTTCTGCCGCTTGCCCTCGAAGTCGAAGGGCTTGGTGACGACCGCCACCGTGAGGATCCCCATCTCGCGCGCGATGGAGGCGACCACGGGGGCCGCCCCCGTGCCCGTGCCGCCGCCCATGCCCGCCGTGATGAAGAGCATGTCGGCGCCGCCCACCAGCTCCTCGATGCGGCTCCTGTCCTCCTCGGCGGCCTGGCGGCCCACCTCGGGGTTGGCGCCCGCGCCGAGGCCCTTGGTGACGCCCGTGCCCAGCTGCAGCGTCGTCCTGGCGAGGTTCCTCTTGAGCGCCTGGGCGTCGGTGTTCATGGTGATGAACTCCACGCCCTGCACCCCGTTGTTGATCATGTGGTCCACGGCGTTGCCGCCGCACCCCCCGATCCCCACTACCTTGATCACCGCATCCGGCGTCTGGGCTTCCAGCAATTCGATCATGTGTCGTCTCCTTTGTTGTGACTGCGGTTGCTGCTGCGCTCGTGGCTCCGTGCTGCCGGGCTAGAAGTTGCCCTTGAACCAGTTCTTCATCTTCTCGAGCACGTCCTTGAAGCCCGTGCCCGCGATCTTCGCGTGCTGGTCGCGCCGGTGCTGCTCCAGCCCGGCCAGCAGCAGTCCCATGCCCGTCGAGTGGCGCGGGTTCCTCACCACCTCCGCGAGCGCCCCCGAGTACTGCGGCAGGCCCACGCGCACGGGCATGTGGAACACCTCCTCGCCCAGCTCGACCATCCCCTTCATGAGGGCCGAGCCCCCGGTGATGACGATTCCCGAGGAGAGGAGCTCCTCCAGCCCGCAGGAGCGCAGCTCGCGCTGCACCAGCGAGTAGAGCTCCTCGACCCGCGGCTCGATCACCTCGGCGAGCGTCTGGCGCGAGATCTCCCGCGCGCCGCGGTCGCCCACGCCGGGCACCTCGATCATGTCGTTCACGCTCGCCAGCTGCCGCAGCGCAACGCCGTGGCGGATCTTCAGCTCCTCGGCGTCCTTGGTCGGCGTGCGCAGCGCCATGGCGATGTCGTTGGTCACCTGGTCGCCGGCGATCGGGATCACGCTGGTGTGCTTGATGGCGCCCTCGGTGAAGACGGCGAGGTCGGTCGTGCCGCCGCCGATGTCCACGAGGCACACGCCCAGGTCGCGCTCGTCGTCGAGCAGCACCGCGTCGGCGGAGGCCAGCGGCTGGAGCATGAGGTCGCTCACCTCGAGCCCGCAGCGGCGCACGCACTTCATGATGTTCTGCGCGGCGGACACGGCGCCGGTCACGATGTGGACCTTCACCTCGAGGCGCATGCCGCTCATGCCCAGCGGCTGGCGCACGCCGCCCTGCCCGTCGATGATGAATTCCTGCTCCAGGATGTGCAGCACCTGCTGCTCCATCGGGATGTTCACGGCGCGCGCCGTCTCGATCACGCGGTCGATGTCGTACTGCGACACCTCCTTGTCCTTGATCGCGACCATCCCGTGGGAATTGAAGCTCTTGATGTGGCTGCCCGCGATGCCCGTGATCACGTCGCGGATCTTCACGTCGGCCATCAGCTCGGCTTCCTCGAGCGAGCGCTGGATGGCGGTGACGGTCGACTCGATGTTGACCACGGTCCCCTTCTTGAGGCCCCTCGAGGGGTGGCTGCCCATGCCGATGAGGTTGAGCGTCCCCTCGGGCGTGACCTCCGCCACGAGCGTGACGATCTTCGAGGTGCCGATGTCCAGGGCCACCAGGATGTTGCGGCTCTCGCGGCTGCGGTTGACGATCATCTTTCGTTCGCCTTCGTGTTCATGCGCGCCGTCCCCCGGGCGCGGGCTTCTTCTCCGGCGGCGCGACCCCGCGCAGCGCGAACCCGCCGGGGTAGCGCAGGTCGGCCCGCGTCGCCCGGGCGGCGTCCGCCGCCACCTGCGGCCACGCGGCCGCGAAGCGGGCGAGCCTCGCCTCCATGTCGCTTCTCCCCATCTCGATCACGAGCCCGGAGGCGAGCGTGGCCTGCCAGGCCCGCCGCGCGGAGAGCCGAAGTCCCGTCACCGGGCTCCCCAACGGCGCGGCCGCCTTGCCGACCAGGGGCCACAGCCGCGCCATCTCGGGCGCCGTGCCCTCCGGGCCCTCGAAGACCGGCAGTTCGCCCTCGTACTCCGCGGCGAACACCTCGCCGCGCACGCTCACGAGCCGCGCCTCGTCCCAGCGCGCGAGGGGCTCGTGCGCCTCGACGGCGACCACCAGCGTGGCCGGAAAGGCGCGCCGCACCGAGCACTCGCGCACCCAGGTCACCCGCTTCACGGCTTCCCGCACGTCGGCGAGCGCCACCGCGCGCGCCTCGCGGCCGCGCAGCCCCGCCGCGAGCCGCTCGAGGTCGGCCGGGTTCACGCGCGCGAGCTCCCCGGTGAACCGCACCGCGGCGATGGGCCGGCGTGCGAGCGCGTCCCACCCGTACCAGCCCGCGCCGGCGAGCACCGCCAGCGCCGCGAGCCCGCCGGCGGCGCGCAGCGCGAGCGCGAGGCCCGGCCTCATGCCTGCCCCTCCAGCGCCGCGCCATCGAGGATGCGCAGGCACAGGTCCGGGTAGTCGATGCCCACGGCGCGCGCGGCCATCGGCACGAGGCTGTGACCCGTCATCCCGGGGGACGTGTTCATCTCGAGGAACGAGTACGTGCCATCCGCGCGCAGCATCGCGTCGGCGCGACCCCAGCCGCGGCAGCCGAGCACGCGGAAGGCGGCGAGCGCGTCGCGCCGGATGGCCGCCTCGACGTCGGGCCGCACGCCGGCCGGGCAGTGGTACTTCGTGTCGTCGGTGAAGTACTTGTTCCGGTAGTCGTAGTTGCCGCCGGGCGCCTCGATCCGCACGAGCGGCAGCGCCACCTCGCCGAGGACCGAGGCCGTGAGCTCCTGGCCCTCCACGAACTCCTCGACGATCACCAGCGGATCGAAGGTGGCCGCGAACGCGATGGCCGGCGCGAGGTCGGCCGCCGTGCGCACCTTCGTGATGCCGAGCGTGGATCCCTCGTGCGCGGGCTTCACGAACACGGGCAGGCCCAGCCGGTCCAGCACGCGCGCCCAGTCGGTGCCCGGCTCGGCGATGGCGAAGCGTGGCGTGGGGATGCCCGCGGCGAGCCACACGAGCTTGGTGCGCCACTTGTCCATCGCGAGCGCGGAGGCCATCACGCCGCTGCCGGTGTAGGGAATGCCCATTACCTCGAGCGCGCCCTGCACCGTGCCGTCCTCGCCGAAGCGCCCGTGCAGCGCGATGAAGGCGCGCGCGAAGCCCTCTCGCTTCAGGTCGAAGAGCTCGCGCTCCTTCGGGTCGAAGGCGTGCGCGTCCACCCCCTTCGAGCGCAGCGCCGCGAGCACGCCGTTGCCCGACAGGAGCGAGATCTCCCGCTCCGCCGAGGGGCCGCCCATCAGCACAGCCACCTTTCCGAGCCGGGCGGTCATGGCGCCGTGCCCCCGCTCGCGCCGCCCGCGGAACCGACGATTCGCACCTCGCGGACGAGCTCCACCCCCGTGCGCGCCTTCACGGTGGCCTGCACGTGCGCGATGACGGCCTCGATGTCGGCCGCGCTCGCGCCGCCGAGGTTGACGATGAAATTCGCGTGCTTCGTCGACACCTGCGCGGCGCCCACGGCAAAGCCCTTCAGCCCGCAGGACTCGACCAGCCGCGCGGCGTGGTCGCCCGGCGGGTTGCGGAAGACGCTGCCCGCGTTGGGCAGGTCGAGGGGCTGGCTCGCCACGCGCTTCACGAGGAGCGCCTTCATGGCGGCCATGGCGGAGGCCTCGTCGCCCGCGTCGAAGGCGAAGGTGGCGCCCACGAACCATTCCTCCCCGCCGTGCCGCGACGCCACGTGTCGGTAGCCGATCTCGTAGTCGGCCGCCGTGCGCGTGCGCAGGGTCCCGCGCCGGTCGATGGTGCGCACCGACACCACGTGGTTCCAGGTCTCGCCGCCGTAGCAGCCGGCGTTCATCGCGAGCGCGCCGCCGACCGTGCCCGGCACGCCCGCCATCCACTCCGCGCCGCCGCCGCCGTGCCGGGCCACGAAGCGCGCGAGGTGCGGCGCCGGGACGCCCGCCCCGGCCACGACGACGAGCCTGGGGCCGAGCGGCGGCGCCGCCTCGATGCCCTTGAGCGCGCGGTGCGTGAAGACCACCGCGCCGGCGAACCCGCCGTCGCGCACGAGGAGGTTCGAACCGAGGCCCAGGAAGAGCACGGGCTCGCCCCCGGGCAGGCCGGCGAGGAAGGCCGCGAGGTCGTCGACGTCCGCGGGGTGGAAGAAGGTGCGCGCCCGGCCGCCCGCGCGCCAGGTGACGTGCCTCGCCATCGGCTCGTCGTGGCGGAGCTCGCCGCGAAGCGCGGGATGCGCGAGGCGGGTGGCGTCGCTCATGTCCACGCCCTCACCTCCCCGCCTCCGGCGCCGCCCGCGCGAGGTCGGGGGCCACGCCCGCCACGGAGCCCGCGCCCATGGTGACCACGACGTCGCCGTCGCGCACGGCGGCGAGCACCGCGTCCTTCATCTGCGCCACCTGCTCCACGAACACCGGCTCGACCTTGCCGGCCACGCGCACGGCGCGCACCAGCGCGCGCCCGTCGGCGGCGACGATCGGCGATTCGCCCGCGGGGTAGACGTCGGCCAGCACCAGCGCGTCCGCGCTCGAGAGCACGCGCACGAAGTCCTCGAAGAGGTCGCGCGTGCGCGTGTAGCGGTGCGGCTGGAAGGCGAGCACGAGCCGGCGGCCGGGGAACGCCCCGCGCGCGGCGGCGATGGTGGCCGCCATCTCGGCCGGGTGGTGGCCGTAGTCGTCCACGAGGGCGAAGCTTCCGCCGCGCGCGAGCGCCACCTCGCCGAAGCGCTGGAAGCGCCGGCCTACCCCGGTGAACTCCGCGAGCGCCTTCGCGATGGCCTCTTCCGGCGCGCCCACCTCGCGGCCCACGGCGATGGCCGCGAGCGCGTTGAGGACGTTGTGCTCGCCGGGCAGGTTCAGCGTGACGTCGAGGGGCCTCGCGTCGCCGTTCACGGCGCGGAAGCGCATGCGCCCGCCCTCCCAGCGCACGGCCTCGGCGCGCAGGTCCGCGTCGGTGCGGATGCCGTAGGTGACCATCGGCCGCGCGATTCGCGGGAGGATGGCGTGCACGTGCGGGTCGTCCTTGCACACGACCGCCAGCCCGTAGAAGGGCAGGTGCCCGAGAAACTCCACGAACGCCCCCTTCAGGCGCTCGAAGTCCTGGCCGTAGGTCTCCATGTGGTCGGCGTCGATGTTGGTGACCACGGAGACCACCGGCTGCAGGTAGAGGAAGGAGGCGTCCGACTCGTCGGCCTCGGCCACGAGGAACTCGCCCTTGCCCAGGCGCGCGTTGGTGCCGATGGAGTTGAGCCGCCCGCCGATCACCACCGTCGGGTCGAGCCCCGCCTCGCCCAGCACGGCGGAGACGAGCGAGGTCGTGGTGGTCTTGCCGTGCGTGCCGGCCACGGCGATGCCCTGCTTGAAGCGCATCAGCTCGGCCAGCATCATGGCGCGCGGCACCACGGGCACGCGCGCCTCGCGCGCGGCCACCACCTCCGGGTTGTCCGCCTTCACCGCCGACGAGATGACGACGGCGTCCGCCCCGGCGATGTGCCGCGCCTCGTGGCCGATGGCCACCGCGATCCCGAGCCCGCGCAGGCGCCTCACCACGGCGCTCTCGGCGATGTCGGTGCCGGACACCGCGTAACCCAGGTTCGCGAGCACCTCGGCGATGCCCGACATGCCCGAGCCGCCGATGCCCACGAAGTGGATGCGCTTGACCTTGTGCTTCATGCGGCGAGCGCCTCGCAGAGGTCCGCGCAGCGGCGCGTGGCATCGGGCTTGCCGAGCGAACGCGCGGCCGTCGCCATGGCGGCGAGCTTCTCGCGCGTGAGGCCGGAGAGCAGGGCGGCCAGCGCCGCGGGCGTGGTCTCGAGCTGCGCGAGGCGGATGGCGGCGCCGCGCGACTCGAGGAAGCGCGCGTTGCCCGCCTGCTCGTCGGCCACGAACCACGGCAGCGGGAAGAGGATCGCCGCCACGCCGGCCACGGCGATCTCGGCCACGGTGATGGCGCCCGAGCGCGCGACGAGGACGTCGCACCACGCGTAGCGCGCGGCCATGTCGTCGATGAAGTCGACGGCCTCGGCCTTCACCCCGGCCTTCGCGTACGCCGCCCGCAGCGCCTCGATGTTGCGGCTGCCCGCCTGGTGCACCACCTCGGGCCGGCCGCCCTCGGGCATCGCCGCGAGCGCCGCCACGACGAGGTCGTTGAGCGTCTGCGCGCCGAGGCTTCCGCCCACCACCAGCAGGCGCAGCGGCCCGGCGCGGCCGGCGTAGCGCTCCGGCGGCGGGGCGACGCTCGCGATCTCCTCGCGCACGGGCGTTCCCAGCCACTCCACGCGCTTCGGCCGCGGGATGCGGTCGCCGACGCCGTGGCCCGTGCGCGCCTCGAAGGCGCCCTCCATCCCCGCGACGACGCGGTCGGCCACGAGCGCGAGCGCGCGGTTGGCGAGGCCGGCGGTGGCGCCGGGCTCGTGCACCACGAGGGGCTTGCCCCAGAGGGCGGCCATCATGCCGCCCGGGAAGGCCACGTAGCCGCCCATCGACAGCACCACGTCGGGACGCACGCGGAAGAGGACCGCGGTCGACTGCCAGAAGGCGACGAGGAGCCTCACCGGCAGCAGCAGCCAGGCGAGCTTGCCCTTGCCGCGAACGCCCGACATCGCCACCGTCTCCATCGGGTAGCCGGCCTGCGCCACGAGCTTGCCCTCCATCCCGGCGGGCGTGCCCATCCACGCGACCTTCCACCCGCGGGCGGCCAGCTCGCGGGCGATGGCGAGCCCGGGGAAGATGTGCCCGCCCGTGCCCGCCGCCATGACGAGGATCGTGCGGCTCACAGCGAGCCCCCCTTCATCAGGTAGCGGTTCTCGAAGTCGATGCGCAGCACGATCGCCACCGCCACGCAGTTCATGACGATGCCGGTGCCGCCGAAGGAGAGGAACGGCAGCGTGAGCCCCTTGGTGGGCAGCAGCCCCATGTTCACGCCCATGTTGATGAACGCCTGCGCCGCGAGCCACACGCCGATGCCCTGCGCCACGAGGGCGGCGTAGTAGCGCTCCAGGCTCGCCGCCTGGCGGCCGACGGCGAAGGCGCGCGCCACGAGGAAGCCGAAGAGCCCGATCACGAAGGCCACGCCCACGAAGCCCAGTTCCTCGGCGATCACGGCGAGCAGGAAGTCGGTGTGCGCCTCCGGCAGGTAGAGCAGCTTCTCGACGGAGGCGCCCAGCCCCACGCCCAGCCACTCGCCGCGCCCGAAGGCGATGAGCGAGTGCGAGAGCTGGTAGCCCTTGCCGTAGGCGTCCGACCACGGGTCCATGAAGCCGAAGATGCGCTGCAGCCGGTAGGGCGAGGAGACGATGAGCACCACGAAGGCGGCCGCGAGCCCGAACACGAGCACGACGAAGATCCGCCAGTTGAGCCCGCCCAGGAAGAGGATCGCCATGGCGATGGTCGTCACCACGACGAGCGCGCCGAAGTCGGGCTCGCGCAGCAGCAGCCCCGCCACGAAGAACATCACCGCGAACATGGGCAGGAACCCCTTCTTGAGGTCGTCCATGAACGCGGCCTTGCGCACCGTGTAGTCGGCCGCATAGAGCACCACGAGCAGCTTCATCACCTCCGAGGGCTGGAAGGTCGCGGGGCCCACCGGGATCCAGCGCCGCGCGCCGTTCACCTCGCGGCCGATGCCGGGGATGAGCACGAGCGTGAGGAGCCCCACGCCCAGCATGAAAAGCCAGGGCGCCGCGGCCTGCCAGTGGCGCAGCGGAATGCGGAAGGCGACGGCCGCCGCCGCGATGCCCACGACGAGGAAGACGGCGTGCCGGGCGAGGAAGTAGTGCGAGCGGAACCCCGTGAAGCGCTCGGTCTCCGCCATGGCGATCGAGGCGGAGTAGACCATCACGAACCCGAGCGAGGCGAGCAGCACCGCGCTCCAGACCAGGGCCTGGTCGATCGCGGTGTCGCGGCGCGCGGGGTTGTAGAGCATCAGCCGGCCTCCCGGGCCGCGAGGGCGCGCGCGGCGGCGGCGAACGCCTCGCCGCGCTGGCGGTAGTTGGCGAACATGTCGAGGCTCGCGCACGCGGGCGAGAGCAGCACCGCGTCTCCCGGCCGCGCCAGCCGGAAGCCGGCCTCCACCGCCGCCTCCATCGTGGCCGCGCGCACGCACGGCACGCCGGTCGCGCCCAGCGCGGCCTCCACGGCCGGCCCGTCGCGCCCGATGAGCACGACGGCACGGGCGCGCTCGCGCACCGGCCCGGCGAGCGGGGAGAAGTCCTGCCCCTTGCCGTCGCCGCCCGCGATGAGGACGACGGTCTCGCGCATCCCCGCCAAGGCGGCCACGGTGGCACCCACGTTGGTGCCCTTGGAATCGTCGTAGAAGGCCACCCCGCGCGCCTGCGCCACGCGCTGGACGCGGTGCGGCAGCCCCCGGAAATCCCGCAGCGCGCGCGCGAGCGGCTCGCGCGGCATCCCGCAGGCGCGGCACAGCGCGTGCGCCGCGAGCGCGTTGGCGGCGTTGTGCAGCCCCGCGACGGGGAGCTCGTCCGCGGCGACGATCGGCTCGCGGCCCTCGAGCAGCATCCCGCCCGCGATGCCCCACTCGCCCTCGCCCGCCGGTGCGCCCAGCCCGAAGCTCGCCGTGCGGCCCGCCGCCATGCCGAGGCTCCACGGGTCGTCGCGGTTCACCACGCGGGTGCCGCAACGGCGGAAGATGCGCGCCTTGGCCGCGGCGTACTCGGCCATGGAGTCGTAGCGGTCGAGGTGGTCCTGCGAGAGGTTGAGCATCGCGGCCGCGTCGAGCGCGAGGCTCGCGGTCGTCTCCAGCTGGTAGCTCGAGAGCTCGATCACCCACGCCTGCGGCATCCCCGCCGCGCGCGCCTCGCGCAGGGCGTCGAGCACCGGCAGGCCGATGTTGCCGGCGACGACGGTGGAAAGGCCCGCGGCGCGCGCCATCTCGCCCGCCATCGCCGTGACGGTGCTCTTGCCGTTGGTGCCGGTGATGCCGATCACGCGTGCCCCGGGTGACGAGCGCGCCACCTCGCGCCCGAAGATCTCGACGTCGCCGACGATCTCGACGCCGCGGGCGAGGGCCTCGCGCAGGACAGGCTCGCGAAGCGCAAGGCCCGGACTCGCAGCGACCGCGTCCACGCCTGCCAGGATCTCGGGCCGGAAGGCGCCGAGGTCGACGCGGATGCCGGGGGCAGCCTCGAGGACCGCTCCCAGGGCCGGAGGCGCCGCGCGCGTGTCGGCGCCGCGCAGCCGCGCGCCCGCCTCAGCGAGGAAACGAACGCACGAAAGCCCCGTGTCACCGAGCCCCAGAACGAGAACGGTCTTGCCTGCCCAGTCGTCATGGCCCATCTCCTTTCCCGTTCAACGAAGCTTCAGCGTCGAGAGCCCGAACAGCACGAGCATCATCGTGATGATCCAGAAGCGCACCACCACCTGGTTCTCCTTCCAGCCCTTGAGCTCGTAGTGGTGGTGCAGCGGGGCCATGCGGAAGACGCGCCGGCCGGTGAGCTTGAAGCTCGCCACCTGGATCATCACGGAGAGCGTCTCCACGACGAACACGCCGCCCATGATGAAGAGCACGATCTCCTGGCGGACGACGATCGCCACCATCCCCAGCGCCGCGCCCAGCGCGAGCGCGCCCACGTCGCCCATGAAGACCTCGGCGGGGTAGGCGTTGAACCAGAGGAACGCGAGCCCCGCGCCGGCGATGGCCGCGCAGAAGACGGCGAGCTCCCCGGCCCCGGAGATGAACGGGAAGCCCAGGTACTTCGAGAACACCGCGTGCCCCGTCACGTAGGCGAAGACGGCGAGCGCCGCGGCGATCATGACGGTGGGCATGATGGCCAGGCCGTCGAGCCCGTCGGTGAGGTTCACGGCGTTCGAGGTGCCCACGACCACGAAGAAGCCCAGGATCACGAAGCCCACGGCGCCCAGCGGGATCGCCACCGTCTTGAAGAAAGGCACGAGCAGCTCCGTCTGCGCCGGCAGCTTCGCGCTCCAGGCGAGGACCGCCACGGCCGCGAAGGCGATGACGGACTGCCAGAAGAACTTGGCGCGGGCCGAAAGCCCCTTGGGGTTCCGGTGCACGACCTTGCGCCAGTCGTCGACCCAGCCGATGGCCCCGAAGCCGAGCGTCGTCGCGAGGCAGATCCACACGTAGCGGTTCTCGAGGTCCGCCCAGAGCAGCGTGGTCACCGCCACCGACACGAGGATGAGGGCGCCGCCCATCGTCGGCGTGCCCGACTTCACGAGGTGGGTCTGCGGGCCGTCGTCGCGCACGGCCTGGCCGATCTTGTAGGCCGTGAGGCGCCGGATCATCGCCGGGCCGATGAGGAAGGAGATGGCGAGCGCCGTGAGCGCCGCCAGCACCACGCGCAGCGTGATGTAGGTGAAGACGTTGAAGGCGCGGACCTCGCCCGCGAGCCACTGGGCCAGCTCAAGCAGCACGGTCGTCCTCCACGGCGAGGCGCTCCACCACCCGCTCCATGCGCATGAAGCGCGAGCCCTTCACCAGGATCGTCACGTTGGGGCGGGCCTCCACGCGCGCCTCCGACACCAGCGCCTCCACGGCCGGGAAGTGCGTGGCGCCGTCGCCGAAGGCCTCGACCGCGTGCACGCTGAGCGGGCCCAGGGCGAGCAGCCGCTCGATCCCCGCCCCCCGGGCGAAGGCGCCCACCTCGGCGTGCAGGGGCGCCGCCTCCTCGCCCAGCTCGCCCATGTCGCCCATCACGAGCACGCGCCGGCCCGGGAGCCTCGCCAGCACGCGGATGGCGGCCTTCATCGAGTCGGGGTTGGCGTTGTAGGTGTCGTCGACGAGCGCCGCGCCGCCCGCGCCGCGGCGCCGCTGCAGCCGCCCCTTGATGCCGGCGAAGGCGGCGAGCCCGGCCTGGATGTCGTGCGGAGGGATCTCGAGCGCGAAGGCCGCCGCGCACGCCGCGATCGCGTTGCGCGCGTTGTGCTCGCCCGGGACCTGCAGCGTCACGGCGAAGGCGTCCAGCGGCGTGACGAGCCGCAGCTGCCCTTCCTCGACCCGGCCGTGCACGTCGGCCGATTCCGCGAGGCCGAAGGTGACGACGGGGTGGCCCGCCGCGAGCTTCTTCCAGTACCCGGCGAAGGGGTCGTCCCCGTTCACCAGCGCGATGCCGCCGGGGCGCAGCCCGGCGTAGATCTCGCCCTTGGCCTGCGCGACCGCCTCGATGGTGCGCAGCAGGCCGATGTGCGCGCGCTGCGCGTTGTTCACGAGCGCGACCCGCGGCGCGGCGAGCCGCGAGAGCCAGTCGATCTCGCCCGGGTGGTTCATCCCCATCTCCAGCACCGCGTAGCGGTGGTGGTCGCGCAGGCGCAGGAGCGTGAGCGGCAGGCCGATGTCGTTGTTGAGGTTGCCCTCGGTGGCGAGCACGTCGTCGCGCCCGTCGCAGTGCACGGCGAGGATCGAGGCGAGCATCTCCTTCACGGTCGTCTTGCCGTTGCTGCCGGTCACCGCGACCACCGGAAGCGAGAAGCGCGCGCGCCAGGCGGCGCCGAGGCTCCCCAGCGCCTTCCTCGTGTCCTTCACGACGACCTGCGGGATCTCGCGCTCGCTGCCCACGCGGCGGGCGACCAGGGCCGCGGCCGCCCCGCGGCCGATCGCCTGGGGCACGTAGTCGTGGCCGTCGAAGTTCTCGCCCGCGAGGGCCACGAAGAGGTCGCCGGGAGCGATCACGCGGCTGTCGGTGCAGACGCCCGTGAAGCCCACGCGCTCGCCCGCGGCCATCCCGCCCGTGGCGGCGGCGAGCGCGTCCAGGTCCATCATCGGCGAGGCGGCGGCGATCCCGCTCATCGCGGCCTCGCCTCGAGCGCGGCGGCGGCCACTTCCGCGTCGCGGAAGGGGTGGCGCACGCCGGCGATCTCCTGGTACGTCTCGTGCCCCTTGCCGGCCACGAGCACGACGTCGCCGGGCCGCGCCTGGTGCACGGCGGAGAAGATCGCGACCTGGCGGTCCTCGACCGACTCGACGCTCCCCGAGAGCACGCCGGAGAGGACCTCGTCGATGATGGCCGCCGGGTCCTCGCCGCGCGGGTTGTCGCTGGTGACGATCACGTGGTCCGCGAGCCGCGCCGCGGCCTCGCCCATGATCGGGCGCTTGCCCGGGTCGCGGTCGCCGCCGCAGCCGAAGACGCAGAGGAGCCTGCCCCCGGGCGCCACGACCGGCCGCACGGCATCGAGCGCCTTCTCGAGCGCATCCGGCGTGTGCGCGTAGTCGACCACCACGAGCGGCGCCTCGCCCCCGCCCAGCCGTTCCAGCCGGCCCGGGACCGGGGCCAGCCGCGCAAGGGCGGCGAGCGCCTCCTCGAAGGGGACGCCGCTCGCGAGCAGCGTCCCGGCCACGGCGAGGAGGTTCGCCACGTTGAAGGCGCCGAGCACCGGCACCGCGACCTCGCCCGCGCCCCAGTCGCCCTCGATCGCGATGCGCAGGCCCGCCGCCGACTGCGTGAAGGCGCTCGCGCGCAGCCGCCCGCCGCCCCGGCCGTAGCCGATCACGTCGACAGGCGATCCGCGGAGCCGGTCCGCGAATCGCCTTCCCCAATCGTCGTCGACGTTGATCACGGCGCGGCCTACCCCGCGCGCGCTGAACAACCGGTACTTGGCCTCGGCGTAGGCCTCCATGGTCCCGTGGTAGTCGAGGTGGTCGCGGGTGAGGTTCGTGAACACCGCGACGTCGAACTTGATGGCGGCGGCGCGCTCCTGGTCCAGCCCGTGGCTGGAGACCTCCATCGCCGCGACCTTCGCGCCGCGCCGCAGGTAGTCCGCCAGCTCGCGCTGCAGCACCACGGCGTCGGGCGTCGTGTTCCTGGCCTCCGCGCGCTCGCCGACGAGGCCGTTTCCCAGCGTGCCCAGCACGGCGGCGCGCCGCCCGAGGCCGTCGAGGGCCTGTCCCACCCACTGCGCCACGGAAGTCTTGCCGTTGGTGCCCGTGACGCCGACCACCCACAACCGCGCCGACGGGTCGCCGTGCACGAGGCCCGCGATCTCGCTCGCCTTGCCGCGCAGTCCCTCGACCGCCAGGTTGGGCACGTCCCACGACGGGCTCCACTCGAAGCCGCGCCGCTCCCAGATCACGGCGGCCGCGCCGCGCGCGATGGCGTCGGCGATGAAGGCGCGGCCGTCGCGCGCGCTGCCGGGGTAGGCGAGGAACACGGCGCCGTGCTTCACGGCACGCGAGTCCGTCGTGAGGTCGGCGAGCGGCACGCCGAGCTGCGCGAGTCGCTGGGCGAGCGGCGAGGCGGCGGCGCGCGGGGCTTCGGCCACGGCGATCATCCCTCCCCCCCGGCGGACGGCGCGCGCGCCTCGGTGGCGGCCGGCCGCGCCGGGACCAGCGCCTGGTGCGCCTGCGGGGCGTCCGGCGGGACCGCGTAGAGGCGAAGGGCCGCGCCCATCACCGAGGAGAACACGGGGGCGCTCACGTCGCCGCCGTAGTAGCGCGCCCCGGAGGGCTCGTCGAGCATCACGGCCACGATGAAGCGCGGGGCCGACACCGGCCCGAAGCCCACGAAGGAGGACACGTACTTCGACTCGGCGTAGCCGCCGGCCTCGGCCTTGTGCGCGGTGCCGGTCTTGCCCGCCACGCGGTAGCCCGGCACCGCCGCGCGCGGCGCCGTGCCGCCCGGGCCCACTGCCATTTCCATCATGCGCGCCACCTCGTGCGCCGTCTCGCGCGAGACGAGCGGCTTGCCGATGGGCTGGCCGTCGCGCCTCACCAGCGTGAGGGGCAGCAGGTGGCCCTCGCCCGTGAAGATGGTGTAGGCGCGCGCGAGCTGCAGCAGCGACACGGAGATGCCGTGCCCGTAGCTCATGGTCGCCTGCTCGATGGGGCGCCACTTGGCGGCCGGGCGCAGCAACCCTTTCGCCTCGCCGGGGAAGCCCGTGTCGGGCGGCGAGCCGAAGCCCAGCTCGCGGTAGAACGCGCCGATCTCCTCCGGCCGCATCTGCAGCTGGAGCTTCGCCGTGCCCACGTTGGAGGACTTCTGGATCACCTGCTGCACGGTGAGCGCGCCGTGAGGGTGCGTGTCGCTGATCGTCCAGCCGCCCACCGCCATCGTGCCCGGGCCCGTCTGGATCACCGTCTGCGGCCGCACGATGCCCGCCTCCAGCGCGGCGGCGACGGTGAAGGGCTTCATCGTCGAGCCCGGCTCGAAGATGTCGGTGACGGAGCGGTTGCGCGTCTGCCGGCCGGTGACCGCGGCCCGGTTGTTGGGGTTGTAGTCCGGCTGGTTCACGAGCGCGAGGACCTCGCCGGTGCGGGCGTCGACCATGACGAGCGAGCCGCCGCGGGCGCGGTTGGCCTCGACCGCGGCCTTGAGCTCGCGGTGCGCGAGGAACTGCAGGCGCTGGTCGATGGAGAGCACGAGCGCGCGCCCGTCGCGCGGCACGCGCAGGCTCTCGACGTCTTCCACGATGCGGCCCTTCCTGTCCTTGATCACCTTGCGGCTTCCCGGCACCCCGGCGAGCCAGTCCTGCCGGGCGAGCTCGATGCCTTCCTGCCCCGCGTCGTCGATGCCGGTGAACCCCACCACGTGCGCCATCACCTCGCCCGCGGGGTAGAAGCGGCGGAACTCGCGCTGCTGGAAGACGCCCGGCACCGCCAGCGCCATCACCTTGACGGCCTGTTCGGGCGAGATGTGGCGGCGCAGCCAGACGAACTGGCGATCCTTGCTGGCAACTTTCTGGCGGATCTCGGCGGCGTCGACCCCGAGCGCCTTCGCCAGCGCGCGCAGCCTCGGCTCGTCGGCCTCGAAGTCCTCGGGGCTCGCCCAGATCGATTCCACCGGCGTGGAGATGGCGAGAGGCTGGCCGTTCCTGTCCTTCACGGGGCCGCGCGAGGCGGGCATCGCCACCACGCGGCCGTACCTCGCCTCGCCCTTCTGCTGCAGGAAGTCGTGGTTGAAGCCCTGCAGCCAGAAGGCGCGCACGGCGAGCACCGCGAAGCCGAGCGCGCACAGCGCCAGCACGAGGCGCGAGCGCCAGCCCTCGAGGCGCAGGCGCAGCTGCGGGGTGCGCTTCTCGAACCTCATGGCCGCTTCGCCTCCCGCGCCGCGTCCAGCGTGATCACGCGAGTGGCGCCCGCCTCGGGAAGGCGCATGCCGAGGCTGCGCGAGGCCACGGCCTCGACGCGCTTGTTGGTGGACCAGGTCCCCTGTTCCAGCTGCAGCTGCGTGAACTCCTCGTCCAGCTTCTTCGCCCGGGCCTGGCCGGCCTCGAGGTCCATGAAGAGCAGCCGCGACTTGTGCTGCGCCGTGATCACGCCCAGCGCGCAGGCGATGGCGACGGCGAGGAGGAGGAGGTTCAGGCGGGCCACGGCGGTCTCGCTCAGGCGCCCGAGCGCTCGGCAACCCGCAGCGTGGCGCTGCGCGCGCGCGGGTTGGCCTCGACCTCGGCGGCCGAGGGCCGGATGGCGCGGCCGACGAGGCGCAGCCGCGGCTGGGGAAGGTCCTTCGCGCGAACGGGCAAGCCGCGCGGCAGCCGGTCGGCGGTGGCGGCCTCGCGCATGAAGTTCTTGACGATGCGGTCCTCGAGCGAGTGGAAGCTGATCACGGCCAGCCGCCCGCCCGGCTCGAGGAGGTCCACCGCCTGCGGCAGCGTCATCTCGAGCTCCGCAAGCTCTTGATTGACGTGAATCCGAAGAGCCTGAAAGGTCCGGGTCGCCGGATGCTTGCCCGGCTCGCGCGTCCGAACCGCGCCACCCACGACCTCGGCAAGCTGCCTTGTGGTCCGGAAAGGTTCGCGGCTCCTTGCCGCAACAATCGCTCCTGCAACCTGTTTAGCAAACCGTTCTTCCCCATAGGTGCCGATGACCTCCCTGATTTCTTGTTCTGTCGCCCGGTTGAGCCAGCCGGCCGCCGTCTCCCCCCGGGTGGGGTCCATGCGCATGTCGAGCGGGCCGTCGGCGGAGAAGCTGAACCCGCGGTGCGCCTCGTCGAGCTGCGGCGAGGAGACGCCGAGGTCCAGGAGCACGCCCGCCACGCGCGTCACCCCGCGCGCGCCGAGCTCCGCCTTCATCGTCGAGAAGCGGCCATGGATCAGCTCAAGACGTCGATCCGCGATCGCGTGAGCCGCAAGCGCCGCGGGGTCCTGATCAAAAGCGAGAAGTCTTCCGCGAACACCGAGCAGGGCGAGGATGGCCGCGCTGTGCCCGCCGCGGCCAAAGGTGCCATCGACGTAGATCCCGTCGGCACGGACGCGGAGGGCAGCGACGGCTTCTTCGGGAAGGACCGGGACATGGGCGACCTCACTCACGGGTGGGAAAGACGGGGGTGCCTGGTGCCGGGGATCGCTCTCGGCTGCTGAGCGGTCGGGGTCCCGGAGGCACCGGCCGCGTCACAGCGAGAAGTTCTCCATCCCGGGTGGCAAGACGGGAGTGCCTCCGGCGGTGAGCCGGTCGAGCTGCTGCTGCCAGCGCTCGAGGTCCCAGATCTCGTAGTAGCTCCCCTGCCCGACGAACATCACGCGCTTGTCGATGCCGGCGAAGGCGCGCAGCTCGGGCGAGATGAGGAGGCGGCCCGCGGAGTCGAGCGCGAGCTCCTCGGCGAAGCCGACGAGCAGGCGCTTCCACGGGTTGAAGGCGGCGTCGAGGCTGGGGAACGCCATCACCCGGGCCCGCACCGGCTCCCACGCCGGGGCGGGGTAGAGCAGCAGGCACTTGTCGGGGTGCGCCGTGAGGACCACCGGCACGGTGCCGCCCTGCGTCAGGGGATCGCGCACGCGCGTCGGCACCGCCAGGCGGCCCTTCGCGTCGAGGTTGATCTGCGATGCTCCCTGAAACACCGTGCTCCCCCTTTGCGGGGAATCCTGGCGCTCCGGACGGCCCGGAATCCTAGGATTTCCCAATTTTTCCCACTTCCGCACACTCTATTGAGTCGCTTTGGGGGAGTCAAGGGGGAATCGGAGGAATTTTTTCTTGTGCGACAGGGACTTAGGGCAACTTTCTCACCCTGTTTTTCGGTTTCCTATGATCAATATATTCAATGGGTTATGAAATCAATTGAAAGTCGTTTGCTAAGATCGCTCCCCGGCGAACCCCCGCCGCGACACGGCGTCTGAGCCGAAGGCGCTTCCGGAGGACCCGCGCATGTTGCACCGCATCATCCTCGCATGCTGCACCGCCGCAACGCTCGCCTTGCCGGCCACCGCGCAACACCTTTCCTCGCCCGATCCGGCCCACGCGCTCGAGGGCGCGGCGCTGGTGCGCGAATTGCGCAACGGCGGCTACACGCTCTACTTCCGCCACACCGCGACGGACTTCACGCAGAGCGACGCGGCGATGTCCACCTACGACGCGTGCGCCTCGCAGCGAAACCTCTCCGAGGCCGGTCGCGCCCAGGCACGCGAGATCGGCGAGGCGATCCGCGCCCTGGCCCTGCCCGTGGGCGAGGTGATCGCGAGCCCCTTCTGCAGGACGATGGAAACGGGGCGCCTCATGTTCGGCCGCGCCGAGCCCTCGACCGTCGTTCGCGGCTTCGAGGGGACGAACCGCGCGAACGCGGACTACGGGCCCCTCGTCGCGCTCCTCGCCTCGCCGCCGAAGGCCGGGACGCTGCGCGCGATCACGAGTCACGGCAATCCGTTCCGCGCCATCGCGGGCCCGCCGCACCTGGACGAAGGCGAGGCCGCGGTGCTGAAGCCCGCGGGCGGGAAGTTCGTCGTGGTGGCGAGGATCCGGCGCGGCGACTGGCCCGCGCTGGTGGCCGCCGCCCGCTGAGTCAGGGCGCGGGGCAGGCCTCGCCGTCGGCCCGGCGCCAGTCGTAAGCCGCGAGGCGCCCCGTCGCGCGGGCGTTTGCCCCGGCGAAGGCGAGCTGGCCGCCGCCCGCCATCGCCAGCGTCGCGCCGTCGAGCCGCCCCGTCACGCTCTCGGGCGCGGAACCCCCTTCGCGCAGTTCGCCCCGCACGGCCTGGAAAGCCTGCCCGAGCCGCAGCGTCGCGCGGCGGTTCCCGGCACGGCCGCACCACAGGCCCTCCACGCGCGCCGGCACGATCCAGAGGAACACGCGGCTCGACTTCTCGAGGCCCAGCTTCTTCTCGGGCACGGCGACGGTGACGCTGCGGTCCGGCTTCCAGTCGCCCATGTCCCAGTCGTGGGAGACGACACGCGTGCCGGGCCGCAGCCCCAGGATCGCCGGCCGCAACCTCAGGTTCACCTCGGGAAGCAGGTACATCGTCACCACGGTGGCGGGCGAGAGGTCGGTCGTGAACAGGTCCTGCTCGAGGAAGCGCGCGCGGTCCGCCACGCCCGCGCGCCGCGCGTTGGCGATGCTCTCCGCCACGAGGCCCGGATCGTTGTCCACGCCCAGGCCGGTGGCGCCGCGCCGCGCCGCGGCGATGACGATGCGCCCGTCCCCGGAGCCCAGGTCGATCACGTGGTCGCCCGCCTTCACGCCGGCGAGGTCCAGCATCGCCGCCGTGACGTTGCCGGGCGTGGTGACGTAGGGGACTTCCTCGACGATGGCCGCGCGCGCGGGTGCGGCGGCGGCGAAGGCCGCGATCGCACCGAGGAAGGCGACGGCGAAAGGGGAAGTGTGAAGCAAGCCTGTAAGCGGGATTCTGTTACTGCCTCGCGGCAATATGACGATCATTCCTCTTGGCGACGCGTTGCCGCGGCGCTCGAGCCACCTACCCGCAGGCTCGGGGGGCCCCGTCGTCGCCTGCCTATTTGGTGTTGCTCCGCGTAGAGATTGGCCGTTTCACCCGGACTCAACCGGCTCGTCTCTGTTCCTCTGATCCGCGCCTCACGGCGGACGGGCGTTACCCGCTACGCTGCCCTGTGGAGTCCCGACTTTCCTCCGCCGCGGAAAAATCCGCGACGGCGATCGCCCGGCCTGCTTCACCCCGCCATTCTACGGGAGAACGGCGCGCGTTCCCCTCAGATCACGCGGTCGTTGCCGCCGTCGACCGGCACCTGCGCGCCGGTGGTCTTGGCGAAGAGCGGGCCGCAGAGCTCGGCGGCGAGCTCGGCCACGTCGCGGCTGGTCACCTCGACGCGCAGGACGTTGCTGCGCTTGTAGGCCTCCACCGTGAGGCCGTAGTGGCGGGCGCGCTCGGCGAGGACCTCGCCGGTCCAGATGCCGGTGTCGAAGACGGCGTTGGGGTGCAGCGTGTTGACGCGGATCCCGTCGGCGCCCCACTCGAGGGCCGCGACGCGCGCGAGCTGCGCGAGCGCCGCCTTCGAGGCGGAATAGGCGGCCGCGCCCGGCCCCGGCGCCGGCACGTTCTTGGAGCCGATCACCGCGACGCGCCCGCCGCGCGGCGCGAGCTTGAGGAGCGCGTGCGCCTCGCGCAGCAGCGCCAGGTTCGCGTCCAGGTTCACGCGCATCACGCGGTCCCACTCGGCGTCGCCAAGCGACTCGATCTTCCGTCCGCCCGGGAAGACGCCGGCGTTGAGAACCAGCATGTCGAGCCCGCCGAAGGCGGCGGCGGCCCGCTCCAGCGCTTCCGCGATGGCGGCCGCGTCCGTCACGTCGCCGCGCACGCCGAGGTAGTCCGGCCGCGCGTGCAGCCGCTCGACCGACTCGTGGAGGTCCATGCCCACCACCGCCGCCCCGCGCGCGAGGAAGCTCGCCACGCACGCCTTGCCGATCCCGGAGGCCGCACCCGTGACGAGGGCCACCTCGCCCGCGAAGGGCGGCGTGCCGCCCGCCTTGCGCAGCTTCGCCTGCTCGAGGTCCCAGTACTCGACGTCGAAGATGTCCTTCGCGGGCAGCGCCCGCCAGCCGCCCAGCCGCTCGGCGCGCGCGATGATGCGCATCGTGTGCGCGTAGATGTCGAAGACGATCGCCGCCTCGGCGGCGCCGCGGCCGGCCGCGCAGACGCCCAGCTCCGGGTCGACGACGACGCGCGGGGCCGGGTCGAGCATCGTCTTCGGCTCGCGGGCGGCCTTCGCGTGCTCCTCGAAGTACGCCGCGTACCGTGCCGCGTAGCCCGCGACGTCGCGCCCCACGAGCGGCACGCGTTTCGTGCGGATGGCGTGGTCGGGGGTCGCCGGGCCGCGGGTGGCGACATCCGCCACGTCGGCGCCCCTCGCGAAGGCGAGGCTCTCCGCGTCGCGGTGCGCGGCGAGGATCACCGGGAAGCCGGCCGCCGCCGACACCTCGCGCCGCAGAGCCGCCTGCGCCACCCGCAAGGGGCCGGGCGCCGGGTCCTCGCGCGCGACCTCGACCCGCCACGCGCCGCGGGCCTCGAGTGCCGCCCGCGCGCGCCCCACCAGCGCGATCATGCGCTCGTAGGATTCGCGCGCCGTGGCCCCGAACGAGAAGATGCCGTGGTTCATGAGCACCATGCCCTGCGTGCGCGGCGTGGCCTCGCGGGGGAAGATCTCCGCGCAGCGCCGCGCGAGGTCGAAGCCCGGCATCACGTAGGGGATCACCACCACGTCGTCACCGAAGGTCTCGCGCACGAGCCGCTCGCCGTCGGGCGAGTTGCAGAGCGAGAGCACCGCGTCGGCGTGCGTGTGGTCCACGTACTTGTGCGGCAGGATCGCGTGCAGGATCGCCTCCACCGAGGGCGTCGGCGCGTCCGCCCGCAGCATGTGGGTGCGCATCTCGTTCACCATCTGCGGGTCGGCGAGCGACGGCAGCCGCGCGAGGGCCACGAGGTGGTCCAGCCGCACCGGGGAAAAGCCCGCGGCCTCGATCCGCTCGAGGTCCCAGCCGCTGCCCTTCACGTGCAGGATCTCCGTCTCGCGGCCGAGGATGTCCCTCTCGCGCGTCTTCACCGAGGTGTTGCCGCCGCCGTGCAGAACCAGCGACTTGTCGCGCCCCAGCAGGCGCGAGGTGTAGACCCGCAGCCCGAGGTCGCCCTCGAACCGGCTCGCTTCGGCGTCGTCCCAGAGGCTTTCCATCGGCGAATGATGCCGCAATTGCGACGCCGGGGAGAAGAAAGGGGGGGTCGGAGTGCTGCGAGCGAACGGGGACAGTCCCCAGAATCGGGGACAGTCCCCAATCAGGGGACCGTCCCCGGCGCGGGGCGGAAGTGGCCGGCGTCGTCGTAGAAGTCCTCGCGGTCCGTGCCGGGGTGCCATCCGGGGATTCCCAGGACGGGGATGGGCGGCATGGCGCGCGGCGAGGGGTAGCGGGCGCGGTCGGCGAAGTGGGCCGCGAGGAGCGCGTCCACGCGCGCGGCCTGCGCCTCGGGGGGCAGCATCATGAAGAGGTCGTCGACAGGGACGAACACCGCCTTGGCGACGATGCCGATGAAAGGGTCGAGCATCTTCTCGAAGAGCGCGTGTCCGAAGGCGACGAAGCGCGCCTGCGCCGCGAGCGCCTCGCGCCCCTGCCAGAAGAGCGCCTTCCACTCGTGGCCGGTGATGAGGCGAAGCGGCGCGGGCGCGCTCGCCGCCACCACGACGCCGCCCTCGTCGAAGAGGGTGAGCGCGTCGCGCTCGGGCCGGCGCCGGCGCGCCTCGGCCTCGCCGCCCTCCTCCAGCATCGCCGCGTGCTGCGCGTTGATGGCGGCCTTGGCGCGCGGGAAGGCGATCCACGCGAGCGCGTTGAAGAGGTCGTGCCAGTTCCCGGCCCGCGTCTCCACCTCGCCCGTGCGCGCGATGTGGCGCTCGTAGTACGGGCGGCCCGCGTCGCGCTGCGTGCGCGGCGGCACGAAGCGCAGCGGCGCGCCCGAGGCGGTGGCGATGCCGGCGGCGAGCGCCGTGAGCTCGGCGTGCGCGGGCCAGCGGGCGGGATCGAGGCGCGCGAGCGACGGGGCGAGCGGCGCGAACGCCGGGCCCTGCAGCCGCGCCCTCGCGCCGGCCCAGTCCACGGCCCGGTTCCCGGGGCTCAGCCCTGGAGGCGCCAGGCGAGCCGCTCGCCCGCGCGCAGCGGCACGACCGACTCGGCGCCGAAGGGATAGCTTGCCGGGACCTCCCAGGGCTCCCGGGCGAGCGTCACCTTCCCGGCGTTTCGCGGCAGGCCGTAGAAGTCGGGCCCGAAGTGGCTCGCGAAGCCCTCCAGCCGTTCGAGCGCGCCCTCGCGCTCGAACGCCTCGGCGTAGAGCTCCAGGGCCGCATGCGCGGTGTACATCCCGGCCGAGCCGCAGCAGGCCTCCTTCATGCCCCGGGCGTGCGGCGCGGTGTCCGTGCCGAGGAAGAAGCGCGGGTTGCCGGAGGTCGCCGCCTTCGCGAGCGCCGCGCGGTGCTGCTCGCGCTTGAGCACCGGCAGGCAATAGTGGTGCGGCCGGATGCCGCCCGCGAAGAGCGCGTTGCGGTTCATGAGAAGGTGGTGCGCGGTGATGGTGGCCGCGACGTTCGCCGGCGCGCTCGAGACGAACAGCGCCGCCTCGCTCGTGGTGATGTGCTCGAGCACCATGCGCAGCCGCGGGAAGCGGCGTTCCAGCGGGATGAGGACGCGATCGATGAAGACCTTTTCGCGGTCGAAGACGTCGACCTCCGGGTCCGTCACCTCGCCGTGCAGCAGCAGCGGAACGCCGTGCTCCGCCATCGCCTCGAGGGCCGCGTCGCACTTGCGGATGTCGGTCACGCCGGAGTCGGAATTGGTGGTCGCGCCCGCCGGGTAGTACTTCACCGCCTTCACGAAGCCCGAGGCCTTCGCTTTCGCGATCTCCGCGGCGGGCGTGTTGTCCGTGAGGTAGAGCGTCATCAGCGGCTCGAAGGCCGCGCCGGCCGGCAGCGCCGCGAGGATGCGGCCGCGGTAGGCGGCCGCCTGCTCCGTGGTGGTGACCGGGGGCCTCAGGTTGGGCATCACGATGGCGCGCCCGAACTGCCGCGCCGTCGCGCCCACGACCGACCTCATCAGGTCGCCGTCGCGGAAGTGGACGTGCCAGTCGTCGGGGCGGGTGATCGTGATCGCGTCGGCCATGCGCGATTATAGCGGGCCGCCGCTCAGCCCCTTTGCCTTCCCGGCTTCATGGCGAGCGCCATCGCGTAGAGCTCGTTCCTCGCCGCGCCGGTGATGCGCACCGCGAGCGCGACGGCCTGCTTCACGGGTAGCTCGGCGAGCAGCGCCTCCAGCACGCGGCGCGGGTCCACGGCCGCCGCGGCCTCCACCGGCCGCCCCTCGACCACCAGCACGAACTCCCCGCGCGAACGGTCGGGGTCCGCCCGCACCCAGGCCGCGGCGCCCGCGAGCGGCACGCGCGCGATCGTCTCGAAGCGCTTGGTGAGCTCGCGGCAGACGACCACGTCGCGTTCGCCCAGCGCCGCGTGCAGGTCGGCGAGCGTCGCCTCGATGCGGTGCGGCGACTCGAAGAGCGCGATCGCCCACGGGCCCGCGGCGAGTTCCGCGAGGCGGCGCTTCCTCTCCGCCCCCCTGGCCGGCAGGAAGCCGGCGAAGACCACGCCGTCGGCCACGATGCCGCTCGCCGAAAGCGCCGCCGTGAGGGCGCTGGGCCCCGGCACGGGAATGACGGGATGGCCCTCGGCGCGCACGCGGTCGACCACGAGGGCGCCGGGGTCGCTCACGGCGGGCGTGCCGGCGTCGGTGGTGAGCGCGACGGATCGTCCCTCGCGCAAGAGCGCGAGCACGCCCTCGGCCGCCGCGCGCTCGTTGTGCGCGTGCACGGCCACCACGCGAGCGCGGATCCCGAGGTGCGTGAGGAGCGCCTTCGCCACGCGCGTGTCCTCGGCGGCCACCACGTCGCACGCCGCGAGCGTCTCTCGCGCCCGGGCCGTCACGTCGCCGAGATTCCCGATGGGCGTGGCCACCACATATAATCCCCCGGGCAATGCCGGCGGCCGGCCCTCCGCCACCGGCGAACCGGAGCCGCTCTTGCCCTCGACCTTCGCGCGCTTCACCGCGATCCTCCTCGCCGCCCTGGTCGCGGCCCCGCCGGCATTCTCGGCCGACCCGCCGCCCGCGACAACCACGCCCCCGACGACCTCGCCCGCGGCGACCTCGCCCGCGGCGACCCACCCGGGGCTTGCGCCGACGACGGTCGTGACGCCCCTGCGCGACCCGGCAGCGCCGCCCGCGCCGCCGCCCGCGCCGACGCCCGCGCCGACGCGCCCCGCGCGGCAGCCGATTCCCGCCGGCCCCGCGCCGCACGTGGCGCTCATCCTTCCGCTTTCCTCGCCCTCCCTCGGCCGCGTGGCCGACGCCGTGCGCCAGGGTTTCGTGGCCGCGGGCCAGGTGGCCGGGGCCGGCGCGCTTCCCGTGCGCACCTACCCCGCCGTCGACGACGGCGCGGCGGTGCTGGAGC
This sequence comes from Burkholderiales bacterium, assembly GCA_019634955.1. Lineage (GTDB taxonomy): Bacteria > Pseudomonadota > Gammaproteobacteria > Burkholderiales > Usitatibacteraceae > FEB-7. The sequence continues at coordinate 90,780 of JAHCAK010000002.1, forward strand.
TCTGCCTGCGGGCGCAGGCCGAGGGCGCCGTGATGGTCGTCGCCGGCCTCACGCGCGACGGCGCCACCTGGCTCGCGCGCAGCGACTGCCCGCGGCAGCCGACCCTCGTGCTCAACCAGCCGCAGGAGACGCCGATGCCGCCGCGGATGTACTCCGTGTCGCTCGCGGCCGAGCAGGAGGCGCGGCAGGTGGCCCTCATGGCCATGAACGACGGCTGGCGCGCGGCCATCGTGATCGCCTCGCCCTCGGCGCTGTCGCGCCGCGTGGCCGACGCCTTCGAGCGCGAGTGGGCGCGCGCGGCCGGGGAAGCCCGCCGCGTGGTCTTCGCCGGCAGGCTCGAGGACGCGCCCGCCGTGAAGGAGATGATCGCCTCGCTCCGCGGCGACATGGTCTTCCTCGCGCTCGACCAGGCCGCCACGCGCGCCGTCCGACCCTACATCTCCGGGACGCTTCCCCTCTACACCACCTCCCTCGGCGTGGACCCGCGCGCGGAGGCCACTGTCAACCTGGACCTGGAGGGCGTGCGTTATGTGGACATGCCCTGGTTCGTCCAGCCCGACCACCCGGCCGTCATGGTCTACCCCGCCCCCGGCGCCGCGATGCCCGTGGAGCAGGAGCGCCTGTACGCGCTCGGCATCGACGCCTACCGCCTCGCCGGCGCGCTGCTGCAGGCCGCCCCGAAGCCGGCCTTCTCGCTGGACGGCGTGACCGGGCGCATCGCGCTCGACGCCGACCGGCACTTCACGCGCACCCTCGTACCCGCCGGCTTCGACGCCGGCCGCGCCGTCGCGCTGCAGTCGGCCCCGTGAGCGCGCCGGACCGCCTGGCCGCCCGGCGCCGCGGCGAGGAGGCGGAGGAGCGCGCCGCGCGCTTCCTCGCCGCGCGCGGGCTGGCCATCGTCGCGCGCAACTACCGCACCCGCCTGGGGGAGGTCGACATCGTCGCGCGGGAGGGCCGCACGCTCGTGTTCGTCGAAGTGCGAGCACGGTCGTGGCGCGCGTGGGGCGGTGCCGCCGCGAGCGTGGATTTCCGCAAGCAGCGCCGCATCGTCGCCGCGGCACGACACTTCCTCGCGCGTCTCGGCGCGGAACCCGCCTGCCGGTTCGATGTCCTTACCCTGGACGGCGCAGGCGCCGAGCCCGCGTGGATCCGCGGCGCCTTCGAGGCCGCCTGAGCCGCGCGGGGCTACAATTCAGCGCCCCCCACACCTCCACAAGCCGAAAGAATGGATCACACCGCCCACGTCCGCCGCCACTTCCAGGATGCCATCGAGCTCAAGACGCGCATGAGCGAGACGCTCGCGCCGGCGATCGCCCGCGCGGGCGAGGCGCTGGCCGCCGCGCTCGCGCGCGGCAACAAGGTGCTCGCCTGCGGCAACGGCGGGTCCGCCGCCGACTGCCAGCACTTCGCCGCGGAGCTCGTCGGCCGCTTCGAGCGCGAGCGCCCGGGCCTGCCGGCCGTGGCCCTCACCGTCGACACCTCGGCGCTCACCGCCATCGCCAACGACTACTCGTACGACGAAGTGTTCTCGAAGCAGGTGGAGGCGCTGGGCCGCGAAGGCGACGCCCTGCTCGCGCTCTCCACCTCCGGGAACTCGCGCAACGTGATCGCCGCCATGAAGGCGGCGCGCGCGCGCGGGATGGCGGTCGTCGCCCTCACCGGCCGCGACGGCGGCGAGATGGCGCGCCTGCTCGGCCCCGGCGACCACCACCTGAACGTGGCCCACCCGCGCACGATGAGAATCCAGGAAGTGCACATCCTCGCCCTGCACTGCCTCTGCGACACCATCGACAACGTCCTCCACGGAGAGAAATGATGCGACGACTGCTCCCCCTCCTCGCCCTTGCGCTCGCGGCCCCGCTGCTCTCGGGCTGCTTCGGCCTGGCCGCCGGCGGCATCGGCGCCGCGGCCCTCCTCGTCGACGACCGCCGCACCACCGGCATCTACGTGGAGGACGAGAACATCGAGTGGAAGGCGCTGGCGCGGCTCAACGCCGACTTCAAGGGCTCCCACGTGAACGCGACGAGCTTCAACCGCAAGGTGCTGCTCACCGGCGAGGTCTCGACCGAGGACACGAAGGCCGCCGTCGAGAAGGCGATCCGCGCCATCCCGAACGTCCGCGACGTGGCCAACGAGCTCGCCATCGCCGGCAACTCCTCCATCACCTCGCGCGGCAACGACTCCATCATCACCAGCAACGTGAAGGCGCGCATGGTGGGCAACGGCAAGTTCTCTCCCAACCACGTGAAGGTCGTCACCGAGGCCGGCGCGGTGTTCCTCATGGGCCTCGTGACGCCCGCCGAGGGCGACGCCGCGGTCGAGGTGGCGCGCTCCACCGCCGGGGTGTCCCGCGTGGTGAAGGTCTTCGAGTACGTCGAGGCGAAATAGCGCCTTGGGCGACGCGCGGGCCGGGCGCCTCTTCGCCGAGGGCGTCGCCTTCCACAAGCAGGGCCGCCTGGCGCAGGCGGCGCAGGCCTACGCGGCCGCCTGCGAGGCCGACCCGGCGCACGTCGGCGCGCGCTTCAACCTCGCGGTGGCGCTGCACTCGCAGGGGCTGGACGCGGAGGCCGAGCGCGCCTACCGCCGGGCGCTCGCGGTCAAGCCCGACCTCGTGCAGGCCCTGAACAACCTCGCCAACCTGCTCCTCGCGCACGAGCGCGTCGCAGAGGCTCTCGAGGCCCTCATGCGCGCGACTGCGCTGGCGCCGGGCTTCGCGCCGCCGTGGAACAACCTCGGCAACGCGCTCCTCAAGATGGGGCGAACGCAGGAGGCCGCCGCGCGCTTCGCGAAGGCCCTCGAGATCGACGCGGGCTTCCACGAGGCGCGCGGCAACCTCGGCCGGGCCCTCCTCACGCTCGGGCGGCCGGCCGAGGCGCTTCCCCACCTCGAGCAGGCGCTCGCCGCGAGCCCCGGCGACGAGTCGCTTCGCTTCGCGCGCGACGTGGCCGCCGGCGCCGGCCCGCCGCGCCCCCCCGACGCCTTCGTGGCCGGGCTTTTCGACGGCATGGCCGCGAAGTTCGACGAGCACCTCGTGGAGCGGCTGGGCTACCGCATCCCCGGCCGCATCGCCGAGGTGCTGGGCGAATGGCTCGACGCGCGGCCGCGGCCGCGCCGCGTGCTGGACCTCGGCTGCGGCACCGGGCTCGTGGCCGACGCGCTGCGCGGGCGCTTCGAGTCGATGCGCGGCGCCGACCTCTCGCCGCGCATGGTGGAGATGGCGCTCGCGAGGCGGCTGTACGCGTCGGTGGAGGCCGTCGGGCTCGAGCCGTTCCTTCGCGCCGCGCCCGCGGCCTCGGCGGACCTCGTCGTGGCGGCCGACGTGTTCGTCTACGTGGGCGACCTCGCGCCGGCGTTCGTGGAGACGGCCCGTGCGCTCGCCCCGGGCGGGCGCTTCGCCTTCTCGGTCGAAGGCGGCGGCGCCGGCGAGGGCTACACGCTGGAACCCACCAGCCGGTACTCCCATCCGGACGGGTACGTCCGCTCGCTCGCCACCGCGGCCGGGCTCACGGTCGCCCACCGGTCCACGGAAGTGATCCGCGCCGAGCGCGGCGTTCCCGCCCCCGGCGCGCTGTACGTCCTCGAGAAGGGGGACCGGGCGCCGTCGCCCGGCCCGGCCCGTCAAGCGAGGTAGTGCACCCGGGCAGGCGTCTCCACCAGCGGCTCCGCCCCCCGCTCGGTGACCAGCGCCGGGTACTCGAGGCGCATGCCCCCGCCCCCCGGCACGTAGAGGTGCGTGCCGAGGGCGACCACCATCCCCGGCGTCACAAGGTCGTCGCTGCGCAGGTTGAGGAACGGCCGCGTGCGCGCGCAGGTGCCGAGCCCGTGGCCGAAGAGCGGCAGGCCGAAGTCCCCGAAGCCGTGCCGCGCGAAGGTCGCGATGCCCTCCTTCACGCAGTCGGCCACGGCGCGGCCCGGGCGCAGGCTCGCGAGCATCGTCGCGGCGACGTCCTCCCAGCACGCGATCATGCGCTTCTGCGTCTCGTCGGGCGTGCCGACGAACACGGGAATGGCGGTGTCCGCGAGGTAGAGGTCGATCATCGGGTGCAGGTCCAGGATCACGAACTCGTTGCGGCCGATGGGCCGGTCGGTGGCCTGCTGGGTGACGCCGCGCAGGAACCCGGTGCGCGGGCCGCTGCCCACCTCGGTGCCGCCCGTCACCGCCCACGACCAGGTGCTGCCGTGGTCGCGGATGGCCTGCTCGATCGCGCCCGCCACGTGGTTCTCGGTGACTCCCTGCGCGATGGCGGCCATGCCGGCCCGGAAGCCGATGTCCGACACGCGCGCGGCTTCCCGCAGGCGCTCGATTTCCGCCGGCGACTTGAGCAGCATGAGGTCGTCGATCCACCGCACGCCGTTCTCGAGCGCCGCCCCGGGGAGCTTCGCCGCGAGGTCGAGGTACTCCGAGGCGGTGATCATCCCGGGCGCCACCTGCGCGGCCCCGGGGTGGCTGAGGTCGATCCCGACGCGGCCGCGGTCCGCGCCGAGGCGCGCGAGCGTCGCGGCGATCGCCTCGATCATGCCGTCGAACCAGAATTCCGTGATCGGGTGGCCCACGCCCTCCTCGCGCACGCGCGAGCAGTCCATGGCCCAGTAGACGGTCTCGCAGGCGCCCGCGGCGGTGACGATCACCGCCCCGCGCCACGGCATGAACGCGCCATTGAGGTAGTGGAGCGACGCCTGCCGCGTGCCCACGTAGGCGCTCGCGCCCTCGCGGCGGAGCCTTTCGGCCAGCGCGGCGACCCGCCCGGCGAAGTCGATGGGGGTCATCGCGGCTTCCCTACTCGACGCGCGCACCGGAATCGCGCACGGCCCGCTCCCACTTCTTCGTTTCCGCCTGGATGAACGCGGCGAACTCCTCGGGGGTGCTGCCGACGGGCTCGGCCGCCTGTGCCGTCAGCCGCTCGGCCACGGCCGGCGCCTTCACGGCGGCGGCGACCGCCTTGCTCAGCTTCGCGACGATCTCCGGCGGCGTCTTCGCCGGCGCCACCACGCCGATCCAGCCCACGGCGCTGTAGCCCGCGACGCCCTGCTCGGCGATCGTCGGGATGTCGGGCACGGCCGGCGACCGCGTGGCGCCCGTGACGCCGAGCGCACGCAGCTTGCCCGCCTTCACCAGCGGCAGCGCCGTCATCATCGAGTCGAACATCAGGTGCACCTGCCCGCCGACGAGGTCGTTCAGCGCGGGCGCACTGCCCTTGTAGGGGATGTGCGGCAGGTCCAGCCCCGTGAAGCTGCGGAAGAGCTCGCCGGAGAGGTGCATGGAGGTCCCGCTGCCGCCCGAGGCGCGGTTGAGCTTGCCGGGATTCGCCTTGGCGTAGTCGATGAACTCGCGCACGCTCTTCGCCGGGATCGAGGGGTGCACCACGAAGATGAGCGGGTACTGCACGACCTGCGAGACCGGCGCGAAGTCCTTGATCGGGTCGAAGGGCAGCGACTTGTAGAGCGTCTGGTTGATGGCGTGCGTGCCGATGGTCGCCATGAGGATCGTGTAGCCGTCGGGCGCGCTCTTCGCCACGTGGTCGGCGCCGACGTTGCCGCCCGCGCCCGGCTTGGGCTCGATCACCACGGGCTGGCCGAGGGTCTTCTGCATCTCCTGCGCGATGAGCCGCGCGGTGAGGTCCGTCGGGCCGCCGGCGGCCGCCGGGACGATGAAGCGGATGGGCTTCGTGGGGAAGTCGGCCTGGGCCGCGGCCGGCAGGGCGGCGGCGGCGAGCAGGGCGGAAAGGGCGAGGCGGGCAAGGCGTTTCATGGGTCTTCTCCGGTTGCGTTGTTCGTCTACCGAACATATGATCGATACTAGAACAACCGTAGCGCGGTTTCCGGCGCCCTGTCAAAGGGGGCGCGGCCGCGCGGGAGGCGGCTATGGAAGAGGCGGACGGGGCGGGCATCGGCGGCAGCGACACCTTCGTGGAGGCCTTCGCGCGCGGGCTCGCGGTGATGCGCGCCTTCGGCTCGGAGGCGCCTTCCCTCACCATCAGCGAGGTGGCGGCCCGGGCGGGCGTCACGCGGGCGGGCGCTCGCCGCCTCCTGCACACGCTCCTCACCCTCGGCTACGCCCGCGTCGCCGACGGCCGCTTCTCGCTCACGCCGAGGGTGCTGGAGCTGGGCCATGCCTTCCTCTCCTCGCTCTCGATGCCCGAGGTCGCCCAGCCGGTCATCCAGCGCCTGGCCGCGGAGCTTGACGAGCTGGTGGCCGTCTCCGTGCTCGAGGGCGCCGAAATCGTCTACGTCGCGCGCGCGGAGATGCGCAGCCCGCTCGCTCGCGGCATCGGGCTCGGCAGCCGCCTGCCGGCGTTCGCGACCTCGATGGGGCGCGTTCTGCTCGCCGACCTGCCGCCGGCGCAGGCGCGCCGCCTCCTCTCGCCGCGGTCTCTCAAGCCCTACACGCGCTTCACCCTGTGCGAGCCGGACGCGCTGGCGAGGGACCTCGCGAAGGTCCGCCGGCAGGGCTACGCGCTCGTGAGCGAGGAGCTGGAGCTGGGCGTGTGCGGGCTGGCCGCCCCCATCGTGGACGCGCAGGGCCGCGTCCTCGCGGCGGTCAACGTGAGCACCAACCTCGCGCGCCACGGCAAGCAGGAGATGCTCGAGCGCTTCCTGCCCCGGCTGCGCGCCGCCGTGGCGGAGATCTCCGTGGGCCTCTCGCCTCAGCCCATCCTGCGCGCGAGGTAGCGCACCAGCGGGCCGACGAGCGGCAGCTTGGCGTAGAGCTCGCCCGCCGCGTCCCAGTAGTCGCGGTGCCAGGCGACGCGCCCGTCCGGCCCGAAGCGCACGACGGAGAGCCCGTGGATGCGCTGCGCCACCCGCGGCTTCCAGGCGCGGATCCGGAAGTCGAAGTCCCACACCAGCACGGCGCGGTCGCCCTCGCGGATCGTCTCCACGATCGTGAACCGGGGGTCGTCGAGCGTCTCGTGCATGCGCGAGAAGATCGCCTGCAGGGCCGGCAACCCGCGCACCTCGTTGAAGGGGTCGCGGAAGCACGCGTCCTCGGCGTACACCTCGCCCAGCGCGGCCACGCGCGCCGGCGTGAGCCCCTCCCAGAACGCGACGAGCCGCGCCAGCGCCTCGGCGCTCACAGCCCGGTCGCCTTGCGCACCGCCGGGAAGTAGCGCGCGTACGGCAGCACCCGCAGCAGCTTCAGGAACCGCGTGAAGCGCTTCGGGAAGTGGATCTCGAACTCGCCGGCCTGCAGCCCCTTCACGATCTCGTCGGCGGCCTCCTCCGGCTCGATGAGCGCGGGCATGCGGAAGTCGTTCTGCGCCGTCATCGGCGTCCTCACGAACCCGGGGTTCACCACGCACACGCCGATGCCCCTGGGCTGCAGGTCGAGGTAGAGCGCCTCCGCGAGGTTGATCACCGCCGCCTTCGTGGGCCCGTACACGAGGCTCTTCGGCAGGCCCCGGTAACCGGCCACCGACGACACCAGCGCGATCGTGCCGCTGCCCTGCGCGAGCAGCCGCGGGACCACGGCCGCCAGCGCATTGAGCGCGCCGACGAGGTTCACCTCCACCATCGAGCGCGCCGCCTTCGCCTCCAGCTCCCACGCGCGCACCGGCTTGTACTCGCCGGCCATCACCACGACGAGGTCCACGCCGCCCCAGGCCTTCGCGAGCTTCGCGGCCGCCTTCTCCAGCGCGGGGGCGTCGGTGATGTCGAGCGGCAGGGCGAGCCCCTTGCCCTTCGCCATCGCGCCGGCCAGCGCCTCGAGCGGGCCGGCTCGCCGCGCGGACACCGCCACCCGCGCGCCCGAGGCGGCGAGCCGCGCGGCCAGCGCCGCGCCGATGCCCGTGGAGGCGCCGATGATCCAGCAGCGCCGGTCCTGCCAGTCGCGGATGCGCGGGTTGAGCGCCATGTCCTATCGCTTGCGGAAGAAGATCGTCACCTCGCCGAAGCGGATGCCGAACTTCGAGAAGGTCGTCCGGTTGACGAGCGTGCGCTCGTCCACGAGCCACATCCAGTCGTCCATGTCCAGATGGATGGTACCCCCGCCCTCGCGCCTTGCGTCCAGCACGTAGTTCCAGCGCAGCGCGTTGCCCGCCGCCTCGCCGCGGGCTTCCCCGACCACGTCGGCGGCGGTGCCCGTGTAGCGGTTGCCGTCCTTGCGGATCGTCCACACGCGCGTCTCCTTCGTCCCGTCCGCGTACGTGAAGCGCTCGTCGAGGGTGCCGGTGTCGCCTTTCCAGGCGCCGTCGATCTCGACCACCATGCGCTTGAGGATGCGCCCGGAACGGTCCTGCACGACGCCCCAGGCGTCGACGCGGCCGGTGAAGTACTCCCGCAGGTCGAGCGCGGGCTTGTCGCGCGCGTAGTCCTGCGGCGCGACCGCCGCGCAACCGGCGAGGGCGAGGGCCGCGAGGCCCGCGATGGCTCTTCCGAACATTTCACGACTCCCGAGGGTGGAATGGGTGGCGGGGGGAACCGCAGATGAACGCAGATGGATTTCGTGCGGAGATCGATTGGGATCCCTGGCACGACGCTCGCTGTCCGCGGCGACGAAACTCCTGTCACGAAACATCTGCGTTCATCTGCGTTCATCTGCGGTTCCCCCTGCCCCGGCAAAGCGAAGCGACATCGCATTCGCAAGCGCCCCCGCCGCCGCGAGCTTCAGCGCGCAGGGAAGCAGCGCGTACACGCCCGCGAGGACGAGAAGCGCCTGCGCGGAGCTCTCCGCCCCCGGCGCGTAGCCGAAGGCCTGCAGCAGCGGCAGGGCGATGCCGGCGGCGAGCGCGAGGTTCGCCTTCGTGGCGAGGCTCCACAGCCCGAAGTAGGCGCCCTCGTGGCGGCCGCGCCCGCGCGCCTCGTCGCCATCGATCACGTCGGCCAGCAGCGATGGCGGCAGCGCCAGGTCGGCGCCCAGGCCCAGCCCCGACAGGATGCAGATCGCGAAATACGCCGCGACGTCCCCCGGCCCCAGCAGGAAAGCCCAGATGAAGGCCGCGATGGACAGGACCATGGCCGCGAGCCACGCGCGCGCCTTGCCGATGCGCCGCGAGAGCGCCACCCAGAGCGGCAGGCCCGCCGCGCCGGCGGCGAAGTAGGCGACGAGGAAGGCCGGCGCCAGGTCCTCGCGCCCCACGACATCCTCGACGAAGAAGAGCACGAGCGTCGCGGGGATGGCCGCGGCGATCCCGTTCAGCACGAACACCAGGAGCAGGCGCCGGAACGCGGGGTTGCCCAGGGGCAGCGTGAACGCGCGGATGGGCGAGGTTCCCGCGGGCGGCCGCCTCGCGTGGGCGGCCGGCGAGCCGCGGATCGCGAGGGCGGCCGCCACGAGCACGACCGGCGCGAAGAGCAGGGCGAAGCGCGCGAAGCCCTCGCGCTCCCCCATCGACTGGCGAAGCAGCTCGGGCAGCGCAGCGGCGAGGAACACGCCCGCGAGCGCGAAGGCCTCGCGCCAGGCCGTCACGCGCGTGCGGCCGGCCACGTCGTCGGTGATCTCGGCGCCGTGGGCGAGGTAGCTCACGGTGACGAGGCTGTAGGCCGTGTAGACGAGGACGAGGTTCGCGACGAGCCACCACGAGAGGCCTGCCGAGCCTGCCTCGGGCGGGTGGAAGAGGCCCGCCATGCCCAGCGCGAGCAGCGGCGCCCCTGCCGCCACGAAGACCCAGCGGCTGCCTCCGCGGGCACGCGCGCGGTCGCTCCACCAGCCGAAGAGCGGGTCCTGCACCGCGTCCACGAGGCGCGCGGCGAGAAGGATCGCGCCCACGCCGGCGAGCGAGAGCCCCAGCGTGTCGGCGTAGTACTTCGGCACGTGCACGTAGATCGGCAGCGCCGCCATCGCGAGCGGCAGGCCGAGGAAGCCGTAGGCCGCGAGCCGAAGGCCCGGGGGGTGGGCGACCACGCGCGTTCCCTAGTCGCGAAGCCGCAGCATGCGGGCCCGCAGGCCCGGCTCGCTCGTGCGCTCGTCCAGCCAGATGCCGAAGAAGGCGCGCGCGAACTCCGGATCGGGCACCGTGCCGAGGAGCCGTTCCTGGCTGTAGAACCGCGCCTCGCGCCCCGGCACCATCACGCCCACCAGCCGGTCGCCGGGGCGGATGTCGGGGAAGACGCGGTCCATCGCCTCCTCCCAGCGCTTCAGCCTCGCGGGGTCGGTGAAGCCGAGCTTGCGCATCTCCTCGAGGCTGCGCAGGGTGAGGTCGCGGCCGCGGATGTTCATGGCGTAGCGGATGTCGAGGGCGAACGCGCGGTCGAACGACCATGCCTCGCCGGGCACCCAGAGCGAGGCGTCGTAGACGTGCAGGCCGAACCAGCGCAGCCGCCCCTCGCCGAGCGGCCTGAGCATCGGCATCTCGGCGGCGAGGGCGACCGGCAGCGGCGGGCTGGCGTGCGCCGGCGCCGACGCGAGCAGCACCGCGGCGAGGACGAGCGCCCTCGTCATGCCGGCCGCTCCAGCCCGAGGTGGATCACGTCGATGCGCCGCGCGTCGAAGCCGACCTCGCAGTAGTGCAGGTAGAAGCGCCAGATCGCGAGGAAGCGCTCGTCGAAGCCCAGCGCCTTGATCTCGCGCTCGCGGGCGTCCACGGCCTCGCGCCAGCGCCGCAGCGTCTCCGCGTAGTGCGGGCCGAAGCGGAAGGGCTCGCGCACGGCGAGGCCGGCGTCGCGGCCGTGGCGCGCCAGCCGCTCCGGGGAGGCGAGCATGCCGCCGGGGAAGATGTACTCGCGGATGAAGTCGCTGGTCCTGCGGTACCTCGCGAACGCGGCCTCGTCGATGGTGATGGCCTGGATCATGGCGCGCCCGCCGGGCACGAGGCAGTCGCGCAGCTTCGCGAAGTAGGCCGGCCACCAGCGCTCGCCCACGGCCTCGATCATCTCCACGGAGACGATGCGGTCGTACTGCCCCGCGAGGTCCCGGTAGTCCTGGAAGCGCAGCTCCACGCGGCCCTCGAGGCCCGCGCGGCGGATGCGCTCGCGCGCGAAGCCGAGCTGCGCCTGCGAGATCGTGATGCCCGTCCAGCGGCAGCCGCGCGTGCGCACGGCATACTCGGCGAACCCGCCCCAGCCGCAGCCGATCTCGAGGACGCGGTGCCCGGCCTCCACGCCCAGCTCGTCCAGCATTCGCTCGTACTTCGCCTCCTGCGCGCGCTCGAGCGAGCCGTCGGCGCCCGGCGTGAAGAGCGCCGAGGAGTAGGTCATGGTGCGGTCCAGCCACAGCGCGTAGAAGTCGTTGCCGAGGTCGTAGTGCGCGTGGATGTTCCGGCGCGACCCGGCCTTCGTGTTGGGGCGCAGCCAGTGCGCGACGCGATAGAGGAAGGCCACGACGGGGTTGCCGTACCAGACGGCCTCGAGCGCCTGCTGGTTCGCCTCGCACAGCCGCAGCAGCGCCGTCATGTCGGAAGTGGCGATGAGCCCGTCGCGCCAGCACTCGGCCACGCCGATCTCGGCGGCGCGCACCATGCGGCCCACGGCCTTCCAGTCGCGGATCTCGAGATCCGCCGAGGGCCCCGGCTCGGGGCCGGTGAAGACGCGCCGCACGCCCTCGGGCGAGGTGACGGCGAGGCGCCCCTTGCGCAGCTTCGAGAGCACGCCGAAGAGCAGGCGGGCGGAATAGGTCGGGGCGGGAAGGGACGCGACGTGTTCGGACGGGTTCACCGGGTCGTCTCCTGGAGCGGCGGCTCGGGCTTGGAAAAGAAGGGCACGCGCTTCAGCCACAGCCTCAGCGCCTGCCAGTGGATGCGGGCGACGACGCCCGCGGTGAGGAACGGGTAGCCCACGAAGGCGCGGGCGAGCGAGCGGGCGCCGATCGGCTCGGCCTTCCCGTCGATCCAGGTGACGAGGAGGAGCCCCTCGCGGTCGTGGTAGTCGATGCGCGCGGACTGGCGGCCCGCGTCGCCCGCGAAGCGGAAGCGGTAATGGCCCTCCACCTCGCAGAAGGGCGAGACGTGGAAGGCCTTCTCGGCGCGCAGCCAGTCGCCCGGCGCGATGGGGCGCCCGTCCGCGTGGGCGAGGAGGTAGTTGTGCCGCTCGCCGAAGGTGTTGGAGACCTCGCAGAGAACCGCGCGCAGCGCCCCGCCGCGGTCGTGGCAGTAGTAGATGGCGATGGGGTTGAAGACGAAGCCCAGCACGCGCGGGAAGGCCTGCAGCAGGATCTCGCCGTCGGCTTCGCGCACCCCGGCGCGCGCGAGCTCCCCGCGCACCCAGGCCTCCAGCGGCGAGCCGTCGCGCGGCCCGTGGTCGCGGGCGTGCAGCGAGAGGAGGTTCCAGCGGTCCACGGAGAAGATGCCGTGCCCGGCGCGAGCCATCCCCGAAAGCGGCACGCGCAGGAAGAACACCGGGTAGGCGAACGCGTGCCGCGCCGGCCGCAGGCGGCCGTGGTACACGCGCCCGAAGAGGATCCGCGCCCCCATCACGCCGTCCAGGGGATCGGGACGCCCATCTGCCGGGCGACGTTCACGGCGGACAGGAGCCCGTCCTCGTGGAAGCCGTAGCGCGTCCAGGCGCCGCAGTACCAGGTCCGCTCGCGCCCCTGCAGCGACACGACGCGGCGCTTGGCCTCGTCCGACCCTTCGAGGAAGGCCGGGTGGTCGTAGTCGAAGCTCGCGAGGACGCGGTCCGCGCGCGGCTCGTCCACGGGGTTCAGCGTCACCATCACGGGCGAGGCGAAGGGCAGCGGCTGCAGGCGGTTGAGCAGGTAGGTGAGGGAGACGGGGTCGTCGGTGAGGCCCGCCCGCGGCGCGTGGAAGTTCCAGCTGGCCCAGGCCCGCCTGCGGCGCGGCAGCAACCGCTCGTCCGTGTGCAGCACGGCGCGGTTGGGCTGGTAGGGGATCGCCTTCAGGACGGATCGCTCCTCCCCCGTCGGGTGCTCGAGCATGGCGAGGGACTGGTCCGTGTGCGTCGCCAGCACCACCTGGTCGAAGCGCTCCGTGCCGTGAGCCGTCGCCACTTCCACGCGGTCGGGGAAGCGCCGCACTTGCCGCACCGGGGTGGAAAGGCGCACGTCCGGCAGCGCCGCGACGAGCCGTTTCACGTATTCCCGCGAGCCGCCCTTCACGGTGCGCCACTGCGGGCGGTTGGACACCGCGAGCAGCCCGTGGTTGGCGCAGAAGGTGAGGAAGGTCTGCATCGGGAAGCGGTTGATGCGGCTGGACGGCGTGGACCAGATGCAGGCCGCCATCGGCACGAGGTAGAGCTCGCGGACCTCGGGCCCGTAGGCTCGCGCGTCGAGGAACTCGCCCAGCGTCCCGGTGACCGGCGCGCCGCTTTCCGCCAGCCGCGTTGCCTCCCGGTTGAAGCGCAGCAGGTCGGCCAGCATGCGCAGGAACCGCGGTCGCACGAGGTTGGCGGGCTGCGCGAACACGGTGGCAAGGCTCGAGCCCGACCATTCGAGATCCCCGTCCCCGATCCGCACCGAGAAGGACATGTCGGAGTCGGCCGTCTCGACGCCGAGAGCGGCGAAGAGCCGGATGAGGTTGGGGTAGGTGCGGTCGTTGTAGACGAGAAAGCCGGTGTCGACCGGGTGGGTGATGCCGTCGACGGTCGCGTCGACGGTGTTCGAGTGGCCGCCGGCGTACCCGTTGGCCTCGAACAGGACGACGTCGTGCCGCCGCGCGAGCAGCCACGCGCTCGCGAGCCCCGAGATACCCCCTCCGATGATGGCGATCCTGGACATGAACCCGGCAGGTTGGGGCATGGGCCCCCGGGCGCCCATCGGACCAAGGGCCCACAATCCCCCTACAATGTCGCCATGGCAGCGCCCGCCTTCGAGTCGAAGATCTGCGCCCCCCGCGATTTCGCGGCGCGGGCGGCCGGGCTCGCCCGCCCGCTCGTCTTCACCAACGGCGTCTTCGACATCCTGCACCGCGGCCACGTGACCTACCTCGCCGAGGCACGCGCGCTGGGCGCGAGCCTCGCGCTCGCGCTCAACGCCGACGCCTCGGTCCGGCGCCTCGGCAAGGGCGACGACCGCCCCATCAACGCGCTGGAGGACAGGCTCGCCGTGGTGGCGGCCCTCGAGTGCGTTTCCCTCGTGACCTGGTTCGAGGAGGACACGCCGATCGCGCGCATCCTCGAGTGCCGGCCCGAGCGCCTCGTGAAGGGCGGCGACTGGCCCGTCGAGCGCATCGTCGGCGCCCCCGAGGTGCAGGGCTGGGGCGGCACGGTCCACTCCATCGCCTTCCGCCACGACCGCTCCACCACGCGGCTTCTCGAACGCATCCGCCTCTAGCCATGGACGACGCACCCGCCCTTTCCGCCCCGCTCGCCGACGGCCTGCTGGCCATCGTGGGCGAGCGCGGCCTCGTGACCGCCGCGGAAGATCTCGCGCCCCACCTCGTGGACTGGCGCGGCCAGTTCAGGGGGCGCGCGGCCGCCCTCGTGAAGCCCGCCTCCACGGACGAGATGTCGCGCGTCGTGGCGCTCCTCGCCGGCGCCGGCGTGGGCATCGTCCCGCAGGCCGGCAACACGAGCCTGTGCGGCGCCTCGGTGCCGGATGCCTCGGGGGCGCAGGTGATCGTGAACGTCTCGCGCATGAACCGGGTGCGCGCCATCGACCTCGACAACGACACGATCACCGTGGAGGCCGGCTGCATCCTCGCGGACCTGCAGCGCGTGGCCGCGGAAAGCGACCGCTTCTTCCCGCTGTCGCTCGCCGCCGAGGGCAGCTGCGAGGTCGGCGGCAACATCTCCACCAACGCCGGCGGCACGCAGGTGCTGCGCTACGGCAACATGCGCGAGCAGGTCCTGGGGCTCGAGGTGGTGCTGCCCGACGGGCGCGTGTGGGACGGCCTGCGCGGCCTGCGCAAGGACAACACCGGCTACGACCTCAAGCACCTCTTCATCGGCGCCGAGGGCACGCTCGGGATCGTCACCGCCGCCGTGCTCAAGCTCTACCCGAAGCCGCGGGCGATCGCCACCGCGCTCGTCGCGGTGGCGGACCCGTCGACGGCCGTGGCGCTCCTGGGCCGACTGCGCGCCGCCTGCGGCGAGCGCGTCACCGGCTTCGAGCTCATGGCGCGCGTCTGCTTCGACCTCGTGTTCCGCCACATCCCCGGCAGCCGCGACCCGTTCGGCGAGCCTCACCCCTGGTACGCGCTGGTGGAGCTTTTCGACAGCACCGAGGGCCCCGGGCTCGCCGGTTTGCTCGAGGAGGCGCTGGGCGATGCGGCGGAAGCGGGGCTCCTGCGCGACGCCGTGGTCGCGGCGAGCGAGGCGCAGCGCCAGGCGCTGTGGGCGCTGCGCGAGAACATCTCGGACGCGCAGAAGATCGAGGGCGTCTCGGTGAAGCACGACGTGTCGGTCCCCGTGAGCCGGACCGCCGAGCTGGTGGCCGAGTGCGACCGCGCCCTCGAGGCGGCCTTCCCGGGCATCCGCACCATCGCGTTCGGCCACGTTGGCGACGGCAACCTGCACTACAACGCCTTCCCGCCGCCGGGAGACGCGCACGACTTCCTCGCCTGGTCGCCGCAGGTGAACCGCGTGGTCTACGACGTCGTGCGCCGGCTGGGCGGCTCGATCAGCGCCGAGCACGGCATCGGCGCGCTCAAGCGCGACGAGCTGCCGCACTACAAGGCGGCGCTCGAGCTGGACCTCATGCGCGCCGTCAAGCGCGCCCTCGACCCGCGCGGCCTCATGAACCCCGGAAAGGTGCTGCAGCCGTGAACGAGCCGATCCCCGAGGACGCCAAGGCCTTCTTCGAGCTGGCCAACCGCTTCGTCGCGCAGGCGAACGACCTATCCGAGGAGCACGGCCGCGCCCGCGTGGCCGCAGCCCTCCTCTATGCCGCCTCCCGCTACGGCGCCTTCGCCTGGGCCATGAGCGGCGCGCCCGGCCGGCAGACGCCGGAGGAGGCGCTCGACCTCTTCGGCGCCCAGTACCGCAAGATGATGGAGGACAACCTCCGGCGCATGGAGCAGGAGTTCGCCCCGAAGGAGTGAGGGGTGGTGGTCTCCTGCGCAGGCGGCGTTTTCGACGCAGAGGGCCCCTGCGCCCACTCTCACTTCGCCGCGCGAAGCCTCGCCGCCTCCGCCTGCGCGGGCGCCCTGGGCGGGTCGTCGCGCCAGCGCTCGGCCTGCAGGCGCACGACGTCGGAGAGGTTTCGCGTCTCCATGAAGCGCTCGCGCAGCCAGCGGCTGTCGTTCAGCTCCCGGTCGGCGCGCTCGCCGATGGCGCGCAGCGCGTCGGTCGTGCCCAGCTCCTCGCCGATGCGCTGCAGGCGCAGGAGGGTCGCCATGAGATCCTCGCGAAGCCGGATGTGCGTGTGCGCGCCGGGGTCGGCGAGCATCGCCTCGAAGCCGAAGCGGCAGGCCTGGAAGCGGTTGTAGCCGTAGACCAGGTAGTGCGGCGCGATGGGGTCGGTGCGGCGCTCGCGCAGGAGGTCGGCCGCGAGCGTCTGCGCGTAGGCGGCGAGCTCGGCCGCGCCCTGCACCGTGAGCGGGGTGTCGCCGATGCGGATCTCCATCGTCCCGTACTCGGGCTTGGGGCGGATGTCCCAGTAGAAATCCTTCATGCTGGCGACGATCCCGTAGCCGGCCATCTCGTCGAAGTAGCGGTTGAACTCGTCCCACGAGGCCACCTCGGGCAGGTGGCCGGCGAGAGGGAAGGCCGAGACCGCGTGCAGCCGGGAGGTCTCGAAGGAGGTGTCCTCGCCCTGGTAGAACGGCGAGGAGGCCGACAGCGCGATGAAGTGCGGGATGTAGCGCGCCATGCGGTGGGTGAGGTAGACGGCGTCGTCGCCGCTTTCCACGCCGATGTGGATGTGCTGGCCGAAGACGGTGAACTGCTTGGCGAGGTAGCCGTAGAGCGCCGAGACCTTCAGGAAGCGCTCGGTGGGGAAGATGCGCCGGTCGCTCCATTGGTGGAAAGGGTGCGATCCGCCGCCGGACACGGCGAGGTTGAGGCGCCCGGCCGCCTCCACGATGCCGTCGCGCGTGCGCACGAGCTCGTCGCGCAGCTCGGAGAAGCGCCGGTGCACCGTGGAGTTCACCTCGATCATGCTCTCGGTGATCTCGGGCTTCACCTCGCTGGGCAGCTGCGCCTTGGCCAGGCGCGCGAGCAGGTCCGGCGCGCCGCGGGCCAGGTTGTAGTCGCGCGTGTTGAGGACCATCAGCTCCAGCTCCACGCCGAACGTGAGCGCTTCCGAGGTCTTGAATTCGAGGGGCATGGCGGTCTCCTTCAGGCGTCTTTCGTCTCAGCGGGCTTCGGGGGCTCCGCGGGCCTCGGCGGCTCCACGGGCCTCGCCACCGGCGGGCGGGTGGCCGCCAGCGGGTCGGGTGGCGGGGCGGCCTCGCCGGCGAAGCGCAGCGCCCACTGCGTCGCGAGCGGGCCGGCGATCTCCATCACGATCACGCCCGCGATCACGATGGCCGCGATCTCGCCGCCGAAGGCCGGGTGCAGGCGCGTCACGTCGTGCAGCAGCAGGAGCGCCAGCGCCGACATCGGCAGGAGCGCCGCGCCCAGGGCGACGGATTGCCGCCAGCGCATGCCGCCCAGCGGCGCGATGGCCACGACGCCGAGGAACTTGCCGGCCGCGCGCGCGCCGATGAAGGCGAGCGCGGCCCAGCCCGCGGTCTCGAACGACGAGAGGGGCAGGCTCGCGCCGGTGATCACGAAGAGCACGATGTAGAAGAGCCGCGAGGCGCGGCCGAGGTCGACGTTCACCAGGTCGTGGCGGTTGCGGTCGTTGCGCGCGAACATCCCGAACGCGAGGAGCGCCAGGATCACCGAGAGCTTCACCGCCTGCGCGATGCCCACCGCGGCGAGGATCAGGCCCGCCAGCAGCGTGAAGTGCAGCTCGGGGCTGCGCTCGAGCTGGCGCGCGAGCAGGCGCGCCACGCGGGCGGTGAGCCCCCCGAGCGCGAGCGAGCCCGCGAAGAGGTAGAGCGGATGCAGCACCGCCGTGTCGAGGTCGAGGCGCACCTCGTAGTGCACCGAGGCCGTGAGCATGGTGACGACCACCGAGGCGAGCAGGCTGTTGAGCGCCACCAGCGTGAGCGCGCGCTCGGTGACCTGCCCCTCCGAGCGCGTGTCCTGCGCGATGAGCAGGACGACCGCGGGCGAGGTCGCCATCGCGATGGCCGCCGCGATGCCGGCCGCGAGCGGGGCCACGTCGAGCCACGAGAGCGCCGCGAAGACGAGGGCGAAGGTGAGCAGGCTCTCGGCGATCCCCGAGGCGGCGAGCGTCCAGTCGCGCTTGAGCCAGGCGATGTCCATCCGCCGGCCGAGGTCGAAGAGCACCAGCCCCAGGCCGATGTCCACGAAGATGCGCGCCTCGTCCAGCAGCGGGCCGATGTTGATGGCCGAGGCGATGGGCGCGATGGCGAAGCCCACGAGCACGTAGCCGACGACGCGCGGCAGCCGCAGCGCGCGCGCCGCCTCGCCGCCCAGCATGCCGGCGACGAGCAGCACGCCGAAGAGCAGCGGGTAGCTCAGCGTGAGCGGCAGCTGCGGCAGGAAACGCAGGTCCATGGATCGTTCTCTCCCTGTGGGTGGCCCGTCGCGGCGGGGCGCGCCGGGCGGCGATGTTGGCGGGGCGGCGAGGAGAGGCGGCCCCCCTCTGCGGGGAGGGTCCGGGGCCCCGGGAAGGGGCGAAAGCGCCATTATGCGACAGGATGGGGCCGGCGGAGTTCCGCGATCGTCGCCGCCCTCCCGCGAATGGATAGAATGGACCCCATGGCCGACCGGTTCTTCCAGAACACCATCGCGATCGTCTACGACTTCGACGGCACGCTCTCGCCGCAGCCGATGCAGGAGTACACCGTGCTGCCGCGCATGGGCGTCGAGCCGCGCGAGTTCTGGGCGAAGGTGAACGACGAGGCGCGCTCGACCGAGTCGGACATGATGCTCGTCTACCTGCGCCACATCCTCGAGACACTGGAGCGCCAGAAGATCGCCGTGAAGCGCGGGGACTTCGCGCGCATGGCCCGCGCGATCCGCTACTTCCCGGGCGTCGAGGGGTGGTTCGCGCGCATGAACGCCTACGTCCGGCGCCGCAGCGGCGGCAAGGCGCGGCTGCACCACTACCTCATCTCCGCCGGGCAGAAGGAGATCCTCGAGGGCGTGTCCATCCGCCGGCATTTCCGCCGCATCTACGCTTCCGAGTACCACTTCAACCATCACGGCGTGGCGACCTTCCCGAAGCTCCTCGTCACCGACACGGTGAAGACGCAGTTCCTCTTCCGCATCAACAAGGGCAAGGAATCGCTCGGCGAGTCGATCAACGAGCACATGCCCGAGGCCGAACGGCCCATCCCGTTCCAGAACATGATCTACGTGGGCGACGGCATGACCGACGTGCCCTCGATGGCGCTCACGAAGAAGAGCGGCGGCCACACGGTCGCGGTCTACGGCGGCGAGCGCGAGCGCGACCAGCGAACCTGCGTGAAGCTGCTGGAGGCCGGGCGCGCCGACTTCATCGCCGAGGCGGACTACCGCAAGGCGAGCAAGCTCTCGCGGCGGATGGAACTGCTGCTCGACGCCGTGATCGCGGACATCGCGTACCGGCGCGAGGCCTTCGATTGCCGGGCAGAGCACCGGGCGCGGCCCGCGTGAGCGCGCTCACCCTGCGGGCGCTGCGGCTGCTGGCCGACGGGCGGTTCCATTCCGGGGAGGCCGTGGCGCGAAGCCTCGGGCGCTCGCGCGCGACTCTCTCCGAGGCGATGAAGAGCGCGGCGGAGCTGGGCGTGGAAGTGTTCAGCGTGCCGGGCAAGGGCTACCGCCTCGCGCGGCCCATCGAGTTCCTCGACGCCCACGCGATCGTCGCGCGGCTGGGCCCCCTCGCCTCGCGCGTGCGCCTCACGCTGCTGGACGAAACCGACTCCACGAGCACGCACCTCGCCTCGGCCGCGGCCGCCGGGGCGCCGTCGGGCACGTGCGTCGCCGCGGAGTGGCAGCGGGCCGGCCGCGGCCGGCGCGGGCGCGCGTGGCAGGCGGGGCTGGGCGACTCGCTCACCTTCTCGCTGCTGTGGCGCTTCGAGCAGGGCCCGGCGCAGCTCGCGGGGCTTTCGCTCGCGGTGGCGGTCGCGGCCGCGCGGGCGCTGGAGGCGAACGGCGGGCGCGGCGTGGGCGTGAAGTGGCCCAACGACCTCGTCTGCGGCTGGCGCAAGCTCGGCGGCATCCTCATCGAGACCTCGGGCGAGATGCAGGGGCCGACGGCGGCGGTGATCGGCATCGGCATCAACTTCCGGATGGGAGAGGCGCTCGCGGGCCGCATCGACCAGCCCGCGACCGACCTCGCCTCCTGCGGCGGCGAGGCGGCCTCGCGCAACGCGCTCCTCGCCGACCTCCTGGCCGGGCTCGTGCAGGCGCTCGACCGCTTCTCGCGCGAGGGCTTCGCCGCCTTCCGCGCCGAGTGGTCGGCGCTCAATGCCTACGCGGGCCGCGAAGTCACGGTGATCGCGGCCGACGGGGCCTCCTCGCCGGCCCGCGTGCTCGACGTGGCCGAGGACGGCGCCCTGCTCGTCTCGGCGGGCGACGCCGTGCGCCGCCTCTCCTCCGCCGAGATCTCGCTGCGGCCCCTGTCCCCGCCATGACGCGCCTGGCTCCTCCCGTCCTTGCACTCGACGCGGGAAATACGCGCGTGAAGTGGGGCCTGCGCGCCGGCGACGAGTGGGTGGCGCGCGGCTCCGTGCTCACGGCCCAGCCGGATTCGCTCGACCGCGACTGGCCGGCGTTCCCGGCAGGCACGCGCGCGATCGGCTCCAGCGTCGGCGGCGCCGCGGTGACGGCCGGCCTGCACGAGGCCTGCGCGCGCCACGGCCTGGCGCTCTCCCTCATCGCCTCCCTCCCCGGCCAGCTGGGCGTGAGGAACGGCTACCGCGACCCGGCCCAGCTGGGGACGGACCGCTGGGCGGCGCTGGTGGCCGCACGCGCCGAGTCGCGCTCGAGCCAGCTCGTGGTGAACGCGGGCACCGCGCTCACGGTCGACGCGCTGCGCGCGGACGGCCTCTTCGCCGGCGGGCTCATCGTGCCCGGGCCCGCGCTCATGCGCCGCGCGCTGGGCGCGGGCACGGCGCAGCTGCGTCTCACGAACGGCGTCTTCGATCCCCTGCCACGCAGCACTCCCGACGCCATCACCACGGGCAGCGTGCAGGCGGCCGTGGGCGCGATCGAGCGCATGCACGAGGCGATGGCCGCGGCCGGCTTCGCGCCGGAGCGCATCGTGCTCTCCGGCGGCGCGGCGCCCGAGCTCGCCCCGCACCTTCCCATGCCCGTCACCTTGAACGACAATCTCGTCCTCGACGGTCTCGTCCTCATCCTGCGCGCCGCCTGACGCCACGCCGTGTCCCGACTGCTCTTCTTCCTGCTGCTCGTCGCCAACATGGCGTTCGGCGCGCACCTCTGGCTGAGCGCCCAGCCCGGGGAGCGCGATTTCTCCCGCCGCGAGCGCAACGGCAACGAGGTGACGATCGTCGCGGTGATCCCGCCGCTGGTGGCCGCGCGCCAGGCCGAGCAGGAGCGCAAGCAGGTCCAGTCGCTCACCGGGGCCGCCTGCGTGGAGTTCGCCGGCATCGCCGCCGCGAGCCTGCCGCAGGCGCGCGAGGCCTTCGCCGCCATGCAGCTGGGCGACCGCCTCATGGAGCGCCGGGTGGAGGAGATCACGCGTCACTGGGTCTACGTGCCGGCCGCGCGCGACCGCCGTACGGCCGAGCAGTCCGCCGCCACCCTGCGCGGGCGCGGCATCACGGAGATCTCCATCCGGCCGGACTTCGCCATCTCGCTGGGCGTGTTCTCGACGGAGGAGGCCGCGCGCCGCTTCCTCGCCCAGGTCGAGGCGAAGGGGGCCAAGGGCGTGACCATCGGCCCCTTCTCGAAGGAAGTGAGGGACTCGGTGTTCCTCGTGCGCGAGCCCGACACCGACCTCCTCGCGCGGCTCGCCCTGCTGCAGCGCGAGCACCCGGCCTCGACGCTCCGGGCCGTGGCCTGCCCGGCCGCCAACGGCGCTGCGACGGCTTCGGCCGCGCCGGCGAAGCCCTAGCGCGGCTCGAAGCGGATGTCGCCGAACCAGGCGACGGTGCGCGCGCCGGTGTTGTCGGAATCGCTCATGATGCCCACCGCGCGCACGCGCGGCGGCTCCTCGCCGAACGCGCGGCGGTAGTCCTCGAGCAGGTTCACGCGCTCGGCGTGCCAGGTGCCGAGGTCCTTGCGGCCGCTGCCGGCCACGATCATCTTGATGCGCGTCGTGAAGTGGTGGTCGATCACCGCGCCTTCCGGCAGGTGGTTCTCCCAGATGTACATGAGCGTGGCGTACGGCAGGTCGTTGCCGCTCATGGCCTTGGCGAGGTCGAAGTTGATCTGCTCGTCGGGCGGCAGCCGGTCGCGCCCCCCCTCGAAGACCACGACCACGCGCGCGGGCGAATCCTCCACGTGCGAGAGCGTGTTGTCCGCGCGGTCGTTGACCTGGGGCACGTTCCAGGTCCAGGTGAGCCACGGGCGCTCGCGCGGATCCACGAGCGTGTCGAAGTGCAGGGCGGAGGCGGAGGCGTCCGCCGTGGCCTGCATCGCGACGCGCCCCTCGACGGCCACGAGGCGGTATTCCGTGGGCTTCTTCAGGCGGCTCAGTCGGTAGGGCTTCCAGCCGTCGGGCAGGCCCTCGAGGGAGGCGGCCGCGGAGAACGGCGTCGGGTTCGGCCCCGCCGCGGGCGCCGCCACGGGCTCGGGGGAAGGGACGCTCGCGCAGGCCCCTGCCAGGAGTGCTGCGAGGACGATCGTGTGCGCCGGTCGGATCATGTTATCGGTTATCCTGCCCGCGATTGCGGCGCGCACAGTCTAGCCGCCTTTCGCCCGGTTCGCCGCCCTCCCGAGTCCCCTTCCCGATGAACCTCGCCCGCCTCGCCCTTCCCTTCGCCGCCGCCCTCCTCGGGGCCGGCTGCGCGGCCTTCGACCCGCACGGCGTCATCACGCGGCAACTGGCGCCCGACGGCGCGGCGGCGCACGCGCCCGTGCCGCCGCCGGCCGGCGCGGGCCTGGGCGAGACGGGGCGCCGGGCCGCGCTCGACTTCGTCTGGTCCACCGTGAAAGACCGCTACTACGACCCGAAGCTCAATGGCGTGGACTGGGCAGCCGCGCGCGGCCGCTGGGCGCCGAGGGCGCTCGCCGCGGAAACCGACGAGGCCTTCTGGGATCTCCTCGACCGCATGACGGGCGAGCTGCGCGATGCGCACACGCGCGTGAACTCGCCCGCCCGTGCCGCCCGCGTGGAGCGCAACGAGTCCGTGACCCTGGGCTTCGCGTTCCGCCCGCTCGACGGCCGGCTCGTCGTCACGAGCGTGGACCGCGAGGCCGACGCGTGGTGGGCCGGCATCCGCCCCGGCATGGCGCTCGTCGCGATTTCGGGCGAGCCGTCGCGGGCCGCCTACGAAAAGGCGCTCGCCGAGGCGCGCGACGGCTCGACCCCGCAGGTGAGGCACCTGTACGCCGCCCGCCGCATCCTCGCCGGCGAGCCCGGCAGCGCCGTCCCCGTCACCGTCGCCCGAAGCGACGGAACTTCCTTCACCGCCACGCTCAAGCGCCGCGTGGCCACGCACCCGCCCCGCGTCACGCACCGCGTGCTGCCCTCGGGGCTCGGCTACATCCGGCTCACCGCGTGGCAACAGTCGCTGCAGGGCGGCGTGGTCGAGGCGATCGAGGCGCTCAGGGACACGCCCGGCCTCGTGATCGACCTGCGCGGCAACCCCGGCGGCTCGGCCATCATGGTCCGCAACGTCGCGGCGCGCTTCTTCGAAAAGGAAAGGAAGGTCGCCTTCGGCCGCGCGCTCACGCGCACCGGCAAGCCGGTGACGATCGCCTTCGACTGGATCGACCTCCTCAAGATCGAGCAGGAGCTGGAAGGGACCGGCACCTACGCGCGCCCCGTCGCGGTGCTCGTGAACGCCGCCAGCGGCAGCGGCAGCGAGCTCTTCGCCGCGATCCTGCAGTCGCAGCGCCGCGCCACGATCGTGGGCGAGACGACCTGCGGCTGCCTGCTCGCCTTCCTCGGCTACGCCCCCATCCCCGGCGGCGGCAAGCTCGCCTACAGCGAGGTGGGCTTCGTCTTCCCCGACGGGCGCAGGATCGAGGGCACGGGCGTGGTGCCCGACGTCGAGGTGCCCCTTGCGGTGGGCGACCTGGTGGCCGACCGCGACCGGGCGCTCGAGCGGGCGGTGGAGATGCTGCTGGCGAAGGGTGAGGAACGCCGATGAACGCCGATGACCCGCCGATTGCCGCAGATTTTCGTTGGAAGCGTCGCGGCACGGGGGCTTCGTGCCTGATCACCAACGGATCCACCTCCCGGACGAACGTCACGAAATCGGCGGCAATCGGCGGGTCATCGGCGTTCATCGGCGATTCCACACCCCGGGGCGTTTTCGCACCCCCGCCATCGTGAGCCCCCAGGCAGATTCCGCGCTGAACCCGGGCGTCGCCCGCCGCGAGGTGTGGGCCTGGGCGATGTACGACTTCGCCAACTCCGGCTACACCACCGTCGTCCTCACGGCGGTTTTCAACGCCTACTTCGTCGCCACCGTCGCGGGCAACGCGCCGTGGGCCACGTTCGCGTGGACGGTGGCGCTGGCCGTCTCGTTCGCCATCGTGATGGTGGCCGGCCCCGTGGTGGGCGCGTGGGCGGACGCGCACGCCGCGAAGAAGCGCGCGCTCGCGATCACCACGGCCTTCTGCGTCGCCGGCACCGCGATGCTCGCGGGCGCGGGGCCCGGGGACGTCGCGTGGGCCGTCGCCTTCGTGATCGTGTCCAACGTGGCCTACGCGCTGGGCGAGAACCTCGCCGCCGCCTTCCTGCCGGAGCTCGCGCGCCCGGCCTCGGTGGGCAAGGTCTCGGGCTGGGGCTGGAGCCTCGGCTACTTCGGCGGCATCCTCGCGCTGGGCCTGGGCCTCGCGTGGGTGATGAGCGCGCCGGCGCGCGGCTCGACGACGGCCGAATCGGTCGGCGGGACGATGCTCCTCACCGCCGCCGTGTTCGCGCTCGCCTCGCTCCCCACCTTCCTGCTGCTGCGCGAGCGCGCGGTGCCGGTGCCGCCCGCCGCGCGGCAGTCGCACGCCTTCGCGCGCCTCGCGCGCACCGCGAAGGAGGCGGCCGGCTACCGCGACCTGCTCGCCGTCTTCGCCTGCGGCACCTTCTACCAGGCCGGGGTCGCCACCGTGATCGCGCTCGCGGCCATCTACGCCGAGCAGGTGATGGGCTTCGAGACGAAGGACACGATCCTGCTCATCATCGCCGTCAACGTGACGGCCGCGATCGGCGCCTTCGGCTTCGGCTACGCGCAGGACCGCATCGGCAAGGTGCGCGCGCTGCGCATCACGCTCATCGCGTGGGTGGCGATGGTGGTCGTGGCGTACTTCGCCACGACGCCCGCCGTCTTCTGGGTGGCGGCCAACCTCGCGGGGCTCGCGATGGGATCTTCCCAGTCGGCGGGCCGCGCGCTCGTGGCCTACTTCGCGCCGCCGGAGCGCAGCGGCGAGTTCTTCGGCCTGTGGGGCGTGGCCACGCGGCTCGCCTCGATCCTCGGGCCCGTGACCTACGGCGCCGTCACCTGGGCCACCGGGGGCAACCACCGCCTCGCGATCCTCTTCACAGGCGTCTTCTTCCTCGTCGCGATCGCGATCCTCGCCGTGGTGGACGAGCGGCGCGGGCACGCGGCCGCCCATTATCCGGAGCCGACATGACCCTGCCCGCCGTCTTCCTCTCCCATGGCGCGCCCACGCTCGCCACCGCCAACAACGTGTTCACGCACGCGTGGTCGGAGCTGGCCGTCGTGCTGGGCCGGCCCGCGGCGATCCTCGTCGTGTCGGCGCACTGGGACACGCCGTTCACGGCCATCACGACGGCCGAACGACTCGGGACGATCCACGACTTCGCCGGCTTCCCCGAGGCGCTCTACCGCGTCCGCTACGAGCCGCCCGGCGCCCCGGCGCTCGCCCGGCGCGTGCAGGAACTCCTCGTAGGCATCGGCCAGGGCCCGTCGGTGGACCCCGACCGCGGCATCGACCACGGCGGCTGGGTGCCGCTGCGCTGGATGTACCCCGATGCCGACATTCCCGTCGCCCAGCTCTCCGTGCAATCGGAGCTCGGGGCGCGCCACCACCTCGAGATCGGCCGGGCCCTCGCGCCGCTGCGCGAGGAGGGCGTGCTCGTGCTGGGCTCCGGCGGCATCGTGCACAACCTGGGCGAGCTGGACTGGTCGGGGGAGGCAGCCGCGCCCTTCCCGTGGGCCGCCGCCTTCAACGAGTGGATGGCCGCGAAGGCCGAGGCGGGCGCCGTGGAGGATCTCGTCGCCTACCGCGAGAAGGCGCCGCAGCCGGCGCGCGCGCACCCCACCGAGGAGCACCTCGTGCCCTTCTTCGTCGCGCTGGGCGCCGGTGGCGCCCCCGCCCGCCGGCTCGCCCTCGGCTTCGACATGGGATCGCTGGGAATGGACGGGTATGCGTTCGGGGAGTGGCGAGGCTAGCGGCCCCAGACCGCGTCCTCGGTGAATCCCAGCGCCCGGAAGTCGGCCTCGCGCAGGTCCGCCTCGTTGGCGCAGAAGAACTCGTCGAGCTGCGGCGGCGCGACGGCGGTGCCGGCGAGCATCGCGTGCGCCTGCCCGCGGTGGTGGACCTGGTGTTCGAATACATGCGCGAGCAGCCGGTGCAGCTCCTCCTCCACGCGGCCCTTGCGCCGCAGGATGGCCACCGGGCGCTCGAGGTCGGCCGCCGTCATCGATTCGCACAGCGCGATGAAGCGCCGGTCCACGGCCGACTGCGCGGGGGCCAATTCCGCCACGGTCGCGAAGGGTTCCTCGGGCTCGTAGAAGCTGCCGATGTCCGGGTGCGGCTCGCGGCCGGCGAGCGCGCGCTCGATCGCGTCCGCGTACATCCGATCCACGGTGACGATGTGGTTGAGCGTCGCCTTGAGCGAGGGGAAGAAGCTCGTGCGGCGGGCGGCGAACGCCTCCGGCGAGAGCTTCGCGCAGGCCGCGAGGAGGCGATGGTTGGCCCAGGCGTTCTGGTAGGCCCAGGCGGCGAGATGGCGTTCGAGCGTGATCATGGCGGCTCCGCGGCGAGGCGAGGCGCGAAGTGTGGCACCGGGACGGGATTTGCGTCACCCACCCCAAAAGCCGGATCATGGGCGCCATGGCCACCCCGCCCGCCCGCCCCGCGCCGAGGAAGCGCACCCTCTACGACATCCTGGGCGTCGCGAGGGACGCGAACGCCATCGACATCGGCATCGCCTACAAGGCGCGCCTGGAGGCGCTGAACCGCAACCCCGCCGCCGACCCGAACGAGGTGAACCTCCTTCACGAGGCCTACCACGTCCTGTGCATGCCCAACGAGCGCGCGGCCTACGACGCGAAGCTCATCACGATGGCCGAGAAGGCCGCGGCGAAGGAGGCGGCACAGAATCCCGACCTCGTGCTCGAGCCCGACGAGGAGGAAGCCCCCCCGGCCTGGAAGCGGCCGCCCGTGCTCGCGGCGGGGGCCATCGTGCTGGCGTTCCTCGGCTGGTGGGCCGTGCGCCCGGCGCCGAAGCCGGCGCCCGCGATCGTGGCGCAGCGGGAATTGCGGCCGCCGGAAGAGACGCGCCCGGCCGTCGTTGCCGCCCCTGCGCCCGCGGAACTCGTCGCGAAGAGCGCGGAGGCGCTCTTCACCGAGCTCGCGCCCAGCACCGCGAGGATCGTCGCCTACGACGTCTCCGGCCGCGCCGTGGGGCTGGGCAGCGGCGTCGTGATCGGCACGGGCAGCGTGATCACGAACTGCCACGTCGCCACGGCCGGCGGCTCGCTCACCGTGAAGGTGGGCGCGGAGCAGTTCTCCGCCTCGGTGGAGGTGGCCGACGAGGAATACGACCTGTGCCGGCTCTCGGTCATGGGGCTCACGGCCCCGGCGGTCGTCATCGGCTCGGCGGAAACGCTCAAGACCGGGCAGAAGGTCTACGCCATCGGCTCGCCGCAGGGCCTCGAGCTCACCATCAGCGACGGCATCGTCTCGGGCATGCGCAACCTGCCCCAGGGCCGCGTGATCCAGACCACCGCGCCCATCTCGCCCGGCTCCTCGGGCGGGCCCCTCTTCGACGCCTTCGGCCGCCTCGTGGGGATCATGACCTTCCAGCACCGCACCGGGCAGAACCTCAATTTCGCGGTGCCGGCCGACTGGATCGCCAACATCCGGTCGCGCAGCGCCACGAACCCGCTCACCGAGGCCATGCAGAGGTCGATGGCGCCGAACTAGGCATGGCCGTTCCTTCGACCGCCGAGGCCCTCGCCCTCGTCCGCGCGAGCTTTCCCGTCGTGGCCGGCCTGCCCGGCGCGCTCGCCGCACGGCTGGCCGCCGAGTGCCGCGTGATGGCCGTGCCCGCCGGCACGCATCTCTTCGACGAGCGCAGCCCCTGCGGCGCGTTCCCGCTGGTGATCGAGGGGCGCGTGAAGGTGGCGAAGCTGTCGGCTTCCGGGCGCGAGATCGTCCTGTACCGCGTGGGCGCCGGGCAGAGCTGCCTGCTCACCTCGAGCTGCCTGCTGGCCCGGCGCGACTACTCCGCCACGGGCATCGCCGAGACGCCTGTCACGCTCGTGGCCTTGCCGCGCGAGCTGTTCGACGCGCTCATGCAGGGCTCGCCCGCGTTCCGCGACTGGGTGCACGCCCTCTTCGCCGAGCGCATCGGCGAGCTGATGATGCTGGTGGAGGAGGTGGCCTTCCGCCGTCTCGACCAACGGCTGGCGGCACACCTCCTTGCCCACGGCCCGCAGCTCGCCGCGCGCCACCAGGACATCGCGTCCGAGCTGGGCAGCGTGCGCGAGATCGTGAGCCGCCTCCTGAACGACTTCGAGGACCGCGGGCTCGTCTCGCTGGGCCGCGGGCGCGTGGAGGTCGTCGACCGCGCCGGGCTGGAGGCGCTGGCCACGGGGCGCTGAGGCCCGTTGTGTAACCTGGGTTACAGACCGGGGCCGCCGGCGCCCGTAGCCTTCGCGTCGTCACCCACCCCCAGGAGAACACCCATGAAAGCCAACGTCGGCGGCATCGACCGCATCCTTCGCATCGCGGCCGGGATCGGCCTGCTCGCCTTCTTCGCCCTCGGCGAGGGCACCGCGCGCTACTGGGGCCTCGTCGGCCTCGTGCCGCTCGCGACCGGCCTCTTCGGCTTCTGCCCTGTGTACCCGCTGCTCGGCCTGAACACCTGCCCCGTCCGGCGCTAGCCCCGCGGGGACGTACCCCGGGGTACGTCCCCGGGGTACGTCCCCGACGGTGTGAGAAAATCGGCGGCGTTCCCCCACGCCGCCGATCGATGACCCTCCCCAAGTACGTCGCGCCCAAGCCCCGGGCGCTCATGAACTTCTTCTGGCCGACGTCGTGGATGGTGTCGGACCCGGACCGCTTCAACGCGCTCATCAAGGAGGCGGCGAGCCTCTGCGAAGGCG
This sequence comes from Burkholderiales bacterium, assembly GCA_019634955.1. Classification (GTDB taxonomy): domain Bacteria; phylum Pseudomonadota; class Gammaproteobacteria; order Burkholderiales; family Usitatibacteraceae; genus FEB-7. The sequence continues at coordinate 120,092 of JAHCAK010000002.1, forward strand.
GCATCCACTTCGCCGACAACCTCTTCACCTGGGCGCGCAACAACTCGCTCTTCGACGACGTCGCCTTCCGCGAGGCCTGGGAAAGGAATGTCGTGAACGACGCCGACCGCGCCGTGGCATGGCGCCGCTACTTCCTCGCGACCATGGCCTACCACGCCGTGCAGCTGCCCGGCGACTTCGTCGAGTGCGGCGTGTACGCCGGCTCGGGCGTGAAGACCGTGATGGACTACCTCGGCGGCAAGGCCTTCCCGAAGCCCTTCTGGGCCTACGACACCTACGACTACAACCCCGTGGAAGGCCACGCCTTCGACGGGCAGCGCCCCGGCTTCTTCGAGGAGGTGGAGAAGCGCTTCGAGGGTTACGCCGGCGTGCGGCTCGTGAAGGGGCTCATTCCCGATTCCTTCGCCGGGGCCTGCCCCGAGGCGATCGCCTACCTGCACATCGACCTCAACAACGCGGAAGCGGAGATCGCGGCGCTCGAGCACCTGTTCGACCGCGTCGTGCCCGGCGGGGTCGTGATCCTCGACGACTACGAGTGGGCCAACATGTACCGCACGCAGAAGCTCGCCGAGGACCCGTGGTTCGACGCGCGGCGCTACCGCGTGACGCCGCTGCCCACGGGGCAGGGCTTCGTGATCAAGCGATAGCGCCACCCGACCGGGGCACCGTCATGAGAACCGTCACCCTCCTGCTCGCCGCCCTCCTCCTGCCCGCCGCCGCGCTCGCGGGCCGGCCCCTCAACACCGAGGACGCCTCGACGCTCGACGACCGCGCCTGCCAGCTCGAGTCCTGGGTCGACCGCGCGCGCGGCGGCGTGACCGACTTCTCGTTCGTGCCGGGGTGCGCCGTGCTGGGCGTCGAGTGGCAGGCAGGGGCGGTGCGCACGCGCGAGGGCGGCCGCAGCGCCACCACAGCCACCTTCGTCCAGGGCAAGCACGCCTTCGCGAGCGTGGACGATGGCGCCTGGGGAATCGGCGTCGTCGCGGGGCTTTCACGCGCCCCGCGCCGCGAGGAGAAGAACGGGTGGGGCGATCCGTACCTCATCGTCCCGTTGAGCTTCGGGCTGGGCGGCGACAAGGACACGCGTGCCTTGCTGCACTTCAACGTCGGCACCGCCCGCGCGCGCGACGAGCGGCGCAACCTCACGCTCTGGGGCGTGGCCGTCGAGAAGCCCGTCACGGAACGCCTCACGCTGGTGGCGGAAGCCTTCGGCGAGAACGCGGCGAGGCCGTTCCTGCGCGCCGGGGGCCGCTACGCCTTGTTCGAGGGCTTCGACGTGGACCTGACCTGGGTCACGCGGTCCGGCGGGGAGTCGAACGAGCGCTACTGGTCCGTGGGCTTCCACTGGGAGAGGGGCTCGCTCCTGCCGTAGGGGCGTGGACACGATGGGAAGCGCCTTCCGTCCCCGTGCGATCGCGCTGCTCGCCGCCGCTGCCACCATCGGAGGCTGCGGGCGGGGGCCCGCCACGACGCCGGGACCCGTGAACTTCCAGGACGCGATGGCCGAGTCGTCGCGCCAGTTCCAGCTCAACCGCTGGCAGGAGGCTTTCACGGCCTGCGACGCCGCCTTCAGGCACGCCGATCGCGCGGGCGCGGCGGGGGTCGTCACCGCGACCGACTGCGTCGCGGTCGCCGCCGAGCGCCTCGGCCGCCCCGCTCTCGCCCTTCCCCACCACGAGCGGCTCTTCGCCGCCCATGCCGAGCGACTGCGCAACGCGAGCGGCCGCCATCGCCTCGCCAACAACTTCGGCGTGCTCCTGGTCGAGGCCGGGCGCCGGCAGGAGGGCATCGAGCGCCTGGAATGGGCACTCGAGGCCTACGCGGGCACGCCGTACCACATCGCGGCCTACGGCGCGTTCCCCGCGCGGGCGATGGTCGTGAAGAACCTCGCGCGCGCCTACTACGAGACGGCAAGCGATCCGGTGGTGCGGGCGTGGGTGCCGGAGCAGGCCTCGTGGCTCCAGGAACACATGACCCGCAACCGGAACGGAGTGAACCTCTCCATGGGTGCGGCATCCGCCCTGGACGCGCTCGCGGCCATCGGCCGCCGGCAGGCCAACACCGACACGCCCGCCTGGGAAGCCCTCGTCCGCGAGTGGGAGCCGCTGGAGGAGGAGATCGCCACGGCCAATCCCGCCCTCGCAGCGGCGTGCGAGAGCGTGGAGATCCGGGGCACGGTCATCGCCGCCTGCATGCGCGAGCTGCCCCAGCCGTAGGCGGGGCCGGTTTGCCCGGGGTCAAACCGGCGGACCCACGGTCGGGCAGAATGCGCCCACCATGAAGACTCCCCGATTCCTCGCCGCCGCCCTCCTGTGCCTGCCGCTCGCTGCGGGCGCGCAGGCCCCCCTCCCCCCCACCGCCAAGGTGCCGGCCAACCATCCGCCAATGGGGGCGAGCCCCCACGCGAAGGCCGCGCCGTCGCCTTGGGCCGAGTTGGCCGACTACGCGATCACCGTGAAGGTGCCCCCGAGGGGCGACAGCGGCACGTGGAAGATCCGCACTTTCGCCGACCCCGCCGATGTCCTCGTCGACATGGACACGCCCGGCACCAAGGGGCGCACGAAGGGCTCGATCCTGCTCGTGGGCGGCGCCGGCCTCGCCGCGAAGGGCTTCACGCCGGAGCGCGGTTTCGAGGTCGACTCGCTCGATGCCGCCATCGTGAACCTGAAGGTGCTCACGAAGCTGCTGGATGCGGTGGCGCCCGCGGGCCCCGCCTCGGTCAAGGGCAAGCAGGCGGTGAGCGCGACCGAGGCCAAGGCGCCCATCGTTGCGGAGACGCCCAGCGCCAACGCACGCTTCAACGCGCCGTGGTCGATCAAGGGCACCGTGGAGCGCGTGGACGCAGCCACGATCTCTTTCCGGCTCGAGCTGGAGACGCCCGGTGGCGAAAAGGCGGGCGAGCGCGTCCGCTGGCAGTTCTCCGGCACCGCCTCGGGAACGCCGACGGGGCGCGCCCTCGACGAATCGATGAGCCTCGCGGGCTGGGCCACCTACGCACTCGGCAACTCGAAGCCGACGAAGGCGCAGTCGCACTCCGTGCTCCGCTTCCGCGCCACGCCGCTGCCCGGCCCCTTCGCCACCCTCAAGGACCTGCGAGCCGCCCTCAAGCAGGGACAGTAATCCGGGACAGGAATCGGGGACGGTTCTTCAGAACCGTCCCCGAAACCTGTCCCTGCTCAGCGGCAGTGCGACGCGATGGCCGTGACGATCCCGGGAATGAGCTCCGCGGGCAGGTCGTGCCCCATTCCTTCCAGCTCGAGGAGCTTCGCGGCCGGCACGAGCCGCGCCACCTCGCGCCCCGCGGAGCGCGGGATGAGCGGGTCGTCGTCGCCGTGGATCACGAGCGTCGGCGCGCGGATCGTCGCGATCTCGGCGCGGCGGTCGCCGGAGGCGAGCATCGCGAGCATCTGCCGCGCGATGCCGTGGTGGTCGTAGCCGCGCCGCGCCACGCGCGCGCAATGCTCGCGCATCGACACCGGGTCCGCGGGGTGGCGCGTGCTGCCGATCACGCCCATCACGTGCACGAGGTAGTCGGTGACGGAATCCGCGTCGCCCGGGCGCTCCGGCCGGTGCAGGATCGCGCTCAGCGCGCGCGGCCGCGCCACCGACACGAACGGGTTGCCGCTTCCCGACATGATCGACACGAGGCTCGCCACGCGCCGCGGGCTGCGCGCCGCCAGCACCTGCGCGACCATGCCGCCGAGGGAAGCACCCACGACATGCGCCCGATCCACGCCCAGCGCGTCCAGGAGGCCCAGGACGTCGCCCGCCATGTCCGCGAGCGTGTAGGGCGCCGGCACTTCCATCCCCAGCACCGCGCGTGCCATCGCCACCGGGATCGGCGTATGCGGCCCGCCCTCGATGCGCGAGGAGAGCCCGCAGTCGCGGTTGTCGAGGCGGATCACGCGGTAGCCCGCCTTCTCGAGGCCCGCGACGAGCGCATCCGGCCAGAAGACGAGCGGCATGCCGAGCCCCATCACCAGCACGAGCGGCGGCCCGGTGGCGGGGCCGCTCGTCTCGTACGCGATGGAGATGCCGTTCGCCGGGACGGTGGGCATCGCGCGCCTAGAACCAGCCCGGGCGCTTCGGGTCGCGGTAGAGCCAGGCGCGCACGCCCTCGCGGTCGAACGGCTTCCAATGGCCTTCGCGTTGCGCGAGGCGGTCGGCGATGGCGTACCACGCGAGCGGATTGAAGCCCAGCCCGAGGTGGCTCGCCTCGACCTCGATGTTCTCGTGCAGGGGCCCCGGCTTCTCCACGCTGCATTGCCACGCCACGATGCCGTCGGTGCGGCTGAAGATGGAGGTGGTCGGCACCGGCGGCGGGATGCGCAGGGGCTCGTGGATGTCGGCCGTGCCGATGCGGTGCCCGGTGACCTTCTCGTAGAGGCGCCACGCGTTCGTGGCCTTGGGGTGCCCGGTGAAGGGCGTGCCCAGCGTGATCACGAGGCGCACGGACTTCGGGAACTCCTTGGCGAACTCGCGCGCGTAGATGCCGCCCAGGCTCCAGCCGATGAGCGAGACCTTGCGGCGGTGCCGCTTGTGGATGGCGGCGAGGCGCGCGCGGCAGGCGTCCATCACGCCCTCGCGCGGGCCCTTGTTGGCGCCCAGTTCCCATCCATACGGCACGTAGCCCTGGTGCTCGAGGAAGCCGCGCAGCGGCGCCGTGGTGCGGTCGGAAGCGAGGAGCCCCGGGAACAGCAGCACCGGGTGGCCGTCGCCCTTGGGCGCCTGCTCGAGCAGGGCGCGGAAGACGAGCGAGGCGCCGTACTCCCAGGGTGCCCGCCATTCCAGCGCGAGGCGGAACATCCCCGGCGCGCGCATCAGGCCATAGTCGTACCAGTGCTCGAGGTGGTGCGTCTGCTTCATCCGCGGATCTTCTGGATCTCCCCGTGCGCATCGTACAGCGCCGCGGCCAGCTTGCGCACGTCCGGCGCCGCCGCCTTCGCGGCGAGGAGGCCGAAGTCGAGCGAGCCCGCATAGCTCTGCACGGTGACGTTCACGCCGAGCCCGTGCTCGACGATCGAGACCGGCCACCACGAGAGCATGCGCGCGCCGGCGAGGTAGAGCGGCGCCTGCGGCCCCGGGACATTCGAGACGACAATGTTCGCGAGCGGCGGAAAGGCCCGCACGCCCTGCGCGTACCCGTAGGCGCGCGCGATGCCCGAGAGCACCCACGGCAGCCCGAGCGCGGGGAGGTCCATCGGGATCACGTTGCGCGCCTTGAGCGTGAGCGATTTCGCGCGCCCGGCCGAGTCGCGGATGGCCGCGAGCCGTTCGCGGGGGTCGGCGAGGTGCGTGGCGAGGTTCGCGAGCACCATCGTCGCGCGCGTGGAGAAGACGGAGTCGCCATCGGCGCGCAGCGACACGGGCATGGCCGCGACGAGGGGCTTGTCGGGAAGCGCTTTCTTCGAGAGAAGGTAGCTTCGCGCGGCGCCGCTCACGAGCGCCAGCACGACGTCGTTCACCTTCGCGTCGAAGCGATTCGCGACGGCCTTCACCCCGGCGAGCGGGATCGAGGCGGTGGCGTACGCGCGCTCCGGATCGATGGGGACGTTGAAGGGCGTGGCCGGGCCCACCGGCAGGCCGCGGCGCGTGCCCGGCTTCGGGGCCGCGTTGAGCGACGAAAGCGACGCGAGCCCGCCGGCCACGAGCCGCGCGGCATCGGGCATGGCGCGCAGGAACTTGCCGTACTCCGCGACGCTCTTGGCCACGGCGGCGTTGAGGAGCTCGCCCACGCCCGGGGACGGCTCGAGTTTGCGCGGCGGCGGCGCCGGGATGCGGCGGCCGCGCGGCGAATCGTCCAGCAACGCCTCGGCGAGCTTCACGCCCGCGGCGCCGTCGAGGGTGGCGTGGTGGATCTTCGTGTACCAGGCCACCTCGCCGCTCGCGAGGCCCTCGATCACGTGGAACTCCCACAGGGGGCGCTCGCGGTCCAGCGGCTGCGCGTGCAGGCGCGCCACGAGGCTCTCGAGCTGCGCCATCGTGCCGGGCTTCGGGAGCCGCGCGCGGCGGATGTGGTGGCCGAGATCGACCTGGCGGTCCTCCACCCACACCGGGCTCGCGAGATCGAGGGGCAGCGAGGCGATGCGGCGCGTGAACAGCGGGACGAGGTGCAGTCGGCTGGCCACGTGCCGCTTCACGCGCTCGAAGTAGCCCTCGCGGCTCCGCGGCGGCACGCGGTACAGGTGCAGCGACCCCACGTGCATGGGAGTCTCGGGCGTTTCCAGGTGGAGGAAGGCGGCGTCGAGGCCGGAGAGGGGCTTCATGGGGAGTCGGCGTAGCCGCCTTCGCGCTGGTGCCGGATGCGCAGGACCCTCACGGTATCCGTCGCCGGATGAAATCGGTAAAGCGCGAGGTATCCGGTTGCGCCGCGCGAGATGACGAGTTCCCGGATCTCCCCTTCGACACGGCGGCCGACCAGGGGGTGGCGAGCGAGCATCCCGAGCGCATCGAGAATCGCCTCCACCGCATCACTGGCGGACTCGGGCGACTCCTCGAGGAGGAAGTCGATGAGACGGTCGAGGTCGCCAACGGCTTCCGCGGAGTGGATTACCCGCGCCACGACGCGGGCCTCGGCCGCCGCGTCTTCCTGCCGGCCGCCTTGCCGCGCAGCCAGCGGGCGACCTCCTCGTGGTCGTGGCCGGCGCCGGCCTCCTCCATCCTGCGGTCGGCCTCCTGCGCTTCGCGAATGAACGCCGCCCTGCGCTCCATGGCCTCCACGGCCCCCCTGAGCGCCCGGACCATGAAGGCGTGGGTGCTCTCGCCGCCCTCCCGGGCCAGGCGGTCGATGCGGTCCTTGAGATCGCCGGGAATCTTCAGGCTGGTGGGTTGCGAGGCCATGGTGTGCGGCTCTTGGGTAGTCATATGCTACTACCTCCAGCGGAATCGGGGGATGCCCGTTCAACGGGCGAACCCTCGGGGCGGCTGGCGGGAAAATCGGCGAAAATGCCGGTTTGCGCAGCGCAGCAACCGCCCGAGCACCCCATGCCCAACGATTCCAAGGCGCCCGAAGGCGCCCACGTCACCAACTTCATCAAGCAGCGCATCGAGGCCGACCTCGCCAGCGGCAAGTACGCCCAGCGCCGGTGGGGCGGCAGGCCCGGCAAGCTCGACGCGCACAAGGACGCGCCCCTCGATCCGGCGAAGATCCGCACGCGCTTCCCGCCGGAGCCCAACGGCTACCTGCACATCGGCCACGCGAAATCGGTCTGCCTCAACTTCGGGCTGGCGCAGGAGTACGGCGGCATCTGCCACATGCGCTTCGACGACACCAACCCGGAGAAGGAGGAGCAGGAGTACGTCGACTCCATCATCGGCGCGGTGAAGTGGCTGGGCTTCGATTTCGGCGCGAAGGACGAGCACCTGTACTTCGCGAGCGACTACTTCGACCTCATGTACGAGTTCGCCGAGTGCCTCGTCGAGCACGGCGACGCGTACGTGGATTCCCAATCGCCCGAGGACATGGCGCGCAACCGCGGCTCCTTCAGCGAGCCCGGGCGCAACTCCCCCTACCGCGACCGCGCGCCCGCGGAGAACCTGGCGCTGCTGCGCGAGATGCGCGACGGCAAGCACGCCGACGGCGCGCACGTGCTGCGGGCGAAGATCGACATGGCCTCGCCCAACATCAACCTGCGCGACCCGGCCATCTACCGCATCAAGCGCGCGACCCATCACCGCACCGGCGACAAGTGGTGCGTGTACCCGATGTACACCTACGCGCACCCCATCGAGGACGCGCTGGAGAACATCACGCACTCCATCTGCACGCTGGAGTTCGAGGACCAGCGTCCGTTCTACGACTGGGTGCTGGAGAGGCTCGCGCAGCACGGCAAGCTGCAGCGGCCGCTGCCGCAGCAGATCGAGTTCTCGCGCCTGAACATGACCTACACGGTGATGAGCAAGCGCTTCCTGCTGAAGCTCGTGCAGGAGAAGTTCGTGGACGGCTGGGACGACCCGCGCATGCCGACGCTGGTGGGCGCGCGCCGGCGCGGCTTCACGCCCGAGGGCTTCCGGCTCTTCGCGGAGCGGATCGGCGTGTCGAAGGCCGACAACCTCATCGACCCCTCGGTGCTCGAGGACTGCATGCGCGAGCACCTGAACGAGGTGGCGCCGCGGCGCGTGGCGGTGCTCGACCCGCTGAAGCTCGTGATCACGAACTATCCGGAAGGAGCGACCGAGGAGTGCTTCGCGCCCAACCACCCGCAGAAGCCGGACTGGGGCAAGCGCCCGATGCCGTTCTCGCGCGAGCTGTGGATCGAGCGCGAGGACTTCGCCGAGACGCCGCCCAAGGGCTTCTTCCGGATGTTCCCGGGCAACACGGTGCGGCTCAAGTACGGGTTCGTGGTGAAGTGCACGGGCTGCACGAAGGACGCCACGGGGCGCGTGACCGAGGTGCAGTGCGAGTACTTCCCGGACTCGAAGTCCGGCACGCCCGGGGCCGACGCCTACAAGACGAAGGGCGTGATCCACTGGGTGTCGGTGGCGCACGCCTGGGAGGCGGAGGTGCGGCTCTACGACCGGCTGTTCAAGGCGCCCGCGCCGGGGAAGGCGACGGGAAACATGCTCGACGACATCAACCCGGATTCGCTGCGCGTGATCCGGGCTTGCCTGGAGCCGTCACTGAAGGCGGCGAAGGGGGAGGAGCGGTTCCAGTTCGAGCGGCACGGGTACTTCGTGGTGGACGAGTCGGCGGCGGGGAAGTGGATCACGCGGACGGTGACGCTGCGGGATTCTTGGGGCGGAAGTTCCTCGCGAGGCTGATTTGCGCAAATGCGGTACTGGTGGGTAAACCAGAACCAAACATACCGCCATGAAGTGTCGGGGGGATACCTCTGGTCTCCAAAGCACAAGAAGAACGGTGGCGCCAATCCCTTCTACGACTTCATGCGCGAAGTGGCCCCGGGCGACGTCGTCTTCTCGTTCGCAGATACCTTTATCAAGGCGATCGGCGTCGCCCGCTCCCACGGATACGAAGCTCCAAAGCCCATCGAGTTCGGGAATACCGGTGCGTACTGGGACATGATCGGATGGAGAGTGGACGTCAGCTTCACGACCCTCAAGCGGCCGGTCAAACCCGCGGACCACATGCAGCTGCTGTTGCCGCTGCTACCCGGCAAGTACTCCCCTCTTCGATTCAATGGTGAAGGCCTCCAGGGCGTTTACCTCACTCGCCTTTCCGAAGAGTTGGCCGGCGCACTCATCGACCTGATCGGAGGCGAGGCTCATGCGCTCGTCAAGGGCTACCTGGTCCGGGAGCCCTCTGTCCTCCAGCCTGCCATCGGGCTTGTGCAGTGGGAGGAGCACGAGCTCGAGGTCATCGCATCGAGCGCAAGCCTTCCCGAGACCGAGAAGCATGCGATCGTGCTCGCTCGACGTGGACAGGGACTCTTCAAGAGTCGCGTCTTGTCGATCGAGGATCACTGCCGTGTAACTGGCGTCACCCGTCCCGAGCACCTGCGCGCCAGCCACTGCAAGCCATGGCGAGTTGCGAGCAACGAAGAACGCCTGGATGGGGAAAACGGATTGCTCCTCACCCCGAGCATTGATCATCTCTTCGACCGTGGCTTCGTCAGCTTCGAGGATGACGGTACGCTCCTCGTTTCGCCAGTGGCGGATGCAGACTCATTGCGGCTCATGGGGATCAATCCGTCGGAGACATTGAAC
>JAHCAK010000020.1 GCA_019634955.1 Burkholderiales bacterium
CCGCCCCGAGTGGTTCCGCAAGGACCCGGCCTTCGACGAGGCGATCCGGTCGCGCTTCCTCGCCCTGCACGCGAGCGCTGCGCTGGGCGAATGCGAGCGCTGGCGCGAGGCGCCCGCGTCCCTCCTCGCCCTCGTGGTGGTGCTGGACCAGTTCTCGAGGAACCTCTACCGGGGCGACGCCCGCGCGTTTTCGCAGGACGCCCGGGCGCTCGCCTGCGCCGAGGAGATGCTCGCGCGCGGCTGGGACGCGCGGCTCCTGCCCGTCGAGCGCCAGTTCGCCTACCTCCCGTTCGAGCACGCGGAGGACCTCGCGATGCAGGACCGCTCCGTCTCGCTCTTCGCTTCGCTGGAGGCGTTTCCCGAGACGAAGGGGCTCACGGAGTGGGCCGAGAAGCACCGCGTGATCGTGCGGCGCTTCGGCCGCTTCCCGCACCGCAACGCGGCGCTGGGGCGCGAGTCGACGCCGGAGGAGACCGCCTTCCTGCGCGAGCCCGGCTCGAGCTTCTAGCGGGAGCCGGGCGCGGCGATCCGGTAGAGCACGTGCCGCCGCAGCGGGCTCGCGGCATCCAGCTTCGGGTGGTCGAACTCGCCGTCGCGGCGCATGCCGATGCGCTCCATCACGGCCATCGAGCGCCGGTTCGAAAGCGCCGTGAACGAGACGATCTCCGCGAGCCCCAGTTCCCCGAAGCCGAACGCGAGCGCGGCGCGCGCGGCCTCGGTGGCGTAGCCGTTGCCCCAGGCGCCCCGCGCGAGCCGCCAGCCCACCTCCACGCACGGCGTGAAGTGTGCCTCGAAGGCGGGCACCGAGAGGCCGGTAAAGCCGATGAAGGGCTCGCCGCCCACGACCTCGACCGCCCAGTTGCCCCAGCCGCGCTCGTCGATCCTCGCCTGGATGCGCCGCGCCATCGCGTCGCTTTCCTCGCGCGAAAGCGCGGCGGGAAAGTGCTCCATCACCGCCGGATCGGCGTTCAGCGCCGCGAAGGGGGCGAGGTCGGACTCGCGCCAGGGGCGAAGCCGCAGCCGCGGCGTGGAGAGGGTGGAGGGCATGCCGCCATGATCGCGGCCCGCCCCGCGGCCCGCAACTACCCCCGCCCGCGCTTGCCCGCGTAGTCCTCCGGCACCTTGAAGAGGTCCGCCGCCGGCTCGCCGCGGCGGATGTTGGAGAGCCGGTAGACCGTCTCGCCCTCGCGCGGGTCGACGTGGCGCGAGAAGACGGTGACCTGCAGCTCCGGCGAGTACCACGACTCGGTCGTGATCACGATGGGGTTGCGGTTGCCGATCTCGCCGGCCGGGATGGTGCGGGTGGTCGCCTTGCCCTGCGCGCGCACGCCGTCGAAGTCCTTCTCGCCCAGCGAGGTCGTCGCGCCCTTCGCCTTGAGGAGGGCGCCGTCGAAGCCGGGCATCGGCGCGCCGTCCAGCAGCGGGAAGTGCGGCATGTGCAGCGCCGCCTCCTTCCCCTCCGGCCCGCGCACCACGTGCACGCGTACCTCCTCGCGCTTCGCGCCGCCGGCCCCTTCGCCCTCGTCGACCCGCTTCACCACGACCTTGCGGCCGCGGTCGCCGTGGCCCAGCTCCTTGCCGTCGACCGTGACCTTGCCGTTGTCGACGACGATCTCCTTGCCGGCGACCTTGAGCTCGATCTTCCCGGGGATCTCCTTGCCGTCGAGGGAGACCTTGCCGTCCTCGACGCGGATTTCGCGATCGCCCAGGCGAAGGACCTTGAGCTCCTTGCCGTGGGACTGCCAGGCGAAGGAGGGCATTCGCACCGCCTTCTTCGTGCCCGGCAGCAGCATCACCGACTTGCCCTCCACCGGGTCGCGCAGCTGGATGGACTTCGCCTCGCCGTTCACCACCGTCTCCTGGCGCGTGCGCCCCTCGCCGTCGCGGAATACGCGCCCCGTGGTCTTCTTCGAGATCACGTTGCCGTCCGCGAGCGCGCGGTTGGTCTCCGTCGAGACTTCCGCGCTGTAGGGCGCGCCCTTCACCGGCTTCGCCGCGGCGAAGTGGTCGCCGAACATCGCGCCCATCGAGGCGCGCAGCTCGTCGCCCCACTGGCGCCAGCCCTCGGCCGCGAACCGGGCCTCGGCGGCCTGGGCGAGGAGCTCTTGCATGGGCGGCATGCCGAGGTCGCGCTCGATGCGCACCACGGGTTCCTGCGCGAGGGCGGGCAGCGCCATGGCGCAGGCGAGGGCGAGGAGTTTCGCTTTCATGGAATTCCTTTCGGAAGGGGCGTTCAGTTGAGGATGCGCAGGGCGAGCGGCTCGCCCGCGGCGGAATAGAGCATCTCGGCGCGCACCGGCTCGCCGGCGCGCTCGGGGGCCACGGGCAGGCCCCACTGGGCGAGCACCGCGCGCGGGAACTCGGTCTCGACCACGGTCGCCTGCGGCTCGAGGGCGATGCGCTCCAGGGGCTTGAGCGCGAGGAACGGCCCGGCGTCGCCCGCGGACTCGGTGAACTCGAGGGCGGGCTCCTGCGCGGGCTGCACGGCGGGATGGCGCACCAGCCAGCTCACCACGGCCACGGTGGCCACCATGGCGAGCGGCGGCATCCACCACAGGCGCGGGCGCGCGGCGCGGCGGCGGCGGGCGGCCTGCGCGCGGAACTCGTCCACGAGGCGGGCCTCGAGCCCGTCGGGGGCGCGGACGGCCTGCAGGGCGCCCTTGAGCTCCTCCAGCCGGTCGGTGAGCCGGGCGTCGCGCACGGCGGGGTTCGGGGTGTCGGTTCCGGTGTTCATGAGGCCTCCTTCACGCGGCCGGGGCCGGCGAGCAGCCCCATCCGCGAAAGCCGTTCGGCGAACTGGGCGCGCGCGCGGGAAAGCCGCGAGCGCACCGTGCCGATGTCGATGCCGCAGACCTGTGCCGCCTCGGCGTAGGAAAGCTCGGAGAGCTCGCAGAGGATGAGGACGTCCCGGTAGTGGGGCGCGACGGCGGCGAGCGCGGCGCGCACCTGCTCCGCCGTCTCGGCGGCGAGGAGCTTGCCGGCCGGGCAGTCCGCGTCCACGAGGCCGGGCGCGGCGAGGCTCCCGTCCTGGAACGCGTCGGGATCGGTCGCGTCCTCGCGCTCCCGGCTCTCCTGCCGCGCGATGTTCCTCGCCACGCCGCACAGCCACGCGGCGATGGAGCCGCGCCCCGGGTCGTACTGCTCCGGCCGGGTCATGAAGTGCAGGAACGTCTCCTGCGTCACGTCCGCGGCCTGCGCCGGCGACCCGGTGCGCAGCAGCGCGAAGCGGTACACCGCGTCCTTGTGCCGGCGGTAGAGCGCGACGAAGGCCTCCTCGTCGCCCTGCTTCATGCGGGCGAGGAGGCTCAGTTCGGGCTGCATGTTCCAGGGGGGCATGGGCGGTTTCGCATCGCGTCTCACCCCCTATTGCCGCGAGGCGGCCGGAAAGTTCCCGGCTTCGTCAGTAGCGGCGGCGCGGGCCGCCGTAGGAATCCTTCGGGAAGAGGAACGGCGGCTCGCGGCCGACCAGGGCCTCCACGAGGGCGAGCTCCTCGTCGGTGTGGTTGATGAAGGGCGCGGGCCGGATGCCGCGGCCGGCCGGGGCGTCCTTCACGATGTAGACCGGGCGGTCGTGGTGCTGCGCGGTGATGGTCTCGCGGCTCGCGGGGTCGGCCGCGGCCTCCACGTCCGTCGTGCCGTAGCAGGTGCAGAAGTAGGTGCGGTCGGCCTCCGCCTCGGCGTAGAAGCCGGTGCCGCGGATGCCGATGGTGGCGATCGTCGTGCGCAGCTGGTAGCGCGAGTCGCGCGACACCGAGAGCAGCGCGCCCGACAGCAGGCGCAGCCCGCGCAGCACGATCGACTCGTCTTGCCCGCCGCGCTCGATCACCAGCGTGGTCGCGCCGCGCGCGAGCATGGCGTGGCCGCCCACCACGAAGGCGATCTCGCCCCCCGGGGCCGTGCGCACCGTGTCGCCGGGCGCGATGCGCGTGGCGAGGTCCGCCGCGCGGTCGTTCACGAAGGCCTCGCCCGCGATGCGGTAGATAGACCGCCCGGGAGGCAGCCTGCCCGGCCGCGAGCCCAGCAAGCCCTGCGAGAGGGCGTCCGCGGGGAGCAGCAGCCCGAGGGCGAGGGCGCGCACGAGCAGGCGGCGGCGCGGGTCTTCGGCTTCGACGGATCGGCGCATGGTCTCTCCTCGGCGTGGCCGGGGTCAGAAGCTCAGCAGGTAGGCGAGCAGGAACTGGTTCACGGTGTAGCGCGGCGTGCCGCCCTCGTAGAGCCCGGCCGGCAGGTCCGCGGCGTTCGCGGGCGTGGAGCGCACGCGGCGCCACGAGAGGTCGAGCGACTCGCGCGGGCCCACGGGGAGGTTCAGGCCGAGCACGGCCGACACGGTGCGCCCGCGCACGCGGTAGTCGACGAGGAGCGGCGCCACGAAGACGTCGTCGCCCACGCCGCCGCCCGGGTAGGCCGGCTCGTCGTCGTGCTTGGCGGCGGCGAGCGCGAGCGGGCTCGCGGCGAGGACGAGGTCGCCGCGGCGGTGCTCGAGCGCGAGGTAGAGGGAACGCGAGGCCCCGAGCCCGTAGTCGGCGTGCGCGCGGAGGGCGTTTTCGCTGCCGTCGAAGACCGCCGCGTGGGTCCGGGCGCGGTTGTGCGAGACGCTCCCGAAGAGGCCGATGCGATCGGTCGCCGCCGCCCGCACCGAGGCGCCGAGCGAATAGCGCTGGCCGTCGCGCAGGTGGGACTCGTACTCCTCCGTGCGCGCGTGGCCGAACAGCGCGATCGTGGGCGCGCCGAAGCCGGACGCGGGCCGGAACTGCATCTCCGCTTCCAGCCCCGCGGTCGCGCGGCTGAGGCCCCGGTAGGTCCGGTACTTGTCTCCGCCGAGAGTCGCCGCGAGGACGGCGCGCGCGCCGCGCCCCACGAGCCACGCGTCGGAGACGCGCACGCTCGCCGTGAAGAAGTCGTCGGCGGCGCGGTACTTCGCGTCCGCGGCACGCGGCAGGTTGTCGTCGTGGCCGAAGCCCGCGTCGACCTGGATTTCCGCCGTCCGCGGCGTTACCGCCGGCAGCAGGCCGCGCCATGCCGCTGCGCCCCGGCCATCGAGGGCCTGCGTCACCGTGAACCGCACGGCTTGGCTGTCCTCCTGCGCCGAGGCCCGCAGCAAGCTGTAGTCGAGGCCGAGGACGAGACCGTCGCGGCGCAGCAGGTCGAGGCCCATCCCCAGCAGCCAGGCGTCGCGCCCGGCGGCCTCCGGCGCCACCGCGACGGGCGACTCGCCGGGCTGGTCGGCGTAGCCCACCAGGGCTTCGCCCCGCTGCCGGGCCGTGCGGCGGAACTCGAGCCGCGCGCGCGGCACCACCTGCCCGTAGCGCGTCTCGCGGATCGTCTCGGCGCGAAGCCCCGCCGCGGCATCCCGCGCGGAAGCGCGCTGCGGCCGGAACGCGAGCGCGACCCCGGCGGGGCCCGATTCCGTGGCCGCGTCGAGGCGCTCGCGGGAGTGGTGCAGGCGCGCGTAGGGCGCGAGGAGCAGGCCGCCGGCGTCCCACTCCCACGCGGCCGTCACGGCGCCGAAGGCGAGGCGGCCGTCGCGGTCGGCCTCCGCGTGCTCGTCCAGGAGGCCGAGACGCCGCCGCCAGCGGAAGTCGAGGGGCCCGCCGCCGACGAGGGCGTCCACGTGCAGCCCCGGCCCCGGCGAATAGCTCGCGTAGGCGATGGCGGAGGCGCCGCGCGCGCGGCTGTTCGTGCCGTCGGTGCCGATGTCCGTGCGATCGCGCCCGGCGCCCAGCGCGATCCCCGCGACGAGCCCCTTCCCGAAAGCCCGGTCGACGCCGACCGTCACGCCGTCGGTGGTGAAGTCGAGGAGGGAAGCGGCGCCTGCCTTGCCCCGGGCGCCCGCGCCGAGCAGCCCGGAGATCCAGAAGCCGGTCGCCGTCGCCGCGGCCGGCCCCGGGCCGCGCGGGTGCAGGGACTCGAGGCGGCCCGACACGTTGCCGACCTGCGCCCGGGCGAACCGCCGGGCGGCATCGAGTTGCGCGGCGACTAGGCCGGCCACCGACGGGTCCCGCGAAGGGTCGAGGCGGCCCACCACGCCGGTCACGGTGACGATGCGCTCGACGATGCAGCCGGCGCACGGGGGGTCCAGCGGCACGTGCACGATGGCCGTCTTTTCCCCGAGGCTCGCCGGGCGGAAGGCGACCTCGATCGTGCAACCCTCGCCGCCGTGGACGGGGCCGCGCGTGGCGGAGCAGGTGCCCCCGGTGATCGCGAAATCGGCCGCGCCTGCGCCGCTGACGCGGGGCGGGCCCAGCGTCGCCATCGTCCCGGCGGGGCCGAGGACGGCCGCGACGTGGATGGCCTGCGCTTCGCCCTGCGTGCCGATGGCCTGCGCCGCGAAGGCCATCGTGAAGGTGTCGGGGCCGAGGCCGTGGTGCGCGACGGCGGCGGCCGCGGGCGTGGGCCCGACCGCGATGCACTGGACGTTGCCGCCGCACTCGGCGCGGGAGGCGAGCGGGGCGAAGGCGGCCAATGCGGCGAGGAAGGCGAGCAGTCGACTTGCGCGTGCGCTGGCCATGGCGTTCCCCCTGTCGGAATCTTGCAGGCCGGTCCCGTGCCCGGCATCACACACGGTTGCGGCCCCGGGCGCAATCCCTTGGCGGGGGGGTGTGTCAGGGCTCGGCGTCGGGCTGGCGCTCGGGCCGGGACGCGTCGAACGCCGGCAGCGCCAGGCACGTCTCCACGACCGCGCGCACGAGCGGGTAGGGCTCGGTCGGCACCTTGAACCGCCAGGCGTTGAAGACCTGCGGCACGAGGCAGGCGTCGGCGATCGTGGGCGTGGCGCCGAGGCAGAAGGGCCCCGGCCCGGGACGCTCCGCGAGCATCTTTTCGATGGCGCCGAGGCCCTCGGCCACCCAGTGCGCGTACCAGCGGCCGCGCGCGGCCTCGTCGGCCCGCAACTCGCGCTCGAGGTAGTGCAGCACGCGCAGGTTGTTGAGCGGATGGATCTCGCAGGCCACGGCGAGCGCCACCGCGCGCACCCACGCGCGCTCGGCGGGCTTCGCGGGCAGCAGCGGGGGCTTCGGGTGCGTCTCTTCCAGGTACTCGAGGATCGCGAGCGACTGCGTGAGCGTCGTGGCGCCGTCCTCCAGCACCGGCACGAGGCCGAGCGGGTGCTTCGCGAGGTGGCCCGGGGCGCGCTGCTCGCCCTTGCGCAGGTGCACGTAGCGCCGGCCCGGCTCGATTCCCTTGAGGGCGAACGCGATGCGCACGCGGAAGGCGGCGGAGGAGCGCCAGTAGTCGTGCAGGATCATGGGCAGCCGCTCGGAGGGGAGGGTGGGCGCATCTTATACTGGGGTCCGACTCCCGACACGCCGCCTGCATGGCCCGCCCACCCACCCGCGACGACATCGCCCGCCGCCTCGCCGAGAAGCCCTCCCTCGAGGACCTGCTCACTGCCGACGACCTCGAGAAGCAGCGGGTGGCCGCGGCCGCGCGCGCGCTCACGCCGGCCGCGGTGCTGCTCCTGGTGGTGAACCACCCGCGCGAGCCCACGGTGCTCTTCACGCAGCGCACGGCCCACCTCGCCGACCACGCCGGCCAGATCAGCTTCCCCGGCGGGCGAGCGGAGGAGGCCGACGCGGGGCCGGCGCACACCGCGCTTCGCGAAGCGCGGGAGGAGGTGGGCGTCGACCCCGCCGCCATCGAGATCCTGGGCGAGCTCCCGGACTACCACACCTCGACCGGCTACCGCGTGCGGCCGGTGGTCGGGTGGGCGCAGGGGCCGATCGCCTACGCGCCCGACCCGTTCGAGGTGGCCGACGTGTTCGAGGTGCCGCTCGGCTTCCTGCTGGAGCCCGCCAACCACCGCTACGAGAGCGCCTTCTACAAGGGGCGGCTGCGCCACTACTGGGCGATGCCGTGGCAGGGGCGCTTCATCTGGGGGGCGACCGCCGGGATGCTCGTCACCTTCCAGCGCATCGTCGGGCGGTAGCGGGAACCCCGCCCCGTCGCCCCGAGCAAGGGCGAAAAAAAGGGCCCCTTGAAGGGGCCCCCAACTCCACGCATTCGACGGTCGAGCGCAACTCCGCCGAATCCCTTTGCCCCTCGCGGGGCGAATGCGTCCGTCACCTCAGGAGGGAAATGTAGCGTCGGGGGGGTGATCCGTCCAATCGATAATTCTGGACGGCATTATCGACGCCGTTGATGACCTGCCGGCGGGCCGGCGATGGCGAGGACCTGCTCGCGGACCCAACGGTGCGCCGCGTCGTGCGCGGTGCGCTGGTGCCAGGCCATCGACAGCGTGTAGCCCGGCACGGCGAGGGGAGGCTTGCGAAGCACGAGGCCGAAGCGCGCGGCCTGGGCGAGGCAGATGCGCTCCGGCAGCAGGCCGACGAGGACGTTGTCGGCGAGCAGCGCGAAGGCGGCGGCGAACACCGGCACGCTCACCGGCACGTGGCGGCGCGCGCCGGCCGCCGCGAACGCGCGGTCGACGAGCTGCGCGCTCTCGCCGTGGGCCGTGACCGCGATGTGGGGGTAGCCCAGGAGGCGCTCGACCGTGAGCCGGCCGCGCGTGAGCGGGTGCCCGCGCCGCATGACGCAGACGAACTCCTCGTCCACGAGCGGCGCATTGAAGAGGTCGCGCCCCTCGGGCGGGTCGACGGCGAAGGTGAGGTCCACCTCGCCCGCCACCAGCCGCGACAGCGACCCGTCCGCCGGTCGCGGGTAGATCTCCACGGAGATGCCGGGCGCCTCGCGCGACAGCAGTTCGTAGAGCGCCGGCAGCATGAGCAGGCCGAAGTAGTCGGAGGCGCCCAGGCGCACGGTCGCCTTCGCCCGCGCCGGGTCGAACTTCTGCGGCAGGGCGAGCGCGAGCGACACCGAGGCGAGCGCCGTCTTGATGGGCCCCTGCAGGCGCTTGGCGAAGGGCGTGGGCTCCATGCGGTTGCCCACGCGCACCAGCAGCGGGTCGGTGAACACGGCGCGCAGGCGCTCCAGCGCCGCGCTCACGGCGGACTGGCTGAGGTTCAGGCGGTGGGCGGCGGCGGTGACGCTCTGCTCCTCGAGCAGGGCCTCGAGCGTCACCAGCAGGTTGAGGTCGTAGCGGCGCAGGTCCATGGCGCGATGGTAGCCTCCCGGCGGGGGGTTGACAGGAAACGAACGGTCGTTCTATTCTGTGGCCACAAACCCGGAGAACCCATGTCGCCGCAAGCCCTCAAGGCCCGAAAAGGGGAAGAGACCCGCGCCCAGATCCTCGACGCCGCCGTGCAGCAGGCGAGCGAGGCCGGGTTCGAGTCGCTCACCATCGGCACCCTCGCCACGCGCACGGGGCTGTCGAAGAGCGGGCTCTTCGCCCACTTCGGGTCGCGCACCGAGCTGCAGGTCGCCGCGCTCGACGAGGCGGCGCGCCGGTTCACGGAGGCGGTGTTCCTGCCCGCCTTCCAGGTGCCGCGCGGGCTGCGGCGGCTGCGCGCCCTTTTCGAGAACTGGATCACCTGGCCGGAGCACGCCCAGCTTCGCGGGGGCTGCCCCATCCACGCCGCCTCCGCGGAGTACGACGACCAGCCCGGGCCCATGCGCGACGCGGTGGTCGACCGGCAGCGCCTCGTCGCCCGCGAGCTCGCCAAGGCCGTGCAGATGGCCGTCGACAGCGGCGAGCTGCGCGGCGACACCGACGCGAGCCAGTTCGTGTTCGAGATGTTCGGCGTCATCCTCGCCTACTACCACACGCAGCGCGTGCTCGGCGATTCGAGCGCGCTCGCGCGCGCGCGCGCCGGCTTCGAGCGGCTCGTGGAGGCGCACCGCGCTTCCCCGCCCGCGCCTTCCCCCGCAACCCGCCCCGCGGCCCGCGGCCGCTGATCCCCACGGAGGTTTCCCATGCCCGCCTTCGCCTCGCCCATGAATAGCACGATCGTTCGTTCCATGAAGATGCTCTCGACGCGCGCCCGCCTGCAGGTCGGTGCCATCGTCGCGCCCGAGCGCGCCGTCTCGGAGGCGGTGCGGCTCTTCCTCACGCCCCCGCGCCGGCCGGCGCGCGCGCGCGACCGCGATTTCCTCTCCGGCGGCGCGGGTTTCGTCGTGCCCTTCGGCCTCGCGCGGCTCTCCGCGTGGCGTTTCGGCGACGAGCGGCGCCCGGCGGTGATCCTGAGCCACGGCTGGGGCGGCCGCGGCGCGCAGTTCCACGCCTTCGTGCCGGCGCTCGTCGAGGCGGGCTTCCAGGCGGTCGTGTTCGACCACGCCGGGCACGGCTTCTCCGAGGGCGGGCAATCCTCGCTCATCGACTTCGCGCGCGGCCTCGCGGCCGTCGCCGAGGCGCTGGAGTCCCGCGGCATCGTGGTGGCGGGCGTGGTGGGCCACTCGCTGGGCGCCGCCGCCATCGCGCCGTTCCTGCGCCAGGGCGGGCGCCGCGCGCGCAGCGTCCTCGTGGCGCCGCCGGCCTCGCTCGTGGGCTATTCGGCCTGGTTCGCGAGGAAGCTCGGGCTGGGCGAGGCCTTCCGCGCGCGGCTGCAGTCGAGCATCGAGCGCCGCTACGGCGTGCGCTGGGACGAGCTGGAGCTGCCGCGCGCCGTGGAGGCGCTCGACTCGCCGGCCCTCGTGATCCACGACGAGGACGACCGCGACGTGCGGCTCGCCGCGGGGCTCGCCGTGGCGCGGGCCTGGCCAGGGGCGCGCTTCGTGCGCACCGCGGGCCTGGGGCACAACGCGATCCTCCGCGACGCCGCCGTCGTGCGCGACGCCGTGGATTTCCTGCGCGGCGAGGTGACCTTCGCGCCGCCGCCGCCGCGCGACGGCCTGCCTGCGTTCGCGAGCCCCGCCCCGATCCTCTAGAACCCGACCCGGAGAACGACCATGAGAGAAGAGCACGACGAAGTCCCCGCCACCCTCGGCCTCGCGATCGCGCTGTGGGCCGCCGCCGTCGCCGCCGGCGCGCAGGCCGGCGTCTTCACGCGCCTGCAGCCGCAGGCCTACGCCGCGCTGGCCGCCTTCGCCGCCACCTTCGCCATCGGCGTGGTGCTGCTCGACGCCCGCGTGCGCGGCTGGCTGCAGGCCCGCGGCCCGCAGGTCGGCAGCGCCTTCCTCGCAGGGCTGTCGATCCTCGGCGTCGCCGCCGGCCTCGCGCTCGGCGAGGAGGGCCGCGTGAACCCCGCCGCGGGACCGTGGGCGATGGTGATCCTCTTCGTGCTGCCGCTCACCGCGGCCGCGGGGGCCGTGACCCTCTCCGCGGCGCTGCGGCCCGGCGGGATCGCCAGGCGCCGGCAGGTGCCGGTGGTGGGCGGTTAGCGGGGGGAGGCGGGGGATTTCAACGCAGAGGGCGCAGAGAAGGCTGGGGGCAGGATTTCGATGAATGCCGCCCCAGGAAACCCTCGGCGACCCCTGCGTTCTCTGCGCCCTCTGCGCCCTCTGCGTTGAACCCCCCCACCGCCTACCTCACAGGCGTTTCCACGACCTGCCGCGCGCCGGGACGGGCGCCGAGGGCCGCGTACCACCGCTCGAGCTGCGGGCGCGGCTCGCGCGCGAGCGGCAGGTGCAGCCAGCGGTGTGCAGCGCACCCCAGCACGATGTCGGCGGGGGAGAAGGCGTCGCCCGCGACGAACGCGCGGCCGGCGAGGTGCGCGTCGAGGATCGCCGCCGCCTTCTCGGAGGCGGCGCGGGAAGCCTCGATCACCGCCGGGTCGCGCTTTTCCGCCGGGACGCGCACGGTCTGCAGGAATGCATCGCGCATCGCCGGCGTGAAGGTGGTCGACTGCCACTCCATCCAGCGGTCGACGTCGGCGCGCCGGCGCGCGTCATCGGGCCAGAGCGTCCCCGCGCCGTGCTTCGCGGCGAGGTAGCGCACGATGGCATTGGATTCCCACAGCACGAAGCCGTCGTCCTCGATCACGGGCACGAGGCCGTTGGGGTTCATCCGCCGGTATTCGGGCGTGTCGACGACGCCGTGGGCGCCGCCGGCCTCCCGGCGCTCGAAGGCGAGCCCCAGCTCTTCGGCCGTCCAGACGACCTTCTGGACGTTGACCGAGGTGAGCCGGCCCCAGACGCGCAGCACGGCGCCGCTCAGGCGACGAGGGGGGCGGCGAGCGCCGCCGTGGCGTCGCCCGCGCGGCCCTTCACGGCGATGATGTCGCGCACCATCTCCAGCGCCGACTTCTCGCACGGCGGCAGGTCCACGGTGGTGGTGCCGAGAGGCGCGCTGCGGCCGCCCCACTGGATCACGTGCGCGCAGTAGGTGAGGCCGCCGCCGAAGGCCGGGGTGAGGATCTTCGCGCCGGGCTTCACGCGGCCCTCCTCGATCGCGTCGACGAGGGCGACGGGCACCGTGGCGGCCGACATGTTCCCGTAGCGCGAGACGGTCAGGAAGACGTTGGCGGGATCTGCCCCGATGCGCTTTCCCACGAAGTCGATGATGCGCTGGTTGGCCTGGTGCGGCACCACGAGGTCGATGTCGCCGATGGCGAGCCCCGCGCGCCCGAGCGCGGCCTGGGAAGCCTCCGTCATGCCGTGCACCGCGCGCTTGAAGATCTCCTGCCCGTCGAAGTCCCAGCTCGTGACGCCCACGGGGATGCCGCGGTTGGCGTAGGCCGCGCCCATGCCGCGCACGCGCAGGATGTGGCGCGCGTCGGCGTAGCAGCCGAGCTTCTCCGAGAGCAGGCCGGTGCGCTCCTCGGTCGCCTGCAGGACGACGGCGGCGGCGCCGTCGCCGAAGAGCACCGCCACGTTGCGGTTGCCCCAGTCCATGAAAGGCGAGATCACCTCCACGCCGATCACCACCGCGTTCCTCACGACGCCGGTGCGGATCATGGCGTTGGCCGAGGAGAGCCCGTAGAGGAAGCTCGTGCAGGCCGTGTTCACGTCCATGGCGGCCGCGTTGCCCGCGCCCAGCAGCGCCTGCACGCCGGAGGCGCTGTTGGGCACCTGCTCGTCGTAGGAGCAGCTCCCGAGGACGATGAGGTCGACGTCCTTCGCTTCCAGCCCCGCGCAGGCCAGCGCGCGCGCCGCGGCGACGTGGGCGAGCCCGGTCGTGGGCACGTGCGAGACGCGCCGCTCGCGGATGCCCGTGCGCGAGGTGATCCACTCGTCGTCGGTCTCCATGAAGGTCGCGAGGTCGGCGTTGGTGAGGACCGAGGGCGGCATGCACTTGCCCCAGCCCGTGATGGCGGCGTAGGTCATTTTTGTGTCTTCCGGGAGAGCGGTGTGGAGGGAGTTTGCCCGAGTCCGCGTGTGCGCGCAGGCGGCTAGAGCTTGTGGGAGCCGACGAGGAGCCGGTCGTAGACGGCGTACTCCTCGTCGACGGCGGCGCCGCCGTCGCGCGGCGTGCGCTTCACGGTGATCCAGACTTCCGGCGCGAGCGTCTCGCAGACTTCCGCAGTGTGGCGGATCTCGTCGCCCGCCACGCGCCGGGCCACTTCCCACGAAGGCGCGCCCCAGCCCTTCACGAGGAACCAGGCGAGCGCGTCGGCGTGGGCGTCGAGGTCGGCCTCGCTCACCTCGACCACTTCCGCGAGCGAGCAGCGCGCGCGGCTCTCCAGGGCGAGGAATGACGACTCGCAGTGGCAGCGCGGCTCGCACTTCGGGGCGTTCGCGAAATCGCAGACCGCATAGCCGCCGGAGACGACCCAGTCGCCGTCGCGGGCGGCGCCGTGGGCCTTGAAGAGGTGTTCGTCGGAGTCGTCGAGGCGGACCGCGCGGAGGAATTTAGGCATGGTGCGTGCTTCAGGGGGGCGCCCGAGTCGCTATCATAGCAGCCGGCCCCCGTGCCCTGTTGCCCAGAGGAGACAAATGTCCATTGCCAAGACCGCCATCGTCACCGGCGCCAACCGCGGCCTCGGCCTCGAGATCGCCCGCCAGCTCGTCCGCGAGGGCGTGCGCGTCGTGATGGGATCGCGCGACCCCGTGAGGGGCGAGCGCGCCTGCGCCGGCCTCAAGGCCGGGGAGCTCGCGGTGAGCCACGTGCTCGACGTGAGCGACACGCGCAGCGTGCGGCGCTTCGTCGCCTTCGTCGAGAAGAACTTCGGCCCGCCGGCCATCCTCGTGAACAACGCCGGCGCCTATCCCGAGCCGCGGGAGGCACGGGTCACGGACACCAAGACCAGCGTGTGGCGCGAGACCTTCGAGACCAACCTCTTCGGCGCCGTGCGCATGTGCCGCGAGGTGGTGCCGCTCATGCAGCGCGTGGCCTACGGGCGCGTCGTGAACATGTCCTCCGGGCTGGGGCAGCTCTCGAAGATGGGCGAGGGCAGCCCCGCCTACCGCGTCTCCAAGGCCGCGCTCAACGCGCTCACGGTGACGCTCGCCGCCGAGGTGAAGGGGCAGGGCATCCTCGTGAACTCCATGAGCCCCGGCTGGGTGCGCACCGACATGGGGGGCGAGGAGGCGCCGCGCGGCGTCGACGAAGGCGCCGACACCGCCGTGTGGCTCGCGCTCCTGCCATCGAGCGGGCCCACCGGGCAGTTCTTCCGCGACCGCAAGCCCATCCCCTGGTGAGACGCCTCCTCGCGCGCGCGCTCCTCGCGGCGCTCGTCGCGCTGCTCGCGGCCTCGTGCTCCTCGGTCACGCGGGTGGCCTACGACAACGCGCCCTTCGCGGCCGCGTGGATGGTCGACGACTGGTTCGACCTGCACGACGGGCAGCGCGACTGGGTCAAGGAGCGCCTCGCGCGGCTGCACGGGTGGCACCGGGCGAGCGAGATGCCGGCGTACGAGCGGCTCCTCGCGGCGACGGCGGCGCGGGCCGCCCGCGGCCTCTCCGCGGACGACGCGCGCCAGGTGCACCGCGAGATGCGCGCGCTCTGGCTGCGGCTCGTGCGCCGGGCCATCCCCGACATGGCCGATTTCCTCCTGCAGCTCCACCCCGAGCAGGTCGTCTTCCTCGCGCGCAAGTTCGACGAGGACAACGAGCGGACGGTGCGCGAGAGCGTGCGCGGCACGCCGCAGGAGCGCCTGGAGCGGCGCCAGAAGCGCTACCTCGAGCGAATCGAGGACTGGACGGGGCGCCTCGCGCCCGCGCAGCGCGACGTGGTGCGCGCGCGCGTGGCCGCGATGGGCGACCTCACCGACGAGTGGCTGGGCGACCGGCGCTTCCGCCAGTCCGAGACGATCGCCCTGCTGCGGTCGAAGCCCACGCGGGCGCAGCTCGAGGCCGGGCTCACGCGGCTGCTGGTGGATTCCGACTCGTGGCGGCGGCCGGAGTACGTCGCGAAGATGAAGGCGCGCGACGAGCAGGTCTTCGCGATGGTCGCGGACCTCGACGCGACCCTCACCGCCGAGCAGCGCGGCAAGCTCCACCGGCGGCTGGCGGGCTATGCGGCCGACGCGGCCCACCTCGCTGTCGCGAACTAGCGCTGGCGAGGCGGGAAACGCCGATGCACGCCGATGCCCCGCCGATTGCCGCAGATGAAGCTTGGAAGATTCGTGCCACCGGACCGGCCGCCACCTCCGGCAGGGGCAACCCATCGAATCGGAGCCCCACCCGATGAGTTCGGCGGCAATCGGCGTTTCCCGCCTTACCCCCCACCGCGGAGGAAGAGCAGGTAGCTGTTGAGCACGTAGACGGCGAGGAGGAACACGCTCGCCCAGCCGATCGTGCCGAGCACGCGCGATTTCGGCCGGTAGACGAGCCCCGCCATCACCGCGCCCGTCATCACGATCGCCGAGAGCGCGGAGGCCGCGTGCACGGGCGAGACGTGCGCGAGGATCGGCCCGGGAAGGTAGAAGAGGTCGTCGACGGCGATGATCAGCATGTCGAAGAGGTTGCTGCCGAGCAGGTTCGCGATCGCCATGTCGAGCGCGCCGATGCGCACGGCCGCGACGGTGACCACCAGTTCCGGCAGGGACGTCGCCGCCGCCACGAGGAGCGTGCCCACGAAGGAGGCGTTCCAGCCGTAGGCCGCGGCGATCGCCTTGCCCGCGAAGGGAAGCACCGTGCCGGCCACGAGGACGATCGCCGCGGCGCCGGCGTAGCGCAGGATCGCCTGCCGCAGCGTCACGCCTCCCTTCCTCGCGGCGCCGGCGGCCGCCCGCGCCATCTCGCGCTTCTCATGCTGGTAGACGATGCGCATGGCGAGCGCGTAGAAGACGACGATCACGGGCGTGTACAGCCCCACGTGCCCGATCGACCACGCGCCGGGGCCGGTGCCCAGCACGAGGTTGAAGGCGACGAAGGCGAGCAGCATCACGCCGAAGGCGGCCGAGAGCAGGTGGCCGATGTCCGCACGGTCGAAGAGCGACTCGCCGCGGTGCAGCCAGTCGAGAACGGAAACGATCGCGAGGTTGAAGACGCAGCTGCCCAGCGCGTCGCCCACGGCGATGTTGGGCGCGTCGGCGAACGCGACAGCGCTCACGCCCGTCACCAGCTCCGGCAGCGAGGTGACGGTTGCGAGCAGCACCATGCCCACCCACGAGCCGCCCAGCCCGGTGTGCTCCGCGATCGCGTGCCCGTAGCGCGTGAGCCACACGCCGCCGAAGAGGATGAACGCCGCGCAGGCGGCGAACGCGAACCACGCCAGCAGGAGGGAGTCGGCCATGGCGGTTCCGGGGGCCCTTGACCCATGCTAGGGCCCGGGACCGGGGGCGCGTTGACGCCGGTCAACGCCGGCGCCGGGGCTCAGCGCGGCAGGCGCTCCCGCAGCGCGTCCATCGCCGCGACGAGCCGCGAGCGGATGCCCGGCTCGAAGGCGGAGTGGCCGGCGTCGGCGACCACGTGGTACTCGGCCTCGGGCCACGCGCGGTGCAGGTCGTCGGCCGTGGCGGGGGGGCAAACGGCGTCGTAGCGCCCCTGCACGATGATGCCGGGGATGTGGCGGATGCGGCCGACGCCGGCGAGGAGGGAGTCCTCCGGCAGGAAGAGGCGGTTCACGAAGTAGTGCGCCTCGATGCGCGCGAGGCCGAGGGCCACGCGGTCGGTGGCGAAGTCGGCCACCAGCGCGGGGTTGGGCGCGAGCGTGGAGCACGAGCCCTCGTAGACGCTCCAGCGGCGCGCGGCCGGCAGGTGCACGGCGGGGTCCGGGTCGACGAGGCGGCGGTGGTAGGCGCCGAGCAGGTCGCCGCGCTCGGCCTCGGGGATGAAGTGCGCGAAGTCCCGCCACGCTTCCGGGAAGAAGTGGCGGATGCCGTGAAGGAACCAGTCGATCTCGACCGGGCGGCCGAGGAAGATGCCGCGCAGCACGAGGGCGAGGCAACGCGCCGGGTGGTGCTCCGCGTAGGCGAGCGCGAGCGTCGAGCCCCACGAGCCGCCGAAGACGACCCAGCGCTCCACGCCGAGGTGCTCGCGCAGCCGCTCGATGTCGGCCACGAGGTGCGCGGTGGTGTTGGCCTCGAGGCTGCCCAGCGGCGTGGAGCGCCCGGCCCCCCGCTGGTCGAAGACGACGATGCGGTAGTGCGCCGGGTCGAAGAACTGGCGGTGCACCGGGCTCGCGCCGGCGCCCGGGCCGCCGTGCAGGAACACCACGGGCACGCCCGCGGCGTTGCCGCTCTCCTCCCAGTAGAGGCGGTGGCCGTCGCCCACCTCGAGGTGGCCGCCGCGGCGGGCGTCGAGGGCCGGGTAGAGCGGGACGGGCTCGCCGAGGCGGCGCTGGGCTTCCGGGGGCATCGGGCCACTTTACCAGAGGCCGGCGGGCGCCCCGGCGATCTTGCCCCGCATCAAGATTTTCGCCGAAGGAAAACCGCTACACTACGCCGCATTGCAGCATCGACGGAGGTCGCCGCAGTGCTCTACCAGCTCTACGATTGGCAGCGGACGGCCCTGGAGCCGTGGCGCCTGCTGGCGAGGATGGCCAACGAGTTCTACGGCCACCCGGCGAGCCCGGCCTCGTACCTCCCCGGCGCCCGCCGCGCCGCCGCCGCCTTCGACCTCATGGGCCGCCTCACGCAGCACTACGGGCGCCCCGCCTTCGGGGTCGACCGCGTGACCGTCGCCGGGCGCGAGTGCGCCGTGCGCGAGGTGGTCGAGCTCGAAAAGCCCTTCTGCCGCCTGCTGCACTTCGTGCGCGACGGCGCCCCCGCGCAGCCGAAGGTGGTCGTGTTCGCGCCGCTCTCGGGGCACTTCGCCACGCTGCTTCGCGACACGGTGAACTCGCTCCTCGCCGACCACGACGTCTGGATCACGGACTGGGTCGACGCGAAGGAGGTGCCGCTCTCCGCCGGCCCCTTCCACTTCGACGACTACGTGGACTACGCGCGCGAATTCCTGCGCTTCGCCGGGCCGCAGGCGCACGCGATCTCGGTGTGCCAGCCGACGGTGCCGGTGCTCGCGGCGGTCTCCCTCATGGCGGCCGCCGGGGAGGCCACGCCGCGCTCCCTCACGATGATGGGCGGCCCCATCGACACGCGCTCCAGCCCCACCGCGGTGAACGACTTCGCGGCGTACCGCCCGATGTCCTGGTTCGAGTCCAAGGTGATCCAGCGCGTGCCGATGCGCCACCCCGGCTTCAACCGGCGCGTCTACCCCGGGTTCCTGCAGTTCGCGGGCTTCGTGGCCATGAACCCCGACCGGCACTTCGAGTCGCACCTGCAGTACTACCGGCACCTCGTGCAGGGCGACGGCGAGAGCGCCGATTCCCACCGCCGCTTCTACGACGAGTACAACGCCGTGATGGACCTCCCGGCGGAGTACTACCTGGAGACGGTCGAGCGCGTCTTCCACAAGCACCTGCTGCCGCGCGGGCGCCTCGTGGTGCGCGGCGAGCGCGTGCGCCCCGAGGCGATCCGGCAGTCCGCCCTCTTCACGATCGAGGGCGAGCTGGACGACATCTCGGGGCCCGGCCAGACCAAGGCGGCCCACGCGCTTTGCAGGGGCATCCCGGCGAAGCGCAAGGCCCACTACGAGGCGCCCGGCGTCGGGCACTACGGCATCTTCTCCGGGCGCAAGTACCGCGAGACGATCTACCCGCGCATCCGCGACTTCATCGCGAGCCACGACCGATGACCCGGCCCGTCACCCCGCAGGACATGTTCGACCTCTGGCAGAAGATGGTGAACCCGGGGGCCTACCCGCTGCAGAGCCTCATGTTCCCGGTGATGGACGCGAAGGAGCTCGAGCGGAAGATCCACGAGCTGGAGGTCGTCGAGCACTGGCTCAAGGCCAACCTCAACATGCTGCAGCTCTCCATCAAGAGCCTGGAGTACCAGCGCCAGGTGGTGCAGGGCGGCGAGAGGATCCGCGCCGCGATGGACGAGGGCGCCCATGCCGCGGACAAGCCCGGCGAGGAGATCCCGAACCCGGCGCTGTGGGCCTGGAACATGATGGCGCAGGCCGGGACCGATGCGGCCGAGGCCATGGGGCGGGCCGTCGAGGCGGCGCAGGCCGCGGCGCCCGAGGCGGCGAAGCCTCGCGCCAGGGCCCGAAAGAAGAAATAGGCGGGGATGCGAGGACTCGATCGCTTTTCCCGACTCCGCGGGAAAAGCGATCGAGTCCTTCGCCATCGTGCCTAGGGTTTGCGGTTCGGGCAGCCCACGCAGGAGATCTTCTCGCCGCCGGGCGCGTGGGCTTCGGGGCCGCCGCAGGAGCCGCGCAGGCAGCGGCCCGTCATGCGCGAACCCGCGGCCATGCCGCCGACGGCGATCGCGATCAGCACGAGGGTCACGAGGAAGACGGCGACGAGGGTGGTGGCGTCCATGGCGGTCAGGCTTTCGCGCGCTCGGCGCCGAGCTTCGCGAAGGCGGGCGTCTGCCGGTCGGCGAGGCGGCCGCCGGTGCCGCGCTCGATGAAGCAGGCGGCGATGCCCCTTTCGACCGCGTAGGCGTGGCCGCGTTCCGCGCCCATCACGAAGAGGGCGGTCGCCATCGCATCCGCCCAGCCGCAGTCCTTCGCCACCACCGACACGGAGGCGAGGCTGCCGCGCACGGGCTCGCGCGTGGCGGGGTCGATCTCGTGGCTGTAGCGCCGGCCGCCGTCCTCGAAGTAGATCCGGTAGTCGCCCGAGGTCGCCATCGCGAGGCCGTCGAGCGGCACGACGAGGTACGCCTGCTGCGGCACCGCGTCCGGGCGCTCGATGCCGATGCGCCAGGGCTTGCCGTCGGCGTTGCGGCCGCGGGTGCGCACCTCGCCCCCGGCTTCCACCATGTAGTCCGCCGCGCCGAGCGCATCGAGCGCGCGCGCCGCGAGGTCCACGCCGTAGCCCTTGGCGATGCCGGAGAGGTCCGCCCGCACGCCGTCGCGGGACTTCGCGAGCGTGCCCGCGTCGTGGTCGATGGCGATGGCGCGCCAGTCGATGCGGGAGGCGAGCCCGGCCAGTTCCGCGGCCGGCGGCACGCGCCTCGCCTTCGAGGGCCCGAAGCCCCACGCGTCCACGGCAGGCGCGACCGTCGCGTCGAAGGCGCCGCCCGTGGCCTCGCTCACCTCGCGGGCCAGGGCGAAGACTTCCAGCGTCTCGCGGGAGACCGCGACGGGCACGCCGGCGGCCGCGGCGTTGAAGCGGGCCAGCTCGGAGGAATCGAGGTAGGTCGACATGCGCGCGACCACGCCGTCCAGCGCGGCGGCCACCGCGGTGGCGGCCTTTCCGGCGAGCGATTCGGCCAGCGGCCCGGCGAGCTTCGCGTTCCACACGGTGCCCATGGCCGGGCCCTGGAGCGCCGCGAGGGGGCGCCGCGCGAGGCCCGGGGCCTCGCCGCAGCCGGCGAGAAGGGCGGTGGCGCCGAGCGCCTTCAGCAGCGTGCGGCGGCGGGGGGAGAGGAGGGTGTCCATGGCGTCTTCCCTGGGGTGTCAGGTGCCGGGCCCGCCGGCGAGGCGCACGGCCGCTTCGAGCCGGCCTTCCCCGTGGCGGATGAGCTGGTAGGCGAGATCGCGGATCGAGACCAGGCCGTGGATGCGCGGCCCGTCGAGCACGAGCAGGTGGCGGTGGCGGTGCACGTACATGAGGGCGAGCGCGGCCTCCAGCGTGGTGCCGGGCGTCACGAAGCGCACTTCGCGCGTCATCACCAGCGACAGCGGCGTCCTCCTCGGGTCCAGCCCCGCGCGCACCACGCGGTTCAGGAGGTCGCGCTCGGTGAAGATGCCGCCCACGAGCTGGTCCTCGGTGCTCACGACGACGGCGCCGATCTCCCTGTCGGCCATGAGCTCGACCGCCTCCTCGACCATGGACGAGGCGGGCACGGAGTAGAGCTGGTCCATGCCGCGGTCCTTCAGGGCCTCCATCACGCTCGCTACGGTCATCGCCCTTCTCCTCGCCGCCGCTAGTTGCCGAAGTCGTCGAGCATGATGTTCTCACGCTCCACGCCGAGGTCCAGCAGCATGTTGATCACGGCCTTCGTCATGGGGCCCGGCCCGCACATGTAGTACTCGATGTCCTCGGGGGCGGGGTGGTCCTTGAGGTACCGCTCCAGCAGCACCTGGTGGATGAACCCGGTGTAGCCCGTCCAGTTGTCCTCGGGCAGGGGCTCGGAGAGCGCGAGGTGCCAGGTGAAGTTCGGGTTGGCCTTCGCGATCGCGTCGAACTCGTCCTGGTAGAAGGCCTCCTTGAGGCTCCTCGCGCCGTACCAGTAGGTGGCCTTGCGCTTCGTGTGCAGGCGGTGGAACTGGTCGAAGATGTGCGAGCGCATGGGTGCCATGCCCGCGCCGCCGCCGATGAAGCACATCTCGGCCTCGGTCTCGCGCGCGAAGAACTCGCCGAAGGGGCCGGAGACGGTGACCTCGTCGCCCTCCTTCAGGTTGAACACCCACGAGCTCATGATCCCCGGCGGGATGTCCTCCTTGTAGCCCGGCGGGAAGGCGATGCGGATGGTGAAGAGGAGGATGCCCTTCTCCATCGGGTAGTTGGCCATCGAGTAGGCGCGCGTGACGGTCTCGGCGCAGCCCGACCTGAAGCGCCAGAGGTCGAACTTGTCCCAGTCGGCGCGGAAGGGCTCGTCGATCGCGAAGTCCCGGTACGAGACCTGGTGCGGCGGGCACTCGAGCTGCACGTAGCCGCCGGCGCGGAACGGCACCTCCTCGCCCTCGGGTAGCGCGAGCTTCAGCTCCTTGATGAAGGTCGCGACGTTGCGGTTGGAGATGACGCGGCACTTCCACTTGCGCACGCTGAAGACCTCCGGGGCGATCTCGATCCTCATGTCGCCCTTCACCTTCACCTGGCAGGCGAGGCGGCAGCCGCGCTTCGCCTCGCCGCGCGAGATGTAGCCCGTCTCGGTGGGCAGGAGGTCCCCTCCGCCTTCCTTCACCACCACCTCGCACACCCCGCAGGCGCCCTTGCCGCCGCAGGCGGAGGGGATGAAGATCTGGCTCTCGGCGAGCTTGGCGAGGAGCGTCCCGCCGGCGGGAACGCGAAGGGCCTTGTCCGGGTCCTCGTTGATGGTGATGGTCACGTCGCCCGTGGCCACGAGCTTCGAGCGCGCGGCCATCAGCAGCGCGATGAGCGCGAGGATCACCGCGGTGAACATGGCGACGCCGAGGATGATCACGGTCATGGCGGCGGCCCTAGAGCTGGATCCCGGAGAACATCATGAAGGCGATCGAGATGAGGCCTGCCGTCACGAAGGTGAGCCCGAGCCCGCGCAGCCCGGCGGGCGGGTTGGAGTAGGAGAGCTTCTCCCGCACCGCCGCCATGGCGACGATGGCCACGAGGAAGCCCGTCCCGGAGCCCACGCCGAAGACCGCGCTCTCCGCGAGGGTGTAGTCGCGCTCCTGCATGAAGAGCGAGCCGCCCATGATCACGCAGTTCACCGCGATGAGAGGCAGGAATACGCCCAGGGTGTTGTAGAGCGCCGGCGCGAACTTCTCCACGCTCATCTCGACGACCTGGGTGGCCGCGGCGATGGTGCCGATGAAGAGGATGAAGGACAGGAACGTGAGGTCGGCCCCGGCGAGCGCCGGCGTGGCCCAGGCGAGCGCGCCCTCCTTGAGCAGCCCGTTCAGGATGAGGTTGTTGAGCGGCACCGTGAGCGCCTGCACGAAGACCACGGCGATGCCGAGGCCGAAGGCGGTCTCGACCTTCTTCGAGCAGGCGAGGAACGAGCACATCCCGAGGAAGAAGGCGAGCGCCATGTTCTCGAGGAAGATCGAGCGGATGGCGATGTTGAGGTAGTGCTCCATGGATCGTTCTCTAGATGACGGCTCGTTCCTCGACCACGCTCAGTCCTTTTCCTGCAGCTCGGGCTTGAGCGTGCGCAGCAGCCAGATCAGCCCGGCGATGATGAGCAGCCCCGAGGGCGCCAGCAGCATGAGCCCGTTGGGCACGTACCAGCCGCCGTTCTTCGCGAGCGGCAGCACCACGAAGCCGAACACCTTGCCGGCGCCGAACAGCTCGCGCAGCAGGGCCACGAGGAAGAGCACCAGCGCGTAGCCCAGGCCGTTGCCCAGCCCGTCCATGAGGGAGGCGAGCGGCGGGTTCTGCATCGCGTAGCCTTCCGCTCGGCCCATCACGATGCAGTTGGTGATGATGAGGCCCACGAAGACGGAGAGCTCGAGCGACAGCTCGTAGAGCGTCGCCTTGAGGATCTGGTCGAACACGATCACCAGCGAGGCGATGATCGAGAGCTGCACGATGATGCGGATGGAGCCCGGCGTGTGGTTGCGCACCAGGCTCACGGCGAGGTTCGCGAGCATCGTGACGAGGATCACGCCCGCGCCCATGACGAGGGCCTTGTCGATCCGCGTGGTCACCGCGAGCGCCGAGCAGATGCCCAGCACCTGCACCCCGATCGGGTTGTTGGTGAGGATGGGGTCGAGGAGCGCCGCGCGCTCGCGCTTGCCGAAGGCGGAAGGGGTGACCGCGCTCACAGGACCTCCTTCTTCTCGCGGAACCGCGTGAGGAAGCGGCCGTAGCCGCTCTCCGAGAGCCAGAACCGCATGAGCCGCGTGACGGCGTTGCTGGTGATCGTGGCGCCCGAGAGGCCGTCGACGCTCAGCGGGTCCGTCTCCGGCGCGCCCGCCTGCCCCTTGATGACGGTGATGCGCGCGTTGCCGCGGTCGTCGTAGCCCTTGCGGCCCTTCCACATGGCCTGCCACGCGGGGTTGCCGATCTCGCCGCCCAGGCCCGGGGTCTCGCGGTGGTCGTAGTAGGTGATGCCGCGCACGGTCACCGCGTCCTTGTCCAGCGCGAGGAAGCCGTAGATCGTGCCCCACATCCCCAGGCCCTCCACCGAGATCACGACCTGGTCGACCTGGCCGCCCTTCTTCACGAAGTAGACGATGCCCTTGCTCGCGATGCGCTTGATGCCGGCGTCGTTGGCGGGCGCCTCGCGGCTCGCGGCCGGGTCGGCGCGGGCGGCGCGCTGGTCGTAGTCGCGGGCGTTGGCGCCGTCCGCGGGCAGGAGCCGGCCCGTGGCGAAGTCGACGAGGCGCACCGTGATGTCGGCCTGGAACACCCGCTCGACGTCGGCGAGGCTCACGTCCTGGCCGGGCTTCACGAGGCCCGCGGCCACGAGAACGTTCTTCTCCATGTAGAGCCGCGCGTTGGCCTTCTGCCTGGGCGCGAGCGAAACCGCCGCCACCGAGACCAGCGCCGCGCACACCACGCACATCACCGCGGCGAAGACGAAGGTGTAGCGCGGGGAGTCAAGCCTGGACACGGCGCTTCCTCCGCTGGATGTTGCCGCGCACCAGCCCGTAGTCGATGAGCGGCGACATCACGTTCATGAAGAGGATGACCAGGAACACGCTCTCCGGGTAGGCGGGGTTCAGCACCCGGATGGTGACGATGAGCGCGCCGATGCCGATGCCGTAGATCCACCGCCCTTTGTCCGTGAAGGGCGCGGTGACCGGGTCGGTTGCCATGAACGCGGTGCCGAAGGCCCAGCCGCCCAGCACCATGTGCCACCAGAAGGGCATCGCGAACCAGTGGTTGGTCTTCGAGCCGATGGCGTTGAAGAGGAGCGCCATGGCGACGGTGCCGATGGCCACCCCCGCCATGATCCGCCACGAGCCGACCCTGGTGACGATGAGGATCGCGGCGCCGATGAGGCACGCGAGCGCGGAAGTCTCCCCCATCGACCCGGGCTCGAAGCCGAGGAAGGCGGTCGCCCACGACATGTCGGCGGCCGCGTCGTTGAAGGGCTCGGTGAAGCTGCGCATCTTCGCGAGCAGCGTGGCGCCGGAGAAGCCGTCCACGGCGTTGACGCCGTACATCGCCACCCACACCGTGTCGCCGGAGATGTCGGCGGGGTAGGCGAAGAACATGAAGGCGCGGCCGGCGAGCGCCGGGTTGAGGAAGTTCATGCCCGTGCCGCCGAAGACCTCCTTGGCCACCACCACGCCGAAGGTGATGCCCAGCGCCGCCTGCCACAGGGGCGCGGTCGCCGGCAGCGTGAGCGGGAAGATCATGCTGGTGACGAGGAAGCCCTCGTTGATCTCGTGGCGGCGCACCACGGCGAAGAGCACCTCCCAGAAGCCGCCCACGGCGAGCGTCACGGCGTAGAGCGGCAGGAAGTAGAGCGAGCCGTGGAAGAGGCACTGCGCGAGGCTCCTCGCGTCGTAGCCGAAGCCCAGCCAGCGCATGATGTCGTGGCGCCAGCCGGCGAGCGTGGCGAGCTTGATCGGGTCGAGCGCGAGGTTCGCCTGCAGCCCGGTGTTGTACATCGCCATGAACACGCACGGCAGCATGGCGATCACGACGATCGTCATCATGCGTTTCAGGTCGATCGCGTCGCGCACGTGGGAGGCGCCGCGCGTGACCGACGGCGGCGTCATGAGGAAGGTGTCGGTCGCCTCGAAGATGGCGTGGAAGCGCGCGAGCTTCCCGCCCGGCTCGAAGTGGGGCGCGGCGCGGGCCAGCAGGGTCTCGAGCGCCTTCACCCTAGGCCTCCTTCTCGAGGCGCTCGAGCACGGCGCGCAGCATCGGGCCGTAGTCGTTCTTGCCGGGGCAGGCGTAGGTGCACAGGGCGAGGTCCTCCTCGTCGAGTTCCAGCGCCCCCAGCGCCTCGGCGCGCTCGACGTCGCCCATGGCGAGCGCGCGCAGCAGGTGCGTGGGCAGGATGTCCAGCGGCATCACGGCCTCGAAGGTGCCCAGCGGCACGATGGCGCGCTTCGAGCCGTTGGTGGAGGTGGTGAAGACGCGCCGCGCGCCCGAGAAGGCGCCCAGCACGGCTCCCGTGAGGGAGAACTTGGCCGGCCCCGGCGCGATCCAGCCCAGCAGCTCGCGGCTGCGCCCCTCGGGCAGCACGCTCACCTGCTGGTGCAGGCGGCCGAGGAAGCCTTCGGCCTCGCCCATCGCGCGGCGGCCGTCCAGCACCGAGCCGGAGATGACGCGCTGCTCGCCGGGAGCGAGCCCGCCCGCGACCAGCTCGTCCACGCTCGCGCCGAGCCGCGTGCGAACGAGCCGCGGGCGCGTGACGCCCGGCCCGGCCAGCGAAACGACGCGCGAGAGGTCCAGCTTGCCCGTCGCGAGCAGGTGCCCGATGGCGGCGACGTCCTGCGCGCCGACGTGCCACACGCTGCGGCCCGGGCCCACGGGGTGCAGGAAGTGGATGTGCGTGCCGGCGTTGCCCGCGGGGTGGGGGCCGGCGAACTCCTCGATGGCCACGCGGTCGGCCCGCGGCACGCGCAAGGCCGAGCCCGGCGCGCGGCACACGAACACGGTGCCCGGCGTGAGGTCGCGAAGGGCGAGGATGCCGCGCGCGTAGTCGTCCTCGCGGCCGGCAAGCGCCGCCTCCACGGAAGGCGCCAGCGGGCGCGTGTCCATGGCGGTCACGAAGATCGCCTGCGGCTGCGCCTCGGGAGCGGGCACGCGGCCGAAAGGCCGTGCGCGGAACGCCGTCCACAGGCCCGATTCCAGCAGCAGCGCGCGCAGGGCGGCGCCGTCGCCCTCGGCCGGCGGCGAGCCCTGCCACGAGGCGAAGGGCACCTGCGCCTCGGGCCCGTCGGCGCCCGACACCTCGATCACGAGGGAGACGAAGGCGCGCTTGTCGCCGCGGTGCACGGCCGCCACGCGCCCGGCGGCCGGCGCCGTGTAGCGCACGCCCGGGGTCTTCTTGTCCTCGTAGAGCGGCTGCCCGCGCAGGACCTCGTCGCCGGGCTGCGCGAGCATGGTCGGCTTGAGCCCCACGGAGTCGGCGCCGAGGAGCGCCACGCGCGCGACGGCGGGCGCGGCCTCGATCGCCCCGGACGGGGGGCCGGCTATCGGGAGATCCAACCCGCGCTTGATCGTGTGCATCGTCCTGGGGGCCATTGCGGGACGCAATGGCGGGGTGGGGCGGTCTTCCCGGAAGGGTAGGGGAGTGGGCCTTGGGCCAATTGACGTGAATCAATCGGCCCGGGGTGGGTGGGCGTTCCGGGCGGGGTGGGTTGGGGTGGTCCCTCTTTTCGCTTCGGGCCGAGTCAACTTGCGCAGGCCGCGTTTCCCGGGGGCGGTGTCGACATAGGCGGGATGACCTTCCCAGGGATCGCCGTGGTCGGCCCGAAGCGAAAAGCAGGGACCACCCCAACCCACCCCGCGCCCGCTACCCCGCCGCGTGCCGATGATGCCCGTCATGCCCAAGTTGGCAGGGAAGGGACGCGGCGCCGGTGGGGCACGGCGTCGAGCGCAGCGGCAACCCGGCGCTAGTACTTCGCCTGGTTCTTGTACAGGTAATGCATCAGCTCGGCCGACTGCATGCTCATCCGCCGCTGCAACCCGTGCGTGAACCGCACGATGGCGCGCATGAGGCGGTAGGCGATCCAGGGGTGCTTCTCGACCAGGCCCTCGAGGTCGCCACGGTCCAGGCTCAGGACCTCGGTCACGCCCAGCGAGCGCAGGGCCGCGTAGCGGGGCGTCCCGTCGAGGAAGGACAGCTCGCCCACGAGGTCGCCCGCGGTCATCACGTGCAGGTTCTCCCACTGCCCGTCGGCGCCGTGGCGGGAGACCGCGAGCGCGCCGTTCACGATGACGTGCATGTGGCTGTCGGGCTCGCCCTCGGGCGTGATCACCTGCCCGTCCTCGAGGCGGTGCAGGTGCATGAGCCCCGCGAGGATCTCGACGTCGCCCGCCGAGAGCTCCTTGGCGAGGACGGACTTGCCGACCAGTTCCTTCACGCGCGGATCCATGGGTTTCCTCCCCTCGTTGTCCCTTCCAGGAACATCCTTCGTCCGGTCCACCATGCTAAGTGCCGGCCGGGCGGCCCCTGTTGCGGCGCGTCAAGGGTCCGGCGCGAAGCGCACGACGATCTTGCCGCGGTTGTGGCCCAGCGCCATCTCCCGCTGCAGGTCCGGCACCTCCTCCGGGCGCCCGACGCGCGTGACGACCGACTTGAGCCGCCCGTCCGTGGCCATGTCCACCAGCGCCTGCAGGTCCGCGAGGTTGGGGCGCTCCATCACGGGCATCACGCGCTCCTTCGCCGTGAGCTTCATCCACCACGACCAGCAGTAGAGCGCCGCCCCCGGAAGCGAGTGCACGAAGGCGCCGCCGGGCGCGAGCAGCCGCCGGCATTGCGGGAAGGTCGTGGTGCCGGAGGCGTCGAAGACGATGTCGAAGCGCTCGGGGAGCGCCTTCCAGTCCGTGACGGAATAGTCGATGGCACGGTCGGGGGAGAGTCCGGCGAGAAACGCCTGCCCGCCCGCGCTCGCGACCGCCGTCACGTGCGCCCCCGCGATCTTCGCCCACTGCACTGCGAACGAGCCCACGCCCCCCGCCGCGCCCACCACGAGCACGCGCTGGCCCGCGGCGAGCCCCGCCTCGCGCAACGCCTGCACCGCCGTGATGCCCGCGCCGGGCAGCGATGCCGCGTCCGGAAACGACAGCGCCGCGGGCTTCACGGTCGCGAGCGCTTCCGTCGCGCACACGCGTTCGGCCATCGCGGCGTTGCGCGAATCCACGGGGTTCACGATGCCCGCCACCGCATCGCCGGGCTTGAGGCGCGTCACGCCCTCGCCGACCGCCTCCACCACGCCCGCGTAGTCGTAGCCCACGCCGCGCGGGAGCCGGCCTGCCGTCATCACCTTGTACTGCCCCGCGCGCAGCTTCCAGTCGAGCGGATTGAGCGCCGCCGCGACCACGCGAGTGACGATCTCGCCCTTGCCGGGGACGGGGTCCGGGAGGTCGGACCACTCGAGCACCTCGGGGCCGCCATAGCGGGCGAAAGTCCAGGCCTTCATCGATCCCCTCCGGTCGTCCTCGTGCGGTCGGTGAGTGTGGCGTGCCGCGAGATCATGCCACGGAGAGGGCCGCTGGCGCGGGGCGAGGCGGCAGGGGGTGGAGTCCTTTTTCGGGTTTGCGGCCGAGTGAGAGTGCGGCGGCCGCGTTTCCCGGGGGCGGTGTCGACATAGGCCAATTCTTCGCGCCACGCACCCCCGTGAGTCGGCCGCAAACCCGAAAGAAGGACTCCACCCCCTGCCGCCTCGCGTGGCGCTCCGATCCGCATCGTGGCGATGATCCCGGCGACGCGCCCGCTGCCTGTCGCGTCAAGGCGGCGCGGAGGTGATCGATCAAGGCGACCGGGGCGGGGGCGGCGAGCGCGCGGACGCCGTGCCGGAAGGGTGCGCGGCCTCGACGATCCCCGCCGTGTCCCCGTGCGCGACCAGAGGGATCGAGGCACATCCAACTCCCGCCCCGATCCCTGGCCCCGGGAAACGCAGAGGATCAGTACGGCAACGCCACCCCGGGCAGTGCCTCGGCGAGCACGCGCCGGAAATCGGCCTGGATGCGCGCCAGCGCGTCGGCCGTGTCGGCCTCGAAGCGCAGCACGATGACGGGCGTGGTGTTCGAGGCGCGCATCAGGCCGAAGCCGTCGGGGTACTCGACCCGCAACCCGTCGATCGTGATCACCTCGGTCGCCCCGGTGAACTCCGCCGTCTTCTGCAGCCTCTCGATGAGGGCGTGGTTCTCGCCCTCCTTCGCGAGCTTCACGTTGAGCTCGGGCGTGGAGACGGAATCGGGCAGGCCCTCGAGCGCCTGCGTGACGTCGGGCGCGCGCGAGAGGATCTCCAGCAGCCGCGCGCCGGCGTAGAGCCCGTCGTCGAAGCCGTACCAGCGCTCCTTGAAGAAGATGTGCCCGCTCATCTCGCCGGCGAGGGGCGCGCCCGTCTCCTTGAGCTTCGCCTTCACCAGCGAGTGGCCCGTCTTCCACAGCAC
The DNA here is from genome assembly GCA_019634955.1 of Burkholderiales bacterium. GTDB lineage: Bacteria > Pseudomonadota > Gammaproteobacteria > Burkholderiales > Usitatibacteraceae > FEB-7. Next base: position 29,894 of record JAHCAK010000020.1, read on the forward strand.
CGGCTCGCCGCCGTGGGAGCGGATCCAGCCGAAGAGCTGGCGCGTGCACTTCACGTCGAAGATGACTTTCGCGCCGGGGTTTCGCTGCAGCACGTCGGCCGCGAAGAGCATCAGCTGGCGGTCGGGATAGATGATCTTCCCGCTCTTCGTCACCACGCCGAGGCGGTCGCCGTCGCCGTCGAAGGCGAGGCCCAGCTCCGCGTGGCCCGACTTCACGGCGTGAATGAGGTCCTCGAGGTTCTCGGGCTTGGAGGGGTCCGGGTGGTGGTTGGGGAAGTTGCCGTCCACCTCGCAGAAGAGTTCCTGCACCTCGCAGCCGAGCTTTCGGAAGAGCGCGGGGGCGATGGCGCCGGGCGAGCCATTGCCGCAGTCGATGGCCACGCGAATGAGGCGGCCGAGCTTCACGTCGCCGGCGATGCGCTCGAGGTAGGCGGCCGCCATGTCCTTCGTCTCGACCGCGCCCTTGCCCGAGGCGAGCTTGCCGGACTCGACGAGCTTCCTCAGGTCCTGGATGGCGGCGGAGGCGAGCGTCTCCCCCGCCACCATCATCTTGAGGCCGTTGTATTCGGGCGGGTTGTGGCTCCCGGTGACCATCACGCCGCTGCCCGTGCCGAGCTCGTAGGTCGCGTAGTAGACCATCGGCGTGGCGACGACCCCGATGTCGGTCACGTCCATGCCGGCCGCGTTGAGGCCCCGCGTGAGGGCGGCCACGAGGCGTGGGCCCGAAAGCCGGCCGTCGCGCCCCACGACGAAGCGCTTCACGCCTTTCGCGGCACCCATCGTGCCGAGGCCGCGGCCGATCGCCTCGGCGGCCTCCTCCGTGAGCGTCTTGTCGACGATGCCGCGGATGTCGTAGGCCTTGAAGATCTCGGGGGCGAGGGGGGTTGCCATGGGGCTCATTCCTGGTGGTCGAAGAAGTGCAGCAGGCGCTCGGGGAGCCAGCCGATGTGGCCGGGAAAGGGCCCCGAGACGAAGGCGACGTGGCCGCCGCGATGGGGGAATTCTATCGTGACCGCGGCCGAGACCTCGTCCGGGGCCGGCAGCGCCTGCGCCGGCAGGAAGGGGTCGTCCTGAGCGTTGAGCACGAGCGTGGGCACCGCGATGCGGCGAAGCAGGGGCTTCGAACTCGCGCGCGTCCAGTAGTCGTCGGTGTCGCGGAAGCCGTGCAGGGGCGCGGTCACGACGTCGTCGAACTCGCGCAGCGTGCGCGAACGGCGCATGCGCGCGTAGTCGAAGCTGCCCGGGAAACGCGCGTGCTTGTCCGCGGCGCGCCGTTTCATGGTCGCGAGGAAGTGCTTGGCGTACAGGAGGGAAAAGCCCTCGCCCAGCGCGGCGCCCGCGGCCATGAGGTCGAGCGGCGCGCTCACGGCGGCGGCGCTCGCGACCGTGCCGCGGGCCGCCTCGCCCTTTTCGCCCAGCCACTTGAGAAGCGCGTTGCCGCCCAGCGAGACGCCGGCCGCGTGAACGGGCGCGCCGCCCGCGCGCGAGGCGATGCGGGAGAGCACCCAGTCGACTTCCTGCCAGTCGCCGGAGTGGTAGGCGCGCGGCAGGCGGTTGGGCTCGCCGCTGCAGCCGCGGAAGTTCATCACCGTGCCGCGCCAGCCGCGCTGCCCGACGCGGTGCATCAGCATGCGCGCGTACGGCGACGCGGACGACCCCTCGAGGCCGTGGAAGAGCACGACCCACGGGGCGCCGGGCGGAGCGTCCACGTGGTCCACGTCGACGAAGTCGCCGTCGGGCGCCTCCCACCGCTCGCGGCGGTAGGCCACGCGCGGGCTTCCCACGAGGAGCGAGCCGTAGATCGTGTGCAGGTGCGGGTTCGCGAGCCAGCGCGGCGCGCGGTAGGGCGGCGCGGGCATCTAGCGGATCGAGATCGCGTGGGCCCCGTCGGGGCGGCGCGGGCCGAGGAGGGCGAGCACCGCCTCGAGGTCGCGCTCGCGGCCCGCTTCGCTGCGCGCCTCGCCGGTGAAGGCGAGCCGGCCGGGGATCGCGAGGGTGCCTTCGCCAGAGAGCCGGAGCGGCCCCTTCACGGTGGCGAGCGCGACCTTGGCCGTCGCGCCTTCCGCGCGGGCCTCGGCGCGCCAGGTGCCGAGCGGCCGCACGGGGGAGAGCGCCAGGGCGGCGTCGCGCCATTCGAGCGTGGCCGTTCCCGACGCCGCGTTGCCGTCCCAGGTGACCGATTCCGCCGCGAGGGCGAGTTCGCCCGCGGGCTGCCACGCGGCGGCGAGCGGGAAGAGGGCCGAGAGCGCGGCGGCATCGCCCTGCGCGCGCACGCCGTCGGCGCGCCACGCGAGGGGGGTCCTTGCCACCTCCGCCTCGCCTGTCAGCGTGCCGAGCCGCGCCGTCACCGCGAAGGCCGCGCGGCCGGCGAGCAGGCGCGAAGGCAGGAATTCCCAGCGCACCTCGTCCAGCGTGAAGGCGGCGCCGCGCGCGGCGACGCCCACGCGGGCCGATCCGTTCCACACGGTGCCGCCGGCGTCCGTGAGCGTCGCCTGCCCCTTCGTCGCGGCAGCCACGCGCGGGGCGACGAGGGATGCGGGCAGCGTGGCCACGAGAAAGACGCCGTAGGCGGCCACGCCGAGCAGGATGAGCCGGAACGCGCGCATCGTCAGGGCAGCGCCAGCACGAGCTTCGCGCGCACGCGGCCCGGGGCCGCCAGCGCCTCCACGCTCGCTTCCTCGACGGCGAGGCCCTGCGAGGCGCCGGCCCAGTGCAGCCATTCCACGAGGCGCGCCCAGGCGGCGTCGTCGACGGCGATCGACACGCGCTTCGCGTCGAGGAGGGAGGCGCGCGCGCCCGGCAGGCCCTGCGCGAGCGACCCGGACGCCACGAGGGTCGCGAGCGGCGCCGTGGGCGAGGCTTCCCGCGCGGGCATCGCGCGAAGCTGCTTCGCTTCCTCGGCCTGCGCGCGCATCTCGGCGAGGGAAGCGCGAAGCTGCGGCAGCTCGGCGGCGAGACGCGTGCGCGCGCGCTCCATGGGCAGCCACGCGAAGGCGAAGAGGAGCACGGCCGCGACGGCGGCGACGGACCCGCCGATCACGGCGCGCTCGCGCTGGCTTCTCGCGGTCCAGAAGGCCGGTGCGTTCACTTCGCGGCCCCCCCGCGTTCCACCGTGAGCTTGCCGCCCGCGTAGGTGAGGCGCCTGGCCGGCGCCTTGTCCGCCCGGGAGGCTTCCGTCGCCAGGGCGAGGAAGTCGCTCGCGGAGGCGCGGCCGCGCGAGCGCTGCAGGTCCGCGAGGTTGCGGCGCATCTGCAGCGCCGGGTCTACGACGGTCTTCGCCTCGGGAAAGGCCTGCCGGAAGAGGGCCTCGCGCTGCGCCTCGAGGTCGCGGCGCTCGCGCTCGAGGCGCCAGCCGTCGGCCACCGTGAGCCCGAACTGCACGGAGACGATGACGGCGGCGAGCGCCCACGCGGCCTTGGGCACGCGCAGGGCCGCGAGGCCGGCGCTGCGGCGCGCGAAGTCCCCGGCGAGGAGGTCGATCGCGTTCGCCGCGACGGGGTTGCCCAGCGCGGCCGTGCCGCCCGAGACGGCCACGTCCACGCCCGTGCGCTCGCTCCAGGGGCGCGCGTCGGGGCGCGCGATGCCCGGTTCGGCCAATACGCGCAGCCGCTGCGGGCGCGCGTTGCGTTCGGCCGCCTCTTCCGCGGCGATGCGCACGGCCAGTGGCGGCTCGGCGCCGGTGGGGCGGTCGAAGGCGACGGCGTGCCCGTCGTCCTCGACGAGGAAGCTGCGCGCCTCGCCCAGCACCGCATGCCAGGTGCCGGGCTCTGCCGGCAGCAGCGTGCTTTCGCACACGGCGCGAGAGGGCGCGAACCCGGCGCGCGAGAGCAGGGCCAGCGCTTCCGAGAACCACGCGCGGTCGACGACCGCCACCAGCGTCTCGCCGGCGGCGTTGGTCGCGCCGGGCACGGCGTGCACCTGCGCCGGGTCGGCGAGCAGGCGGTCCTCCACGGCGAAGGGCAGCAGCTCCCGGATCGTCGTCGCGCCCACCTTCGGCAGCTTGAGCCGCGCGAAGAGCACGCGCGACACCGGCAGCACCGCCTCCACCGTGGCCGCGCGCGGCACCTGCCCGAGGGGCGAGACGCCGTCGCGAAGCGGCTGCCCGCGCGCGTCCGCGAGCGCCCACGCGACCGGCGTGTCGGCGACGGGGTGGTCGGCGGCGGGGAGGAGGAGACGAAGGATCATGGCAGGCCCGCTAGTACAACGCGCGGCGCCAGATTATAGCGGTGGCGGGGCTTTTCCCCGGCTCGGCGCGGGCCACGAGGGACTCGGTGGCGACCTGCACGTCGTCCTGCGAGACGCCCACCTGCACGAGGAAGTGGTCGCTCTTCACGTCGAGGCTCGCGTCGACTGTCGCCGCGGGCGCACCCTGCAGGCGCGCGCGCAGGTCGGCGCGGTCCTTGAAGGGCTTCGCGCGGCGTTCCGTGACCAGCTCGCGCAGCTTCTCGCGCGCCACCGTGGGCAGGATCGCCGCGAGCACTTCGACGGGCGCGGTGTTGGCGTTCACCGTCGTGCGGGCCGGCAGCGCCGCGACGAAGGGGCGCAGCGCGGCGACCGCCTTCGCGTCGAAGCCGCGGATGGCGTGCAGCTCCTCCACCTGCACGAGCGGGCGGTTGGCGGCGCGGTAGGGCCGCGCGAGCGAGAGGTAGTACGCATCCTCCGCGCCGCCGTTGCCCGAGAGATCCTGGTCGCCGTCCACCCAGTCGAGGACGGCGGAGGCGAGCGCGGGGTCCAGCGCGACGGATTCGAGCAGGCGCGAGAGGATCGCCACGTCCGCGTCGCTGCGGCGGCCGTTGGCCACCACGTTGTTCAGGTTGAAGCGCGACTGCGCGTCCGCGATGGCGCCGCTCACCACGGCGCGCTCCACCGGCAGGCCCGCGAGCGGCTGCGCCCAGCCTTCGGCGAGCGTGTCGGCGCCGCCCGCGCGCGCGTCCTCGGCGAGGATGCCGCGCGCCCAGTCGAGGCCGGCCTGCGCGAAGAGGTCGGCCTGCGCGCGGGAGGCCGCGAGCGCCGTCTGGTTGAGTGTGGCCGACTGCTGCGCGAGCATCCACGCGGCGGTCGAGGCCGCGACCGCCACCACGAGGATCGCGGTCACCACGGCTACGCCGCGCTGGGCCGCCTTCATCGCGGGATGTCCACGACGCGCACGATCCGCTCGCCGCCGGCGAGCTCCACCGTCATCTCGACGGCGAGCGGGAGGCCCTGGCTCGAGGGAAGCGCCCAGTCGCGCCTCCACTCGAGGTTGCGGTCCATGAAGCGGAAGGCGAGCGCGCGCACTTCCTCCAGCACCGGGGTGATCACGGGCTCGGCGCGTGGCCCGGCGTCGACCCCGGGCCACGAAAGGCGCTCGACGCGGCCTTCGGCGTGGCGGTAGGCCACGCGTTGCGGCGCGGCGAGCGCGTTGGCGTAGAGCGCGGCGCCGGAGCGCGTGAGGGCGAGCCCCGTCGCGGTTCCCCCGCCGAGGTCCAGCAGCGAGGAGACAGGCGCCTGCAGCGTGCCCGAGGGCCCGGTGGCGGGGCGGTCGAGGGCGGCCTGCACGTCGCGCTCGAAGCGGCCCACGAAGAGCGCGAGGTCGCGCCACTTGCGCGAGTCGCGGTCGAGCGCCTCGCGGCCGTCGAGCATCACGGCGAGGCTGCGGTAGGCGAAGGTCGACAGGAGCGCGAAGATGGCCAGCGCCACGAGGAGCTCCACCAGCGTGAAGGCGCGGCTTCGCCCCGGCGTGAAGGTGAGGCTTCGCCTCGGTGTGAAGGTGAGGCTTCGCCCCGGTGTGAAGGTGAGGCTTCGCCTCATGGCCGCACCAGGAACGCCGTCTGGTTGGCGAGCACGCGCCCGGGCTCGGCCGCGTCCGACACGGCGAGATCCACGCGGCGGATGGTGGGGTTGGGCGTGTCGGCCACCGTCTCCTGCACCACGAGGCTCATGCCGCCCTGCCGCACGGTGGCCGTGGTGACGGAGGCCGCGGGGAAGACGCGGCGGGCGCGCAGCTCGGCCACGCGGTTGCCGGCGGCCCAGGTGGCGAGCAGTCGCGCGCGCGTCTCCCGCGCGCCGTCGGTGGCCAGCCCCGCGGCGCGCATCGTCGCGGCGAGCGCCACGGCGAGGATCGCCACGGCGACGAGGATCTCGACCAGCGTGAAGGCGCGGCTTCGCCTCATCGCGGCGCCACCCGCACGGCGCCGGCGGCGTCGCCCTCGATGGCCTTGGGGAGCCCGCGCACGGTGAGCGCCACGCGGAACGGGACGCCGAGTCCGTCGGGCAGGAACACCAGCACCTCGCGCGGGTCGACCTCGCGGCCGTCGATGGCGAGCGAGGCGACGCGCAGCGCGTCGGGGAGCCTTCGCTCGCGGCCGGGCACGGGCGACCACGAGCGGTCGGAGGCCAGGCGCAGCACGCGCACGCGGCCCTCGGCAAGCGTTAGCCCCGTGGGCCGGCCGCCGAACCACGCGTCGTCGCGCGCGGCCTCGATGTCGAGGGCGAGGAGCGCCGTCTCGCGCCGCGCCACCTCCTCGTCGCTGGGGAACAGGTTCACCGCGGCGACCGCGAGCACGATCCCCGCGATGGCCACCACCACGAGGATCTCGACGAGGGTGAAGCCCCTGGTCCCGGTTGCCCGAGCGGGCTCCGCCCGCCTACTCCCAATTGCCGATGTCCGCGCCACTGCCTTCGCCCCCGCGCGCCCGGTCGGCCCCGAGGCTGAAGACGTCGATCTCGCCCTTCACGCCCGGGTTGAGGTACTGGTAGTCGCCGCCCCACGGATCCTTCGGCAGGCGCTCGAGGTAGCCGCCCTGCTTCCAGTTGCCGGGGACGGGGTTCGTGCCGGGCCTCTGCACCAGCGCGACGAGCCCCTGGTCGGTGGCGGGATAGAAGCCGTTGTCGAGGCGGTAGAGCTTGAGCGCCTGCACGATGGCCGCGACGTCGGCCTTGGCGGCCACGCGCTTGGCCTCGTCGGGCCGGTCCATGACGCGCGGCACGACGATGGCGGCGAGGATCCCCAGGATCGCCACGACCACGAGGATCTCGATGAGGGTGAAGGCGGATTGGCGTTTCATCTTCCCACCAGCTGGTTGAGGTTGAAGATCGGCATGAGGATGGCGAGCACGATCGCGAGCACGAGCACGCCCATGGCGACGATGAGGGCCGGCTCGAAGATGGCCACCGCCGCCGCGAGCCGCGTGGAGAGGTCGGCCTGCTGCTGGCGCGCGGCGCGCTCGAGCGACTCGTCCAGCCGCCCCGTGGCCTCGCCCCCGGCGATGAGGTGCACCATCACGGGCGGGAAGGCGTCGGTGGCGCCCAGCGCGCGGGAGAGCGCCATGCCCTCGCGCACGCCGCGCGCGGCCGTGGCGAGCGCCTCGCGCATCGGCACGAGCGTCATCACGCCTTCGCCAGCCTCCAGTGCCGCGAGGATGGGCACGCGGCTGCCGACGAGGATGGAAAGCGTGGCCGCGAGCCGCGTGCTGTCGAGCTGGCGAAGCGCCTTGCCGGCGAGGGGCGCGCGCAGCAGCGCACGGTGGATGGCCGCGCGCGGCCCGGGGCGCGCGAGCGCGACCTTGAGCCCGACGCCGGCCGCAACCGCGAGCGCGATCCACGCCGGCCACGTGAGCTGCAGGAATGCGGAGAGCGCGATGAGCGTGCGCGTGAGCAGCGGCAGCGCTTCCTTGGCATGGCTGTAGACCTGCACCACCTGCGGCACCACGTAGACGAGGAGGGCGCCCATCACAAGCAGGGACACGCCCATCACGATGGCGGGGTAGACGAGGGCGAGCGCGAGCCGCGCGCGAAGCGCGTGCCGCTCCTCGAGATAGTCCGCGAGCCGCGCCATCACGCGCGGCAATTGCCCCGAGGCTTCGCCCGCGGCCACCAGCGTGCGGTAGAGCTCGGGAAAGACGCCCGGGAAGGCCTCCAGCGCCTTGGCGATCGTGGAGCCGGCCATCACCTCGCCGCGCAGGGCCGCGAGCACCTGCCGCTCGCGCTCGGCCTCGGCCTGCTCGATCAGCGCGTTGAAGGCCTGCTCGACGGTGAGGCCCGCCTCGAGCAGCGAGGCGAGGCTGCGCGTGAGGCGCGTGAGATCCGCGGAGGAAAGCGACAGCGCGCGGAAGCGAGAGCCTCCGGCCGGGTCGTTGGCGGCGATGACCTCGACCTTGTAGGGCGTGAGCCCCTGGTCGCGCAGGAGCGACCGCGCCTGGCGGGCGCTGTCGGCCTCCAGCACGCCCTTGCGCAGCTGCCCTTCGATCGAGTACGCCTGGTAGCGGAAGCCTGGCATCATTTCTCCCCTCTCCTTTGGGAGAGGGGTCGGGGGTGAGGGTCAGGTGCGCGTGACGCGCAGCACTTCGTCCAGCGACGTCGCCCCGTCGCGCACCCAGCGCAGCCCGTCCTCGCGCAGGCGCACCATGCCCCTGGCGAGCGCCCTGTCGCGGATGTCGCGCTCGGCGGCGGTGTCGTGCACGAGCCGGCGCAGGTCCTCGTCCACGGTGAGCAGCTCGTAGATGCCCGTGCGGCCCTTGTAGCCGGTGAAGTTGCAGGCGGCGCAGCCCGTGGCGCGGTAGAGGCGCTCCGGCGCGCCGTCGCGGAAGACGGCGCGTTCGGCTGCGTCGGGCTCGTAGGGCGTCCTGCAGGCGGCGCAGAGCTTGCGAACGAGCCGCTGCGCCAGCACGCCGGAGAGAGTGGAGGCGAGGAGGTAGGGCTCGATCCCCATGTCCGCGAGGCGCGTCACGGCGCCGGGCGCGTCGTTGGTGTGCAGCGTCGCGAGCACCAGGTGGCCGGTGAGGGAAGCCTGCACCGCGATCTGCGCCGTCTCGAGGTCGCGGATCTCGCCGATCATCACCACGTCGGGGTCCTGGCGCAGGATGGCGCGCAAGGCGCGGGCGAAGGTCATGTCGATCTTCGGGTTCACCGGCGTCTGGCCGATGCCGTCCAGCTCGTACTCGACCGGGTCCTCGACGGTGAGGATGTTGCGGGTCTTCCGGTCGAGGCGGGTGAGGGCGGCGTAGAGCGTCGTGGTCTTGCCCGAGCCCGTGGGGCCCGTCACGAGGAAGATGCCGTGCGGCTGCTGGATCACGGCGTCGATCGCGTCGCGCGTGGCCGCGCCCATGCCGAGGGCGTCCAGCGTGAGGCGCCCGGCCTGCTTGTCGAGAAGCCGCAGCACCACGCGCTCGCCGTTGGCGGTGGGGATGGTGGAGACGCGGACGTCGATGGGGCGGCCGGCCACGCGCAGCGCGATGCGCCCGTCCTGCGGCAGGCGCTTCTCGGCGATGTCGAGCGAGGCCATCACCTTGATGCGCGAGACCATGGCCGGGTGCAGGCCGCGCCTCGGCTCCACCACGTCGCGCAAGGCGCCGTCGACGCGGTAGCGCACCAGCGCGCGCGTCTCGAAGATCTCCAGGTGCACGTCCGAGGCGCCCTCGCGCACGGCCTGCGTGAGGAGCGCGTTGATGAGCCGGATGATGGGGGCGTCGTTCTCGGCCTCCAGCAGGTCGGCCACCTCGGGGAGCGACTCCGTGAGCCGGGCGAGGTCGAGCGATTCGCCCATGTCCTCGACGATCGTCTCGGCGGCGTTGGGCTCGCGCGTGTAGGCGAGCGCGAGGCAGTGCTCGAACTCCTCGGCCGTGAGGAGGACTTCCTTCACGGCGCGGCCGGCCATGCGCCGCACCTCGGCGAGCGTGGCGGCCTGGGGCACGCCCCTGAACCACACCTCGAGCGCGCCGGCCGAGACGCGCGCGGCGAGGGCGCCCTTCGACTTGGCGAAGGCGTACGGCAGCAGGCGGACGGTCGCGGGGTCGAGGTCGGCCGGGTTCACGGTTCTCTCGAGGGGCGCGGTCATTTCGCCTTGAGTTCCGGGAGCTGCTCCGGGGCCACCGGGGGAAGCAGGAGGTTCCTCTCGAAGCCCATCGTGCCCTGGAGGTTCCGGATGTAGTCGTAGCGGTCGGCGGTGAGCGCGCGCGCCGCGCCCTCGTCGCGCAGCACGAAGGGGCGCAGGAACACCATCAGGTTGGTCTTCTTGTGGCTCCTCGACTCGTACTTGAAGAAGCTGCCGAGGAAGGGGATGTCGCCCAGCAGCGGCACCTTGTCGACGGAGGATTGCTGGTCGTCCTGGATGAGCCCGCCCAGAACGATGATCTGACCGTCGTCGACGAGGACGGTGGATTCGAGCGAGCGCTTGTTGGTGATGAGGTCGGCACCCTTCACCGTCGCGTCGCGCGAGATGGACGACACCTCCTGGAAGATCGCGAGCTTCACGGTGCCCGCTTCCGTGATCTGCGGCTTCACCCGGAGCGTCAGGCCGATGTCCTTGCGCTCGATGGTCTGGAACGGGTTGGTGGCGCTGGTGGAGGTGGGCGTGTAGCTGCCGGTGATGAAGGGCACGTTCTGGCCGACGAGGAGCTTGGCCTCCTCGTTGTCCAGCGTGAGGACGTTGGGCTTCGACAGCACGTTCACGCCGGCGTCGCCCTCGAGCGCGCGCGCGAGGACGCCGAGGTTCAGGATCTCGATGTTGGTGCCGTCAGGGCCGGGGATGGTGATCGTGCCGTTCACCACGCCCACGTTGAGGCCCGTGCCCAGCGAGGCGAGGTTCTGCGAGAGCCCGATGATGTTGGTGCCGAAGGTGGTCGAGGCGTTGGGGCTCGTGGAGAAGTTGGTGCCGCCGATCACCTGCCGGCCGTCGCGGCCGATGCCGGAGAGGCCCTGGAACTGCACGCCCACTTCGGCGGCGCGGCCGGTCTGCACCTCGACCACCAGCGCTTCCACCAGCACCTGCGCGCGGCGCACGTCGAGCTTGTCGATGACGGCGCGAAGGGCGCGGTAGGTGGGCTCCGGCGCGGTGATGATGATCGAGTTGGTGGGCGGGTAGGCCTGGACGATGGAGGAGGGCGCGGCGGCCGTGGCCGTGGCGGCGGTCGTCGTGCCCTGCTGAGCGGCGTTCGCGCCCTGCGCCGGCGTCGCGGTGGCGGTCGCGGCCATCGCGGTGCGCGCGGCCGCCTCGCCCCCGGAAAGGAGCCCGCGCAGGGTGTCGGCGATCTTCGCGGCCTCGGCGTTGCGCAGGTAGACCACGTGGATGTTGCCCGCGCCGGCGCCGGGCGTGTCCAGGCTCGTGGCGAGCGCCTTCACGCGGTTGAGCAGTGCCGGGTTGTCGCCGCGCACCAGCAGGCTGTTGGTGCGCGGGTCCACCGCGATGGCGGCCTTGGCGGGCGCGCCGGGGGCGGCGGGGTTGGGCGCGGTCTCGGGCATCACGCCGCGGATGGTTTGCGCCACGTCGACGGCGGAAGCGTGCTGCAGGGCCACCACCTGCACGTCGCCGCCGGAGGGCTGGTCGATGGCGCGGATGATGGACTCGATCCGCCTCACGTTCTCCGCGTAGTCGGTGATGACGATGGCGTTGTTGTTGGAGTACGCGGCGACGAAGTTGTTGGCGGTGACGAGCGGGCGCAGCACCGGCACGAGCTGCAGCGCGGACTCGTTCTGCAGCAGGAACACGCGCGTGACGATGCGGTCGCCGGGCACCTTGGCGGCGGCCTCGCCCACGGGGCTCGCGCCCGTCTTGCCCTCGGCTTCCGGGACGATCTTCACGAAGCCGTTGGATTCGACCGCCGCGTAGCCCTGCGTGCGCAGCACGGAGAGCAGCATCGGGTACAGGAGATCCCGCGGCACGGGCTTCTCGCTCACGATGTTCACCGTGCCGGTGACGCGCGGGTCGAGGATGAAGTTCTTCCCCGTGTGCCCGCCGACCGCCTTGATCACCGAGACGATGTCGGCGTTCACGAAGTTGAGCGTGACCTTCTCCTCCTCCGCGGCATGGGCGAGGGGCAGGTGGATGAGCGCGGCGAGCGCGACCGTGGCTAGAAACCGTGTCACGAAAATTGGCTTCCTCGTTGATTTGTCGGGCATTTTGCGCCGATTTCCCATTTTATTACAGGGGTGCTGCAAATTCGTGAAAGGGGACTGCCCCGCCGTTGGGGGACGGTCCCCGATCTGCTTGCAGGAACGGGGACAGTCCCCGTCATGGGTTGATGGAGTAGGAAAGCTGGAGGGTGGCGGAGCCGCGCTGGATCTCGGCCTGGATGAGGGAGGTGGTGGCGAAGGCCTGGTGCAGGCGCGCGAGGTCGCCCGCGGAGGCCACGGGCTGGCCGTTCACCTTGCGGATGATGTCGCCCGGCTGCAGGCCCAGGCGCGAGGCGAGGCTCCCCGAGGGCGCCTCCTCCAGCCGCACGCCGCCGCCCTGGGGCATGCCGATGCGGCCGAGGAAGGCGAGCTGCCCCGGGTCCTTGAGGGCGTTCTCGAGGTCCTTGCGCGAGAAGCTGAAGGCGTTCGGCCCCGAGCGCGAGACCGCCAGCCGGAAGCCGGAAGGCCGGCCCGCGACCGACCGCGGCACGGGCGCCATCCGCACGTCGAGGTCCACGCGCTCGCGCACGCCGGCGCGCGAGATCACCGCGTGGTCCGGCTCCACCGAGACGAGCGTCACGCCCGGCTGCACCTCGCCGCCCAGCGGCACCGCGATGTCCTTGCCGCCCACGTTGAAGATGGCCGAGCCGATGTCGGCCGGGGTGGGCGCGATCACGCCCTTCAGCCGGAACCCGGAAGCCGAGCCGGTGGCCGCCACGGGCCCGGCGGGCGCCGCGCCCCCGAAGAGCCGCATCACCGCCGCGAGGTCGACTCCCGAGGCGGCGGGAGCGGGGGCCACGACCGCCGGCGGCGCCACGAACACCCAGGTCCACTTCGCGAGCACCCACGCCAGCACGAGCACGAGCGCCGCCGTGAGGAGGGCGCCCAGCCGGCTGGGCTGGGCGGGTGCGGGCTCGTAGGGCAGGGCGGCCATCGGGCAATGATAGCCCGCTTCAGCGCGCCGGCCGCCGCGCGAGGTCGACGTCGAGGTACTTCCAGGGCTCGTGGGCGAAGGGGTGCTTCTTGTAGTTGGCCACCCACGGCTGCACCAGGATCTTCTGCGCCTTGTAGGTCTCCACCATCCACGGCGCGTAGACCATGATGATCCTCACCATGCGGTCGACGAGGGCGTTGCGCTCCGGGCCGTCCGGCAGGCGTTTGATGCGCTCGTAGAGCGCGTTGTACTCCGGGTGGTCGAACATCGCGTAGTTCACCTGCCCGATGGAGCCCTTCCAAAGCAGCTGCAGGAAGTTCTCGCCGTCGGGGAAGTCCGCGATCCAGCCGTAGCTGAAGGATTGCACGCGCCCGTTCTGCGCCTGCTTGCGCAGCTCCGGGAGCTTCTCCACCTTGTCGAAGGTCACGCGCAGCCCGATCGCGTCCATCGACTTCTTCCACAGCTCGTTCCTCTGCCGCTCGCGCAGCGTCGGCACCGAGGCGTGCTGGAACGAGAAGGGCTTGCCGTCGGGCGCCTCGCGAAAGCCGTCGCCGTCGCGGTCCACGTAGCCGAAGAGGTCCAGCAGCGCCTTCGCCTTCGCCGGGCTGTATTCCAGCGTGGGGCTCACGAAGGCCGGGTCGTGGCCGGAGACGGCCGGCGGCAGCGGCGTGTGCGCGCGCACGCTCTGGCCCTTGTCGAGGATCTCCAGCTGCTCGTCGATGCGGAAGCCGTGGATGATCGCGCGGCGCAAGGCCACGCGCTCGGGCGTGAAGCCGCCGATCGCGTTGGGCTTGCCGTCGATGGTGTCGGCGGTGTTGAAGGTGGTGTAGGTGGTGTAGGCCACCTCGTCGGGCGTGACCTGGATCCCCGCCTTGGCGAGGTTGGGCGCGAGCCGGCCGCCGGGCAGCGCGATGTTGGCGAAGTCCTCGGGCAGCGGGCGGATGTAGTCGAAGTCGCCGTTGAGGAAGGCGAGCCAGCGCGGCTGCGCCTCGTCGACGATGTGGATCTCGATGCGGCCCGCGATCGGCACGCGCCGCCCCTTGAGCCGCGCGTGGATGGCGCGGCTCGCCTCGTCGGGGCCGGGGTCGCCGTCGTAGGTCTCCTCCCGGTAGCCCGGGTTGGCCTCCAGCACCACGCGCGATCCCTTCACCCACTCGGCGATGCGGTAGGGCCCGGTGCCCACGGGGTGGTGCGCGATGTCCGGGCCGTAACGCTCCACCACCTCGCGGGCGAGCGCCGCGGTGGGGGGCATGGCGAGCACGAAGGGGAAGGAGTAGTCGGGGCTCGCGAGGCGGATGCGCACCGTGTAGCGGTCGGGCGCCTGCAGCCCCTCGAGCGGCCGGTCGTAGTCGAAGCGGCCCGTCTCGCGCGCCTCCTTCATGAGGGCGTCGGCCCCGCGGATCTTGCCCTCGACGAGGAAGAGCCACTGGCTCCTCAGCTTCGGGTCGAGGAGGCGCTTGATGGAGTAGACGTAGTCGTGCGCGGTGAGCTCGCGCGGCTGGCCGCCGAAGGCGGGGTCCGGCGTGAAGAAGATGCCGGGGCGGATCCTCAGCGTGAAGGTGGCGCCGTCGTCGGTGATTTCGGGGAGCGCCGCCGTGTTGCCCACGAGCTTCGCCGGCCGCGCGAGGAAGTCGTAGCCCAGCATCGGGTCGAAGATGGCGTGCGAGATGCTGCCGGAGGCCTCGTCGGACTCCGCCGCCGGGTCGAGCTTCGATTCCGCGCTGGGGTAGGGCGTGCGGATGACCTTGCGCGGGTCGGGCTGCGCCTGCGCGGGGGCGGCGAACGCGAGGGCGAGGGCGAGGAGGGCGGCGGCCGGGCGCGCCACGGCGTGCGCGGGGCTCAGTGCAGCGTGTGCGGCTGCGCGGCCTCGTCTTCCTCGGGCGGAGCCTGCTGCTCCGGGGGCGAGGCGTGGTGGACGGCGATGCGCCACCCCGCGTCGGTGAGGACGAAGACGTTGGTCGCGTTCACGAACTGCGGCGAGGATTCCGTGCCCGGCGCCGTGATCGCCTCCACCACCGAGCGCACCGAGACGGAGGGGCCGTCGAAGCGGCTCGCCTCGGACACGCGCACCGAGAGCTTCACGTTGGAGCCGAAGATCTGCATCCAGCTCTCGCGCACGGCCTCGAAGCCGGTGAGCCGCGGCCCCGAGGGGTGCACGCACACCACGTCCTCGCCCTCGGCCCACACCACCATCATGGCGGCGAGGTCGGCGCGCTCGAAGGCCTCGTAGAAGGCGGCCTCGGCATCGTCGGGGGTGGGGAAGAGCTTGCGGGAGCGGGGGGGCATGGCGGTCGGCGGATGGCGGGCGCCATGATACCAAAGGCCCCTACTCCGGGACGGTGCCCGATCCCCCATAATGGCCGCCTTTCCGCCCGCGAGGGCGGCCTTCCAGGACCCCTCCATGACCAAGTTCTACGTGAACGGCGAGCCGGTCGAGTTCCGCGCCGCCCCCGACACGCCCCTGCTGTGGGCGCTTCGCGACCACCTCGGCCTCACCGGCACCAAGTTCGGCTGCGGCCTGTCGCAGTGCGGGGCCTGCACCGTGCACGTGAACGGCGAGCCCGCGCTCGCCTGCTCCATCCCCGTCTCCGACCTGCAGGGCAAGCGCGTCACCACCATCGAGGGCCTGCCCGCCAACGCCGTCGTGAAGGCCGTGAAGGGCGCCTGGGTCGACAAGGACGTGGTGCAGTGCGGCTACTGCCAGCCCGGTCAGGTGATGGCGGCGGTGGCGCTGCTCACGAAGAACAAGTCGCCGTCGGACGCCGAGATCGACGCCGCGATGGACGGCAACCTCTGCCGCTGCGGCACCTACCCGCGCATCCGCGAGGCCGTGAAGACGGCCGCCGCGAAGCTCGCCGGCAAGCGGTAGGAGACGACGATGAAGACGACCGCCAACCCGTCCCGCCGCACCTTCCTCAAGGCCACCGCCGCGCTGTCCGGCGGCCTCGTCATCGCCTTCTGGCTCCCGGGCCGCCGCGGCCTCGCGCGGGCCCAGGGCGCGCCCAAGGCGCCGATCCCGCCCAACGCGTTCCTGCGCATCGCCAAGGATGGCACCGTCACCGTGATGGTGAAGAACCTCGAGTTCGGCCAGGGCGTCACCACGGCGCTGCCGATGCTCGTGGCCGAGGAGCTGGAGTGCGACTGGTCGCGGGTGCGCGCCGAGCTCGCCCCGGCGGCGCCCGAATACGCCCACACCGCCTTCGGCATGCAGATGACGGGCGGCTCGATGAGCGTGGGCGACTCGTGGACGCAGCTTCGCACCGTGGGCGCCCAGGCGCGCACGATGCTGGTCGCCGCGGCCGCCGCCCAGTGGAAGGTGAAGCCGGAGGCCTGCCGCGCCGAGAAGGGCTTCGTGATCGGTCCCGGCGGGAAGAAGGCCTCGTTCGGCAGCCTCGCGGAAGCCGCGGCGAAGCTCCCGGCGCCGGAAAAGGTGGCGCTCAAGGACCCGAAGCAGTTCAAGCTCATCGGCAAGCCCACGCGGCGGCTGGATTCCGTCGAGCGGATCGAGGCGAAGACCGTCTTCGGCCTCGACGTGAAGCGGCCCGGCCTGCACACGGCGCTGGTGGCGCACCCGCCGGTCGTGGGCGCGCGCGTGGCGAAGTTCGACGCCCAGAAGGTGCGCGGCATCGCCGGGGTCACGCACGTGGTGCAGACCTCGCTCGGCGTGGCGGTGGTGGCGAAGAATTTCTGGGCGGCGAAGAAGGGCCGCGACGCGCTCGAGATCGAATGGGAAGCGGGCCCGGGCGCGACGCTGTCCTCCGAGGGCCTGCGCGCCGAGTACGCGGCGCTCGCGAGGCAGCCCGGCCCGATGGCGAAGAAGGCCGCCGACCCCAACGCGATCAAGGCCGCGGCGAAGACGGTCGTGGCCGAGTACGAGGTGCCCTTCCTCGCCCACGCGCCGATGGAGCCGCTCAACTGCACGGTGGAGTACCGCGGCGACTCGGCGGAGGTGTGGTGCGGCTCGCAGTTCCAGACCGTCGACCAGGCGGCGGCGGCCAAGGCGATGGGGCTCACCCCCGACAAGGTGACGCTGCACACGATGCCCGCGGGCGGCGGCTTCGGCCGGCGCGCCAACCCGGCCTCGGACTATGTCGTCGAGGCCTGCGAGATCGCCAAGAGCGTGAAGGTCCCCGTGAAGACGGTGTGGACGCGCGAGGACGACGTCCGCGGCGGCTACTACCGGCCCATGTACGTGCACCGCGTGGAGGCGGGCCTGGACGCGAAGGGCGCGATCGTCGGCTGGAACCACGCCATCGTCGGCCAGTCGATCATCGCCGGCACGGCCTTCGAGCCCTTCCTCGTGAAGGAGGGCATCGACCACACGAGCGTCGAGGGCGTTTCCGACACGCCCTACGACATCCCCAACCTCGCGGTGACGCTGCACTCGCCGAAATCGCCGGTGACCACGCTCTGGTGGCGCTCGGTGGGCCACTCGCACACGGCCTTCGTGATGGAGACGATGATCGACGAGCTGGCGGCCGCGGCGGGCGAGGACCCGCTCGCCTTCCGCCGCAAGCTGCTCGCGAAGCACCCGCGCGTCGTGGCCACGCTCGACCTCGCCGCGCGCAAGGCCGGCTGGGGCACGGCGCTGCCCCAGGGACGCGCCCGCGGCATCGCCGTGCACGAGTCCTTCGGCAGCGTCTGCGCGCAGGTGGCGGAGGTCTCGCTCGAGAAGGGCGAGGTGAAGGTGCATCGCGTCGTCGCGGCCTTCGACTGCGGCCTCGTCGTGAACCCGATGACCGTGGAGGCCCAGGTGCAGGGCGCCATCGCCTTCGGCCTCTCGGCGGCGCTGCACTCGGCCATCACGATCAAGGACGGCAAGGTGCAGCAGTCCAACTTCCACGACTACCGCGTGCTGCGCCTTTCCGAGATGCCGAAGGTCGAGGTGCACATCGTGTCGTCCGGGGCCGACAAGCCCACCGGGGTCGGCGAGCCCGCCACGCCCCCGATCGCCCCGGCCGTCGCCAATGCGCTCTTCGCCCTCACCGGCAAGCGGGCGCGATCGCTGCCCTTGGGCAAGACGTCGTGGGCGTGATTTGGATAGTGGGGACGGTTCCTGCACCCCAATTCGCGCGGTGAAGTGCGCATACTCCATCAAGTCCATTTGAGTGAAGGAACCGTCCCCGAATTCCATCTCCCGAGCCGCCCTCCGGCCACCGTCGCCGCGATCGAGGGGGACGCACCGCATCTCGTCGCGGCTTCCGCGAGCCACCCTTCGGGAGGCCCGAGGAGAGGGGATGAGCCGGCGGAATCCCTTGTAAAGGGTTCCGCCGGCTCATCCCCTCTCCTCGGGCCCCGCAATGCCGTGCTCCGAAATGGCCGCACGAAGATTGGGGACATGTTTCCCTTGATCGCGGCGACGGATGGCCCAAAATTGGCTTGTGGTGGAACCGGGGGGCCGGCGGGCGGTCAGACTGCCTCGGCGCCCGGCGGAATCGGGAGGCAATCCATGGGACTCAGGCTCAGGCACAACGAATGGCAGCGGCAGCTCTGGAAGTTCGTCACGCATCCCGTCACGGAGATCGTGGCGCTGGTGCTGCTCGTCCTGGTGGCGCTGGTGACGCTCGTCACCGTGGAGTCGCGCCTGCTGCGAAGCCCCACCACGCCGGTCATCTTCAGCCCGAAATGAGGCGCGCCGCACCATGAGGGGGCGCCGCCTCCTCGCCCGCCTCGCCGCGGTCGTCGCCATCGCCGCCGCGGCCGGCGGCTGCGCCTACCTGAACGAGAAGCAGGGCGAGCTCATCTTCCGCCCCACCAACGCCGTGTGGTGGGGCTACGAGCGCTCCGGCCTCGCCTTCGAGGAGCGGTGGATCCCCGTTGGCGCCAACGGCGACAGGCTGCACGCCTTCTGGGCCGCGGCCGACGACAAGTCCGCCCCCGTGATCCTCTACCTGCACGGCGCGCGCTGGAACCTCACGGGCAGCGTCACTCGCATCGACCGCTGGCGCAAGCTCGGCTTCCACGTGCTGGCGATCGACTACCGCGGCTTCGGCAAGAGCACCGAGGTCTCGCCCACGGAGCAGCTCGCCTACGAGGACGCCGAGGCCGCGTGGGACTGGCTCGCGAAGGCCGAGCCGCAGCGGCCGCGCTACATCGTCGGGCACTCGCTGGGCGGGGCCATCGCCGCCGAGCTCGCACTGCGCCGCCCGGAGGCGCAGGGGCTCGTGCTGGAGGCGACCTTCACCTCCATCCGCGACATGATCGGGCACACCACCTGGCGGTTCCTGCCGGTGGGGCTCATCCTCACGCAGGAATTCGACACGCTCTCCAAGCTCCCGAAGCTGCGCCTGCCGCTGCTGGTCGTGCACGGCACGAGCGACCGCATCGTCCCCTTCGAGATGGGCGAGCGCCTCTTCCAGGCCGCGCAGGGCCCCAAGCGCTTCATCCGCGTCGAGGGCGGCAGCCACCACAACCTCTCGTCGGTGGCCGCCGAGGAGTACCGCGCCGCGCTGCGCGAGCTCTTCCGCCCCGGCTCGCGCACGCTCGAGGCCGCGGGGCCGAGCTGACGCCGGGGGCGGTGCTATAGTCGCCGCCATGCAGAGCCTCGACCACGATGTTCTCGAGAACGCGCTCGCGTGGCGCCGCGCGGGCCGCCGCGCGTGGCTCGTCACCGTCACGCAGACCTTCGGCGCGAGCCCGCGCCCGCCCGGGTCGCTCCTCGCGATGCGCGACGACGGCATCCTCGTGGGCTCGGTCTCCGGCGGCTGCATCGAGGACGATCTCGTGGCCCGCCGCGCGGCGTTCGCGGGGCGCGCACCGTTCCTCAAGGCCTACGGCGTCACGAGCGAGGAGGCGCGCCGCTTCGGCCTGCCCTGCGGCGGCCAGCTCGAGGTGATCGTCGAGCCCGAGGTGCCCGTCGCGGACCTCGAGGCGCTCATGGCGCACATCGATGCCGGCCGCGTCGTCGCGCGCGAGGTGGATCTCGCCACCGGCGCGTGGCGCTTCGCCCCGGCGCAGCCCACCGACGAGTGCGAGCGCACGGACTCGCGCTTCCGCAGCATCCACGGGCCGCGCTGGCGGCTGCTCGTCATCGGTGCCTCCGAGATCGCGCACTACCTCGCCGAGATGGCCGCCGCCGTCGACTACCGCGTGTTCGTCTGCGATCCGCGCGAGGAGTACCGGCAGGCGTGGCGCGCGGCGGGCGCCACCTTCGTGGGCGGCATGCCCGACGACGCCGTGGCGGCGATCCGGCCCGACGGGCACACGGTCATCGTCACCGTCTCGCACGACCCGAAGCTGGACGACATGGCGCTCCTGGAGGCCCTCAAGAGCGAGGCCTTCTACGTGGGCGCCGTGGGCTCGAAGCAGACGAACGCCGAGCGCCGCAGGCGGCTGGCGGGATTCGACCTCTCCGCGCGCGAGATCGCGCGGCTGCGCGGGCCCGTCGGGCTCGCGATCGGCTCGCGCACGCCGCCGGAAATCGCGGTGGCGATCCTCGCCGACCTCATCGCCGCCCGCAACGGCGTGATGCTCGAGCGCGTGGCGCAGGCCCCGGAGCGGCGCACCGCGTGATCCGCGGGCTCCTCCTCGCCGGCGGCGCCGCCACGCGCTTCGGCGGGGCGAAGCTGCTGGCCGCCGCCACCGACCACGCGACCCCCATCGGCGTGCGCGCCGCAAGATCGCTCCTCGCCGGCGCCGGAAACGCGCTCGCCGTCGTGCGGCCCGGCGACGCGGCGCTGGCGCAGGCACTGCGCGAGGCCGGCTGCGAGATCCTCGAAGCGCCCGATTCGCTGCGCGGCCTGGGCGCGAGCCTTTCCTCCGGCGTCAAGGCGAGCCGCGATGCCCAAGGCTGGCTCGTCGCGCTGGCCGACATGCCGCGCATCCACGCGGCCACCCACCGTGCCGTCGCCGCCGCCATCGCGCGCGGCGCGAAGCTCGCCGCCGCCGCCGACGCCACCGGGCGGCGCGGCCATCCCGTCGGCTTCGGCGCCGACCTCTACGCCGACCTCGCCGCGCTCGACGGCGACGAGGGCGCAAGGGCCGTGGTGGAGCGGCACCGGGCGTGGCTGGAGGTCGTGCGGGTCGACGACCCCGGGATCCACTTCGACATCGATACGCGGGGCGATCTCTCGGCGGGGTGAGGCGGTCTTGGGGACAGGTTTTGGGGACGGTTCTTCAGAACCGTCCCCAAGACCTGTCCCGAATACCTCGGTAACATTTGATGACGATCGCTATCTGTGGGGTGAAAGGTGGGCGAGAAGGATGATCCGCCGCGGGGGCTGAGCCGGGTGCAGCAGCTCTTGTGGACCGTGATGGCGGTGGTCACCATCCTGGTGGGGTTCGCGTACATGTCGTCGAAGTTCGATTTCTCCGATCCCGTGGTGGCCGCGATCTTCGTCGTGTCGATGTTCGCGGTCGTCTATGCGGAGCGTCGGTGGATAGCGTCTTCGACGGACAGCGACGGCAGGCCAAGGAAACGCCGATGAGGTGACCGCGGGGTCGATGGTCGGGCCATCGGGCCCGTCCATCGGTCTCGTGCCCGGAAAACGCGGCGAGAGGCGTTCTACTTCGGGACGAAGCGTCCTGTCGCCGGGTCGACCCAGCCGTTGCCGACGTCGACGAGGGTCGCGCCGGTGCGGGGGTCGACGGCGGTCTTGCCTTGCGGCACGACGGTGCCGCCCTTGCCGTCGGGGACCGGCAGCGTCGCTCGCACGGGCGGCGCGACGGGCGTGATGGCCGGTGGCGGGGTTGCTTGCGCGGGCGTGGGCGCCCTTGCGGGAGGCACCGGGTCGATCGCGGCGCGCGGCGGCAGGGGAGCGACGGTCTTTCCCGCCGCCGACGGGCTCATGAGCAGCCGCACCAGCTCCTCCCGCGCGGCCTGCCGCTGCGCCGCCGTGGCGGCCGCGTCCCCGATCACGCGGCGCAACTCGTCGGTGCGCGCCTGCGCCGCCGGCCCCAACGGCCATGCCGGCTCGGCCGCGACCGCATCACCCGCCAGTGCGAGCGCCGCGAGAAAGCAGCGGGCCGTCCTTCCGCCCACTCCCGACTCGCCGGGACCTCAGCCCGCCCGATCGGGCGGGTACTTCTCCCCGGCCTCGACCCGCACCTTGAGGATGTTCTGCTTCGGCGGCAGCGGGCAGGTGGTGAACTCGCTGAACGCGCAGGGCGGGTTGTAGACGCGGTTCAGGTCCAGCTCGAAGGGCTTGCCGGGTTCGGGCTTCTTCGGCACGTAGAGGAATCGGCCCGGGCGGTAGGTGGTGTCGCCGGCGGTCGCGTCGCGCAGCACGAAGAAGAGGCCCTCGTCCTCGCCCACCGCATCCAGCCGATGCGTCTGTCCGCCGAGCTGGAACTCGACGTAGCCCGGCGAGGGCTCGTCGGAGGCCTCGTCCAGCACGTTGATGATGGTGACCTTGCGGCCCGGCGGGTAGGGCACGAACTTCGCCTGCACGCGGTAGGCGGGGTCGGGCCTGTACCAGACGCGCGAGCGGAAGCCCTTGCGAACCTCGCTCTCGTTGTCCGCGAGGCGCAGCACGTAGCGGCCCTCGCGCTCGATCACGTGCATGGCGAGGCGGCCGAGCGTCACCCAGTCGCGCTTGGCGACGCTCGTGCCCATCACGCGCTCGCTGAAGGGCATGCCGTCGCTCTCCATCTCCACGCCGGGCGCGAGCTTGAGCGTCACCTTGCCGCCGGCGACCGTGAGGGTGCCCATGCGCTCCGGGCCGAGGCCCTTGGCGAAGACGATGTCGTTGCCGGCACCCGTGCCGAAGGTGTTGTCGCCCGGCTTCATCACGAAGCGGCCGGCGAGCGTGAGCCAGCCGCGGTCGGCCTTGAGGGAGAGCTGCGCCCGCTCGCGCCATTCCAGCAGGGGCTTCTCCCAGGCGGGGTCGGCCAGGGCCGGGAGCGCGGTGGCGAGGAGGAGGAGGGGCAGGGCGAGGAGTCGCATCGGGCGCTCGCGTCGGGAAGTCGGGAAGGCCGCCATTCTAGTCCAGCGCCGCCTGCACTTGCGCGGGCTCGAGCTTCTCGAGGCAGTCGGTGTGCCCCAGCGGGCATTCGCGCTCGAAGCAGGGGCTGCAGGCGAGGCGGAGCGACACCACGCGGGCGCGCGGCGAGAGCGGCGGGGTGTAGTCGGGGCTGGAGGAACCGAACACGGCCGCCAGCGGGCGGTCCAGCGCGGCGGCGACGTGCATGAGGCCCGAGTCGTTGGTGACGACGCGCGCGGCGAGCGAGAGCAGGTCGATCGCCTCGTCGAGGCTGGTGCGGCCGGCAAGGTCTTCCACGGGGACGCCCGCCAGCCGCGCGACTTCCGCGGTGATGGGCCGGTCCTTGGCCGAGCCGAAGAGCCAGGTGCGGTATCCCGCCGCGGCGTGGCGGCGCGCGATCTCGGCGAAGTGGCGCGCCGGCCAGCGCTTGGCGGGCCCGTACTCCGCCCCCGGCGCGAGCGCGAGCACGGGCGCGTCCCCGGCGAGGCCGAACTTCACGACGGCCGCATCGCGCCGGGCGAGGTCCACCGCGAGCCGCGGCTCCGGCAGCGGCCGCTCGAGCGCCTCGCCCGCCGGCTGCGCGAGCGCCGCGTAGCGCTCCACGATGAGGGGCAGCTTCGCCACGTCCAGGCGGCGCAGGTCGTTCAGGAGCCCGTAGCGCATCTCGCCGCGCCAGCCGGTGCGCACCGGGATGCCCGCGAACCACGGCACCAGCGCCGACTTGAGGCTGCCGGGCAGCACGATCGCGCGCTCGTAGCGGGGCAGCCCCCGGGCGAAGCGCCGCCGCTCGCCGAGCTGCAATTCCCCGTGCCCGAACGGGAAGGCGATCACGCGCCGCACCTCCGGCATGCGCCCGTACACGGCGGAAGCCCACGCCGGGGCCAGCACGTCGATGGCGCCCGCGGGGTCGCGCGCCTTCAGCCGGGCGAGCAGGGGGTGGGTGAGGACCGCGTCCCCGATCCACGAGGGGGAAACGACGAGCGTTTCCGTCAGTGCCCCTTGGCGACGGCGCCGCCGGCGAGGCGGTAGACGGTCCCGCAGTACGGGCACTTCGCCTCGCCGGTCGCCTCGATGGCGAGGAACACGCGCGGGTGCGTGTTCCACAGCTTCTGCGAGGGCAGGGGGCAGTGCAGCGGGAGGTCGGCCGCGGTGACCTCGACCGACTGCTGGTCCATCTCGGTGGGCAGGGCCATGGCCGGCCCGCTCAGGCCACCGGCGTGAGCCAGTGGTGGTACTTCGGGTTGCGGCCGTTCACGATGTCGAAGAAGGCCGACTGGATCTTCTCGGTGACCGGGCCCCGCTCGCCCTTGCCGATCGTGCGGCGGTCGAGCTCGCGGATGGGGGTCACCTCCGCCGCGGTGCCGGTGAAGAAGGCCTCGTCGGCGATGTAGATGTCGTCGCGCGTGAGGCGGGTCTTCTCCACGGTGAGCCCGAGGTCGGCGCAGATCTGCTGCACGCTGCGCCAGGTGATGCCGTCCAGCGCCGTGGTGAGCTGGGGCGTGTAGATCTTCCCGTCGCGCACGACGAAGATGTTCTCGCCGCAGCCCTCGGCCACGAAGCCGTCGGTGTCGAGCAGCAGGCCCTCGTCGTAGCCGTCCTGCGTGGCCTCGAGGTTGGCGAGGATGGAGTTGGCGTAGGTGGTGGCCACCTTGGCGCGGGCCATCGTCACGTTCACGTGGTGGCGGGCGAAGGACGAGGTCTTCACGCGGATGCCGCGGCGCATGCCTTCCTCCCCGAGGTAGGCGCCCCACGGCCACGCGGCGATGGAGACGTGCACCTTGGCGCCCACGGGGGAGACGCCCATCTTCTCCGAGCCGTAGAAGGCGAGCGGGCGGATGTAGCCGCTCTCGAGCCTGTTGGCGCGCACGACCTCGCGCTGCGCCTCCATGAGCTGCTCCTTCGAGTACGGCACCTCCATCATGTAGATCTTGGCCGAGTTGAAGAGCCGGTCGGTGTGCTCCTTCAGGCGGAAGATGGCGGTGCCGATCTCGGACTTGTAGGCGCGCACGCCCTCGAAGACCGCCAGGCCGTAGTGCAGGGAGTGGGTGAGGACGTGGGTCGTGGCCTCTCTCCAGGGGACGAGCTTGCCGTCGTGCCAGATGAAGCCGTCGCGGTCGGACATCGACATGGGAATACCTGTGCTTTCGGGATTGCGGGAAACGGCAATTCTATCAAAGCGGCCTTGTATGCCATAATCGGTCGCACCCCCGCCCAACCCCATTTCCCGCCGATCCGTGAGCATGCCGCTCGATCCCGCGACGGAACCCCCGAAGGCGACCGACGCGGCGCTCCCGCGCGAATCCTTCATGGCGCGGCCGGCCCTCTCCCCCGAGGAGAAGCTCTCCGGCGACATGCTCGTCCTCACGACGGGCCTCATGGTTCTCGCGAGCGTGCTGTGGCTGTCCATCTACTGGAGCATGGGGCAGCAGTTCTCGGTGTCGATCTCGCTCGCCTTCCAGGCGCTCTCGGCGGGGACCATCGCCTTCTACCTGAAGACGCGCAAGCTGCAGCTCTTCGCGATGATCCAGCTGGGGCTGATCCTCTTCACGCCCTTCGCGATGCAGTGGTCGATCGGCAACTTCGTCACCGCCTCTGGCGTGAGCCTGTGGGGCCTCATCGCGCCGGTGGGGGCGGTGACGGTGCTGGGCACCCGCCAGTCGATGCCCTGGTTCTTCGCCTGGCTCTTCATGACCGTGATGGCGGGCGTCTTCGACTTCCTGCTCTCGGGCGCGCCGGTGAAGGTGGACATGCAGACGGTCGCCGTCTTCTTCGTCCTCAACTTCGCGGCGATCTCGCTCATGATCTACGCGCTGCTCTGGTACTTCGCGAGCGAGAAGCAGAAGCTGCGCGCGCAGGTGGACCTGCAGCACGAGGAGCTCAAGATCGAGAAGGAGAGGAGCGAGCGCCTCCTGCTGAACGTCCTGCCGCCGGCCATCGCCGAGCGGCTCAAGCGCGGCGAATCGAACATCGCCCAGGGCCACGCCGACGTGACGGTGATGTTCGCCGACATCGTGGGCTTCACCAAGATGACCGAGGAGCTGGCGCCCGTCGAGACGGTGAAGATCCTGAACGACGTCTTCTCCATGTTCGACGAGATCGCCGACAAGTTCGGCGTGGAGAAGATCAAGACGATCGGTGATGCCTACATGGCCGCCGCCGGCGTCGACACGGGCGCGCAGGTCCACTACGCCGACGCGGTGGCCAACATGGCCCTCGAGATGCTCGAGCGCGTGCGCCAGTACCGCGAGAGGAGCGGGGAGAACATCGAGCTTCGCATCGGCATCGGCACCGGCCCCGTGGTCGCCGGCGTGATCGGCAAGAAGAAATTCATCTACGACATGTGGGGCGACACCGTGAACGTCGCCTCGCGCATGGCCGGCGACGCCTTCGCCGGCTCCATCCAGGTCGACCTCACCACCTACCGGCGGCTGCATTCGCGGTTCAAGTTCGATGCGCCTCACGACGTGGAGATCAAGGGGAAGGGCCGGATGCAGGTGCACCACCTCCTCGAGAGGCAGTAGCCGTTCTACGGAGGGTTGCACGGCCGGGGCCGTGGCGAAGGGGGAAGGTGGGGTGTTCCTTCTTTCGCGTTTCGGCCGAGTGAGAGTGCTGAGGGCTTCTTTCCCTGGGGCCGCGTCGACATAGGCGAGGGCGTCGAACCAAGGGCCCCTGTGAGTCGGCCGAAACGCGAAAGCAAGGAACACCCCACCTTCCCCCTTCGGTACGACTCCGACCGGCGCTTCCTCGGTGCGAACGCTGCTGCCTCTCGACGAGATGCCTTCGTCTCCCGGAGGCAAGTGCGTCGCTGCGCTCCGCCGGTCGTGGCGCCGGTGGCTTCGTTCGGGGCGGTGGTCGAGGAAGCGGCGGAATCCCGGTCAGTGCAGGACGGGCATATGGGGCGGTGAGGGCGGGGTTCCCTTTTCCCGCTTCCCGGCCGAGTGAGAGTGCGACGGCCGCGTTTCCCGGGGACGGTGTCGACATAGGCGAGGACTTCTCCCCACGCACCGCCGTGAGTCGGCCGGGAAGCGGGAAAAGGGAACCCCGCCTTCACCGCTCCCGGAACCCGCCGGCCAGCTACGGGCACGGCCGAATCGCTTGGCTACGAACCGAAGACGGCCTTCCAGAGCGCCTGGACGGCGGCGCGCTCGGCGGCGAGTTCGCCCTCGGCGAGGAGGGGGTGCTCCTCGTCGTTGAGGGAGGCGGCGTGCGTCCGGGCGCGCAGGGCGAGGTAGGCCTCCGCGGCGGCGGCGGCGACCTCCTTCGGGACGATCCCCATCTCCCCCGCCCGGTTGAGCAGCTGGTGGTTGCCCTTGTTGTCGAGGAGCGAGGGGTGGCGGCCGGACTCGGCGAGCACGAGGGCCTGCACGGCGAATTCCAGGTCGATCACGCCGCCGGCCACGTGCTTCAGGTCGCGCGAGTCGGCCTTCACCTCGCCACGCATCTTCTCGCGCATGGCGACGATCTCCTCGCGCAGCCTGGCGCCATCGCGCGGGGCGGAGAGGATCTCGCGGCGAAGCTGCTCGAAGCGCTCGCCGAGCGCGGCGTCGCCGGCGCAGTAGCGCGCGCGGGTGAGCGCCTGGTGCTCCCAGGTCCACGCGCGCTTCGCCTGGTAGTCGCGGAACGACGGGAAGGAACTCACCATGAGCCCGGCGGCGCCGTCGGGGCGCAGGCGCAGGTCGGTCTCGTAGAGCACGCCCGCGGCCGTGTGGCTGGTGAGCCAGGTGTTGACGCGCTGGGCGACGCGGGCGAGCTTCTCCGCGCCCTCCCTTTGCCCTTCATCGTAGAGGAACACGATGTCGAGGTCGGAGCCGTAGCCCAGCTCCTTGCCGCCGAGCTTGCCGTAGCCCACCACCGCGAAGCCCGGCGGGGGCGAGAGCCCGTCGCCGCCGAAGACGGCGCGGCCGGCGAAGCCCAGCACCACGTCCAGCAGCAGGTCCGCGAGCGCCGAGAGCTCGTCGGAGAGCGCCATCACCGGCAGCTCGCCCTCGACGTCGGCGATGGAGAGCCTGAGCACGTGGCGCTGCTTGAAGTGCCGCAGGTGGTCCATGAGGCGCTCGGTGTCGTCGCCCAGGGCGGCGCACTCGCCGGCGAGCTGGCGCCGCTCCTCGGCCCAGTCGGTGGCGGTGAAGCTCGCCGCGGTGCGCGTGAGCTCGTCGAGCAGGATCGGGTGGCGCGCGAGGAGCCGCGCGGCCCAGCGGCTGCGCGAGGCGAGGCGGGCGGCGCGCGCGAGCACCTGCGGGTACTCGTCCAGCAGCGCAAGGTAGGACTCGCGCCGGTCGATCGCCTCGATGAGGTCGAGGAGCCGCGTGGCGGTCTCCGCGCCCGTGTCCTCGCGCACGGCAGCCTCCATGATGGCCGGGAGCAGCCGGTCGACGCGCGTGCGGCTCGCCCCCGAGAGGGCGTGGTAGCGGCGCGAGCGCACGAAGGCCGCCAGGCGCGTGGCCACGGGCTTGGGGTCCGCGAGCCCGATCGCGCGCAGGTCTTCCTCCAGCCCGTCGGCGTCGGGGGCGGCCTGCGGGTCGGTGAGCCGCGCCAGCAGCGCGCTCGCGCCCCCGGGCGTGCGCCGCTCGAAGAGGGCGTTGAACGCCTCCTGCACGCCGGCGCGGTGGCGGTCGAGCACGGCCACGAGCGCGGGCCAGTCCGCGAACCCCATCGCCTCGGCGATGGCCGCGCGGTGGCCTTCCTCCGCGGGCAGCGCCTGCGTCTGCTGGTCGTCGTGATACTGAAGGCGGTGCTCGAGGCGGCGCAGGAAGTCGTAGGCGAGGCCGAGCGCCGCCACGCGCTCCGGCGGCAGCAGGCCGCGGGCGCCCACGGCGGCCAGCGCCTCGCGCGTCGAGACGAGCTGCAGGCCCGCGTCGCGCCCGCCGCGCACGAGCTGGAAGAGCTGCACGGCGAACTCGCACTCGCGGATGCCGCCGGCGCCCACCTTGATGTCGTCGGTGCGCCCGCGCCGGCCGGCCTCGGCCTGGATGCGCCCGTGCAGGTCGCGCAGCGACTCCAGCAGGCCGTAGTCGAGGTAGCGCCGGTAGACGAAGGGCCGCACGATCGCCGCCACCTCGTCGCCGGGGCCGTTGAGGACGCGGCCCTTGAGCCAGGCATAGCGCTCCCAGGGGCGCGCCTGGCCGATGAAGTAGTTCTCCAGCGCCGCGAAGGAGCTCACCAGCGGGCCCGAGTCGCCGAAGGGGCGCAGCCGCATGTCGACGCGGAAGACGAAACCCTCGGCGGTGATGTCGGAGACGAGGCCGATGGCGCGCCGGCCCACGCGCGTGAAGAACTCGTGGTGCGAGAGCGGCCGCGCGCCGTCCGTCTCGCCCTCGGCCGCGTGCAGGAACACGAGGTCCACGTCGGAGGAGACGTTGAGTTCCCCGCCGCCGAGCTTGCCCATCCCGACCACCAGCAGGCGCTCGCCGCGGGCGGGCTCGCCGTGCAGCGCCGCCTGCTCGGCGTGGGCCGTGGCCACGGCCGCGCCGATCGTGATCTCGGCGAGCGCGGTGACGGTGGAGACGACCTCGTCCAGGCTCGCGAGGCCGGCGAGGTCGCGCACGATGAGGGTGAGCATGGTGCGCGCCCGCAGCTCCCGCATCGCCACGGCGAGCGCCGCGCCGTCGCCCGCGGGAGTGCCTGCGAGCGCGGCTTCAAGGTCCGCCCGGGCGAGGGGGGCGGCCCCACTGGCGGCCAGCGCCTCGGCCAGCCCCGGGCGCGCGGCGGCCAGCCGCCTCGCGAAGGGCGAGAGGCGCAGGGCGCGCTCGAGGGCGGCCGGAAACGATTCGGGGGAAAGGCGGTCGATCATCAGGAAGGGGCCGTGCCCCAGCCGCTACAATACCGCGAAACCCGGCGCCGCGAGACGCGCCGCCCCCGCAAGCCCCGGCTGCGGGCCCAACCGCCTCCGAGGTCAGCATCAAGGCCCTAACCCGCCAATTCGCCAGAGCCGCGGCCGCCCTTGCCATGGCCGTGCTCGCGCTGTTCCTGCTGGCGGTGGTGCTGCTGCGCTACGCCGTGTTCCCGCGCGTGGACGACTGGCGCGAGGAGATCGCGGCCTCCGTGTCCCGCGCCTCGGGCCTCGCGGTGACGCTGGGCGACGTGGCTGCCGGCTGGCAGGGCCTGCGGCCGGGGCTCTCCATCGCCGGCGTCAAGGTGGCCGACGGGCGCGGCCACGCGGTGTTCGAGCTCGAGCGCGCCGAGATCACGCTGTCGTGGTGGACGCTGCTGGCCGGCGACCTGCGCTTCCACGACGTGGATCTCTACACGCCGCACCTGCGGCTGCGCCGCGGCGCCGACGGGCTCATCTACCTCGCCGACAAGCCGCTCAACGCCCCGGCGGAGGCCGCGGACGACGCGCTCGCCGCGTGGCTCCTCGCCCAGCCGCGGCTCGCGATCCACGACGCCGTCCTCGCCTGGCAGGACGAGCTGGCCGGCGCCCCCGAGGTGGAGCTTCGCCGCGTGGAGATCGCGATGCGCAAGGAAGGGCGCCTGCACCGCGTGGCGCTGGAGGCCACGCCCCCCGCCGACCTCGCCGACCGGCTCGACCTGCGCGCGCAGCTCGCCTTCTCGCGCGAGGGCACGGGGTGGCGGGCCGCGGGCACGGCCTACGCGGAGGCCACCGGCGCCGACCTTGCGCGGCTTCGCATGCACGTGCCCATTCCCGACGCGCTGCGCACGGGGCGCGGCCACGCGCGCGCCTGGGTCGAGTTCGAGCCCGGCCGCGTGCGCGAGGTGACGGCGGACGCGCGGCTCGCGGGCGTGCGCGTCCAGCTCGCCGCCGACGTCCTGCCGCTCGAGCTGGAGTCTCTCTCTGGTCGGGCGTTCTACCGCGCGCAGGAGGGCGGCTACGCGGCCGGCGCCTCGGACCTCGCCTTCCGCACGCGCGAGGGCCTCGCCGCCCGCGGGGCCGATTTCTCCGTGTCGATGGCGCGCGCGGCGGGCGAGGCGCCGCGCGGCGAGGTGCGCGCCAACGGCGTGGACCTGAAGATCGCCGCGGCGCTGCTCGACTACCTCCCGGTGCCGCGCGAGGCCAAGGCGCAGGCGCATCGCTACGCGCCGCGCGGGCGGCTCGCCGACTCCTCGTTGGTGTGGACCGGCGAGAGCCTCGCCGCGGCGAGCAATTGGCGCGTGAAGTCGCGCTTCGAGGATCTCGCCGTGGCCGCGGTCGACGGGCTGCCCGGCGCCTCGGGGCTCAGCGGCACGCTCGAAGGCGACGACCGCGGCGGCAAGCTCAGGCTCGACTCGCGCGGCGCTGCCTTCGAGGCCGGCACGGTCTTCCGCGCCCCGCTCGCCCTCGACGAGCTGGAGGCCCGCGCCACCTGGCAGCGCGAGGGCGGCCACCTGGAGGTGAGGATCGAGAGCGCGCGCCTGGCGAACGCGGACGCGGAGGTCACCGTGGCGGGCACCTGGCGCGCGATGCCGGAGTCGCCCCATGCCTCGCCGGGGTGGGTCGACCTCGCCGGGCGCGTCAACCGCGCCTCCGCCCCCGCCGTGGCCGCCTACCTCCCCAATACGCTGCCGGACACGCGCGACTGGCTGGGCAAGGCCGTGCTGGCGGGCAAGGTGAGCGACGGGCGCTTCGAGCTGAAGGGCGACCTCTGGCACTTCCCGTTCCGCGACGGCAAGGAGGGGCGCTTCAAGGTGG
This sequence comes from Burkholderiales bacterium, assembly GCA_019634955.1. Lineage (GTDB taxonomy): Bacteria > Pseudomonadota > Gammaproteobacteria > Burkholderiales > Usitatibacteraceae > FEB-7. The sequence continues at coordinate 61,242 of JAHCAK010000020.1, forward strand.
AGGCGGCCATCGAGGGCGGGCGCCTGCAGTACCACCCGGCGTGGCCCTCGGTCGACCGCGTGAAGGGCGCGATCCGCTTCGAGAACGCGCGCATGGAGATCGACGCGACCGAGGCCTACATCTACGCGAGCCGCGCCCGGAGCGCGCGGGCGGTGGTGGCCGACCTCGGGGCCGACCCGCCTCTGCTCGTGATCGAGGGCGACATGGACACGACGGGCGCCGACAGCGCGCGCTTCCTGCGCGAGACGCCGCTGGTGGAAGGCCCCGGCGCCTTCACGCGGACGGTGGGCATCGAGGGGCCGGCGCGCCTGAAGATCCGCCTCGCCTGGCCGCTGTGGGGGCCGGCGCCCTTCCGTCTTCAGGGCGAGTACGCCTTCGCCGGCGCCACGGCGAGCGTGGGCCGCAGCCTCTACCTCACGGGCCTGCGCGGCCCGCTCGCCTTCACCGAGAAGAGCGTGAGCGCCCCCGAGCTCACGGGGACCATGTTCGGCCAGCCGGCGACGCTCAGGCTTTCCACGCAGGCGGACGGCGCGGTGCTCACGCAGCTCGACGGGCGCCTCGGTGCGCCGGTGATGGGCGCCTTCATCCCCGAGGCCTTCACGCGGCGCATGGCCGGGGCCACCGGCTGGAACGCTCGCGTCGTCTCCGGCGCGCAGGGCACGGAGCTGCGCGTGGAGTCGGACCTGAAAGGGCTCGCGATCGGCCTGCCCGAGCCCTTCGCCAAGCGCGCCGACGAGGCGCGGACGCTCGCCGTGACCATCCGCCGCCTCGGCTCCGACGACGAGGAGACGGTCGCGGTGCTGGCCGGCGGCGTGCACGCGCGCATCCGGCGGCAGGAAGGCCCGGGGGGCGCGGCGGCATGGAACGCGGCGCTCAAGTTCGGCGCGGCCGTGGCCATGGAGCCGGTGCGCGACGGCCTGTGGCTCTACGGGACCCTGCCGCGCTTCGACCTCGACGCCTGGCGCGAGGCGCTGGCGGCGCCGGCCGGGGCGGCCGAGGAGGCGGGCGCGGCCGCGCTGGAGCTTCGCGGCATGGACGTGCACTTCGGCACGGTGCGCTTCACCGGGCGCGATTTCCGCCAGGTGGGCGCGCGGCTCGAGCGCGTGGGCGGCGAGTGGCGCGGCGCGCTCGCGAGCCCGGCGGTCGCGGGCGAGGTGTCGGTCGACCTGCGCGGCCAGGGACGCGTGCGGGCGCGGCTCTCGCGGTTCGCCATCGGCATGGCGGAAGCCGGCGCGGCCGGGCCCGAGCCCGCGCCCCCGGCGGAGCACGAGGACCTCCCGGCGCTCGACATCGTGGCCGACCGCTTCGAGTTCCGCAGCCGCTGGCTGGGCCGCCTCGAGTTCGTGGCGCGCCCCGACGGCCGCGACTGGCGCATCGAGCGGCTGGACATCGCCAACGACCACGCGAAGCTCGCCTCCAGCGGGGCTTGGCGGCGCACGGCGGCCGGGCCGATCACGCAACTCGACCTCAAGCTCGACACGCGAAACCTCCACGCGCTCCTCGACCAGTTCGGCTACGGCGCGTTCGTGAACCGCGGCGAGGCGAAGCTCGAGGGCCAGCTCGTCTGGCCCGGCTACCCCTACGAGTTCGCGCCGGGCGTGCTCTCCGGGCGCTTCAAGGTGCAGGCGGCCAAGGGCCAGTTCGCGCGGATGGAGCCGGGGGCCGGCAAGCTGCTCGGGCTCATCTCGCTGCAGTCGATCCCGCGGCGCCTGAGCTTCGACTTCCGCGACATCTTCAGCGAGGGCTTCGCCTTCGACCGCATCTCCGGCGAGGCGAAGCTCGCGCGGGGGATCCTCCTCACGCAGGACTTCGAAGTGGCCGGCCCGTCGGCCTTCGTGAGCATGGCCGGCGAGGTGTCGCTGCCGCTCGAGACGCAGAACCTCACGCTCAAGGTCGTGCCGGAGGTGGGCGAGGGGGTGGCCATCGCGGCCACCGTGCTCGGCACGCCGGTGATGGGGCTCACGACGCTCCTGCTGCAGAAGCTGCTGCAGAATCCGCTCGGAAAGGTCGTTTCCTACGAGTATCTCGTGACGGGCTCATGGGATAATCCCTCGGTGACGCGCCTCGGCGCGGGCCCCGCGCCTGCCGAAGCCGCCAAAGCCGCCCCCGCGACGCCGCGATGATCATCACCGTAAGCGCCCCTGGCGCGCCCTCATGATAATCACGAAGAACTCGACCACGCCGGAAGCGCTGCGCGAGACGCTCATCACGACGCAGAGCATGTTCCGCGTGGCCGCGATCCAGATGGCCTCGGGGCCCAACGTGCAGGCGAACCTGCAGGAGGCCTCGCGCCTCATCGAGCTCGCCGCCGCCACGGGCGCGCGCATCATCGCGCTGCCGGAGTACTTCTGCCTCATGGGGATGCAGGACACCGACAAGGTGAAGGCGCGCGAGAAGGACGGCGATGGCCCCATCCAGGACTTCCTCGCGGCGGAAGCGCGCCGCCACAAGGTGTGGCTCGTGGGCGGCACCGTGCCGCTGGAGGCCACCGTCCCCGACCGGGTGAGGAACGCCTGCCTCGTCTTCGACGGCGAGGGCCGGCGCGTGGCCCGCTACGACAAGATCCACCTCTTCGGCTTCGACATGGGACAGGAGAAATACTCCGAGGAGCGCACCATCGAGCCCGGCGCGGCGGTGGTCACCGTGGATTCGCCCTACGGCAGGCTCGGCATCTCGGTGTGCTACGACCTGCGCTTCCCGGAGCTCTACCGCGCCATGGGCGAGGTCGACTTCCTCTTCGTGCCCTCGGCCTTCACCGAGACCACGGGCAAGGCCCACTGGGACGTCCTCGTGCGCGCGCGCGCCATCGAGAACCAGTGCTACGTGGTCGCCCCGGCGCAGGGCGGCTACCACGTGAACGGCCGCGAGACGCACGGCCACACGATGATCGTCGACCCGTGGGGCGTGGTGCTCGACCGCCTGCCGCGCGGCTCGGGGGTTGTCGTCGCCGGCGTGAACCCCACCTACATGGCCAAGATCCGGCGCAGCCTGCCGGCACTGAAGCACCGGACCCTGAGATGAACCGACCCGAACCCACCGCCTTCCAGCTGGCAGACGCAGCGCTCCTCGCCCCCAACGGCATCGACGAGTCCGTGCTCGAGCGCACCTTCGCGCTGGTGCGCGCGCACCGCGCCGACGACGCCGACCTCTACTTCCAGCTCTCGCGCGCCGAGAGCTGGATGCTCGAGGAGGGGCAGGTGAAGAGCGGCAGCTTCGCCATCGACCAGGGCGTGGGCGTGCGCGTGGTCTCGGGGGAGAAGACCGCCTTCGCCTACGCCGACGACATCACGCCCGCGAGCCTGGAGGCCGCCGCCCGCGTCACGCGTGCCATCGCCGCGCAGGGCGGGGAGGCGCGCGCCGCGACGCCCGTCGAGCGCCCCGCCTCGCCGCTCTACGCGCCCATCGACCCCGTCTCGGCGCTGGACGACGCCGAGAAGGTGCGCCTGCTCGAGCGGCTGGAGAAGCGCGCCCGCGCCGCCGACCCGCGGGTGAAGCAGGTGATCGGGCGGCTCTCGGGCGAGTACGAGGTGGTCTTCGTCGCGCGCGCCGACGGGGTGCGGGCCGCGGACGTGCGCCCGCTCGTGAACCTCTCCATCACCGTCATCGTCGAGCAGGACGGCCGGCGCGAGCAGGGCTACTGCGGCGGGGGCGGGCGCTTCGGCTACGCCCACTTCACGCAGGAACGCCTCGACCGGCTGGCCGACGACGCGGTGAGGCAGGCGCTCGTGAACCTCGAGGCGAGGCCGGCGCCGGCGGGCCCCATGACGGTGGTGCTGGGCCCGGGCTGGCCGGGCATCCTCCTGCACGAGGCCATCGGCCACGGGCTCGAGGGCGACTTCAACCGCAAGGGGACCTCCGCCTTCGCCGGGCGCATCGGCGAGCGCGTGGGCTCCCCGGGCGTCACGGTGGTGGACGACGGCACGCTCGCCGACCGGCGCGGCTCGCTCTCCATCGACGACGAGGGCGAGCCCACGGGCAGGAACGTCCTCATCGAGGACGGCATCCTGCGCGGCTACCTGCAGGACCGCCTCAACTCCCGGCTGATGGGGGTGGCGGCCACGGGCAACGGCCGGCGCGAGAGCTACGCGCACATCCCCATGCCGCGCATGACCAACACCGTGATGCTGGGCGGCGACCGCGACCCGGCCGAGATCCTCGCCTCGGTCGACCGCGGCCTCTACGCCGTGAACTTCGGCGGCGGCGAGGTGGACATCACCAGCGGCAAGTTCGTGTTCTCGGCGGCGGAGGCCTGGTGGGTGGAGGGCGGCAAGCTCCAGTACCCGGTCAAGGGCGCGACCCTCATCGGCAACGGGCCGGATGCCCTCACGCGCATCGGCATGGTCGGCAACGACATGTCGCTCGACCCCGGCATCGGCACCTGCGGCAAGGAGGGCCAGAGCGTCCCCGTCGGCGTGGGCCAGCCCACGATCCGCATCGAAGGCCTCACCGTCGGCGGGACGGGCGCGTAGACTGGGGCGGAAGTCACCGCGAGACGCTTCCACGCGCAGTTCCAGAAGAGCGCCAACCCGCCAAACCGGGAGGCCGCCATGATGCAAGCCGGATCACCCTGCCCGCTGTGCGAGGCCCCGCTCGCCGCGCTCACGCTGCACGACGTGGAGGGCGACGAGGCGCCGATGCGCCTCACGCTGCGGGCGCTGCCCGTCCTCGCCTGCCCCGCGCCGCACCGCTACTTCGCCGGCCAGCAGTTCCCCATCTGGCTGCTGAACACCCTCACGGATGCGGAGCTGCCGAAGATCCCGGCCGGGCAGGAGAAGGGGCTCGTGTTCAGGAAGTACGCCTGCGGGGGGTGCGGGGCGACGCTGCCCTCGGCGGGGGCCGAGCCGCACACGTTTTCCTCGTCGCAGGCGTGGAAGGAAACGCCCGGGTTCGCTGTTGACATCACCGTGCCCGTCTACACCTGCGCGGGGTGCGGGCGGGAGCAGGTGCGGTCCGCCGCGGAGCTCGCGAAACTCCTGCCGGCGGCGCTTGTCCATGCGTTCAAGTCGGCGGGGATCAAGGCCCCCGGCTGATCGCCACTTTCGGAGGGTTTCCCATGAAGCGCCGCCATTTCGTCGCCAGCCTCGCCGGCCTGTTCGCGCTGCACCGCGTGGCGCAGGCGGCGCCGGCCGATGCCGTGAAGATCGAGAAGCTCGTCCTCAAGCCCGAGGAATGGCGCAAGCGCCTCACGCCCGAGCAGTACGCCATCCTGCGGGAGGAGGGCACGGAGCGCGCGGGCTCCAGCCCGCTGGACCGCGAGAAGCGCAAGGGCACCTTCGCGTGCGCCGGCTGCGACCTGCCGCTCTTCACCTCCGACATGAAGTACGACAGCGGCACGGGCTGGCCCAGCTTCTTCACCTTCATCCCCGGCCGGCTGGGCACCAAGACGGACTTCAAGCTCATCTACCCGCGCACGGAGTACCACTGCATCCGCTGCGGCGGCCACCAGGGCCATGTCTTCGGCGACGGCCCGCCGCCCACGGGCAAGCGCTACTGCAACAACGGCCTTGCCCTCAACTTCCTCCCGGCACCGTAATCCGGGGACGTACCCGCGGGACAGACCCGCGGGTACGTCCCCGGGGTCTGTCCCGCGGGTACGTCCCTACTCTTCGGGGCCGAGGCGGCCGGTGATGCGGGCCGGGAACTTCGTGCTCCACATCCAGCAGTAGTCCTCGCCGGCCGCGGCGGTGAAGCGGCCCTTGCCCTCGCGCTGCTTGTTCGCCTTGACGGGGTAGGTGACCTTGTCGCCCTGGTGATAGTGAATGTTGAAGTCCACCGGGCTGTCGGACTGCCACTCGAAGGCGCGGCTGCGGCCGGCCTCCAGGCGCAGGCACTCCTCGGCGACGCCGCCGGGCTTGAGCGTGTGGGTGAACTCGCGGGCCTTGCCGTCGTGCGTGGCGGGCGCGGCGAGGGCGGCGGGGACGAAAAGGGCGATGAGGAATCGTTTCATGCCGGCATGGTGCCAGAACCGCCCCGGGGCGTGCCACGGGCCCCTTGTGGTAAGATCCTCCGCCATGCACCGCCCCGTCGCGCCCTTTTTCTTCTTCTGGTATCCCACGCCCACGGCGGCCGGGAGAGGCTAGCGCGAGCGCAGCGAATCGCGAGAATCCCTGAGAACCGCCAGCCGCAAACTGGCGGTTTTTCGTTTCCGGAACCCGAAAGACCATGACCCACTACCGAACCGACGACGTACGCATCGAGCAGGGCGACGAGCTCCTCGCCCCGATGCAGGTGATGCGGGAGCTGCCCGCCACCGACGACACCGAGCGCGTGACCTTCGAGGCCCGCCAGGGCATCCACGACATCCTGCGCGGCGCCGACGACCGCCTGCTCGTCGTGGTGGGCCCCTGCTCCATCCACGACATCCCCGCCGCGCTCGAGTACGCGACGCGCCTGAAGGCCGAGCGCGAGCGCCTCGGCGCGGAGCTCCTCGTCGTCATGCGCGTGTACTTCGAGAAGCCGCGCACCACCGTCGGCTGGAAGGGCCTCATCAACGACCCCCACCTCGACGACACCTTCGACATGAACGAGGGCCTTCGCCTCGCGCGCAAGCTCCTCCTCGACATCAACGGCATGGGCGTGCCCTGCGGCACGGAGTTCCTCGACCTCATCTCCCCGCAGTACATCGCCGACCTCATCTCGTGGGGCGCCATCGGCGCGCGCACGACGGAGTCGCAATCCCACCGCCAGCTCGCCAGCGGGCTCTCCTGCCCCGTCGGCTTCAAGAACGGCACCGACGGCAACATCCGCATCGCCGTGGACGCGATCAAGGCCGCCAACGCGCGCCACCACTTCATCTCCGTCACCAAGAGCGGCCACGTGGCCGTGTTCAAGACCGCGGGCAACGAGGACTGCCACGTGATCCTGCGCGGCGGCAAGGCCACCAACTACGACGCCGCGAGCGTGGACGCCGCCTGCAAGGACCTCGCCGCCGCCGGCCTCGCCCAGCACCTCATGATCGACTTCTCGCACGCCAATTCCTCCAAGCAGTACCAGAAGCAGGCGGAGGTGGCCGAGAACGTCGCCGGCCAGATCGGCCGCGGCGAGAACCGCGTCATCGGCGTGATGGTGGAAAGCCACCTGAACCCCGGCCGCCAGGACCTCGTGCCCGGCAAGCCGCTCGCCTACGGCGTCTCCATCACCGACGCCTGCCTCGGCTGGGACGAGACGGTGAAGGTGCTCGAGACGCTCGCCGCCGCCGTGCGCCAGCGCCGCGTCATCCCCGAGGAGCCGGAGGAATGAGCGCGCCCGCCCCCCTCGCCGTCATCGGCCGCACCGACGACCTGCGCATCAAGGGCATCCGCGCCCTGATCGCCCCGCAGCTCCTCGCCGAGCAGCTGCCCATGGACGCGGCTTCGCTCGCCGCGGTGGGCGCCGCCCGCCAGGCCATCCACCGCGTGCTGCACGGCGCCGACGACCGGCTGGTCGCCATCGTGGGGCCGTGCTCCATCCACGACTACGACGCGGCCGTGGAGTACGCGCGCCGGCTCGCGGGAGAGGCCGCGCGCCTCGAGGCCGACCTTGCCATCGTGATGCGCGTGTACTTCGAGAAGCCGCGCACGACCGTCGGCTGGAAGGGCTTCATCAACGACCCGCACCTCGACGGCAGCTTCGCGATGAACGAGGGGCTGCGGCTGGCGAGAAAGCTCCTGCTGGAGATCAACCGCCTCGGCCTGCCCTGCGGCACCGAGTTCCTGGATCTGCTTTCGCCCCAGTACATCTCCGACCTCATCGCCTGGGGCGCCATCGGCGCGCGCACCACGGAGTCGCAGTCGCACCGCCAGCTCGCGAGCGGGCTCTCGTGCCCCGTCGGCTTCAAGAACGGCACCGACGGCTCGGTGAAGGTGGCGGTCGACGCCCTGCGCGCCGCCGCTGCCCCCCACGCCTTCATGGGCATGACCAAGACCGGGCAGGCGGCCATCTTCGACACCGCCGGCAACGAGGACTGCCACGTGATCCTGCGCGGCGGCAAGGCGCCCAACTACGACGCCGCCTCCATCGACGCGGCCTCGCGCGATCTCGCCGCCGCGGGCCTCGCCCCGCGCCTCATGGTCGACTTCTCCCACGCCAACTCCGCCAAGCAGTACCAGCGGCAGGTCGACGTCGCCTCCGACGTCGCCGCACAGCTCGCCGCGGGCGAGGACCGCATCATGGGCGTGATGGTGGAAAGCAACCTGAACCCCGGCCGCCAGGACCTCGTCGCCGGCCAGCCGCTCGCGCACGGCGTCTCGATCACCGACGCGTGCATCGGGTGGGAGGACACCGTGCGCGTGCTCGATCTCCTCGCGGAGGGAGTTCGCTCCCGCCGGATCGCTCGCGCGGAATAGATCGGGAAACGCCGATGAACGCCAATGCCCCGCCGATTGCCGCCGATGGAGACTTGGCAGATCGCAGCGTGGCAATTTGCGACATGGCCGAAATTCTTCCGGCCGGCATCGACCATGACCTCATCGGCGGCAATCGGCGGGGCATTGGCGTTCATCGGCGTTTCCAAAGACTCCTGACCGCATAACTCCCTCATGTCCAAGACCGACGAATTCCGCATCCTCGGCCGCCGCCCCGGCAACGAGGAGTCCATCCGCTTCGAGTACAAGGGCGTCGCCTTCGACCAGGACTCGTTCCACGTCTTCGCGGGCCTGAACGCCGTCGACACGCGCGAGTACGTCGAGCGGACCTTCGCCGCGCTGAAGGAGGCCGGGCAGCAGTGCGCGCGCATGGGCGCCTACAAGCCGCGCACCAGCCCGTACTCCTTCCAGGGCTACGGCAGGCAGTGCCTGCCGTGGGTCTTCGAGCTGGCCGGCAGGCACGACATCCGCATCGTCGCGATGGAGGTCACGCACGACGAGCACGTGGACGAGATCCGCCAGGCGCTGCACATGACGGGAGACCCCACGGGCGTGATGCTGCAGATCGGCACCCGCAACACCCAGAACTTCGAGCTGCTGAAGACCGTCGGCAGCCAGCGCGACTTCCCCATACTCCTCAAGCGCGGCTTCGGCATCACGCTGCACGAGTCGCTGCTGGCCGCCGAGTACGTGGCGAGCGAGGGCAACCGCGACATCGTCTTCTGCCTGCGCGGCATGAAGACGAACTTCGGCGACCCGCACCGCAACCTCGTCGACTTCGGCCACGTGCCCACGGTGAAGCGCCTCACGCGCATGCCGGTGTGCGTGGACCCGTCGCACTCGGTGGGCACGCACGACGCCTCGCCCGACGGCATCCCGGAGGTGTTCCACGTGGCGGCGCAGGGCGTGATCGCCGGCGCCAACATGGCGCTCGTCGACATGCACCCGGAGCCGCGGCGCGCGCTGGTGGACGCCGCGCAGGCCATCACGCTCGAGGAGCTGCCGTGGTTCCTCGAGGACATGGCCATCGCCCGCGAGGCCTTCCTGGTGCGCCGCGAGGCGGCCGCGAGGCACCTCGGGCAGTGAGCCCCGCCCGGCGCGCGCTGGCCGGCGCGCTGCTCCTCGCCGCCGCGCTCGCCGCGCGCGCGGAGATCTCCCTCGTCGACGACCTCGGGCGCCGCGTGGCGCTCCCGGCGCCGGCCACTCGCGTCGTGACGCTCGCCCCCTCGATCACCGAGGCCGCCTTCGCCGTCGGCGCCGGCGCGCGCGTGGTGGGCGTGAGCGCGTGGAGCGACTACCCGCCCGAGGCGGCGAGGCTCCCCGCGGTGTCGAGCGCCTTCGGGGTGGATCTCGAGGCGCTGGCGAAGCTCGCGCCGGACCTCGTCATCGCCTGGAAGGACAGTTTCCGCGCCGCCGACATCCCGCGCCTGGAGGCCCTCGGCGCGCGCGTCGTGGTGGTGCAGTCGCGCACGCTCGCGGAGATCCCGCGCCTGCTCGCCGTGACGGCCGCGCTCACCGGGGCGGACGCGGCGCCGGCCACGCGCGCCTACGAGGCGCGGCTGGCGGCCGTGCGCGCGAAGCATGCGGGGCGCGCCCCCGTGCGCGTGTTCCTCGAGATCTCGCACCGCCCGCTCATGACCGTCGCGGGCGCGCACTTCATGAACGAGGCGCTCGCCGCGTGCGGCGCGGCCAACGTCTTCGGCGAGCTGCGCGAGGTGGCGCCGCAGGTCTCGTGGGAGGAGCTCTTCGCGCGCAACCCCGCCGCCATCCTCGGCACCGGGCCCGCGGAGGGCGAGGCCGACTTCCACGCCGCCTGGCGCGAGCGGGCGGGCCTGGAGGCCGTGCGCCGCGGGCGCGTGGCCTTCGTCGCCTCGCGCGCCCTCGGCCGCCCCTCGCCGCGGGTGGTGGAGGGGATCGAGGCGCTCTGCGCGGCGGTCGACAAGGTGAGGTAAGGGGTTCGGCGGGAGGTCGATACCGCGACGATGTTCGCGAGAATTCCGGCGGGGTCTTCATCACGGAGGACACGGAGAGCGCGGAGCTCCCCCACCCATGGGGTCACGACCTCGGATTGCCGTGGGTTCGCTTTTCTCCGTGCTCTCCGTGTCCTCCGTGATGACCCCACCCCGCCCGCACCGGCACCCCTGTTATCATTTCCCACCCCATCCCCCGCACGCCCTTCGTGAAGACCACCTTCCTCGATTTCGAACAGCCCATCGCGGAACTCGAGCAGAAGATCGAGGAGCTGCGCTTCGTCCAGGACGACAGCGCCGTCGACATCTCGCAGGAGATCGAGCGGCTGTCGAAGAAGAGCCGCGAGCTCACCAAGGACATCTACGGCAAGCTCACCGCCTGGCAGGTTTCCAAGGTCGCGCGCCACCCGCAGCGCCCCTACACCCTCGACTACATCCAGGCCATGTGCACGGATTTCGAGGAGATGCACGGCGACCGCTCCTTCGCGGACGACCCGGCCATCGTGGGCGGGCTGGCGCGGTTCAACGGGCAGAGCGTCATGGTGATGGGCCACCAGAAGGGCCGCGACACCAACGAGAAGATCCTGCGCAACTTCGGCATGCCGCGCCCCGAGGGCTACCGCAAGGCGCTGCGGCTCATGCGGCTGGCGGAGAAATTCGCGATCCCGCTGCTCACCTTCGTGGACACGCCCGGCGCCTACCCCGGCATCGGCGCGGAGGAGCGCGGGCAATCGGAAGCCATCGGCAGGAACCTCTTCGAGATGGCGGGGCTGCGCGTGCCGATCGTCGTCTCCGTGATCGGCGAGGGCGGCTCCGGCGGCGCGCTCGCGATCGCCGTGGGCGACGCCACGCTCATGATGCAGTACTCGACCTACTCGGTGATCTCGCCCGAGGGGTGCGCGGCCATCCTCTGGAAGAGCGGCGACTACGCGGGCGAGGCGGCCGAGACGCTCGGGATCACCGCCAACCGCCTGAAGACGCTGGGCCTCGTCGACAAGGTCGTGAACGAGCCGCTGGGCGGCGCGCACCGCGACCCGGCGGAGAGCGCGAAGAACCTCAAGAAGGCCATCGCCGACCACCTGCGCCAGCTGCAGGACATGCCGGTCACGCAGCTCCTCGAGCGCCGCCAGGACCGCCTCGTGGGCTACGGCAAGTTCAAGGAGCTCGCGGAGTAACGCGGGGGGCGGCCGCCGCCGCATGAGCGCTCGCGAGCACACGCCGCAGGGGCTCGCGGCCCGCGTGGCCGGCAGGGTCGCCGCGCGCGTGCGGCCCGGGCAGTCGATCTGCGCGGCGTTTTCCGGCGGCCTCGACTCCTCGGTTCTCCTCGAAATCCTGGCGGGGCTTCGCGAGACGCACGGCTTCGCGCTCTCCGCACTGCATGTCCACCACGGGCTTTCGCGCAATGCCGACCGCTGGGCGCAGGCGTGCGAGGCGTTCGCGGCCGCGCGCAGGGTGCCGTTGCGCGTGGAGCGCGTGACGGTCGCGCGGGACGACTCGGCCGGGCTGGAGGCGGCGGCGCGCGCGGCGCGGCACGCGGCGTTCGCGCTCGCGGGCACGGATTTCGTGGCGCTCGCGCACCACCGGGACGACCAGGCCGAGACGGTTCTCCTTCAGGCGCTGCGCGGCACGGGCGTGAAGGGGCTCGCGGCGATGGGCGAGGCGAGGGCGGTGGGCGGCGCGGTGTGGCTGCGGCCGCTGCTCGACGAGTCGCGCGACGCACTCCTCGGCTACGCGCGCGAGGCGGGGCTCGCCTGGGTGGAGGACGAGTCCAACGAGCTGACCGCGTTCGACCGCAACTTCCTGCGCCACGAGGTGATGCCGGTGATCGAGCGCCGGTTCCCGCAGTACCGGGAGTCGCTGGCGCGGCTCGCGCGGCACGCGGCCGTGGCGGACGAGCTGCTCGCGTCGGTGGCCCGTGACGATGCGGCGCGGGTGGCCGACGGCGAGGGGCTCTCGGCCGAGGGCCTCGGTGCGCTCGATCCGGCCCGGCGCGCCAACGTGCTGCGCCACTTCCTCGCCGCGCACGGGCTCGCGATGCCGGGGGAGGCGCGGCTGGCGGAGATCGCGCGCCAGCTCGTCTCGGCGCGGGGCGATGCGCGGGTGCTGCTGCTGCACGGCGGGCGGGCCATCGTGCGCCACCGCGGGCGGGTGATCGTCGAGGCGGTGCCGCAGGAGGCTGCCTGGGAGGTTTCCTGGCACGGCGAGCGGGTGGTGCCGCTGGGCGAGGGGCGTGGCGAGGTGCGCTTCGCCGAAAGCGCGGAGGAGGGCATCGCCGCGGAACGCATCGCCGCGGGCCTTTGGCGGTTCGGGCCGCGCGCGGGCGGCGAGCGCATCCGGCTCCGGCCCGGCGGCCCCACGCGCACGCTCAAGAACCTCCTCCAGGAGCACGCCGTCCCCGCCTGGCGCCGCGCGCGGCTCCCGCTCCTCTTCGACGGCGACCGGCTCGTCTGGGTCCCGGGCATCGGCATCGCCGCCGACTACCGCGCCCCGGGCCTCCTCCCTATCTGGCACCCCTGACGGGGACGTACCCGCGGGTACGTCCCCGGGGTCTGTCCCGCGGGTACGTCCCCGGCTGCGCTAGGCGGCGGGCGAGAGGGTGTGATAGAATGAAAAGCTAAACTTTTCATTCAGTTAGCGGAGATTTTCATGGCAGTGCAGCGCACCCTGTCGATCATCAAACCCGATGCCGTGGCCAAGAACGTGATCGGCAAGATCTACTCCCGCTTCGAGACCAACGGCCTCAAGGTCGTGGCCGCGAAGATGGTCCACCTCTCCCGTCAGGAAGCCGAGGGCTTCTACGCCGTCCACAAGGCCCGCCCGTTCTTCAAGGACCTCGTGGAATTCATGATCTCCGGTCCGGTGATGATCCAGGTGCTGGAGGGCGAGGAAGCCATCCAGAAGAACCGCGACCTCATGGGCGCGACCGATCCCAGGAAGGCCGAGAAGGGCACCATCCGCGCCGACTTCGCCGAGTCGATCGACGCAAACGCCGTGCACGGATCCGACGCCCCCGAGACCGCGGCGGTCGAGATCGCCTACTTCTTCCCCGCCAGCCAGGTCTACGCGCGCTGACCGGGCGCCCCGCGGCCCCATGCGGACGAACCTCCTCGACTTCACGCTCCCGGCCCTCACCGAGTGGTTCGCCTCGCTCGGCGAGAAGCCGTTCCGCGCGAAGCAGGTGTTCCGCTGGGTGCACCAGCGCGGCGAGGCCGACTTCGACGCGATGACGGACCTCGCGAAGAGCCTTCGCGAGAAGCTGAAGGAAGCCGCCGAAGTCCGCCCGCCTGAGATCCTCTCCGAGCACCGCTCCGCCGACGGCACCGTGAAGTGGCTCTTCGACGTGGGCATCGGCAACGGCATCGAGGCGGTGTTCATCCCCGAGGACGACCGCGGCACGCTCTGCGTCTCCTCGCAGGTGGGCTGCGCGCTCGACTGCGGCTTCTGCTCCACCGGCCGCCAGGGCTTCAACCGCGACCTCGCCGTTTCCGAGATCCTCGGCCAGCTGTGGGTGGCGAACCGGCGGCTCGAGGCCATGGCCCGCGACGGAATGCCGTACCGCCTCGAGGCCTCGTCCGAGGGCGCCACGCCCAGGCCCGTCACCAACGTCGTGATGATGGGCATGGGCGAACCCCTCAACAACTTCGACAACGTGGTCGCGGCCATGTCGGTCATGCTGGACGACCACGCCTACGGGCTCTCGCGCCGGCGCGTGACGCTCTCCACCTCCGGCGTCGTGCACAAGCTGCGCCGCCTGAAGGAGCAGCTTCCCGTGGCGCTCGCCGTGAGCCTGCACGCCCCCGACGACGAGCTGCGCTCGCGCCTCATGCCGATCAACCGCAGCTACCCCATCGCGGAGCTGCTCGCGGCCTGCAAGGACTACCTCGAGGCCGCCCCGCGCGACTTCATCACCTTCGAGTACGTCCTGCTCGACGGCGTGAACGACTCGCCGGCCCACGCGCGCGCGCTGGCGAAGCTGCTCGCCGAGGTGCCGAGCAAGGTGAACCTCATCCCCTTCAACCCCTTCCCGGATTCCGGCTTCGCCCGCTCGAAGCCCGAGGCCGTGCTTCGCTTCCGCGACATCCTCGTGGAGGCCGGCTTCGTCGCCACCATCCGCAAGACGCGCGGCGACGACATCGACGCGGCCTGCGGGCAGCTCGCCGGCCAGGTCGTGAACCGGATGCGCAAGCGCACCGTGCGCATCCACAAGGCGCACCACTCCCATCCGGAGGCCGCATGAAGACAGTCCTGCTCCTCGTGGCCACCGCGCTCCTGGCGGGCTGCGTCTCGCAGACCACGGTGCAGACGCGCATCGTCACCGACAACGTGGCCGCCGACGGCCGCCGCCGCGCGGAGCTGCACACCTCGCTCGCGGCGCAGTACTACCAGCGCGGCAACTTCGCCGTGGCGCTGGAGGAGACGCGCCTCGCGGAGAAGGACGATCCCACCTACCACCAGGCCTACAACGTGCGCGCGCTCGTCTTCATGGAGCTGCGCGAGGACGGCCAGGCCCGCGCCGCCTTCGAGCGGGCGCTCGCCATCGCGCCGCGCGATTCCGACGTGCTCAACAACTACGGCTGGTTCCTGTGCCTGCGCGGGGAGCGCGAGCGCGGCATGGAGTACTTCGGCCGAGTGCTCTCCGACTCGCTCTACAACACGCCGGAGAAGGCGCTGCTCAACGCGGGCGTGTGCTCGCGCATGGCCGGGAAGAACGCGGAGGCCGAGGACTACCTGCGCCGCGCCGTGACCTTCCGCCCCGACCTCGCCGGCGCCCTCTACTCGCTCGCCGAGATCCTTTTCGAGAAGGGCAACCTCAAGGACGCCGAGATCTACCTCAACCGCTACATGCGCCTGGGCGAGCCCACGCTCTCCGCCCTCGTGATCGGCGTGCGCATCGCGCGCGCGCAGGGCGAGAAGGCCGCCGAGGACAGCATGCTGCAGCAGCTGCGCCGGCGATTCCCCGACGCGCCGCAGACGCGCGAGCTGCTGGGCGCCCCCGCCAAGTGATGGATTCCACGCCGGAAAGCACCGCCGCCCCCGAGACGCCGCGTTCCCCCGGGGCGATCCTCGCCGCCGAGCGCGAGCGGCAGGGCCTCGCGCGCGCCGACGTGGCGCAGCGCCTGCACATGAGCGTCTCGCAGATCGAGGCGCTGGAGGCCGGCGACTACGGGCGCCTGCCGCGCGGCACCTTCCTGCGGGGCTTCACGCGCAACTACGCCCGCGCGCTGGGCCTGGAAGCCGAGGCGCTCGTCGGGCTCCTCTCGCAGGACGCGCCGCGCGAGAACGCGCCGGGCATCGTCGTGCCCAGCCAGAACATCCGCTTCGACCCGTTGGGCCAGCGGCTC